>RFFP01000028.1 GCA_003696155.1 Acidobacteriota bacterium
CCACTGGTAATGTGGCAGTTAACTTCTCACAGCTCCTACAGGGAGCTAATGATGTGTCTGGTCTGGCGAATGGTAATAGGGCTTATGCAATAAAGGTAGGTGAGCTTCAGATATTGGGTACGGAGAGCTTCGTAGTAAATGAGAACGGTATAGATATAGTGGGAGCAACTGGACCGAATGCTTCAATCAATTCCACCTTTATAAACCTCTACTCCATAGACCTTTCAACCAATCAAAGTGCAGAGCTTGCTACCCTTATAGTCAAAAAGGCCCTTCAAAGGGTAGACACGGTCAGAGCCCAAATAGGTGCGGTTATGAACAACCTCCAGTCCATATACGACTCCCAGAAGGTGGCTTGGGATAACACAAAAGAAGCGGAGAACGTCATACGCAACACCGACTATGCTGAGGAGATGACCAACTTTACCAAGCTACAAATAAAGATGCAGTCCTCAATGGCCATGCTCGCTCAGGCCAACCAACTACCCCAGCTTGTGCTACAGCTTTTAAGATAATTTGATAGGGGGCTTCTCCTGCCCCCTTTACTGAGAGGCAAGGGACATGAAAGTGGGTATGAATGAAGCAAATCTTAACATACCCGTGTTCAACTTAGAGCAAAGGCTCGGCAACGAGTCAGCAGGTGGTGCACTAGAAAGGATTAGCAAGAAGATTGTGCAAAGCGCCGAAGCAGCTGAGGAAAACAGGGAGGAGATACAAAAACTAATGGAGGAAATAAAGAGGAAGTTCGATATGTTAAACAAGTATCTACGCATAGATATAGATACTGAACTGGAAATACCCGTTGCTAAGATAATAGAAAGGGACACAAATAGGGTTGTAAGACAGATACCGCCCGACCATATCCTTGAGCTTATGAAGAGGATAGACAGGATGCTTGGTATTCTACTAAACAAGGAGGTATAGCAGTTGGCTGGTGAGATATACTTTAACAACTTAACTGGTAAGTTTGATTGGGGGTCTGTGATTGAACAGCTGATTAGAGTGAAATCACTACCACTCCAAGGACTATCTAAAGAAAGCCAACAGATACAGGTGAAACAGAGCGCCATCTCAAAGCTATTGCAGGCGGTTTCTGGGTTTTCTTCCCATTTTGAAAATCTTGATACAGAGAAACTCCTGAAGGGAAAAAGGGTAAACATATCCAATAACGAGGTTGCCATGGGCGTCGCTTCTGAAGAAGCTCTAAATGTAAGCTTAAGGATGAGGGTGCTTCAGCTGGCTGAGAAGGAGGTCATGCTTTCCAATTTTGGCACCCAGGATCTAAATGCCAATATTACATGGAATAACTTTACGCTCAGGTATGCCAAGGATTATGGGGATTTTGAGCTTTTTTCTGTTCAGGCAGGTAGTGGGACCCTTTCCGACTTGGTGAACAGCATCAATCAGAGCGCTGGTTCCAGAATACAGGCGAGTATATACTTTGATGGGGAAAACTATAGGATTTTATTCATGGAGAAGGACGAAGCTTTGTCAAGACTAGAAACTGACCCAACTACAAACACCTTCGTTATATCTGAGGCGAGCGCAATGAATATAAATGGAGTGTGGGGAATAAACTACCCTTCACCCATACAGCTGGCGAAGAACGCAAAAATAACAGTAGGAGACTCCACAGAGGAAATAATATCTGCGTCCAATACCTTCGAAAATATTGTAACGGGTGTAAACATAACGGTTAAGAAGTTGGGGGAAGCTACAATAAGCGTTGAGGATGACAGCTCAGGTCTGTTAAATTTCTTTAAGGGGTTTGTAGATAAATACAATGCTCTGGTTTCCGTGGTTAACCAGCTTACTGCAAAAGATGCCCTATTTCAGGGGGACTACACGGTGGTTGGTATAAAGACGGACCTATCCAGGATGATGGATGACCTTTTTAGGTATGACCTTGTTAATGTAAAGGAGGATGGCACGCTTGAGCTAAACTCCTCTGCTGTTAGCCCTCTCTTAAGGTCAGAACCATCCAAGATGAAGGAAATAATAGAAAAACTCAAAGACACCATGGGGAGTTATCTATCAAGGACTTACACTACTCTTCAATCCTTTGACAGAGACTATCAAACCAGGCTTGAGAGCATAAACGCAAGGGCAGAGGCTCTAAGGGAGCAGCTAATTAGAGAGGAAGAAAGACTCAAGCTGGAGTATGCTAAGGTAGAAGCTTTTATAAACAGGGCTCAGGAGGTAATGGTGAGGCTTCAATCCTTTATAGTCAGCCTTTCAGAAATGCAGGGAGGTAAGAGATCATGAACGCCTATCTTGAAAACATGGTAATCACCGCAAACCCCATAAGACAGGTCATATTGCTTTACGAAAAGATGATAATATGTCTGGAGGAAGCTATAGATTGTATGAGGGGAGAGCAAAGCGACCCGGAAGTTTTAAGGGTAAAGTACGAGGCTATTGGAAGGGCCACTGAGATACTTATAGTGCTTGACTCTACCCTAAACATGGAACAGGGAGGTGATATAGCGAAGAATCTCCATGATATATACCAAGCCCTTTTGAATGAACTAGTTAGGATAACGGTAGAAGGAGATGAACCTGATACCCTTGAGAGGGTTATAAAAATAGCAAAAGAACTAAAGGAAGCTTGGGAAGAGGCAGAGAGGAATATCTATGGAAGACCTGAAGCAGATACTACTGCAGTGTGAAGTATACGTGCAGGAGGAAAACTGGGATAGGTTGATGCAGGCATTGCAGGGTATTTCAGAGGAGCACCTCATGAGTCTTGGGCTTGAGAATGCAAAGGATTGTCTTTCAATCTTAAATCATCTTATTTCATTAGCCGAGACCAAAAGGTTAAACATAGCGGAAAATCTTGTAAACCTCAAGAAATTCAGAGAGGGCTATAATCCTTAGTTTACCTCTCCCTTGCAGCCACACCGGGGAGGAGTTCTTTTAAGATGCCATCCTTGTCAAAGCCTTCAAGGAACTTGAGTACCTCCTCTATCTCCTCATTGGCACGCTTTACCGTCTTTTCCACCCCACCAAGCTCTAAAACCAGCTCCCGCAATTCCTCTACCATCCCATTGAAGAAGTATCCCAGCTGATCCTCCCTTAACCTGTCCACCACCGCTATGAGGGGATAAGTGCATTTACCTTCTGAAAGGTCTAAGCCTGTGGGTTTACCCAGCTTCTCTTCATCACCCGAGTAGTCCAAAGCGTCATCTACAAGCTGAAAGGCTCTACCTACCCTTGTACCCACCTTATAAAAATCCCAGTAATCTTCCCTTCCTGACATAAGTGCCCCCACTGCCATACAGGCACCGAAGAGAGCGCCCGTCTTGTAATCCACTATTTTGAAGTAGGTATCCTCGTCTATAATTCTTCCCAAGTTTTTCAGCTCCAAGAGCTGACCCTGGGACATCTTCATCACAGCATCGCTAAGGACATCTATACACCGAAGGTCTCCATACTTAGCATAAAGGGAAAGAGCTTTGGCATACATATAGTCCCCGGTAAGCACACAAACCTCGTTTCCAAAAAGTAAGTTGGCACTCTTTTTACCCCTTCTAAACTCTGCCCCATCCACAACGTCGTCATGGAGAAGGGAGGCCACGTGCACGTACTCTATACCAATAGCTAGGGGTAAAGCCCTCTCTTCATCTCCACCGAGTGTTCTACACGTGAGAAGGGTAAGAAGGGGCCTTATCCTCTTGCCACCAGAGGACAGTATGTAGCTTCCAACCTCGAGAACATCCTTTACGTCTGGGTCAAGATGCTTGAGGAGCTCCCCCCTCACAAGGGAAAGCTCCCTTTCGTATCCATGTTGCATCCATTAAAAAATATACCACACCCTCACCATTGAGCGGTTATCTTTGCCTTCTTATTGAGATACTTGTCCACTGCAAGGGCAGCTTTGACACCGTCTGCTGCCGCTATAACCGCCTGCTTTATGTTGGTGCAAAGCACATCCCCAGCGGCAAATACACCCGGCACTGAGGTCATCATCTCCTCATTGACCACTATACAGTGGTCGCTTGTCATCTCCACCTGATTCATAAGAAAGTCTACCGATGGCTTATTACCACCCAAGAATATGAAGACACCGTCCACGGGCAGAAGTTTTTTCTCCTTTGTGTTTATGCTCTGTACCCAAAGACCCTCAACTAGGGATGAACCCACTATTTCTATAACCCTATGGTGTAGAAGTATTTCCACCTTAGGGTTAAATTGGATTTCTGATACCATCTCATGAGGTGCCTTTATCCTACTGGAGGGGACTACCAAATATATCTTACTGGCAAAGCGAGCTATGAACTCTGTCTCTTCAAGGGCGTAGTCATCCTCTCCCACAACCACCACGGGCCTATCCTTGAAGAAGGCTGCATCACAGACGCCGCAGTAGGAAACACCCTTTCCTAAAAATTCCTCTTCGCCCTTGTACTTGTTGGTTCTTTCCATTGCCCCAGAGGCTATTATCAGTGTCTTGCCCCTAAACTCCCTACCGTCTATGGTGTAGACCTTTTTAACTTCTCCTAAAAGGTCTGTGGCTATGACCTTACCCCTCACGAACTCAGCACCGAAAGCCTTTGCATGCTCTCTTATGAGCTTTAGAAGCTCGTAACCCGATATAGGGCCTCTTATACCCGGGTAATTCTCTATCTGTTGGGTGACACCAAGAGCCCCATCCGCTTCAGCTCTGTAAAGCACTAATGTAGAAAGGTTCGCCCTTGACGTGTATATGGCTGCGGATGCACCCGCAGGACCCGCACCTATGATGACCACGTCATAAACCTTGTCCGTTTGAAAATCCAGCGTTAGCTCCATTTTGTAACCTCCAAATAGTATAAATATAAGCCCCATGCGGGGCTTCAAACTAAGGGCTGAGAGCTTCGTAAACTCTACCCACAAGTTCCTGAGATGGCTTTAAAGTTTTCTCTCCCTCTTTCCATTTGGCAGGGCACGCCTCATCAGGATGGCTCATGAGGTAGGCATTTGCTTTCATCTTTCTTAGAAGCTCCTCCGCATTCCTTCCCACGTTGTAGAAGTTTATCTCAGAGCCAACAAGTATGCCATCTGGATTGATTATAAAGGTGCCCCTTAAGGCAAGTCCAGTGTTTTCGTCGTATACACCGAAGAGCCTCGATACCTTTCCCGTTGGGTCCGCACCCATGGGAAACCTTACCTTTTCCAGGAGTTTTTCCCACCTTTGCCATGCCAGATGGGTGTACTTAGTGTCTGTGGAGACAGATATCACCTCTACTCCCATTCTTTGGAGCTCTTCGTAGTGTTCTGCTAGGTCTGCCAGCTCAGTCGGGCATACAAAGGTAAAGTCTGCGGGGTAGAAGAAAAGCACCACCCATTTGCGCTCCCTTAGAAGTTCTTCAAGGGAGACCTTCGCAAAGCCAAGGATTTTTGGGTCATAGACCTCCATTTCAAAGTTTGGAACCCTCTGTCCAACTTTCACTTCCATCTTCCTTACCTCCTAAGTTTTTGTTATTGAATATTATAAGCTATTGAGAATTATTTGCAATATGATGTTGGTCAACCAACCCATCGTCTATCTGTAAGGATATGCCTATCGTATTATACTTTTATTGGAGAAATATGATATGAAAAGAGCCATACTTACAAGGCTTGTCGTCGTGCTATTGGTGGCAATTCTCTTGGTTTTTACGACCATTCTGTACGTCTATAGAAGCTACGCTATAAGGGATGCTAAGGAAAGGGCTCTGAGCATAGCGGAGCTGGTAAGGGACACCCTCACCTCTTATATGGTGATGGGGGTAATAGACAAAAGAGATGAGTTTTTAAGCAGGATAGGGGAGATTAGGGGAGTAGAGGACATAAGGGTCATAAGGGGTGAGCCAGTTATAAGACAGTTTGGAGAGGGCTTAAAGTATGAACTAGCAAAGGATGAGATAGAAAGGAGGGTACTAAAAGAGGGAAAAACTATCGATGTGTTGGAAGAAGGTTTAAGTCAGGTTTACTACAGAATAGTTATACCCTATAGGGCTGAGCCTATAAAAGGTGTAAACTGTCTTCAGTGCCATGTGGCAAGGCCTGGCGAGACTTTGGGAGCTATCAGCCTAGTTGTAAACCTTAGCCATGTTAGGTCTGAGATAGCTAAGGCTTCGTTTTTGGCTATGTCACTTTTTGTGTTTGCCCTATTTATGGTGATACTCTATGTTTACAACTTTCTGGGTAGGTTGCAAAAGTTTTTTAAGGAGCTCATCCTTGTTATGAACTCTGCAAAAGAGGGCATATTTGAAAACCACCTTCAGTCTAATCCGGGTTTTGAGGCGCAAGAACTGAAGACTGTTGTGGAGCAGTCCTTTTCAAGCCTTTCTAAAACCTTTGAGAATATTGAAGAAAAGGTAAGAGCCATGATGGGTTACGGTGTTTTAAAGACGGGCAACGCCTTAAGCGATACGTCAAAGATAGTGGACGAGCTCCTAAAGATATACAGGTTCAAAAGGGTAATAGAGAAGGACAAAAATAAGAGGGACATATATGCAAGGCTCATAAACATGCTTGAGGACTATATGAGCATTGATTCCTTCTCCCTATACGAGGTAAACCATACGAAAAATCAGATAGAAATTATACATGTGAAGGGTAAAGAAAATTGGTGTAAGGAAATTATATGCCAAAGCGCTGACGAGTGTAGGGCAAAGAGAACGGGTATGGATGTTGATTCAAGGGAATTCCCCTGTATATGCCCCAACTTTATAGACAATGAGGCCTGCCTTTCCGGGAGGCTTCACTACTACTGTATTCCTCTATATGTGGGCGGTGCAGTGGGCAATGTGCTTCAGATAGTCTACGAGCCTGAGATAGAGCCCTTTATAAACCTCATCATTCCCTATATAAAGGCTTATCTTAACGAGTCTGCACCAGTTCTTGAGGCTAGGACCTACATGGATATATTAAGGGAGCAGTCCTTGAAGGACCAGCTTACGGGACTTTACAACAGGCGATTCCTTGAGGATGTTATAGATAAGCTAACTGCTCAGGTTAGAAGGCGTGGGACCATTTTGGGCGTGTTGATGGTTGACATAGACTACTTCAAACAGGTAAACGATGCTTACGGGCACGATGTGGGAGATAGAGTGCTTGTAGAAACAGCAAAGGTTATATTGAGAACAATAAGAGAATCGGATATAGTTGTAAGGTACGGCGGAGAGGAGTTCTTAGTGCTTCTCGTAGATGCACAACCTGGCAAGTCGGAGGAGGTGGGAGAGAAGATAAGGAGTGCTGTTGAGAAGCACACCATTGAACTGCCAGGAGTGGTTTTAAAGAAGACAGTAAGCATAGGAGTGTCCGAGTACCCTATAGACAGCGATAAGATATGGCAGTGTATAAAGTATGCGGACGTGGCACTTTACAAGGCAAAGGAAGCAGGCAGAAACAGGGTTGTAAGATTTAAAGCGGAATTTTGGCAAAGGGAAGAGTATTAGAGTTATGAGAGAAAGAGACCTTATAAAGCTTGAGTTTTATAACTTCCTCAGTAGGATGAAGGCTTATACCCATTCGGAGGCAACGGAGAAGTATATAGACGATATAAAACCTTTCTTAGACCCATCTGCGATTTCTCGGCAGATCACCCTAGTAGAGGATTTTATGGAGGTAGTGGATAGGATAAGCATCTACAACTTCGAGGATGTAGAGGAGCTCGTAAGGAGGACGACCATAAAGGACTATATGCTTACAGTTGAGGAGGCTCTTAAGCTCCTTAAGGTGTTGAAGCTTATAAGGGAGCTCAGAAGGTCTCTTGGAGACCTTTCACAGAACTACAAAAGCTTAACCCTATTAACCAAAACCCTCTACCAGTTTAACTTTTTGGAAAACACCATAGAGTCTTTGGTAGATCCAAGGGGTTTTGTGAAGGACTCAGCTAGCGATGAGCTGAGGAAGATAAGACAGTCTATAAGGGATACGGAAAAGGAGGTTCTAAAACGGTTAGAAACAGTCTTTTCAAGACCGGACGCAGAAAAGGTCTTTTCTGACAGGTTTGTAGCTTACAGAAATGGAAGGTATGTTCTCCCCGTTAAAACGTCAGAGGTTAAAAAGGTTATTGGTGTGGTTCATGGTACTTCATCCTCAGGCTTTACCACCTACGTAGAGCCTCAGAGTGTTATAGAGCTTAACAACAGGCTAACCACCCTAAGGGAAGAAGAAGATGAGGAGATAAGAAGAATCCTGAGAAGGCTCACATCCATAATAGGGGAACAGCATCACAGACTGGTAGAAGCTTTCAGGACTTTGGTGCGTATTGATTACCTCTACGCAGTATGCAAACTTGCTAAGAGCTACGGAGGGAAATTTCCAAAAATTGGGGACCACATAGAGCTAAGGGGAGCAAAGCATCCAATTCTTCTGTTTATAAAAGAGGACGTGGTTCCTATAGATATAAGGATGGTGGAAAAGAAGGGACTTGTGCTAACAGGACCAAACACGGGTGGCAAGACGGTGGCGCTAAAAACCTTGGGTCTGTGCTCCCTTCTCTTTCAGTGTGGCATCCCCATACCCATAGAAGAAGGCATTCTTCCCTTTTTTGAAAGGGTTTTTGTGGACATAGGGGACGAGCAAAGCATAGAGCAGAGTCTTTCTACCTTTTCCTCTCACATATCAAACGTTGCGGAGTTTTTACCTCATGTGGATGATAAGACACTAGTGCTTCTAGACGAGCTTGGAGCAGGCACTGACCCAGTTGAGGGCTCAGCCCTCGGTATAGCTCTTCTGGAGTATTTCAAGGATAAGAAGTCCTTTGTCTTTGTCACAACCCATCATACACCCCTAAAGCTCTACACCCTGAGATCCGACTACTACACACCCGCCAGCACCCTCTTTGACCGTGAGAGCCTTAAGCCTCTTTACAAGATTGTTTATAACGCAGTGGGTGAAAGCATGGCACTTGAAGTGGCAAAGAAGCTAGGTGTGCCAGAAGAGGTCCTCCATAAGGCCAAGGAAAATCTACCTGCAGGCTTTGAAGAGTACTTCTCTGCAAGGAAAAGCTTAGAAGCATATATAGAGGACTACCAGGAGAAAATAAGGGCCTTAGAGGAAGAGCGCGTAAAACTTAATGAATTGGTGGTCCAGTATGAGGCACTTAAGGAGGAGCTAGAAAGGAACAAGAGAGAAGAGATAAGTAAGGTCGTTCAGGAGCTAAAGGATAGATTTGAAGACTTCATAAGAGAAGTTCAGGAACGTGTGCATAGTATAAAAGACAAGCAGAGGTTAAAGAGCCTTTTTGAGGAGAAGTTTGCTGTTTATTATCAAGGTGTAGAGGAGAAGATAGAACAAGGTGATTGGGTTGAGCTGCTAGGTTCCAAGGGTAAGGTTTTAGAGTTGGAGGGTGAGAGGGCAAAGGTCTCTTTTGGAAAGGTGAAGGCTTGGGTAAGGATTTCAGAGTTAAAGAAGGTGGAGCCACCGCCTCAGGTGGAAAAGTCGGATACTGAGAAAGTTCTTGAATTCAGAGGAGGTAACCTGAAAGAGATAAACCTTACAAGCTTAAGCGTTGATGAGGCTCTGGCTAAGCTGGAACCTTTTATCGAAGAAGCTTACAGATTGGGGTTAAAAACGGTTAAGGTAATACATGGCTACGGACCACTTAAGAGGGCTGTGCAGGACTTTTTATCTTCCTCAAAGTCTGTGGTCTTTTACAGGGAAGGTTATCCAAGGGAGGGTGGTGCGGGTACCACCCTCGTATACCTCAGAAGGGATTAGCAGGCGGAACCTGGAGATCCAGAACAGTTGGCGCAAAGATGCAGAGGATGAACCTTTAGGAGAAGCTCAAGACCCTTTTCTTCAAACCAGGGGGCCATATTTCCATTCTTTACTTTCCACATGAAGTACCTTTCAAAGGCAGACTTTATGTAGTGGAACAGTGCACCCTTTCTGTAGATAACGGTGCTTCTTGGAGGAAGGACAGGGTCCGCAAAGAAGACCATAGCATCACCACCCATGTCCGCTATGCATATGGCGGAGAGCTCGGGCGCATATCTGTCAGGATTATTCCTGATATCGTTCACTATGTTGTGAGCCGCAGCCAGAGCCATCTGTTCAATCATCATCCCCGTCTTTGGTGCACCCGTTGGGATGGGCGTCTGCTCCACCGGTGGTATGGCGGTGACCACACCCACTCCGTAAATGTTTTTGTAAGTTGGATTTTGGAAGCAACGGTTCACTATGACCATCTTGTTGGGTGGGTTTGCCACCTTATCCCCAGCGGAGGCAACCACCTCAGGACCCATAAACCTGGGCATGAGCATGGAGAGCTTGGCTAGTGCCTCGTAGGTTTTGCCATTTAGGTCTTCGTATATGACCTTGTCTGACTCCACCTTGACCACTTTCACGTTGGCTACAAAGTTTATGCTACGCTCCGCCATAAGGTCCTCCATAAGCCTGCGAGAAGGTCCCACACCTCCAAGCCCAAGATGACCCACGTAGGGTTCTGATGTTATGTAAGTTATGGATACCTTATGTCTTATTCCCTTTTTCTTCAACTCATGGTGAAGCATAAAGGCAAATTCATAAGCTGGACCAAAACAACTAACGCCAGGTATGGCACCCACTACAACCGGTCCTGGGTTTTTATAGAACTCTTCAAGCTTTTTCTGGAGCTCTACTGCGTGTTCTGCGGTGCATACGGATGTGGAATACTGTTCCTGACCCTCTACGCCAAAGACGAGCTTGGGACCTGTTGCTATAACAAGATAGTCGTACTCTATTTCCTTACCGCCCTTGGTTTTGAGTTTGTTAGCATCTGGGTCTATGCTCTCACCATCTTCGTTTATGAACTCTATACCGTGCTTTGGAAGAAGCCCTGCAAGTGGAAGGCTTATATCCTCAAACTTACGCCATCCTAGGGCAAGGTGAGGATAAGAAGGGGTAAAGCCGAAGTAGGGTCTTCCCGAGACAACAGTTATCTTAAGGTCTTTGTCCAACCTTCTAAGGTTGTACGCTGTGGCTATGCCTCCTATGCCACCTCCAAGGACTACCACGTGTTTTTTCATAGGCAACCTCCTAAAAATAATCTGGACTTATAATTATATAAGTAAACTATCTCATAAAAACAGCAAACCTACAAAACAAACCAGCAGTTTATCATGCCCCCTCACCCTATCAAGCCTTTCTGATATAATTAAAAAACTATGAACTTTATCAGGAGGTATCGTTATGGAAACCTCAAGGAGAGACTTTTTAGGTCTTGCTGTGGGTGGTCTTGGAATAGTAGGTGTTGTGGGTGTGCTATATCCCATAGTTAAGACGCTTGCTCCCAGCGCAGCCTCTCTAGCTGGTGCCGTGGTGGAGGTGGATATATCTACTATCCCAGAGGGGCAGGTTAGGGTTATCTCTTGGAAGGGTAAGCCAGTGTTTGTGATAAGGCTTCCTCAGGGTTTTCAGTGGACTGGTAAGCCGAAGGAAGAGGCAAATGTAAAGCACCTTCAAAATCAGGATGCCTTCGCCATGGTTGCAGTCTGCACACACCTTGGTTGTGTGCCTCTTTGGAAGCCTCAGGGAGAGGGAGAGTTTAAATATCCCGTATTCCACTGCCCATGCCATGGTGGTTTTTACTCACCATGGGGAGATGTCATTGCAGGACCACCACCAAGGTCTTTATACCTCCCACCTCAAAAAAGGGACGGCAACAAGCTGGTAATAGGTGAAACTGGTTTCATAAAGGAACTAACCTAAGGAGGTTAAAAGATGCTGGGAAGAATAGGAAGGTGGATTGATGAGAGGGCTCACCTTAGTGAGCTCTGGCAGTCTCAGATGGTTGATTATAAAGTGCCAAAGAATCTGACTTTCCCTTACGCCTTTGGCATAATGGCCATTGTGGCCTTTGTCATTCAAATAGTATCTGGTATCTTCCTAACTATGTACTATCAGCCAAACGTCCATACTGCCTTTGATAGCGCCAACTACACCATTATGAAAGAAGTACCCTTCATGTGGCTTATAAGACATGTGCACGCCGCAGGTGCTAACTTTTTTCTGGCTATAGTCTATCTCCATATATTCACCGGCATATACTACAATGCTTATAAAAAACCAAGGGAGCTAACCTGGATTGTGGGATGGCTTATATACTTTGTTCTCCTGGTTACAGCTCTCACAGGATACCTCCTTCCTTGGGGTCAGCTTTCCTACTGGGGTATGGTAGTGACCGCCGAGATACCAACCTCCATAGACTCTGCACCCCTAATCGGTAAGTTCAAGATCGGGGAGACCATATCCATATGGATGAAGGGGGGCTACGAGATAGGTCAGATAACCTTAGGGAGGTTCTTCGGACTTCATATATGGCTTCTACCACTTATACTTTTACTGCTTGTTAGCATTCACCTATATCTGGTAAGGGCTGCGGGTATCTCAAGTCCAGACGGTAAGGAGATAGATAAGAAAAAGGAGGGTGTGCCCTTCCATCCTTATATTACCCTCAAAGAAGGTGCCTACCTGATGGGATACCTTGCTGTCTTTTTCTTCTTTGTCTTCTTCCACATGAGCCACTTTTTACCCCCGGACAACTATGACCCTGCCGACCCCTTCAAAACTCCAGCCCATATAGCACCCGAGTGGTATCTTTTGGCCTACTATACTGTTTTCAGGTCCATACCTGACAAGTTCCTCGGCTTTGTGGCCTTTAACCTAATACTTGTACTGCTTTTGATCCTTCCCTTCCTAGATTTCTCACCCCTAAGGAGCGCAAGAAACAGGCCTCTTTTCTTTGTCATGTACGTGGTGCTTGTCATATCCTCTATGGCTTTAACCATTCTGGGTGTTATGCCACCTACGCCAACCAATGCTATGCTAGGTCTCATATTCACAGCAGGTCTCTTTGCCTTTTTCTTAGCCCTTCCTGTAATATCCGTACTGGAATGGGGTTGGTACAAAGCCAAGGGAGGTGAAAGGAGATGATTAGGGCTGTATTTTTGACCGCTTTAGCTGTAGTCTTTTTCTTTGTCATATGGGTTTACAACCCCTTCGTACATAAGGAGAAGTACGAAGTCCCTCAGCAGTACCTGAAGATGGCCACGGATGTAAGCTATGCCAAAGAGGGCAAACAGCTTTTTGAGCAGAACTGTCAGGCTTGTCATTCGATAAGGTACGACGGTGTGTACATAGCTTCAGTGCAGGCAAACCCCAACCTAAAGACCCTTCAAGAAAAATACGGTAAGGTGCTTCCAAGGAACGTATATGAATCGGTATTTCAAAGTGACCTTATAGGTCTGAAAGAGTCCTTTGGGAAGGTTCCCCCAGACCTGTCTACCATGTACCTGGTAAAGGGACCAGAGTATCTTTTTGCCTTTACCCTTGAACCTCAAAAGGTCCTTCCCGGCACATCCATGCCCGCGGTTATGGCGGGAAGACCTGAAGAGACGGCAAAGATAGTGGCATATCTTAAGTCTGTTGCCGAACCGTCCCCAGAGGAAAAGAACAAAAGGACCCTTATGGGTGTAAGTGTTATAGCTTACCTCGTGGTTATGGGAATACTCTTATGGCTGTGGAGGGGAAGGGTACTCAAGAGGATGGGCTTACACTAAGACAGAGCTCTTTAATAGGACACTCCCCACAAAGGGGGGTGCTCCTACAGTACCTTTTAGCGTGCTCGTCCAACAATGCGTGAAACTCCCTATAAACCTCAAGCTCCATTGGTAAGGAGCTCTCAAAAAGGCTTTTTAGTTCCTCGTATCTCCCCTTTACGCCTGCAAACCTTTCCATGAACCTTGCGGTATACTTGTCTATGACAAAGGTGAGCCTGTTTCCCGCATAGAGAAGTATGGCGTCTGCGGTCTCCTTACCTATACCCTTTAGGCTTAGTAATTCTTCTCTGCTTACCTTCTCTACCTTCTCCGTTGGGTTGAAGAACTCTGCGATGAGCTTCAACCTCTCTGCCTTTTGATTGTAGAAACCTGAAGGCTCTATGAGCTGGGCGAGGTGTTTCACGTCCACCTTTCTTAAAAAGTCCAAGGAGAGCTTTCCCAAGTTCTTGAGGTTATACAAAGCCTTTTCTACGTTTTTCCATGAGGTGTTCTGCGTTAGAACTGCCCCTATGATTATCTCATCTCTTGGGTCTGTTCCATTCAGCCTGTGATATTGGCTGTCCACAGGCCACCAGTTCTGTGGACCATAAAGCTCAATAAGAAGCTGATAGAGCTCCTTCAAGGATAGAGCGGACCTCATGGTAGACTCCATCATCGCCCCTTGTGTAAACTCTGCCCAATGCCCTTGCCTTTTCAAGGTCTAAATAGCCTTCCCTTAAGAGAAGCTGTAGAAATTGGCTGAGGTTATGCCTCTTTTTAGCCCCCCTCTGCCCCCGCTCAAAGTCTAGCATATATACCTTAAGATCTTCCCCTATGAGCGTGTTTTTATCCAACCTGCTGAGCTCATCCTTGTTTATACCCAGCTCATCCAGCTTCTTTATAAGATCCAGAAGGTTTATATAAACCTTTAACCTATCTTCCCTACTGAGCTTTGCCCTTTCAACGGGAGTACCCTCTATAAACTCATAGATAAAAAAGTCCTCTCCGCATAAAAGAAGCTGAGGAAAACCTTCAACTCCCTTCAAAAACTCCAGTATCTCACATTCCTTCCTTATGGCGTATTCCCTATCCTTGTCCTTTGCCACCTTTAGGGCTACCTTCCTGCTTTTCCATAGGCCCCTGAATATAAACCCCCTCCAGCCTTTGCTGAAAAGCTCAAGCCCTTCAACCTGACTTTTAAACTCCTCAAACCTCACCAAGCACCCTGTATCCCCATTCCTCTATGGAAGATTTTAGGGTGTGGAAGGGTAAATCTTCTTCCATTCTGACCTTTACACTACCCTCTTCAAGGCTGACCTCCACATGGGAGACGCCCTCAAGGGAAAAGAGTGCCCTTTTTATCGTCTCCACACAATGTTGACAGCTCATTCCCTCAACTTTCAAGACCTTCTCCACCATAACGTTTAATTATAATCTCTGCATCTTCCCTGGTGTTCACATTGACAAAGGATAGCAGCTCAGGATCGAGCTCCCTTATCTGGTCTTCTCCTATCTCCTTAAAACCCACATTTTGCACCCACTGGAGCACCTTTTCCCCGCCTGAAATAATATACTGTTCTAAGGAATTCAACACATCTTTGTAGTAAACCCCAAGAAGGGGATAGTATCTTCCCCCTATCTTGTAGAGGGTTATGGGAGGTTCTGAATGCTCCCACAGATATAGGATAACATCCCTACTTAAAAGCGGCATATCACCGCTGACTATTAGAGCCTTCTTACCCTTGGTAGCCTTAAGAGCGGTATACACCCCAGCAAGGGCAAACTGTTTTTCTACAATGTCCTCTATTATCTCTAAATCCGCAAGAAAATCAAACTCCTCTCTGTTCTTTACCACTAAACACAGTCTTTTACAGACGGGCTTAAGAGTTTTTACCACGTGTTCTATTAACTTCTCTCCACCTATGGAAAAGAGGAGTTTATTCTCACCAAAGCGTCTGCTACGGCCACCGGCAAGCACAAAGCATTCCATTACTCCCTTATTATAAGCTTTGCACCGTTAGGGAGGTAAGTGACCCTCTCTCCGTTAGAACCTTCGGATGGAAGGTAGACATAAGTACCTGCTGGTATAAGCCTTCCCCTTATATGGGGGTTGAGGTCTTTAAACAGGCTTTCTCCAATCGCCTTCTTACTTACCACATCCTCTATAGTGGTATCCCTGTCTATTGCCCTCCTGGTTAGCGAAAGCCCCTCAACACCGACCCTAAGACCGTACTTCTCTGGGTCCCTTGCCAGAAGTAGCACGGCAAAGAAGGCTGGCACGTAGTTTCTTGTCTCTTCGGGTAAAGAGGCCTTTGTGACCCAGAAGTCCACACCGCCCGTTCTCCGAGTCACGCAGTTTTCACCACAGTTATAGCTTGCAAGGGCAAGCTCCCAGTTTCCAAACATCTGATACAAGTCTTTTAAATACCTCATGGCAGCATCCGTGGATTTGACCACATCAAAACGCTCATCTACATACTGGTCTACCCTCAGGCCGTACCTTCTGGCTGTTGAGGGTATAAATTGCCAAAGACCGGCCGCTCCAGACCTTGAAACTGCATAGTTGTTGAAGGCGCTCTCTATGACTGGGAGCAAGGTAAGCTCCTCCGGCATACCATGCCTTTGAACTATGGGTTTTATAATGGGCATGTAGTAGTTAGCTCTTTTTAGTGTTTGCTCAAAGGAAGCCCTATTAGAAAGGAAGTATTCCATATACCTTCTTATCTCTTCCCTGTTGGGGATGGGTATGCTAAGGGCTCTTGCCTCTTCCCTTATAAACTTCTCCTCTTCCTCAGAGAAGGCAAAACTACCCCTCTGCATTATGTTTATCTCGTGTCCATTCCTTTCAATAAGTGCCTGTCTTACCGTAGGTGTGCATGAAGATATCAAAGAAAGGCATATGATAGCCATCACTCCCTTTTTTCTCATTTTTCACCCCTTTACCTATTATAGTCTACAAATTAGATTTATAAACCATGGAAATCATAAGCTCCTACAATCTTAAAGAGCTAAGAGGTAAGTTTGAGAGTCTGGGTTTGGAAGCATATAGGGCAAACCAGGTTCTAAACTGGGTTTACAAGAGGTTCAAAACTGACTTTCGTCTGATGACGGACCTGTCCAAGTCACATAGGGACATGCTTGCTAAGAACTTCAAGGTTCACACCCTCAGACTCTTGGGAAGGTCAGAGGCAAGCGATTCGGTAAAGTACCTGTTCCAAACGGAGGATGGACACATAGTGGAGACGGTCCTCATCTTTGAAAGGGACCATCTTACCCTCTGTCTTTCTTCCCAAGTTGGTTGCGCCGTTGGATGTAGGTTCTGCGCCACTGCAAAGGACGGACTTGTCAGGAATCTTCATACTTACGAGATTGTGGACCAGTATCTTCAGGTGCAGAAAGAGCTATCCCAAAAGATCAGGAACGTGGTCTTTATGGGAATGGGTGAACCTTTGGCAAACTACGAGAATGTTAGAAAAGCCATAGAAATTATGGTAAGCTCCTGGGGTATAGACCTCTCAAAGAGAAGGGTTAGTTTGTCCACAAGTGGCTTAATAGCTCAGCTCCGGAGGATGGCAGAGGACGAGCTTCTAAGGGAAATTAACCTTGCGGTTTCCATAAACGCACCAAGTCAGTATTTAAGGGAGTTTCTAATGCCTTTGAGTAAAACCAACAGCCTACACGAACTTCTTAATGTACTTGTGGAGTTCCCCTATCCTGAGGATAGGAGGATTATGCTGGAGTATGTACTCATAGAGGGTGTTAATGACTCTCCCATACATGCAAAGGAACTATCCAACCTTATAAAGCCCTATAGAAGAAAGTTTAAAGTAAACCTCATACCTTACAACCCAGACCCGTCCTTACCCTTCCAAAGACCACCCATGGAGAGGGTCTACGCTTTTCAGGAGGTTCTTAGAAAGGCGAACATATCCACCTTTATAAGGCTGAGTAAGGGTGTAGAGGTTTTTGGTGCCTGTGGACAGCTAAGGAGTAAAAGGCTCCAGCATATGTTAAAATAAGGTAAATGTCTAAAGTTCCAAGATGGCTAAGAGAGCTGGTTATTGTCCTTGTTGTCGTCCTTTTTATAAGGGCCTTTTTAGTCCAAGCCTATAACATACCATCAGGCTCTATGAAACCCACACTCCTCGTGGGCGATTTTATACTTGTTAACAAGCTTGTTTACAGATTTACTGAACCTCAGAGGGGTGATATGGTAGTTTTTCGTTGGCCAGTAGACCCGAGGATAGACTTTATAAAGAGAATAGTAGGAGTGCCCGGAGATAGGGTTCAAGTGGTCGCAGACCGCCTTTTTATAAACGGTAAGGAGGTACCTAGGAGGTATTTGGGTGAGGTTTTGGAGGACGGCAATCGCAAGATAATATACCAAGAAGAGCTCCCTAACGGTGTGAAATATACCATAGCCCATTACGAAAATCCTCTCTTACCGGCAAGAACTGTTTATTATGAGATTCCCGAGGGATACTACTTTGTAATGGGTGATAACAGGGATAACAGTGAGGATAGCAGGTATTGGGGACTGTTGCCTAGGGAAAACATTGTAGGTAAGGCCTTCGTTATATACTTCTCTGGCAACATACCGCCCCTGGAGAGCACCGATGTGAACTTATTTACAGGTTTTAGACAGCTCTTCCTAGCTCTTTTAAACCCAAGGTTAGAGCGTATAGGTAAACAGCTTATATGGTAATGGGGAATAAACCAGACATATATAGGTATCTGACGGCTTCTCTGATAAGCTTAGGTCTTACGCCTTTTGTTACCATAAGGCCTATAATAAGGTTGGGAAGGTTTTGAACTGACACCATGCTCTCAAGTATATTACCTTCGTGTATATAAGCGTACTGATTGAGCTCTTCAAGAAAAGGATTAAGTTCTCCAGGTGTGGCCTTTGACTTTATACTTTCCAATAGACCCTGGCACACTTCAAGTATGTGTTCATCTTCAAACTCCACACTCTCCTCTACGGTTCTAAGTCTGTACAGTTTATCCGAGAGCGAAAGGACGTTTTCACTACCCAACACAGGCTTACCTATAGCTGGGAATATGGCTTCCACATAGCCTTCCTTTAAAAGGTCTGCGGCCCTCTGTGCCAACTTTCTAGACGGTATAACCTGCAAACTGTACAGCAACAAATCTTCAGGATTTGCCGTTTCCATGGGGCTAAATTCCTCATACAAGCAGAGGGAGCTAAAAAGCCTGCCGCTGAAAAGCCTACCCTTGTTCTCTTCCAACATAACGAAACTTCCCGATTCGGGAAGAAAGTTTGCAGGTTTGAACTCAAGAACGTCACCGGTTGCCAGCTTTAATTTTCTGTTGGGAAGGCTCTCTATGGTCTTTATCCTTCCCATGGGGATACCCAGTGTTCTCAGTTTTAAAGCTATACCTAGAGACGTTATTACAACAAGTCTTTGATTAACCTGTAAAAGACTAAGGGCATTGTAGCATTCGTCCAAGTTAGAGCCTAGAACTATAGCAGCCCTGAGTGCATCAACGGTACCGATTATCTGTTCGAGTTTTGCCCTTATGGTAGGGTAGTCCTCATGGCTTCCTGGATTTATAAGTATGGGGACCTTGACGTTTTCCCTCTCATATATACGAAGGTAGGAGTTCCTCTGAAATAAGCCTTCCTCGTCCCCAACGCCCAGCCAATAGAATTTGTCTCCTAGCTCTATGGGTTGGGTTAAATCCAAAGCCGGCTTAGTAGGTACCTCCTCAGCAGCGGTGCTAACTTGCTCTTCAGTTAAAAGCTCTTCTTTCAGAAGCCCGGAAATAAAGCCCCAATTGTTTTTAAACAAGTGCTTTATATTAACCTTACTATGATCATAAGGGTACGTCTCCACTTCCGTAGCTTCTTTAAAGGCTCGTCTAATCCTATCCATACTGCATTCGCTTCCCTCTACAACACCTTCCTTTATACAGAGGGTGCATTGACCCTCTTCCGTAACTAATTTAAGAAGAGAGGATGACTTGCTTCTTAGGAGTTTGAGTAAGATGTTCATCGGTCCAAGGTTTGTTGAAGAAGCAAGGGAATCCTTACTCAACTCAACAACCTTTGTGAGTAGTTCTATAGGGTTAAAGGGTAAAACCATATAGTTAAGCTCTCTTAATCCATAAACCTTAAGAGAGTCACCTTCTTCATAACTTTCTACGAAGAAGAAGGGTGGTATGTAAATTTCACTGTCAAGCAGTTTAAACCAAAAGTCCATATCCTCCGAGGACATAATAATCACCTCTGGGGGCAGAACCCTAAGCAGCTCAAAGGCTTTAGCTTCATCGAGTGCGATAAGAAGTTTGTGTCCTGTTATGCTAAAGATGTCCGCAAGTAGGGAATGGTATCTTTTTTTCCTATCTAAAAGTAAGCATGTTACACCCATTAGTAAACCTCCCCCTTCCTACTCGCAACTCTGAGAAGATTTAACTGTTCTCTTAGTATGTTTATAGACTGGACTAACATAAAGAAGGCATGTTCTACGTTCAGTATGGCAGTCTGAAAGGAAAGGTCATCGGTTAGCAGTCTTAGCTCTCTAAACCTCCTGTAGTACTCGTCTATGTTGGTTCCTACATCAAGTAGGTATCTCTGGGTCTCCTCAGAGAGCTTTATAGACTGCTGTCTTGAATCCATATCTTGCCTACCTCCTCTCCTTCTGCCCTTGGCATATTATACCTGCTAAACATAATAGACTCAACCATTTTTATCTCATACTCTTCCATTCCCTCTATAAGAAGCCTACCCTCTTCTCCGTGGGGCTCCCATTTCAGCTTTACGTCCGCCCCTTCCCTTAACACATTACCTCCACCTGCCATGAAGCCCAAGCTTATAGAAAGGGTAACGAAGTTTAAGTCCTTAGCGGCTAAAAGGGGTTCTCCCATCCCCTTTTGTAGCTTTAGATAGGTACAAAGGGCAAGGCCAATACGCAGGAGGTTTTCTGCGGTTAACGGGTAGACTCCTACTTTCCCCTTTAAACTATTCCCCTCAAATAGCTTCATTAAGTGCCTCCTCAACCGCTTCCTCTATGTTTTTCAGTTCTACCAACTTTCTGCCAGCAAGTAAGAAGAACTCTTCGTTCCCCTTGCTACCCCTTGGCCTTGCCTTTATTAAGCCCCCTATCTTAAAACCCAAAGAATGTAGATAGCTTATCACTTTCATAATAGCTTGCCTTTTTGCCTCTAAATCTCTCACTATTCCCTTTCTTACCTTTTGGGGACCAACCTCAAATTGGGGTTTAACAAGCACCAACAAGACACCCCCCTCCCTGAGGAATTTTATCACATGACTTAGTATCTTAGTCACCGATATGAAGGATACGTCTATGGTAATTATATCTATAGGTTCGGGTACGTGTTTTTCTGTAAGCTCTCTAGCATCGGTTTCCTCGTACAGAGCAACCCTTTCGTCCCTCCTAAGGAGTGGGTCCATCTGTCCCTTTCCCACATCCACCGCGTAGACCCTTTTTGCACCCCTCATCAGGAGGCACTGGGTAAAGCCACCCGTGGAAGACCCAACGTCTAGCGCAGTAAATCCCTGAACGTCTATGTTGAACCTATCGAGCGCATCTTCCAGCTTATAGCCTGCCCTTGATACGAACTTGGGAGGAGATTTGACCTCAACCCTTTGCCCTTCCCTTACATAAGTTCCCGGCTTGTCCTGAAGCTTCCCATCTACAAAGACAAGTCCGGCCATTATCAGGGTCTGAGCCTTCTCCCTTGATGGGGCGTAGCCCTTTTCCACGAGATAAAGATCAAGCCTTTTGCGTGACATCAGAGCCTGAGAAGGCTCTTTATCAGATATAGTATGAAAAGTAGCACTAAGGGTGAAAGGTCAAGCCCGCCGGTAGGCGGCAGAATCCTTCTTAGGGGGTTAAGAAGGGGTGAAAGGAGGCTATCCAAAGACTGATAGGCCTTACTTTCCCTTATTTTAGGTATCCAAGAACCTATGGCGTGCACAACAACAAGCACTATGAGGAGATTTAAAAGGAAAGAGATTAATCCCTTTATCATTCTACAAGCTCGATAATAGCAAGCTCACAGGAGTCCCCTTTCCTTCTATCTGGTAGCCTGAGTATGCGCGTATAGCCACCCTCTCTGTTTTCAAACCGAGGTGCCACCTCCTCAAAGAGTCTTTTAACAGCCTTCCTATCTGGCAGTATACTAAGGGCAAGCCTTCTGGATGCAAGGTCTCCCCTTTTACCCAAGGTTATAAGCCTCTCCACCATTGGCCTTACCGCCTTTGCCCTCTGTAATGAAGTTTCTACTCTTTCCTCCATCAAAACCGCCCTTGCCAAAGATCTGTACAGTGCCAGCCTCTGTTCCCTTGTTCTATCAAAGTGCTTTTTCTTTACCTTATGCCTCATAGCTTACCTCCTGCTCTCTATATCCATTCCAAGGTGAAGTCCAAGTTGTTTCAGAGCCTCCTTTATCTCATTTATAGCCTTCCTACCTACGTTCTTGGTACCCTTAAGGTCCTCCTCAGTAAGCTTTACCAGGTCTCCTATGGTAGTTATACCCATCCTTTTTATGGAGTTTAGAGCCCTCTGGGAAACGTCAAGCTCTTCTATGGGCAGGCTGAACTTCTCTATGAACTCATCCACAACCACCGGCTCTTCAAAAACGGGGAGCTCATAGGAGATGTTTTCCAGAGATTGGAAGTTTCTTATTATAAGCCTTAGAGCTTCTTTAATGACCTCCTCGGGCGTTTTGGTGCCGTCTGTGTAGACTTCCATTATAAGCCTGTCGTAGTCGCTCTTTTTTTCCACTCTAGTCTTTTCAACCTTAAAGGCTACCTGACGAACCGGAGAAAAGTCTGCATCCACAAGTATCCAACCGACTTCCCCTATTACTTCCATCTCCTCTGTAGGCAGATACCCAAAACCCCTCTCTATCCTGAGCTCTACGTTAACCTCCTTGTTAGGGTCTGTTATGGTGAGTATTTTCTGCTCTGGGTTGACCACCTCTACGTCGGGTGGTAGGGTAAGGTCCTTCGCATAAACCGTGCCTTCGCCCTTCTTCTTAAGGTAAACTATCTCCACGTTGGAGTTGTGCATCTTAAACCTCACCCTTTTGAGGTTGGCTATTATCTCCAGCATATCCTCTTGAACACCTTCTATTGAGGAAAACTCGTGGTAAACACCGTATATCTTAACAGCCACAAGGGCCGTACCCTCTATAGAGGAGAGGAGGGTTCTCCTTAGGGAGTTGCCTATGGTTGTACCAAAGCCCCTCTCTAAGGGTTCTACCACAAACCTTCCGTAGGTTTTGCTCCTTTCCTCCCAGTAAATCTTAGATGGAAAAAGGAACTCTCTCATCACACAACGCCTCCTTAAACCCTTGAGTAAAACTCTATTATGTACTGCAAGTTTATGGGTATCTCTAGCTCTATATCTCTCGGCAGGTCTATAACCTTACCCTTGAAGTTTTCCTTATCAAGTTCCAACCAGCTTGGAATGCTTCTCGGGTCTATATCTTGGATGTTCCCTATAAGCTGAGGTATGTCCCTTGATGTGGGCTTTACCTCTATAACGTCTCCTACCTCTACCCTGTATGAAGGTATGTTTACCTTCTTGCCATTTATGAGGAAGTGTCCGTGGCTTATCCATTGTCTTGCTTGCCTTCTGGTAGCAGCAAATCCCAACCTGTATACTACGTTGTCTAACCTCCTTTCAAGGAGCTGAAGAAGTACCTGACCCGTGTTTCCTTTGGAACGAGATGCCTCATCAAAGTATCTCTTAAACTGCTTTTCCCTAAGGCCTCCATATAAAAACTTCAGCTTTTGCTTTTCCAAAAGCCGCACACCGTACTCGGTAAGCTTACGCCTTCTTCCCTTTACCCTGCCATGCTGTCCCGGTGGAAAGTTCCTACGTGCCAGTGTTTTTGGAGCACCTTTCTTCCCAGACACTACAACGCCTAACCTTCTGTCACCCTTTACCTGTGGTCCTATGTACCTACCCATGGATTAAACCCTCCTCTTGGCAGGTGGTCTACAACCATTATGGGGAATGGGAGTTATATCCCTTATGGTCTTTATTTTTATACCTGCCGCATGTATGGCTCTGAGGGCTGACTCTCTGCCCGCTCCGGCACCCTTTATCCTTACTTCCGCCTCTTGGAGTCCAAACTCCTGCACTGCTCTCCTTGCTGCCTTCTGTGCTGCGAGCTGTGCAGCATAGGGT
This sequence comes from Acidobacteriota bacterium, assembly GCA_003696155.1. GTDB lineage: Bacteria > Aquificota > Aquificia > Aquificales > Aquificaceae > Pampinifervens. Next base: position 23,675 of record RFFP01000028.1, read on the forward strand.
GTACTCTTTCTAGTACCCTTAAATCCTACCGTTCCACCGCTTTCCCATGCCAGCGTGTTGCCCTGCTTGTCCGTTATGTTGATTATGGTGTTGTTGAAGGTGCTCAGTATGTGAACTATACCTTCAGTCACCGTTTTTTTCTGCTTTTTGGGCTGTTGCTTCCTTTTTGCCATAAAGTGACCTCCTTACTTGACTATCTTCTTCTTAGTACCACCCACCGTTTTCCTCTTACCCTTTCTGGTTCTTGAGTTGGTTTTTGTTTGTTGACCTCTTACAGGCAGACCTTTAACGTGCCTTATGCCCCTATAGCATCCCATATCTATGAGCTTCTTTACGTTCATCTGAACCTCTCTTCTGAGGTCTCCTTCTACGGTGTAGTTTTGCTCTATGAATTTCCTAATGGTGTTAAGCTCCTCAGGGGTTAGCTCACCCAATCTTTTTGTGGGTGGTATACCAGTTCTTTCGCATATCTCCCTTGACCTAGCCCAACCTATACCGTAAAGATAGGTCAGGGCAACCTCTAGTTTTTTACCATCTGGAAGGTCAACACCCGCTATCCTTGCCATAACTTACCTCCTAACTGCCTTGCCTCTGTTTGTGCTTAGGATTCTCACATATAACCATCACTCTTCCCTTTCTTCTTATAACCTTGCACTTAGCGCACATAGGTTTTACAGAGGGTTTAACCTTCATATTATATCACCTCCATAGTTTTTTAGCTCCTGTAAATTATCCTACCGCGGGTTAAGTCGTAAGGTGATAGTTCTACCTTGACCTTGTCCCCTGGTAGTATCCTTATAAAGTGTATTCTCATCTTACCAGATACGTGGGCGAGCACCTCATGCCCTGTTTCTAACTTCACTCTAAACATGGCGTTTGGGAGGGCTTCAACCACCTCGCCCTCAAGAACTATGCCCTTTTCCTTCTGCTTTTCTTCACCCTTTTTCTTAGCCATCCTTAAACTCCGTAAGGACCATTGGCCCCTGTTTTGTTACCGCAACCACGTACTCGTAGTGGGCTGCAGGGCTCCCATCGGCGGTCACAACGGTCCAACGGTCACCATTGTGGCTTATCTCATCCGTACCCAAGGACAGCATGGGTTCTAAGGCTAAAACCATTCCCTGCCTCAGTTTGTAATCCTTCCTTTCCTGCCTAAAGGTTTCCGGATGATTTGGTATGAAGGGTTCTTCGTGTACCTTTCTACCTATACCGTGCCCACCTAAATTCTTAAGGGGATAGAGCCCATACTTTTTGGCAACTCTGTATATTACATCCACTATGTCCGATACCCAGTTTCCTGGAAGGCATACCTTTACCGCCTCCTCCAGGGCTTCTTTTGTGGCCATCATGAGAAGCTCCTTCTCCTTGCTAACCTCTCCTACCGCAACGGTTATAGCTGAATCACCCGCGTACCCCTCAAAGAAAGCCCCGAAGTCCAGGCTCACTATGTCTCCCTCCTTTATTAAGATCTCCTTCTTAGGAAGGCCATGCACCACCGCTTCGTTGACAGAGACACACAGGCTTGCGGGAAATCTATCATCGCTAAAGGGGGGTTTGTATCCCAAAAAGGCGGGTTTTGCCCCTCTCTTTTTTGTCTCCTCTCTTGCTATCATATCCAGCTCATGGGTAGACATGCCAGGTTTTATACTCCTTTTGAGGGCTTCCAACACTTCTACCACAACCTGACATGCCCTCCTTATCTTCTCAATCTCCTTAAAAGAGTAAAGCTCAACCGCCATCCTTTAATAACCTCTTTAGTTCTTCATAGACCTCTTCAACGCTCTTACCTGCGTCTAAACTAATTAGTTTATTCTTTCTTCTATAAAAGTCAACGAGGCTTGCCGTTTGCTCTTTGTATACCCTTATCCTGTTTCTGACAACATCCTCCCTATCATCCTCTCTTTGAAGGAGCTTACCTCCGCAGAGGTCGCATACCATGTCATCCTTTGGTGGCTTGTATACCCTATGGTATAGGGCACCGCAGGATGAACATGTTAACCTTCCAGACAACCTCTCAACTATGAGCTCCTCAGGTGCATCGAAAAAAAGGACCTTATTTACCTCTTTGCCGTGTCTTTTGAGCATATCTTCCAGTGCTTCAGCCTGTGCTATGGTTCTTGGAAAACCGTCAAGTATAACCCTTCCACCCTCTGGCATGGCTTCCTCTATGAGAGCTATTATTAACTGGTCTGGCACGAGCTCTCCCCTGCCCATGTACTCCTTTGCCATCTTCCCAAGTTCCGTCCCCTTTGCTACCGCATCTCTAAGCATGTCTCCCGTGGAGATGTGAACAAAACCCAGCTCCTTTGAAAGTGTTTTGGCCTGTGTGCCTTTGCCAGAACCAGGCGGACCAAGAAAGACAACTATCACTTTATCTTCCTCCCGTAGCGTGTGTACCTTCTCTGAAGAAGCTGAGCCTCAAGCTTGTTCATGGTATCGAGGGCAACACCAACCACTATTAGGGCGGTAGTGCCACCAAAATAGAAGGGCGCCTTTAACCACAGGCTGATGAATATGGGTACCACAGCAACCACACTCAAAAAGAGGGCCCCTATGAAAGCCAGACGGTTAACTGTATATTCCAAAAGCTTCTGCGTATCGTGCCCAGGTCTGACGCCCGGTATAAAGGCTCCTGCCTTCTTTAGATTGTCTGCCACATCCACCGGGTTTATGAGAACTGCGGTGTAAAAATAGGTAAAGAAGATTATGAAGGTTATGTAAAGTAGGTTGTAGGGTAGGGTGGTTGGGTTGAAGGCGTCGTGCATAGCCCTTGCTATAGGATGCTGTATAAAGCCAAGGACGGTTGAGGGTATGATGAGCAGAGATTGGGCAAAGATTATGGGTATAACGCCTGCTGGGTTTATCTTTATGGGTAGATAGCTTGAACCACCCACTATCTCCTGTCTTCCTACCTGTCTCCTGGGGTACTGAATGGGTATGCGTCTTTCCGCCTCTTGTATGAAGACAATACCCACGATTACCGCAACTACAAAGATTAAAGCTCCTACAAAGGCAAAGGGGGAAACGTCTCCTACTCTCAGCATATCCACAAGCCTTATAAAGGCGCTGGGGAAACCTGCTACTATCCCCGCGAATATGAGCAGGGACATGCCGTTCCCTATGCCCTTTTCCGTTATCCTATCCCCAACCCATACGAGAAACATGGTTGAAGAGATAAGGGCTATTACCGTGGTAATGCTGAAGAGCAGACCTCCCTCGGGAACTATAGGTGTCCCCTTTGGAGAAACCTGACCCTGAAGCCATACCGCTATACCTATGGATTGGACGAGGGCAACAAAGAGGGTAAGATACCTCGTATACTGGTTTATCTTGTACCTTCCGTAGTCCCCTTCCTCTTTTGCGAGCCTCTGAAGCTCTGGCACCGCAACGGTCAAAAGTTGCATCATTATGGAAGCAGATATGTATGGCATTACTCCCAAGGCAAAGAGGGTCATCCTGCCGAGGTTCCCTCCAGAGAAGATATCGTACAGGTAGAAGATGGTGCCCTCAAAGGTTTTGAAAAACTCTTGCAGTGCCTGTGTGTCGATTCCGGGAAGAGGTATATGACTTCCCAACCTGTATATGGCTAGCATGAACAACGTGTATAGAAACCTCTTCCTGAAGTCCTCCAGTGAGAAGAGCTGTTTTATGTACTCTACCACCTTACCTCCTCGCAGGTACCACCTGCGCCTTCTATCTTTTGCTTTGCACTGGTGGAAAAGGCATGAGCCTTTACCTTAAGGGGTTTTGAGAGCTCTCCATCACCGAGTACTTTAACAGGCATTCCCTTCTTTACAAGTCCCTTTTGAAGGAGCGCCTGTGGTGTTACCTCTTCACCGCTGCTAAAGTACCTTTCTAAAGTTTTGAGGTTTATCACAGAGTACTCAATCTTGTCCACCGGCCTAAATCCCCTCTTGGGAACCCTTTTATGGAGGGGTGTTTGGCCACCTTCAAACCAAGAGGGAAGCCTTTTGTCCCCGGACCTTGTCTTTTGACCTTTGTGACCCTTACCACAGGTCTTCCCAAGACCAGAACCTATACCTCTACCTACCCTTCTCCTTTCCTTTGTAGCTCCTTCTTCAGGTGCAAGCTCATGAAGTTTCATCGCTTACCTCCTCAACCTTTAACAGATAAACTGCCTTTCTGATGTTTCCTCTGACCATGGGATTGTCTTCCAATATAACAACCTGTCCCCTTTTCTTAAGGCCCAAACTCCTCACCGCCATAATTTGCGCCTCAGGTTTTCCGGCAAGGCCCCTCATCAAAGTCAATCTAAGCTTAGCCATCTCTCTACCTCCTTCAAGGCACCTGCAGGTTTCTTGCATAGGGATTGTAGCGTCTTTTGAAAAGCTCCACATCCAATCCCCTTACTTTTGCAACTTCCTCAAGAGAGGTGAGCTTCAGAAGGGCGTCAAAGACCGCCCTTACCACGTTGTTAGGGTTTGTACTGCCTTGGAGCTTGGTAAGTATGTCTGTATAACCTGCAAGTTCAAAGATGGGTTTGGCTGCACCACCTGCCACTATACCCGTTCCGCGCCTTGCGGGCAACAACTTTATCGTAGTTGGTCCGTAGTGTCCTACAACATCATGAGGAACGGTCCCGCTCTCTATTGGAACCCTTATTAGGTGCTTTTTCCCGTCTTCTATAGCCTTTGCAATAGCTATGGGAACCTCCCTCGCTTTGCCGAGTCCAAAGCCTACAAAACCCCTCTTATCGCCTACTATAACCAGTGCGCTGAAAGAAAACCTTTTTCCGCCCTTTGTAACCCTCGTGGTCCTCTTTGCGTATATTAGTCTTTCCTCTATCTGCAGCTGGTCTTCAAGCTCTGCAATCCTCTGCTCTCTTCTCCTTACATCGATTAGCCTCTCTAAAGATACACCACCCATGTTAACAATCCTCCTTCTTTAAAACTCAAGACCTAGCTCTCTGCACTTGTCTGCAAAGGCTTTTATCTTACCATGGTATATAAAACCGCCTCTGTCAAATACCACCTTTTTTATACCTTTCTCAAAGGCCTTTTTAACAAGTACCTCGGCCACCTTCTGCACATCATTTATGGACTTTCCTCCTCTTTTGCCCGCGAGCTCCACAAACTCTGGGTCTATGGAAGAGGCTGAAACTAGGGTGTGCCCCTTTGTATCATCTACGACCTGGGCGTAGAAAGCGTTTAAACTCCTGTATACGCACAACCTTGGTCTTTCTTGTGTTCCGAAAACCTTTTTCCTTATCCTTTTATGTCTTCTTTCCCTTTTTTCATGCTTTGTGAGCTTAGCCATGCCTTACCTCCTTACTTTTTGCCACCCTTACCCTTTCCGGCAGACTTACCAGCCTTAAGCCTGAGGACCTCACCCTCATACCTTATACCCTTACCCTTGTAAGCATCGGGTTTTCTAAAGGACCTTATCTGCGCACAGACTTGTCCAACCCTCTCCTTGCTTATACCGCTCACGTAAATCTTGTTTTCCCTGACCTCTATCTTTACATCTGGGGGTATGGGGTAGACTACGGGGTGAGAGAGTCCAAGGCTAAGCTCTAAGTTGTTGCCCTTTACCCCCGCTCTGTAGCCAAGACCTACGACCTCTAAGACCTTTGTAAAGCCCTCTGTAACCCCCTTTATCATATTCCTTATGAGGGCCGCGGTAGTTCCATGTATAGCCCTGTGAAAGGGTTGATCTGTGGGCCTTTCCACCCTTATGGTGTTGCCCTCTAAAGACACCTTTACGTCCGGGTGGACCTCCATAGAGAGCTTGCCCTTTGGACCTTCTACTAGGAAGGTCCTGCCTTGAAGGCTTACCTTTACATTCTGCGGTATTTCTATGGGTTTTTTCCCTATCCTTGACATGCTTTCACCTCACCTTACGTATGCTATAAGCTCTCCACCTTTCCCAAGCCTTCTAGCCTCGTGGTCTGTTATAAGCCCTGAGTCGGTGGAGAGTATGGCTATACCAAGGCCTCTGGATACATAGGGTATCCTGTGCTTGGGCATGTATACCCTTCTTCCAGGCTTTGAAACTTTCTGAATATGGCTTATTGCGTTCCTCTCTTTCTTTGGGTCCAGGTACTTAAGGTGTATCCTTATGGTGTACTGGGTTCCTTTTTGATGCTCTTTGTCCTGGAGCCTTTCCCAATCCTTTATATAACCCTCTTTCTTGAGCAGTTCAAGTATGGACTCCTTTAACTTTGATGAGGGAACGTCCACATAGTCCATCCTTCTAGAAATGGCGTTTTTTATAGCCGAGAACATATCCGCTACTGGGTCCATGTCTTACCTCCTTACCAGCTTGCCTTTCTTACCCCTGGTATCTCACCCTTAAGGGCAAGTTCCCTAAAACATAGCCTACACATACCAAACTGTCTAATAAAACCCCTTGGCCTTCCACAGAGTGGGCACCTGTTTTTCTGTCTAACCCTATACTTTGGGAAATGCATTACATCCTTAGCAACCTTTGCTTTCCTTGGCATGCTATCCTCCTTAAGAGCTCCTTATGGGCAGTCCCAAGAGGGACAAGAGCCATAGGGCTTCTTCATCGGTCTTTGCTGTTGTATGTATAACTATATCCATACCCCTTATGGCATCCACCTTTTCGTAGTCTATCTCGGGAAATACTATCTGCTCTGCTATACCAAAGGCGTAGTTACCCCTTCCATCGAAGGAGCGAGGGTTGAGACCCTTAAAGTCCTTAACCCTTGGCAAGGCTACAGATATGAGCTTGTCCAAAAAGTCCCACATCCTCTCCTTTCTGAGGGTAACCTTAAGACCTACAGGCATACCCTTTCTTAGCTTAAAACCTGCCTCAGATTTCTTTGCCCTTCTAACCGCGGGATGTTGACCAGTTATGGCCTTGAGGTCCTCCATGGCCCTCTCAAGCTGCTTTATGTCACCCACCGCTTCACCCACACCCATGTTGACCACTATCTTGACTATCCTTGGCACTTCCATAGGGTTTTTATAACGGAAGCGGTTCATCAGCTGTGGGACCACCTCATCCTTGTACTTAAGGTACAGCCTTGGCACGTACTTTGTTGCTGTGCTCATCTTTCAGCCCTCACTTTGATTACCTTTTCCCTTATTAGGTCAATGTTCTCGTTGCACTTCTTGCAGAATCGGTACTTCCTTAGGTTGTCCTTTTCTATGACTGTCCTTATACCTACCCTTGTGGGCTTTTCACACTTGGGACACAGAAGCATAACGTTACTTACGTGTATGGGTGCCTCTATCTCGTATATACCGCCTTCCCTTACGTTGGGTATCTCCCTGAGGTGCTTCTTAACTAGGTTTATACCCTTCACCACCACTCTGTTTTCTTCCCTTATAACCCTTAATACCTCGCCCACCTTACCCTTTTCCTTACCTCTTAGAACAACCACCGTATCACCCTTCTTTATCTTATTAGCCATCAGACCACCTCCGGAGCTAAAGAAGCTAACTTGGTGAACCCTCTGTTCCTAACTTCTCTCGCTATAGGTCCAAGTATACGTGTTCCTAGGGGTTCTCCATACTGGTTTAGCAGAACCACCGCATTGTCGTCAAACTTTATGTAGCTTCCGTCTGGACGCCTCACTTCCTTCTTAGTCCTAACAACCACTGCCCTGTACACCTTACCCTTCTTTGCTGGGCTGTTAGGGGCTGCGCTCTTTACGGTGACTGTGACCACATCACCCACCGTGGCATACTGCCTTGGAGCATAGGGTATGCCTATTATCTGCACCTTCTTGGCGCCCGAATTGTCCGCCACGTTTGCATAACCCTGCCTCTGTATCATGACTTTTCACCTCTATCGCAATAACAAGCTATTTATTATACAGAAACTTTACTAAATATGCAAGCTATTTACCTGCATAGGAGCCTTACAAAAGCACTAAGGGTTATGGACACGCTTTCCTTTTTTGGCTCTGGAGCCTCTATGGTTGTCTTTTCAAGGACCATGACCCTGGCTGCTTCGTAGATAGGTTTACCGGCGGCAGTGTATTCTATGCTTGATAGAGAGCAGTTTTTTCCGAGCCTTTCCCCAACCCCCTTACTAAAACCCAGGGCTCTGTCCACGATCTCCATCCTAAGTTCCTCTTCTACCTCTCTTATTCTCTTCTTAGACAGAACCGTCTGCAGTGCTTGTGAGGAAGGATGCGAAGATAAGGGGCAGTCCTGTGAGGGATAATGTAATAAGGCAGATAAGGAGAGGGAAGAAGAAGTGGAAGGAAGCGGTTGAGTATGGTAAGAGGTGGTTTATTGAGAGTTTCTTTTCAGCCTTTAAGCGATGGTTTGGAGAATATGTTACAAGCAATAAGTTTGAGAATGTGAAGAAGGAGCTTGTATTCAAGGTTGGGATAATAAACATGCTGATGACAAGTGGGATGGTGTAGGAGGTGAGTATGGTGGAGTTGATAAGGACAGGGGGATACTCAGGTCAGGAAGACTCTAACAGAATTCTTGGACATAGCAACTGCAGGCTCTATACCTTCCTCTCCCAAATACCTGAATAACTCATGAGTATCATATCCAGCATCTGCTATAACCTTGCTGATACTCTTGCCCTTCTCCTCTGCCTTCTTCTTTGACTTCTTTACAAGCTCCTTAGCCTTTTGTGAGTCCTTTACCCTCTCATCAGTTACTTCCATAGCCACTACCTTTTTCCTCTTAAGGTCTAAGGCTATGTGTAGCTTTATCCATCCCTTCCTTTTCTTCTCATGTTTCTTCC
>RFFP01000029.1 GCA_003696155.1 Acidobacteriota bacterium
GGTAAAAGCAAGTATTGACAAGCTTTTGCTGATTTCCGAATTTCACATTTTCTTCACAGGAATTACACAGGGGGGTGTGAAATTCTTTTATGATATAAATCATATTATGGGAAGGGTGTGAAATTCTACAGGGCTGGCTCCTTGTCGTCCATTCTATACTGCAGTGTCTCCGCTATATGGCTTGATTGTATCTTTTCTTCTCCTTCAAGGTCTGCTATGGTTCTTGCAACCTTTAGGAGCTTTATATAACTTCTGCCTGTGATGTGTAGTCTTTCAACGGCTAAACCTAAGGTGCTTCTGGCTTCGTCTGTCATCACACAAAAGCGTCTAACCTCTTCGTTGCTCATCTGAGAGTTAAATTTGATCCTTCTGTCTTTAAACCTCTCCCTCTGAACCTCTACAGCCCTCATAACCCTTTTCCTTATCTCCTCTGAGCTTTCTCCGAATTTCATAGAAATAAGAACCTCCTTATCCACAGGCTCAACCCATACCCTTAGGTCAATCCTATCTAAAATAGGCCCTGAAACCTTGGACTGGTAGTTTTTTATCTGGAGCGGAGAGCATGTGCAGGCTTTGTAGGGGTTTCCATGGTTTCCACAGGGGCATGGGTTCATGGCAGCAACGAGTAAAAACTGAGCTGGGAAGGTAGCCCTACCACCTGCCCTAGATACGGTTATAAACCCATCCTCTAAGGGCTGTCTTAAGGCTTCTATTGCCTTTCTGCTGAACTCGGGAAGCTCATCAAGAAAAAGTATGCCCCTATGGGCAAGGGAAATCTCACCGGGTTGCGGGGGATTGCCCCCACCGACTAAAGCCGTATCTGAGGCGCTGTAGTGTGGCTGACGCATAGGCCTTGTGGTTATAAGTGGGTTTTCCTCGTCCAATAGTCCTGCCACGCTGTATATTCTCGTAACCTCTAATGACTCCTCTATGCTTATGGGTGGCATTACTGTTACCATCCTCTTAGCAAGCATACTCTTACCCGTACCTGGTGGACCTATCAGGAGAATATGGTGCATCCCCGCACAGCTTATCTCTATGGCTCTCTTTGCCTGATTCTGTCCGTAAACCTCGGATAGATCAAAGCTGTAAGCTTGACCGCAAAGCTCTTTGAATTTTACCTCCTCTGGTTTTTTGTTCACATCACCCCTTATAAAATCCACGACCTCCATAAGGCTATCAAATCCGTAAACCTCCACACCGTCTATTAAAGCTCCCTCCTTTGCGTTATCCTTTGGGACTGCAAACCTTCTAAAGCCACGGCTTTTGAGCGAATGAACTATGGGAAGTACTCCCTTTACCTTTTTGAGCTTACCATCCAAGGAGAGCTCTCCAAGAAATACCATATCCTCGGGCACTTCTATTCCTGAAGAAAGGCTAACTATGCCCATGGCTATAGGTAAATCGTAAAGGGTTCCCTGCTTTTTCACGTGGGATGGTGAGAGGTTTACCGTTATTCTCTTTATGGGTACCTGAAAGCCTGAGTTTTTTATCGCAGACCTCACCCTCTCCTTTGCTTCGTTTATGGCCTTGTCTGGTAGTCCCACTATGCTAAACTGGGGAAGACCGTTGGATATGTCTACCTCCACATCTACAGGAAAGCCCTCTATGGCCCAAACTCCCCCGCTCTTTATCCTCAGGAACATATTAGGATTATATCAACCAAAGACCCTAACGATCTTATAATAGGTGTCCCTCTGAGCTGGGATAAAACCGGCAGACCTTATGGCTTCCACCATATCCTCCACCTTAGGTATAAAAACCCTGTAGTCCGTTGAGGATATTACGTTTTCCTCTATCATCACGCTTCCTAGGTCGTTGGCACCGAAGTGGAGACCAAGCACGCCTATGTTCATGGTTTGGGTCACATGGGAGCTCTGTATGTTTTTAAAGTTGTCAAGATAAATCCTAGAGAGGGCTAGGACTTTAAGATAGTAAATGCTTGGAGCTTCTTCGAGGTAGTCAAGCTGGGTTTTCCCCTTCTTAAAGGTCCATGGTATGAAAGCGGTAAAACCTCCTGTGTCGTCCTGAATACGCCTTATCCTTTCAAGGTGCTCCACTATGTGCTCTGGCCTCTCCACATGACCGAACATCATGGTTGCAGTGCTCGTCATACCAAGTTCGTGGGCTGTTCTATGCACCGCTTCCCACTCTTCAACGGTGCACTTTCCTGGGCTTAGGAAGCTCCTTACCTCCTTTGACAGTATCTCTGCACCACCTCCAGGAAGGGAGTCAAGCCCAGCCTTTTTGAGCCTTTCCAATACCTCCCTTATGCTTAGCCTTTCTATCTTCGAAAGGTAGACTATCTCGGGTGCGGAAAAGGAGTGTATCTGAACCTGTGGGAAGCTTTCCTTTATAGAAGACAGAAGGTCCTCGTAGTAGCTCAGAGGTAGGTCAGGGTTTAAGCCTCCCTGCATAAGCAGAGTAGTACCGCCCCACTGCAGAAGCTCCTCAACCTTTTGGAGTATTTGCTCCTTATCTAGCACATAACCCTCTGAAGAACCCAGTTTTCTCTGAAAGGCGCAAAACTTACACCCCGCTACACAAAAGTTGGTATAGTTTACATTCCTGTCTATAACGAAGGTGACTATGTTCTCAGGATGGTATTTTTTCCTGACTTCGTTAGCGAGAAAGCCTAGGGTTGTTACATCCTCGTTTAGAAGCTCAAGGGCTTTCTCCGGGCTTATCCTATCCTTTAGCCTTACTTTCATGGCTAAAAATCTATCTTAGGCGCCGTACTTTGCAAGCCTCAAAGAGTGGGCAAGCATGAGGTTAATCAGCTTCTTTGCGGGGAAAATCCCAAGTTCACCCTTTAAACATTCCCTTTCGGTAAACCTCTCTGAAGTTCCACCCAGCACGAAGGGAGAGTAAAGAAGCACAGGCACGGGATGCCAGGAGTGACCCTTGAGGATGGATGGCGTAGAGTGGTCCCCCGTCATAACAAGAACGTCCGGCTTTAGCTCCAGCACCTTTGGAAGTAAGCGGTCAAACTCCTCTATTACTTTGACCTTACCCTCATAGTTTCCATCCTCCCCGTAGGAGTCTGTCTTTTTTACGTGCATGAAGAAAAAGTCATATTCTTGCCATACATCTTTCAAGGCTAATATCTGGTCCCCTATACTACTACCTTCAAACTCTATGATGTTCATACCAACCAAGCTGGCAAGCCCTCTGTACATGGGATAGACTGCTATGGCGCAGGCTTTTAGTCCAAATCTCTCCTCAAAGCTTTCTATCTTGGGCTTTTGAGAAAAGCCTCTGAGCAGTAGGTAGTTGGCTTTTGGTTCATCCTTGAGAACATCCTCAACCATTGAGGTAAACTTTCTCAGGACTCTTGCCACCCGCTCTGAGCTCTCATTTTTTCCCGTTGGGATTAAGGGCTGTAAGCCTTCCTTCTGTGGGTCCGTATCCGTTATGTGGTCGCTTCCTTCTGGCAGGGGCTCTGGAAAGCGCAGAAGGATGGCAACCCTGTGTTCCATACCGGGCGCAAGGAAAACCCTTACACCATCTATTTCCTTTATGGCCTCACTAAGCTTTTCGGTTATCCTCCTGTTTTCCTCGGTGGGTATTCTGCCAGCCCTTCTATCCTTTACCACTATTTTGCCGTTGACCCTCTCCACACTGGCATAGTTACCCCTGATGGCTATATCTGTCTCTCTAACCTCAAGACCCAACCCAAGGGCTTCCAGTATACCCCTCCCTATCTCATATCTGACCGGGTCGTATCCGAATATGCCAAGGTGCCCTGGTCCACTCCCGGGTGTTATGCCATAATCTACTGGCACATGAAGACCGAGCGCAGACCTTTTTGCCAAGGCATCCAGATTTGGAGTCCTTGCAAGCTCCAACTCCGTTTTCCCGTCCTTAACTGGGAGGCCACCTACGCCGTCAAGGACAACCATAAGGAGTTTAGTCGGGTTCTTTGTTATTAGCCTTTCTACCATGAGAACATTTTAACTCATGGTCCTATCTGCCTTAAGAAGGGTGGTATGTCTTCACTCTTTGTCCAACCACAATCCTCAAGAGCCATGTTTACAGACTCCTCTGACCTTCCCGTTTTCTTAGCAACATACTTTATAAACTCATCCCTCCTACCCTTGAACTTCTCTATCTCTTCATGGCTAACCTCTGGAAAGCGTGATGTTATTCTGTCTTTTACTATGTTCCATGCTGCGAGGTTTGAGTATAGTTTAAACTCCTTACCCCTTACCGTCTCCCTAACTGCTAGACTTTCGAGGAACTCTATCCTTTCTGGTTTTATGGTAAGGATGGCTTCCGCCATAAGTGGGTCAACGGTGTAGAATATACCGAAGAGCTTACCAAGTATCCTCCTATGGGTCCTTATAATTTGGTCCAGCATCTCCTGAACTTCTTGCTCAACCTTTTCATATATAAGCTCGTAATAATTTAGCTGCTCAAGTTCAAGCCCACCTATGTACCTTATAAGGTTTGCAATGTCATGGTATCCCATGGCCTCTTCTTGTATAACCTCGCGTTCCTTCACCTTTTGAACCTCTCCATAGTCGAGGACCACATCCGTGTGTATGGGTGGTATTATGTGGTAGGTTTCAGACTCCCATCCTGCCTTTCTTAGTATCTGCTCCGCACCGTCCTCAGTTATGTTATACCTTTCCATCAAAAGCCTTTTTAAACCTTCTCTATCTTTTCTGTACTTATCCAGCTCCTCCTCAGATATGTCCACATCTACATAGACCAACCTTTCCGTACCATCTACAACTATCACTATGTTTTTCCTTCCCCTTATGTGCCTCTTTATGAAGGACCAGTCTTCATCGGTCATTATGGGCTCTGGGTGCCATTCTTTGGACATCTCCTCCTCAACTTCAAGGTAAGGTACGCTTTCATACCATGTAGCTCTGTTAAGTTTAGACTCTATAACCTCCTCGCTTTCTCCGAGCTTCTGTCTTGCATACTGGATAAACTCCCTTCTTCTAAACTTGAACTTTTCTATCTCATCAAGACTTAACTTAGGAAAGAGTATCTTAAGTTTGTACTTTATAAAATCCCAGCTTCCAAAGAGGTTCTGCGGTTCTATGGCTTCATAGCCGTAGGGATTTGCCTTAAGAAAATCAAAATAATACTTTATAAAGGTCCTTACCCTTGGGTCAGTAGTGGCTAAGGTCTTTATAAAGTCTGGGTCGTAAAACTCTATGATTCCAAGAAGTCTTGCTATGTTTACCTTTTTTATGTTATGAAGGTGACACAGTTCAATAGCGTAAGAACGTAGCACATGAGCACTACAGTATTCGTTAAGGATGTCCATGTCCAATTTTAAAAGGCTTCTAAAGAAAGAAAGTTTTTCTCTCCTTGTAAGGTCTTTTTTGTTTAACAGCATATCTATCATGTTTTTCACCTCCCTATTCTTGGATTTTATATCCTGCGTGTAGGAAATCAATAAAAATTTTTAATGGTAAAATAAGGACATATATGTGATGGAGGGATAAAAATGAGGGTCGTATCCTTCGATGTGGAGACTTTCTGCCATCTGGACAGTATAAGTAATGAAGCCTTCGACTACCTCAAATCTAGGAACAGGGCAGGCGAAGGTGAAAACATGGCCCTAGCTTTGAACCCATACATATCTCACGTAATTTCTGCAAGCCTCTTTTATATAAACGAAGGCGTTTGCGAGGTTTTTTATATAACAGATAGGACATGTAACATACAGAGAGGTCAAATAAACATGGTTTACACAGATGTTGAAAGAAGCTTCCATGTGGTATACAATCCCATATGTTTGGATGATGTCCTTTTGAGTATAAAGGAGGGTGAAAAGGAACTTCTTGAGAGATTATGGAACAGTCTAAAAGATGTGGATCTGCTGGTCACTTATAATGGTGAAGGCTTTGATATGCCCTTTTTAAAAATAAGAACCATGATACACCATATTAAGGAGCAGTCCTTTTTTAAGTTCTTTCCATACCCATCACCAAAGAACAGAAGTATAAATCACATAGACTTGATGAGATTTCTAAGTCAGGATGGTAAGTCAGGATTTTACAGCCTTTGGTTTGTCTGTAAGGCTTTTAATATTGGTCTCTCAAAAGAACCGATGAAGGGTTCGGAGGTGGAAAGGGCCTTTCTAGAGGGTCGTTATGATGAGGTAGCAGTATACAATGCAAAGGATGCTTTGGCCACTGGATTGCTGTATGAAAGAGTAGGATACTACTTATCCAACGATATTAAGGATTGGGACAGAGTTTTAGAAGTACTTGGCCGCTACAGTGGTCTATCTTCTATGGTTGAAAGATTGGTAGAGAAAAAGGTTATGGAAAAGTCCCACGCCTCTGAGCTTATAGACTATCTTAAGAGCCTCAGAAGAAAGGCTAGCATACCACCACCCGAAGACAGTATAGCAACAGATGCGCAGAAGGACCTTATAGTTAGAGAGCTAGAAGTTATCGAGAGATATCAGGAGCTTCGGAGGGAAGTTCTTATATATCTTTGTAGACTTTTCGGTGTAGACAAGCTTCTGTGTACCTTATACGCGGAATAAGGTAGAGTTGCCTTGGGGAAAGTAAGGCTTATATTTTCATTCATTAACTTTTAGGGGGTTATTATGTCATTAAAACCTTTGAAGCTAAGAAATAAAACGGTTCCCATTCCTATCATTCAGGGTGGTATGGGTGTGGGTATATCTTGGGAAAAGCTTGCTGGGGCAGTAGCAAGGGAAGGAGCTGTTGGTGTTGTATCTGCTGTTGGTACGGGCTATCGTTATCCAGAGCTTGTGAGAAGGGATAAGTTTGGTCGCCCCATAGGTTCTATAAATGTCCACAATAAAGAAGCCTTAACAAGGCTGGTAAGAGAAGCAAAGAGGTTATCGGAGGGCAAGGGTGCCATAGGTGTTAACATACTGTGTGCTATAACGGATTATGGTAGAGTTGCTGCAGATGCCGTTGAGGCGGGCGCAGACCTAATAATCTCCGGCGCGGGTTTACCACTAAGGCTTCCTGAGTACGTAGGGGACGCGGATGTAGCTCTCGTGCCTATAGTTTCTTCCGCAAGGGCCCTTAATCTTATATGTAGAACATGGGAGAAGAAATACGGGAGAATTCCCGACGCGGTTGTGCTTGAAGGACCAAAGTCAGGAGGACATCAGGGCTTTAAGTACGAAGAGTGTTTCATGCCAGAGTATCAGCTTGAAAGCCTCTTTCCCTCCGTACTTGAAGAGGCTCAAAGATGGGGTGGCATACCCGTGATAGTAGCAGGTGGTGTATGGAGCTATATGGACATCCTGTGGTATATGGAAAGGGGAGCCAGCGGTGTTCAGATGGCAACGCGCTTTATTGCAACCCATGAGTGCGATGCACCCCTTGTATATAAAGAGATAGTCCTGAACGCTCAGGAGGAGGATATAATCCTCTTTAAATCCCCCGTTGGATATCCTTTAAGGGTTATAAGGACACCTTTCATAGAGAGGCTTCTCGCAGGCTATAACGGCTGGAACGGATGTGTTTCTCACTGCATAACACCATGCAATAAGGGAGAGGAAGCAAAAAAGGTAGGCTTCTGCATAGCGGATAGGCTGGGTAAAGCATGGCTTGGCGATTACGAAGAGGGCATATTCATAAGCGGTGCCAACGGACACCTTCTTAAAAGGCAGGGCATATTGAGCGTTAAAGAGCTTTTAGATATGCTAACCGGTAAGATACCAGACACAACCTTAGAGGAAAGTTTTGCTTTAAAATAAAACCAAAGGAGGGGTTAAGATGATTAGAGCTCTCTGGACGTCTGCTTCTGGTATGACAGCTCAACAGACAAACCTAGACGTTATATCCCATAACATGGCCAATGTAAACACGGTCGGCTTTAAGAAGATGAGGGCAACTTTCCAGGACCTGATATATCAAACCATAAGAGATCCAGGAGCTCCGACGTCACCCGCTACCCGTAATCCGTCGGGATTTCAAGTAGGACTTGGTACTTACGTTTCAGATACCTATGGAATATTTACCCAAGGTAACATCTTCCAGACTGGTAATCAGCTTGACATAGCCATACAAGGTGATGGTTTTTTTAAGGTGGTGCTTCCAGATGGTACGATAGCCTATACAAGGAATGGGCAGTTTAGAGTTGATGCAGACGGTCGTATTGTGAACCCTGATGGATACCCTATTGACCCTGAGATAACTGTACCTCCGGACGCTATAAGCTTAAGTGTTGGACCTGATGGCACAGTAACCGTTTTGAGACAGGGTGCAACTGCCGTTGAAGAGATAGGGAGATTTGAGCTTGCAAAGTTTGTTAACCCAGCAGGTCTTAGGAGGTTAGGCAGTAACCTTTTCATACAAACCGATGCTTCTGGGGAGCCTGTTATAGATAATCCTGGAAATCAGGGGATTGGGACACTCCTTCAAGGTTACCTTGAATCCTCCAATGTAAACATAGTTGAGGAAATGGTCAGTCTCATAATAGCCCAAAGGGCTTTTGAGTTTAACACGAAGGGTGTAACGGCCTCGGATGAGATGCTCGGACAAACTGCCAATATTAGAAGATAGGCTATAATTTAACCCATGGCCGAGGAGGCGAGGGACGCTAAAGAGGAGAAAGGAAGGTCCAAAAAGCTACTTTTTATAATACCTATTCTTCTTGTTCTCATTGCTGGTGGTGGTGCCTCTTACTTTTTGTTCTTCGGTAAAAAGACCGATAAGAAGGAAAGCGCACCGCTTCCCACTCAGATAGGTGTCATGATGGACCTTGGTGTCTTTACCGTTAACCTTGCAGATAGGGAAGTGGACGCCTATGCTAGGGTTTCCATAACACTTGAGCTTTCTGATGAGAAGGTCAGGCAGGAGGTAGAAAAGAGGTTGCCCATAATAAAGGATGCAATTATAGACGTTATAAGCAGTAAAACCTCATCTTTTGTCCGTACACCGGAAGGGAAGGAAAGTCTTCGTCTCGAGCTCATAAAGAGGATAAACACCATACTCTTCGAAGGCGGTGTGAGAAATATATACTTTACTGAATTTGTGGTGCAGACTACATGACAGACTTTTTCGTAAACCTTTTACGTGTCTTTGTTGTACTTGGTATAGTGATAGTGCTCATACTGATAACCCTTCCTTATATTCTGCCCCTTCTTCAAAGGTTCAGCATTTCAGCCGGTGGTAAGGAAGGTATAGTAAAGCTAAAAAGAATAATCCCTATAGGAAAAGGTGCCTATATTGTGGAGCTTGAAATAAAGGGTAA
This sequence comes from Acidobacteriota bacterium, assembly GCA_003696155.1. Classification (GTDB taxonomy): domain Bacteria; phylum Aquificota; class Aquificia; order Aquificales; family Aquificaceae; genus Pampinifervens. Next base: position 9,211 of record RFFP01000029.1, read on the forward strand.
ATCCTACGTTCTTGCCCTTACAGAGGGTGGAGTTGATGTGGTCTATAGGGATGAAGACGTTAATTCTTAGTCTTTTAGTTTTTAGTCTCGGTCTTGCTCAAGATAGGATAATTCCAAACATAGATTTAAGAGTTGGCACTGGCGAGCTGGACACATCCATAAGGCTTTTAATTCTTCTTACAGTTCTTTCCCTTGCTCCATCAATCTTGATAATGACAACTTCCTTTATCAGGATTGTTGTTGTACTTTCCTTAATAAGGCAGGCATTGGGTGTTCCAACAGTGCCACCCAATCAGGTTATAGTCTCCCTTGCTCTATTTCTCACTTTTTTTATCATGAAACCTGTTTTTGAAGGTATAAATCAACAAGCTCTTCAGCCCTTGCTAAAAAACCAGATTACAGATGATGTGTTTTTTGAGAGAACATCTAAAATTTTGAAAGACTTTATGGTGAAAAACACTAAAAGGGAGAGTCTTAATGTGTTCCTTAACATCTCGAAACTTTCCAAAGAAGAAAGGGATAGGATAAAGAGCCCGCAGGATATTCCTCTAAGCGTTGTTATTCCCGCATTTATGGTCAGTGAGATAGCTACAGCTTTTCAGATAGCCTTTCTTCTCTACCTGCCCTTCCTTATAATTGACCTTGTTGTTGCCTCCATACTCATATCCATGGGCATACTTATGATACCACCTCAGATAATATCCCTACCCTTTAAGATTATGCTCTTTGTGCTTGCCAACGGATGGGAGCTTGTGATACTATCCCTAGTTAGGAGTTATCAATGAGCCCAGATATGGTGCTTTCTCTAAGTCAAAAAGCTTTGGAGATGGCTCTGATGCTAGCAGCACCCGTACTCCTTGTAACCTTTTTTGTAGGCCTTATCGTAAGCATACTTCAGTCTGCAACTCAGATTCAGGAGATGACCCTAAGCTATATACCAAAGATAATAGCAGCATACTTGACTGTACTGGTCCTTGGGGCATGGATGCTCAATAAACTTCTCGATTACACAAGAGAGCTTATAGTAAACATGCCTAACTGGCTGAGATGACCCTTGACATAAATACCCTTCTTACCCTCTTTCTTGTGTACATGAGAGTTTTTGGGTTTCTTATGCTAATTCCCATATTTGGAAGGGAGTTTATGCCCCCAACTTTTAAATTTTTCCTAGTTACAGCTGTCTCCTTTTCCCTTCTTCTTTACTCGGATATAAAACCCCTTGAGTTTCCAACAACTGGCCATTTCTTTATCGGTGCGGCCAAAGAGTTTATCTTTGGCTTTGTGGCAGGTTTAATTCTGAGGTTTATCTTTGACGCCATGCAGATAGCAGGCGAGCTTGTAAGTGTAAACATAGGCCTTGGATTGGCCACCGTTTTCTTCCCTCAGCAGCCTCAGACAACGGTTATGGCCCTCATATTTTCCCTTTTTACCACCCTTCTTTTTATATCTTTTGCGGGTCCGGAGATAACATTTATGGCCTTAAGCAGAAGCTTTGAGAAATTCCCACCGGGTACCTTTGACCTTTACATTATAAATCCAGAGTTTTTTCTAAAATTTTTCTACGAAAGTTTTATACTTGCCTTTAAGGTTTCCCTCCCAGTCATAGCTTCAATGCTAATTTTTAATATTATATTAGCCTTAGTTAACAGGTTTATACCTCAGATAAATGTCTTCATAGTAGGCTTGCCCGCCCAGTTGTTCGTTGGTATGGTGATTTTAATTGTTGTTTTCCCTGTTATATACCTACTAATATCCTCTCATGTTAGAAAGTATATAATTAATTTTGTTAACTTCTTAGGGGGTTAAGGGGTGGCTCAAGAAAACAGAACGGAAAAGGCAACTCCGTATAGAAGAAAAAAGCTAAGGGAAGAGGGCAATGTAGCAAAGAGTACGGAGCTAACCTCCTCTATTACCGTTTTTCTATCTACAATAGCCATCTTATTTTTGGGTTTACACCTAATAAGTGAGGTGCTCTCTCTCTTTAGCTCCGTATCTGTAAATCCAATAGCCCATCCCTTATTCATTATTTCCTATATAGGTAACAACTTTCCAACGCTTTTGGTTCCCTTTTTCCTTTTAACGTTTCTATCGGTAATCATAGTTTATGTAGGGCAGTTTGGCTTTATTTTTACCTTAAAACCTCTTCAATTTAAATGGGAGAGATTAAACCCAATTGAGGGTGTAAAGAGAATTTTTTCTCTTACCACCGCATTTGAGCTTGCAAAGAATACATTAAAGATCCTAACTTTCCTCATTATATCTTATTTCCTTCTAAAGGGTGAACTTATATACTTCATAAAATCACCCTCTTTAGACTCTTATGAATTTCTCGTTTACTTTCTTAGGTTGCTTTTTAAAGTTGTCATCGTGCTGAGCATATTTGCCGTATTGATAGCACTCCTAGATTTTGGCTTCAAAAAGTGGGATTATGAAAGGAGAATAAGGATGTCCAAAGAAGAGGTTAAAGAAGAGTATAAACAGCATGAGGGTAACCCCTTGGTAAAGTCTGCGCTCAGAAAGCGAATGAGACAGCTCTCTAGAGGTAGGATGATGAAGGAGGTACCAAAAGCGAGTGTTGTAATAACCAACCCAACCCACATAGCCATAGCTCTAAGGTATTCACCGGAAGAGGGAGATAAGGCTCCAAGGGTGCTGGCCAAAGGAAAGGGTGAAATAGCGGAGAGGATCGTACAGATAGCCAAGGATTATGGAGTTCCTATAATAAGGAAGGAGGAGCTCGCAAGGGCTATGTATCCAGTCTTGGAGGTTGGAGAGGAAATACCACCTAAGTTTTATAGAGCTGTAGCTGAGATTATAGCCTTTATAATGTTCAGAAAGAAAAGGGTTTCAGCATGAATGAGCTGGGCAAGGTTTTGCTCCTTATGGGTCTCTCTCTTTTCCTTTTAGGTCTTCTAATGCTTTACATAGATAAACTTCCCTTTGGTCTTGGAAGACTACCTGGGGATATAATTATAAGGAAGGATAGCCTTACGATATATATTCCTATAGCTACTTCTTTGCTTGTTAGCATTCTCCTTTCCCTACTCTTCGCACTCATAAAAAGGTTGTAAAAAAACTAACATACCCTTACATATCCTGTAGGCTTCGTCATTAATCTTACAATCTTCATGTCATTGATTTTCAAGGCTTTTATTAATATCGCCCTTTGGCACATTCCTTGCAAAAGATAA
>RFFP01000003.1 GCA_003696155.1 Acidobacteriota bacterium
ATCTATACCCTCTGTCAAACTGATGTAAGCAAAGGCTCTGTAAACCAATCCCGTATTTAGGTAAGGAACTTTTAACCTTTTTGATAACTCCTTTGCTACAGTGCTTTTACCGCTTCCGGCTGGACCATCTATGGTTATCTTCATTAGAAGTAGTTACTACCTCCAGAGGATACTCCCTTAAGTCTTAACTCAAGGTCTGATGGTCTTGTGGCGTACATTAGAGCTGTGGTATAGTCTATCAGCCCCTTTCTATAGAGCTCCTCCAAGTGCTGGTCAAAGAGCTGTGTTCCATAAACAGACCTTCCCTTCTCTAGAAGAAGTGGTATATCATCGAACTTAGTTGGATCAACTATGGCCTCCTTTACGGACGGTGTGTTTACAAGGACCTCAACGGCAGGAACAACACCCGAACCATCAGCCTTTGGTAGTAATCTCTGGGAAAATATGGCTACTAAGGTTTCAGCAAGCTGTATTCTTATCTGCTCCCTTACCTCAAGGTTGAACATACCTATAAGCCTGTTTATGGTTTCCTTTGCATCCAAGGTGTGAAGGGTGGACATAACTAAATGCCCCGTTTCTGCAGCCTGAAGGGCTATACTGGCAGTCTCCGAGTCCCTTATCTCGCCAACCATTATAACATCCGGGTCTTCACGGAGTGCCGCCCTTAAGCCCCTTGCAAAAGAAGAGGTATCTATACCTACCTCACGCTGAACTATGAAGGATTTCTTATCTCTGAAAAGATACTCTATTGGGTCTTCAATGGTAACTACGACACAGTCTTTAGTGGAGTTAATGATGTTTAAAAGCGATGCTAGGGTTGTGGACTTTCCAGAGCCAGTAGGTCCAGTGACCAAGATCAACCCCTTTGTGTTCTCCATCACCACCCTACGCATTATCTCGGGAAGGTTCAGGGTTTCGAAAGAGGGTATATTAAAGGGTATGACCCTAAAGGCCATACCCACCGTTGTTCTCTGTCTGTATATGTTTACCCTAAAGCGAGCCACACCAGGTAGAGAATAGGAAGTATCTGTCTCACCGTACTCTTCAAAATCGGCGACCTTTCTGCGGTTTTTCTCAAGAACCTCTCTTAATATCAGGTCCGTGACCTTATCATCCAACGGGGGTATATCCTCGAGTTTGATAAGCCTTTTCTTTACCCTGACTACGGGCTGACTTCCTGTCTTTAGGTGCACGTCTGAAGCCCCGAGCTCTATAGCCCTTTTAAGTACTATCTGCAGCAAGGCCTACCGCCTCCCTAACCTTGGCTTCTATCTCCTTTGTAAGCTCCGGATTTTCTGCAAGAAATTTTCTTGCCTGTTCTCTTCCTTGTCCAAGGCGTACCTCGCCGTAGCTGTACCAAGCTCCGCTCTTGTTTATCACTTTTAATTCTACGGCCGTGTCTATCAGGTCACATAGCTTGCATATACCCTCACCGTAGAGCATATCAAACTCCGCCTCTTGAAAGGGTGGTGCCAGCTTGTTTTTGACCACCTTAACCCTTACCCTGTTGCCCGTTTTTTCGTTGCCGTCTTTTACCTCCCCTATACGCCTTACATCCAACCTCATGTCTGCGAAGAACTTGAGAGCTCTACCGCCAGGTGTGGTCTCTGGGTTTCCAAACATGACCCCAATTTTTTCCCTTAGTTGGTTTATAAATATCACTGCCGTGTTTGTCCTATGCGCCATACCCTTAAGCTTTCTAAGAGCCTGGGACATGAGCCTCGCCTGCTTACCTACATGAGCCTCACCTATTTCACCCTCTAGCTCATCCTTGGGCACTAAAGCTGCCACAGAATCCACTACTACAACATCAACTGCATTGCTTGCAACAAGACTCTCCACTATCTCTAAGGCTTGCTCACCGTAGTCCGGCTGGGATATGTAGAGGTTTTCTGTGTCTACTCCTATCCTTTCCGCATACTTGGGGTCTAGGGCATGCTCTGCATCCACAAAAACAGCAATGCCCCCTCTTTTCTGAGCTTCCGCTATTACATGAAGGGCAAGGGTAGTTTTTCCAGAAGATTCAGGACCGAATATTTCTATTATCCTTCCCCTCGGGATTCCACCTATTCCAGTTGCTATATCAAGTGAGAGGGAACCTGTGGGAATAGCATCAACCTTCACCTTTTCTGCCTTTTTAAGTGGCATTATAGAGCCTTTGCCGAATCTTCTTTCGATGCTAGTGAGGGCGCTTTCAAGAGCCTTCTTTTTTTCTAGGACTTCCCTTTGTGCTTCTTCTACCATTTTTACTCCTCTTAATATTCTACCACTCTTGGTACAACAAAGAAACCATTATCCTTGTGGGGTGCATTCATAAGAGCTTGCTCCTGTTTGAAACCTTTTTGGGCTTCATCCTCTCTCATAGGCGTCTTTTCAAACTCTGGCAGAAAGGGCTCTACCCCATCGGTGTTCACCTCTTGCAGCTGCTCTACGAATCCCAGTATGTCTGAAAGCTGTTTTTCTAAGTTTTTCTTCTCCTCTTGGGCCAAACTTAACCTTGCCAAATGGGCTACCTTCTCTACGTCCATGGGGTATTAAATATAAGAAAAGAACTAGCCTTTTCCAGCCTTTCCAAAGGCTTGAAGGCCAAGCAAGAGCACTATGGCGAGGCTTATACTGGCATCCGCAAGGTTAAAGGCGGGCCAGGAAAGCTTACCATAGGCTAAGTATATAAAATCCCTTACATGTCCCAGAAACAACCTGTCGTATAGGTTTCCCAGTGCTCCACCCCCAACCATACCCATGAGGAAGGATACGGAGGGGCTTCTCTCTTTTAGAGCATAGAGGAGGGTTATAACCACTGCTATTATGGGTATGACCAGGAGTATGGGAACTCTCAGATACTCTGGACCCTCAGAAAAGAGCCCAAAGGCTATACCCCTGTTGTAAACCAGCACGAGGTGCAAGAAGGGAAGTAGGCTAATCTCCTTATCTCTTAGATGGCCTTCAGCAAGGCTCTTGGTGAGCAGGTCTAATATTAAAATCACAAGAAAAGCAGAGAAGTATATCAAAGCATGCTTTCTAACTGTTTTCTCCATATTCTTTCAAGTTCGTCAACCTTTAGGTCAATTAGAAGCTCCTCGTTGTTGCTCAGTGTAAAGGAGCCTTCTTCCTTTACCCTACCCAAGAGTATCCAATCAAGACCGTAGCCCTCTACCGTGTCCTTTAGGAGCTCCGCCTTTTCCCTGCTTAAACTCACCACTACCATGGTTGGGTTTTCTGAAAAGAGGAAGAAGTCAAGCCTCTGGTCTATATATAGGTCTACGTCCATACCTAGCCCACTTCCAAAGAGGCACTCAAGAAGGCAAACCGCAAGACCGCCAAGCGATACATCGTGGGCTGACCTTATTACCTCATCCTCGACGAGTTTTAGGATAAGTTGATGGAGGCGCCTCTCTTTTTCCAAGTTTACCCCTGGCACCTCCCCTTCAACTCTACCATGGACAACCTTTAGGTATTCGGAGCCCGATAGGGAGAACTTCCTCTTCAGGTCTCCTACTAAAAAAACCAAATCACCCACCTCCTTGAAGGTGTGGTCCATATGGTGTTTTACCTCTACACTTCCCACTGCAACGAGTATGGGGGTTGGGTATATGTTTCTTATCCCCTCCCTTTCTACCGTTTCGTTATATAGGGATACGTTCCCGCTGACTACGGGAACGCCAAAAAACTCACAGGCGGAGGCTATGCCTTCTATAGCCTTAACCAGTTGCCACATTACCTGGGGACGCTCCGGATTTCCAAAGTTCAGGCAGTCGGTTATTCCAAGGGGCCTGGCACCAACACAGGCGAGGTTTCTTAGTGCCTCCGCCACTAAATACCTCCCACCCTCGTAGGGGTCAAGGTAGACCATCCTTCCATTCCCCTCACATGTGATGGCTATATACTTCTCACTTCTAACCTCCGGACGTACCACCCACTTTACCCTTAGGACGGCAGAATCTGCCCCTGGCTTTATTATGGTGTTGGTGCCAACTTGATGGTCATACTGGCTGTAGACCCATTCCTTGGAGCATACGTTGGGCGATGTGAGCACCTTCAGAAGTGCTTCCTTTACGCCTACTTGGGGCAGGCTGTCCTGTTTGAAGGCTCTAACCCCCTTTATATATGGGGGTTCATCGTAAGGTCTTTCATAGACTGGTGCCTCGTCCACTATAAGCTTTACGGGGAGCTCTGCCACCAGCTGACCCTTGTAGTAAGCCCTAAAAGTGTCACCTTCTTGGAGCCTACCTACCACAGCCCCCTCAAGGTGATTAGTCCTTGCCAGCTCCAGGAGCCTTTCTACCCTATCCTCAGTGGTCACTATGAGCATGCGCTCCTGGCTTTCCGAAAGGAGTATCTCAAAGGGTGTCATACCCTCTTCTCTAAGGGGAACCTTCTCAAGGTAGAGCTCTACACCACATCCTGACTTGCTTGCAAGCTCTGAGGATGCTCCGGAGAGTCCTGCAGCACCAAGGTCCTGTAGACCAATCACAAGCCCCTCTTCAACCGCACTGAGCACAGCCTCTATCAACTTTTTACCAAAGTATGGGTCACCAACCTGTACGTTAGGCAGTTTCTCCTTTGCCTTCTCATCAAACTCTCCCGATGCCATGACTGCCCCATGGACCCCATCCCTGCCCGTAGCCGAGCCTATAAGAAAGAGCACGTTCCCAGGCTCTCCCCTAGACCTTATGAGCCTACCTGCGGGCAACACACCAAGACAAAAAGCGTTCACAAGAGGGTTTGTAACGTAGCACTCTTCAAAGTAGGTTTCTCCTGCAACGGTGGGAATGCCTATACAGTTTCCGTAGTGGGATATACCGCTTACCACACCCCTTACTATCCTCTTATCTATTTGCAGACCAAACCTCAGAGAATCTGCAAGGGCTATAGGTCTTGCACCCATGGAGAGGATATCCCTTATTATTCCACCTACACCCGTTGCCGCCCCGTGAAAGGGCTCTATGAAGGATGGATGGTTGTGGCTCTCCACCTTAAAGGCAAGCCAGACCTTGCTGTCCAGCTCTACAACGCCCGCGTTCTCGCCCGGCCCCTGCACTACCCAGCTGGCTTTTGTGGGAAACTTCTTAAGGTGTACCTTAGAAGACTTGTAGGAGCAGTGCTCAGACCATAGGGCTCCAAGTATGCCGAGCTCTACCCTGTTTGGCTCCCTTCCAAGCTTCTTTTTTATCCTTTCATACTCTTCGCTGTTAAGACCGTAAAGCCTGTATATTTCCCCCATTACTGCCCTTCTCCAAAGACCTCCCTCTTTATTCTCTCTTCTCTATCAAAAACCCCCATTATGTGGTAGCCGTTGTCCACGTAAAGGACCTCACCTGTGATTGCCCTTGCCCAATCACTACACAGAAAAACAGCCGTATCTCCCACCTCCTCTATGGTTATAGCCCTCCCAAAGGGGTTTACTTTTATGGTATGCTCCATAAGAAGGTGAAACCCGGTTATGCTGTAGGCAGCAAGGGTCTTTATGGGTCCCGCAGATATGGCGTTTATCCTGTGTCCTTTCCTTGCTATGTCGTAAGCAAGGTACCTAACAGTACACTCAAGGGCAGCCTTTGCAATGCCCATAACGTTGTAGTGGGGAACAACCTTTTCTGCGCCATAGTATGAAAGGGTGATTATAGAGCCATTACGACCTTCCATGAGTGGGAGGAGCTCCCTAGTCAGGGCTATCAGAGAGTAGACGGATATGTCCATGGACACTTTAAAACCCTCCCTGGATGTATCTATCACTCCACCCTTAAACTCTTCTTTAGGGGCAAAGGCTATAGAATGCACAAACACGTCAAGACCGTTCCAGGCTTTGGAAAGCTCTTCTTTCAAATTGCTTATATGCTCATCCTTTGAAACATCACATTCAAAAACCAAGTCTGAGCCAAACTCCCCTGCTATCTCCTCAACCCTTTTCCTAAGCTTTTCATTGGCATAGGTGAAGGAAAGCTGTGCACCCTCCCTATGGAAAGCTTTGGCTATCCCATAGGCAATACTCCTCTCGTTGGCTATACCCGTTATAAGGGCTTTCTTACCTTCCAAAAGACCCATCTATACCTCCTCAAGGATTTTTAGAGCCTCCTCTACGCTTCTTCCCTCGTGAACTATAAGGTTCAGAGCTCTTACCATCTTAACCCTGTCCCTTGCTTGGAATATGTTCCTGCCGATGGAAAGACCTCTAGCACCGGCGCTTATGGCACCATACACCATACGGAGCACCTCTTCCTCCGTCTTCATCTTTGGACCTCCCGCTATTACCACAGGTATGGGGGTGCCCTCAATTGCTTTGCTAAAACTCTCTGGGTCTCCAGTATAGGGCACCTTTACCATGTCCGCGCCAAGCTCTGCACCCAACCTTGCGCAGTGGGCAACTACGCTAGGCTCATACTGGTTCATGTCCTTTCCCCTTCCGTATAACATGGCAAGGAGGGGCATACCCCACTCTTCACAGACCCTAGATACGTAGCCAAAATCTCTGAGCATCTCCCTCTCCAAGTCTGCACCTACGTTTACATGTATAGAAACGCCGTCCGCACCCAGCTTTATAGCTTCCTCCACGGTGCACACAAGCACCTTGTCGTTCTTGGTGGGTGCCCAGTCGGTGGAAGCAGAGAGGTGTACTATCAAGCCTATGTCCCTACCTTTTCCCCTGTGTCCAGCCTTGACCATACCCTTATGAAGGACCACAGCGTTGGCACCGCCTTCCGCCACATCGTTCACAGCCTTCCTTATATCCTTTATCCCCTCCATAGGACCAGAGCTCACACCGTGGTCCATAGGCACTATTATGGTCCTACCCGTATCTCTGTTTATCAACCTTTCTAACCTTACATGTTTTCCAATGCTCATGGTTAGCCTCCCTTAAACCTAAAGGTTATTATGCCCGTCTGGACTCCAGACTCCTTTATGGCTTCGAACCTTATCTGCTTTATGAACTCTATCATTTTCTGGTCTACGTGCGGAGAACCGCTTCTCTGAACTATCTGAGCCTTGGAAACCGTACCGGATGGCTCAACCCACACCTTAATTTTCATAGGGCTCAGAGGCTCATCAGAATAGAGCTTGGGAAAAGGTGGTATGTATACCGCACCCCTACTTGACCCTGAAAGTCCTACACCCCCAGAGGAGATAACAGCGGTCACCTCTCCAATCTCTCTGGAGGGGCTGCCTTCCCTATCTACTTCCTTCAACCTTCCCCTAACCCTTTTTTCTATATCCTCAAGAAGGGAAGGCTCTTCTTGGGGCTTTCCTGACGGAAGGACCACATCACCTTCCTTACTCTCCACGGCATAGGGCGAGGCACTTACCAAATCCTTTCCCTTCCTTGTTGTAGTCCCTTCTCCACCCTTGGGCTTAACTCCTGTCTTTTCCTTTTGCATACGAAGTTCCATATGCTTGGGATGGATTGGTGGCTCCTCTAGGGTAACTCTGAGGGGTTGGACAGGCTCCACAAGGTAAGGCTTTATGAGAAGGTAAATAGAAAGAAGGGTAAATATTATGAGGTTAAGAAGGAGAGAGGAGGTCAAGTAAAGGATACTTTCCAGCGGTTTACCTATAGCCATTTTGGTTATAGTATATCACAGCCTGGCTTATAATTAGCCCTATGCGATTCACCGTCCTCGGTGGGGGAAGGTGGGGTGTGGCCCTTGCCAAGCATCTTTTGAGCCTTGGAAATGGGGTTATGGTCTTTGATAGGAACCCTGAGGTCCTTCGCCTCTTAAGCCAGGGTGTACACCCTTACATAGAAGGTATAAGCTTTCCTCCGCCTATGACAACGGACGTCCTTAAAGAGGCCATTGGGTTTTCTGACTATCTGGTGCTTGCCCTTCCAGTTCAGGTGATAGGGCAGGTGCTGAAGGGTAGTCCTCTTAAAGGCAAAAAGGTCATATCTGCGTCCAAGGGTCTTGAGATAGGTACCTACAGGAGAGTCTCCCAGGTTATAAAGGACCTGGAGGATGAAGTTGAGACCTTTTGTCTTTCCGGTCCTTCCTTTGCCTCTGAGGTCTCCAAGGGTCTTCCCACCGCTCTTGTCCTTGCAGGAGAGAGACTTGAGGAGCTTAAGGTTATAAGGGATGCTATAAGCTCTGAGAACTTCAGGGTGTACCTCTCCACCGACCTTGTGGGTGTTGAGCTGGGGGGTGCTATCAAGAACGTTATAGCTATAGCCTGCGGTATATCCGACGGGCTTTGTTTTGGTGAGAACGCAAGGGCTGCACTCATGACCAGGGGGCTTGCAGAGATGGTCAGGATAGGCTTAAGCCTCGGTGCAAGAAGGGAGACCTTCTATGGTCTTTCTGGAATGGGGGACCTATTTCTAACTGCAAGCTCCACTCAATCCAGAAACAGGACCTTTGGCTACCTCTTGGGTAGAGGGCTTTCGGTAAAAGAGGCTATTAAGGAAATCGGCCAGACCGTAGAGGGTCTATACACCGCAAAGGCCCTTTACCAACTTTCAGAGGAGAAGGGCCTACATGCACCCATCAGCAAGGCTGTTTACAGGGTGGTTGTTGAGGGCCAGTCTTCCCTTGAGACTGCTCTTGAACTTCTAAGAGTTCCTCCTCAGAGGGATTTTGAGTTTGAATGAGCTCACCGTAAAAGTAGTATTCCCCACATACATCGCACCTGTATATGCCACCACCACAGCATTCTATAATCTCTAAAGGCACACCGCATTTGGGGCAACTTTCCATATAATAAACTCCGTGAGGGAAAAGATATTTCTTTACTTCCTTTTGGCAATAACGGGAGGATTTGCCCTTCTCGCTATCCTTATGCTCCTACCCTTCCTTAAGCCCATACTTTGGGCTGTGATATTCTCACTCGTTCTCTACCCACTTCATATAAAGCTATCCCAGTGGGTCAGGGGTAATACTTTATCCGCCCTTGTGCTTACGCTTATAGTCTTCTTACTTGTGGTCATACCCTTTACCTTTGTGCTTGCAGTTGCCATAAGACAGTCTGTTGAACTCATCCACATAATAGCCAACGCCATGCAGGCAAACGCGCACACGCAGATGATGAACAGACTGATAGAGCTAAACCTTCTTGAAAGGTTTTTAACGGAGGAATATGCACAAAAACTAAAAGACTACATAGCCTCTCAAGAGTTTCAGAATCTTTTACTCTCTACCCTGAGGGACCTAGTCCAGAAGATCTTGGGCATGCTAACATCCCTATTCCCAGCAATAGGAGCCTTCGTATTCAAAACCTTTGTCTTTCTTCTAACCCTTTTTTTCATACTTAGGGATGGTCCTAAGTTTGTCAGGTTTATCGAACGCTTTACACCCATGCACAAAGAGGATGTGGGGCAGGTCTCTCTCACCGTTTACAAGACCGTACTTGCAACCGTCTACGGATCTATTGGTGTAGGGCTAGTTCAAGGCTTGGTGGGGTTTGTAGGGTATAGGATAGTCGGGCTGGACTACTCTACCCTTCTTGGTATAGCAACCTTTATGAGCTCCTTTGTACCACCCTTCGGTTCGGGTTTTATATGGTTTCCTGTGGCCCTTTACACCTTTTTTGAAAAAAGCCAATACTATGGCATCTTCATGTTCCTGTATGGCTTCTTGATTATATCCACCATCGACAACCTTGTAAGACCTGCCATAATGAAGATGGGGATAAGAATACCTTATATAATCCTCTTCTTTTCCATAGTTGGTGGGCTTTTGACCTTCGGTTTTGTGGGCATATTCCTTGGACCTATAATCTTCACTACTCTCTTTACCCTTGCATTGATATACGAGAAGAGGGTTCTTAAAGAGCAGACTTAAGACCTCTTAATCCTATGTCCTTTCTGTAGTGCATACCCTCAAAGCTGACCTTCTGCACAGCTCTGTATGCTTTTTCGCGGGCCTCCATTAGGGAACTACCCCAGGCGCATACGTTAAGAACCCTACCCCCTTTGGTTATAAACCTACCTTCCCTTGTCTCTGTGCCTGCATGGAATAGTATTACATCCTCCTCCCTTTCCGCATCTTCAAGACCGTATATAGGCTTACCATCCTCGGGTTTTTCTGGATAGCCTCTGCTTGCAAGGACAACACACAGAGCACACCTTTCCTCCTGTTGTATGCTCACCTCTTTTCCCTCGTAGAAGTCCAGAAGGGTTTTAAGGAAGTCTCCCTTTATCCTCATGAGAAGAGGCTGGGCCTCTGGATCACCGAGCCTCACGTTAAACTCCAGCACCTTTGGACCCTTGGAGGTTAGCATAAGACCCGCGTAGAGAAAACCCCTATACTCTATACCCTCCTCTTTAAGTCCTTTGATTACCTTCTCTATCACTTCCCTCCTTATGGTTAGCTCTACGGCTTCATCTATAAAGGGATTGGGCGAATAGGCACCCATACCCCCAGTGTTGGGCCCCCTATCTCCATCGAGAAGCCTCTTGTGGTCCTGGGAGGTGGGAAGGGGAGCATACCTATCTCCGTTGAGCATAACTATGTAGGAAGCTTCCTCACCCTCAAGGAACTCCTCTATTACTACTCTCTTCCCAGCCTCTTCCAAGGCTCCTTGAACCATAAGTCTGTCTATTGCCTGCATGGCTTCCTCATAAGTCTTACAGACAAAAACACCTTTACCACCTGCCAGACCATCCGCCTTTATTACAATGGGCATACCAAAGTCCCTTATAAAGGCTTTTGCCTTTTGTGGGTCGTCGAAGGTATGAAACTCTGCAGTGGGTATACCGTGCCTTTGCATAAATTCTTTTGCAAAGACCTTGCTACCTTCAAGCTGTGAGGCCCTTCTGTTTGGTCCAAAGACCTTAAGCCCTTTGCTCTCTAGCTTGTCCACAAGACCCGCTACCAAGGGCGCTTCTGGACCAATTACCGTAAGGTCTATGCCTTCCTTCTGTGCAAAGCTTGCAAGCTCCTCTAGGTTCAATGGGTCTATTGGAACCCTCTTTGCTATCCTCTCTATGCCTGCGTTTCCTTCTGCACAGTAGAGCTTACTTACCAGAGGACTCTGAGATAATTTCCAAGTAAGGGCATGCTCTCTTCCACCCTTCCCAACAACTAAAACTTTCACAGAGAAAAATTATACCACCGCCTGCCTTTGAACTATATGGAGAAAGTTCTCAAGGAGTTTCATACCTTCTTCGGACAGGACAGACTCGGGATGAAACTGGACTCCAAAGAGGGGATACTCCACGTGCTGAATACCCATTATCTCCCCATCCTCCGACCATGCGGTCACCTTTAAAAATTCTGGAAGTGTGCTCCTGTCTATGACAAGTGAATGGTACCTCACTGCGTTAAAGGGGTTTTTAAGCCCTCTGAAGATCCCCTCATCTGTGTGACATATTTGGGATGTTTTTCCGTGCATGAGCCTTTTTGCTCTTACTATGCTTGCTCCAAAGGCGTAGCCTATGGCTTGGTGTCCCAGGCATACACCCAGTATGGGTATATCTTTGTAGAATTCCTTTATTACCTCTACGGTTATGCCTGCTTCCTTTGGTGTGCATGGACCGGGCGAAAGGAGTATGGCATCGGGTTTTGCTCTTCTTATGTCCTCTAAGCTCACCTCATCGTTTCTTCTTACCGCAGTTTGTGCAGACAGCATCTCAAGGTAATGAACGAGGTTATAGGTAAAAGAATCGTAGTTATCTATTACAAGCACACGCATGGGGTTAAAATATAACTATAGGAAATGTACAGGTCAATATTTCTTGGCATACTCTTTACCTTCATTATAGTCGTAGGCTCAACGTTGTATATATTCAAAAAGACCTTTAGCAAAGAGTTTATAGGAATGCTCTTTTTGCTCGATAGAAAGTATCTACTTCTTTCTCTGTTATCTATGTTTTTATACCATACCTTTGATAATCTTAGGCTCTTTGTCCTTTCTAGGGCTATGAACTTAAGGTATCCCTTTTTTTATGGGTACCTAATATCCCTCATAAACACCTTTGGAGCCACTATAACGCCAGCCCATATAGGTGGAGAGTTTATGTCCTTCTATACCCTCTCTAGGAAGGGGGGAAAACTCCATAAGGTAATGAGTATAGTTACCATGAAAACAATCACGGGTACCGCTTTCTTTCTTTTAGCCCTTCCTCTTATGCTTTACCAGCTATACAAAAACCCACAGCAGATAATGGAAATAGTCTATGTAGTCCTTTTTTTCTTGGTGGCTATGGTTGTAATCTACTGGTTTTTTAGGTTCTTCTTAAACCGAAAACCCAAGGAGGGTAAGCTGAGCCAGAGGATAAGGTACACCCTTAGGAGGTATGCGGTGATACTTAGGATGTTTTACAGGTATAAAAAGGTCAGCATAGCGCAGGCGTGTTTTTTTAGTGTGCTTCTTTACCTCTCCTTTTTAGCCTCTGGAGCCTTCCTTGCCAAAAGTTTGGACGAGGGCCTAAGTTTTTACGGAGTTATGGAGAGTCAGCTTGCCCTACTCTACGCCATATTTATAAGCCCAACCCCGGGTGGAAGTGGGGTGGGTGAGATAGGAGCTCTTTACGCCTTTGAGCCTTTTATAGAAGCTTCACTGATTGGGGGCTTTTCCCTTGTTTGGAGGTTTATAACTCAGTATATGAGTGCCTTCATAGGTGGTTTGGTTCTTGCATTGCTTATTTTCAAAGATGCCAGAAAGTATGGCAAGCCCTTATGAACTAATAAACCCCTACTTCTGGGCAGTTAGTTTGAGAAACAGGCTTTACGATAAGGGTGTTATTCAGACCTGCAGACCGCATGTACCCGTAATAAGTGTGGGCAACCTATCAGTGGGTGGCAGTGGCAAAAGCTCCCTCGTGAGGTTTATTGCACAGAATCTCCTTACGGAGCTAAAGCCCTGCATACTCTCCAGAGGCTATAAGAGGAGGACGAGGGGCACCCTTCTGGTATCGGAAAGAGGAGAGCTATACGCAAGCTGGGAGGAGGCTGGAGATGAACCCTACATGCTTGCCAAGCTCTTGAAAGAAGCAAGCGTTGTGGTGGACGAGGACCGTTGCAGGGGGGCCCTTTTCTGCCTTGAGAGGTTAAAACCAGACCTCATAATTCTGGACGATGGCTTTCAGCACAGGAGAATAGAAAGAGACATAGATATAGTACTTTTGAAGGCCAAAGACCTTAGGGACAGGCTCTTGCCCTTTGGGAGGTTGAGGGAACCCTTGAGTTCCTTAGAGAGGGCAGATATCATAGTACTCTCTTACGCAGAGCAGGAAAACACAGACTGGAAACATCTTACAAAACCTACCTTCCGCATGTTTAGAAAAAACTGGAGGTTTGTAAACACACTAACGGGGCAAGTTTTAGAAAATCTGGAGGGTAGCTTTATAGCCTTTTCAGGTCTTGGGGATAATAGACAGTTCTTCCACACACTTAAAAACTTAGGGGTAACCCTAAAGGAGACTATAGGCTTCCCCGATCACTATCACTACAGAGGCTTTAGACTCAGGGATGGGGAGCTATATATAACCACGCTCAAAGATGCGGTAAAGCTTCCGCCGGTGGAAAACCTTTACTACTTAGACTTTGAAGTGGAGCTAGAGGGCTTGATTGAGTATTTATCAAAGTTTATAATTAATAGGCTGAAGGGTCGGTAGCTCAGCAGGCAGAGCAACGGACTCTTAATCCGTGGGTCGCGGGTTCGACTCCCGCCCGACCCATCTGAAAACCAAAGCCCCCAAAGGTGGCAAGGTCAGGCTCAAGGAGTAGGGCCTTCCATGGAATGGAACCCTTTCCGCCTTAACACCACCAAGGTTGCCCAGATTACTACCCCCGTATAGCTCTGAGTCGGTGTTTAATAACTCCTTCCAGTAACCATCCTTTGGCACTCCTACCCTGTAGTTAAAGCGTGGAACAGGGGTGAAGTTGCAGACCACAAGGAGGAGCTCCCCGCTAGAGGACTTTCTTAAATAGCTTACTATGCTCTGCTCCCAGTCACAGAAGTCTACCCACTCAAAGCCCTCAGGTTCACAGTCAAGCTCATAAAGAGCCCTCTCTTCTCTGTATAGCCTGTTTAGTTCCATCACAAGCCTCTGAATTCCTCTATGCATAGGGTAGTCCAAAAGGTGCCAGTCTAGGCTCTCGTTGTGGTTCCATTCCCTCCACTGACCAATCTCGCCACCCATGAAGAGTAGCTTTTTCCCCGGATGGGTCCACATGTAAGCAAGCAGAAGCCTTAGGTTTGCAAACTTCTGCCAGTAGTCACCGGGCATCTTATCAAGCAGTGACCTCTTTCCATGCACCACCTCGTCGTGGGAAAGGGGAAGGATGAAGTTTTCAGAAAAGGCGTACCATATGCTAAAAGTTAGCTGGCTATGATGGTACTTTCTGTATATGGGGTCCTTGGACATGTAAAAAAGGGTGTCGTTCATCCATCCCATGTTCCACTTAAAGCCAAAGCCCAAACCACCAAGGTAAACAGGCCTGCTCACCATGGGAAAGGCTGTGGACTCTTCAGCTATTGTCATGATACCTTCAAAGTCCTTATAGAGGCACTGGTTTAGCTTCTTTAAAAACTCTATAGCCTCTAAGTTTTCCTTCCCTCCGTAGATGTTTGGCACCCACTCCTTCCTTGAGTAATCAAGGTAGAGCATGGAGGCTACCGCATCCACCCTTATGCCATCTATGTGATACCTTTCAAGCCAAAAGTGGGCTGAGCTCAGAAGGAAAGACCTTACCTCCCCCTTGCCATAGTCAAATATATAGCTATTCCAATCAGGATGCCAACCCTTGCGCCAGTCGGAGTATTCATAAAGGTGCGTGCCGTCAAAGTAGCCAAGACCGTGTCCATCTGTAGGGAAGTGGGAAGGAACCCAATCCAGTATAACGCCTATGCCTTCTCTGTGAAGGTAGTCTATGAGGTACATAAAGTCCTGGGGTGTGCCATAGCGTGAGGTTGGTGCAAAGTATCCCGTAATCTGATAACCCCAGGAAGGGTAAAAGGGATGTTCCATAACTGGCAAAAACTCCACATGGGTAAAGCCCATATCCTTCACATAATTGGCAAGCAAGGGAGCTATCTCCTTGTAAGTGAGCCAGCGGTTACCCTCTTCAGGCACCTTTCTCCATGAGCCCAGATGCACTTCGTAGATGCTTATGGGCTCTCTGTAAGGATTAAAGCTTTTCCTTCTTTCCGTCCACCCTTGGTCTTGCCATTGATAATAAAGGTCCCAAACTACGGACGCTGTAGTGGGTGGTGTTTCGTGGAAAAATCCAAGGGGGTCAGCCCTGTCCGTCCAGTAGCCCCAATGGGTGTATAGATGGTACTTGTACCTTTGCCCCTTCTTCACACCTTCTACAAAGCCCTCCCATATGCCTGAGCCGTCCTCCCTTCTTTTCAAGGGTAATGAGTGCTTGTCCCAACTGTTGAAGTCTCCAAAGACAAAAACCTGCTCTGCGTGGGGAGCCCACACCGCAAAGTATGCTCCATCCTCAAAAAGATGACAGCCAAGCTTTTCATAGAGCCTACAATGGGAGCCCTCCCTGAAGAGAAAAACATCGTAGTCTGTTATAAGGGAAAAGTCGTAGCTTACCCTCACCTTCTTATCTCAAAGACCTGTGGTATCATAAGGGCGTAACCCTGCATCTGCCAGTGTATTATCTCCGTTATGGCAGATGGAACAAGTTCCACGAAGGGATAAAAATCCTTTTCCGAAAGACCGTAAACCTGCTCAGCTGCCATCTTGCACACCTTAAATTTTACACCGTAAATACTAAGGCTCTCCACCCTTTCTACTATGTCCTTGTAATGTTCCCCGTTTCTCTTTGCAAAGACAGGAACCTCTCTGCCGTGAGACACAACCAGTATATTTATGTCATCTGGGCTAAAGTTGTAGGGTGGATTTGTAAGAACAAAGAGCACGTTGGATATCCAGCCCAGGGCTGGTCTTAGCTTCTCAGGATGGTCAAGGAAGAGTTCGTATACGACTTTAAAGGGTCTTTTATACTCTGTGTACACAAACCTTGCATGCTCTTGAGCCCAGAGGGAGCTTATTAAAAGAAGGAAAACAGATAAAGCTTTCATGGCAAACCTCCCTCTATAATATTGTGAACCTTAATGGTTAAAGTCAAGTTCTGCGGCTTTACTAGGAAAGAAGACCTTAAGAAAGCTCTGGAGCTGGGTGTAGACTATGTGGGTTTCATACTTTATTCCAAAAGCCCAAGGCATGTGGCATATGACAAACTTGAAGAGCTCCTGCCCATAGCTGAGGGTGTTAAAAGGGTGGCGGTCTTGGTAAACCCATCCTATGGGGAGGTAAAGAGAGCTCTTGACCTGGGCTTTGACCTTGTTCAGCTTCACGGTGAGGAAGATATGGACTTTGCTCAGAAAATAGGCTTGGATAGGGTTATAAAGGCCTTCAGGGTGAGGGAAGGGCTACATATAGACGATAAATGGAAGGGGGCTTACGCCATACTTTTGGATGCCTACAAGGAGGGCGAGTACGGTGGAACGGGTCAGAGCTTTAACTGGGACTTTGCTAAGCATATAGTAAGCAGAGGTTTTAAGGTGTTCTTGGCAGGTGGACTAAACAGCAAAAACGTGTCGGAGGCTATAAAATACGTTAAGCCCTATTGTGTGGATGTGTCCTCGGGTATTGAAATAGGCCCGGGTGTAAAGGATCACAGAAAGATGGAGGAGTTTATAAATGAAGTTAAAAACGCATCTGAAGATTGATAAGAGTTTTAGTGGTGAGGTGCTTGAGCTAGGGGATGGCTACGCCAAGCTTCTGCTTAAGACCGATGAGAGGATGGTCGCCGATGAGATGGGCCTTATACACGGAGGATTTATATTCTCCCTTGCTGACTTCTGTGCCATGGCAACAGTTAACGAACCTACCGTTGTGCTGGCTCAGGCAAACATGAGGTTCCTAAAGCCAGTTGCTTTGGGAGACGAGCTTGTGGCTGAGGGGAGGCTCAAGAGCTTGGAAGGTAGGAAGAGGTGGGTTTTAGTAGAGGTCTTTAGGGAGGGGGAGAAGGTGGCGGAAGGGGAGTTCTTGTGCGTTGTCCCAGACCGCCACGTACTCTCTCAGAAGGCGTAAACGCCCATTTGTCTTGCCAGCTCTTTTAGCCTCCCTATCCTCTTCTCTGTAGAGGGATGTGTGGAGAAGAGCTCCCATATACCGTGGCCAGAGAGGGGATTCTCTATGAATAGGTGAGCGGTACCCTGGTTTACGTTTGCAGGTATTTGATAAACGTAGTTGTGTATCTTCTCCAAGGCTCTTGCTAAGGCTAATGGATTGCCCGTAAGCCTTGCACCTGTCTCATCAGCCATGTATTCACGGGACCTGGATATGGCAAGCTGGATTATGGTTGCTATTATGGGGGTTATTATTATGAGAAGAAGACTGCCCACTATGGAGAGTGGGTTTTGATTCTCACCCTCTTCCCTTGAGCCACCCAGCAAGAGCATCCACTGAAACATGTTGACAAGGTAAGATATGGCACCAGCTATGGTGGCGGCCATGGTTGCCACAAGAACGTCTCTGTTTTTTATATGTCCTATCTCGTGGGCAAGGACACCCTTTAGCTCTTCTTCGTCCAGTAGGTTCAGGATGCCAGCGGTTACAGCGACTGCACCCTTGGATGGACCTCTACCCGTTGCGAAAGCGTTGGGCTGCTCCATGGGTATCAAGTAGACCTTAGGCTTTGGCATGCCAGCCCTTTGGGCAAGCTCCTCCACCATCCTGTGAAGCCGTGGAGCTTCCTCGTAATCTATCTCCCTTGCGCCGTACATGGCTAGCACTATCTTATCTGAGAACCAGTAGGCAAGGAAGTTCATTATTCCCGCAAGGACAAGGGCTATGGTCATTCCAGCCTTGCCTGCTATAAGATTACCCACAAAGAGGAAAAGGCCGGTCAGTAGACCGAGCAAAAGCACACTCCTAAGCATATAACCCATATTTTTACCTCCTTTAGGGTTGAACTTTTGTTTTATGTAAATATATTTAAGTCTGTAAAAAGTGTCAATGACTGAAAGAGTTGAAGAGAGGCTTGATTTAGGTATCTTTGACGAGAAGTTTTATGCCATAGTAGGGAGAGGGGACGAGAACTTAAAGTATTTCTCCCAGCTTTTTGACGTTAAGGTATCTGCGAGGGGTACGGAGATCCTCCTCCGAGGAGAAGAGGATAGGGTAAGACTGCTCTCCCAGTTTCTCAAGGAGATTATAAAAGAGCTCAAAACTACTACCCTTACACCCCAGGATGTAAGAGAAAGGGCTAAGGACTTTCTCCAAGCTAAAGAGTCCAGCATGCTGGAAAGTAAAGACAACGTTATACTCATAACCCATAGAAAGAAGTCCATAGTGCCCAAGACCCACACCCAAAACCTATACGTGGATGCCATAAGGAACAACGACATAGTCTTTGGTATCGGTCCTGCGGGAACTGGAAAAACCTACCTTGCTATGGCCATGGCTCTGGCCCATCTGAAGGCTAACAAGGTAAACAAAATAATCCTAACACGCCCAGCGGTGGAAGCTGGTGAAAAGTTGGGTTTTCTGCCCGGTGGTATAGCGGAGAAGGTAGACCCCTACCTTAGACCCCTGTATGACGCCCTTTATGACATGGTAGACTACGATAAGGCCGTTTATATGTTGGATAGGAACGTCATAGAGATAGCACCTCTGGCTTTTATGAGGGGTAGGACTCTGAACGATGCCTTTATAATCCTTGATGAAGCTCAGAACTCCACCAGGGAGCAGATGAAGATGTTTCTTACCCGTGTAGGCTTTGGATCAAAGGTAGTTATAACGGGGGATATAACCCAAATAGACCTACCTAGGAGGGAACAGTCCGGTCTGGTTGAGGCTATAAGGGTCCTTCAGGGTATAGAAGGCATTAGCTTTGTGTGGTTTAAGGAAGAAGACGTAGTAAGGCATCCCATAGTTGCTAAGATAATAAAGGCCTATGAGGAGTTTGAAAAGGTTGAAGAAAAACAGGATTCTGATAAGGAAGGAAAAAAGGGGGGTTAGTACGCGGTGGCTTAGGGACATCTCCCTGAGGTTGATGGAGCTCTTACAGCTACAGAACACTGAAGTGAGCATATACCTTACTGGAGATGAGAATATGAGGAAACTGAACAGAGAATACAGAGGAAAGAATAAGCCTACGGATGTGCTATCCTTTACCTTTGAGGAGTGTGTAGGAGACTGCATACTCCTCGGTGAAATCGTTATATCTATGGATACTGCCAGGAGGCAGGCTGAGGAGCTCGGGCATAGCCTAGAGGATGAAGTAAGGAGGCTTTTGGTTCATGGCTTTGTGCATCTTATGGGCTACGATCACGAGCTTGGAGGGGATGAAGAAAAAAGGTTTAAAGAACTGGAAGAAAAACTCCTATCTGAGCTGTGCCAAACTACGTAGTTCTTCTTTCCTTTGTGGGGACAAACTTCCACGGATGGCAGTTACAACCCGGCCTTAGAACAGTTCAGGGAGAGTTAAAGGCCGCAATAGAGAAGGTGTTTAGGGAACAGGTAAAGCTTATAGGGTGCTGCAGAACAGACGCTGGGGTGCATGCAAGGGAATACGTGGCCAACTTCAAGGCCAGCAGAGAAATGGACTCGCACACTGTCCTAAAGGCCCTTAACTCTCTACTGCCAGCGGATATAGGCATAAAAAAGGTTTGGATAGAGGAGGGTTTTAATGCAAGGTATTCAGTTAGGGGGAAAGTGTACACCTATAGGATATTAAACTCTCACCAAAGGGATGCCTTTCTTGAGCTCTTCTGCTGGCGGGTGGTTTACCCTCTCGACCGAGAGAGGATAAAAAGAGCTTGTTCTCTGTTTATTGGAAGGCACGACTTTTCCGGTTTTGCCAAGCTTGAGGATGGGGAGAAGAACCCCATAATAGATATAGAAGATGTAAACTTTAAAGAAGAGAGAGAGCTGATAGAGATAAGCATTAGGGCTCGGAGCTTTCTGAGGTACATGGTCAGAAGAATTGTTGGAAGCCTTGTACAGCTAGGGCTTGGAAAGCTTAGGGATGAGGATATAAGAGATTTCCTAGATGGTAAGAGGGCTTGCCCCTACACAGCTAAAGCAAAGGGGCTTACCCTTGAAAGAATTATACTTTAAGGGCACTTGCTTGCATCATGGGGTGGGTTATCCACAATATCCAGAAAGGCTTCGAAGGGTCCCATGTTTTTCATGGCGACACCCTTAGGACCCTCAAATTTTAGCCTACCAAACATCATGGCCTTCATAGGTCCATACTCCTTCTTACCCATCTCGAGCCATCTCTTGGTCTCTGCGTACATCAAAAAGTCATCCCTACCCCTCTTGTCCCTTGCAGGGCCACCGTAAACGCACTGTGCCTTACTTCCATCGTTTTTAATGGTTAGCTGTATCTGTTTTGTATCACCGCAGTCTTCCCTGTATATGAAGATTTTCCTTTCGGGGACGGCCACCCAGCTTTCGCTTTTGCCCAACTGCTCTACGAGCTGTGGGGTTTTGTTCCATGCTTCGCATAAGGACTTGGCATACTCGCCGTCCATGAATACGGGTGTAGACATGGCTATCCCGCTCACAGAAAGCGCAAAAGCAAGGACCTTTTTCATACTACTACCTCCCTTTAGGTTTTACCATATTGAGCATATCACTTGAAAATGTCTCTTTCTATTAGACTTTTTTATCTTCCAATAAACAATAAAAATGTAGTTATATACTTATTGGACTATCTCCGTGCCTATGCCCTCCTCCGTAAAGACCTCTAAGAGTATGGAATGGGGAACCCTTCCGTCTACTATGTGAACCTTTCTAACCCCAGCCTCTAAGGCTTTTAGAGAACTTCTAACCTTTGGTATCATACCACCCCTTATAACACCCTCCCCTATGAGCGTATGAGCTTTTACTTTACTTAGCGTGGGGATGAGCTTTCCATTAGCATCCTTCACACCTTCCGTATCCGTAAGGAATATGAGCTTTTCTGCTCTAAGAGCCTTGGCTATCTCTGCTGCGGAAACGTCCGCGTTTATGTTGTAGGCTTCCCCCTTTTCACCAACGCCCACAGGTGCCACAACGGGTATGTAGCCCTTCTCAAGGAGAGTTTCCAAAAGGTCCGTGTTTACCTCAACTACTTCACCCACAAAGCCTATATCCTCCTCAGGCACTTCAAGACCAAGGTCTTTAAAGTAAGCCACTTTATCTATCTTTCTTGCCTTAAGAAGCTGTCCATCTCTTCCGGAGAGCCCAACGGCGTAAACCTTTTGTCCGCTGTATGTGTTGATAAGGGCCACAATATCCTTGTTTATATCTCCGGAGAGCACCATCTCCACTATGTGCATGGTCTGCTCGTCCGTTTTCCTCATACCTCCAACGAAGACAGGCTTTATACCAAACCTTTCAAGGGTCTGGCTTATCTGCGGTCCCCCACCGTGGACCACCACAACCCTTATACCCACGTACCTGAGAAGAACCACATCCCTTGCGAAGCTCTCCCTTAGGGACTCCTCAAGCATGGCGGAGCCGCCATACTTGATGACAAAGGTCTTTTGGTAGAACTCCCTTATGTAAGGGAGGGCAGACTGAAGAACTCTCGCCTTTTCCACTAGAAGGTCAATCATATCTACCTCAGCACGCTTAAAACCCTCTCCACATCCTCCACCTTTTCCACATTAAAAACCCTCACATGGGATACCGTTTGCTGAACCAGCTTTGAAAGCACGTTCTTAGGCCCTATCTCTACAAAGGTATCCACACCCTTCTCCACCATGTACAGCACACTCTGATACCATCTTACGGGAGAGAATATCTGTCTGTAGAGGTTTTCCCTTATTTCTTGTGCCATGGTATGTTCTCTGGCGGTATAGTTTTGGACAAGGGGTACGCTTAAGTTTTTTATAGGTGTCTGGGCGAGTTTTAACCTAAAGGCGTCGGCGGCGGACTTCATGAGTGAGCAATGGGAGGGCACGGAAACCTTCAAAGGTATGACCTTACCTCCCATATCCTTAGCTATCTGAGAGGCCCTCTCCACTGCAGACCTCTCTCCGGATATGACCGTTTGCTCCGGAGAGTTGTAGTTGGCAGGTTCCACAAGACCCACCTCCTGCGCAAGCCTACAGGCCTCCTCTACCTTCTCAGGTGGGAGCTTAAGCACAGCAGCCATGGCACCCTTGCCTTCGGGAACGGCTTCCTGCATATACTTTCCTCTCAGATGCGCAAGCCTAACTGCTTCAAAGAGTTCCACGCCACCCACTGCACAGAGTGCGGTGTACTCCCCAAGAGAATGACCCGCTACCAGGTAGGGTTCTGGCAGTCCCTTAGATCTGAGCACCTCGTATATGGCTAGGCTTACCGTCAGTATGGCCGGTTGAGTGTTTGCAGTCTTATTAAGCTCCTCCTCAGGACCTTTGAAGATTATGTCTGTGAGGTCGTACCTAAGGGCTGTTTCGGCGCTATGGAATACATCTGCCGCCTGGTGAAATTCTTTGTAAAAGTCGTAACCCATACCAACGTACTGTGAGCCCTGACCTGGGAAAAGGTATGCTATCCTCATAGATGGCTTATTTTAACCTAACTCTCTGAGCTTATCCCTGATAAAATCCCAGCTCCACCATGTGGCTG
This sequence comes from Acidobacteriota bacterium, assembly GCA_003696155.1. GTDB lineage: Bacteria > Aquificota > Aquificia > Aquificales > Aquificaceae > Pampinifervens. Next base: position 22,502 of record RFFP01000003.1, read on the forward strand.
AACTCACGGGCATGGTCTTGCCTATATCTTCCTCATGCCCATCGACCCATATATACGTACCGTCAGTTAGCAGTCTGAAGTTTCTCGTTTTTGATGACCATCTCCAAAAGTTATGAGGACCTATGCCTAAAGCCTTCTTAAAGAGCTCCAACTCGTTGGGAAGGAGTGGTCTCGCTTTCCTTTCCATGGGGTTATTATAAACCTATGAGGTTTTCTTTCCTCTTTTTATCTGTTGGCCTATTATCCTGAAGAATCCTTGAAGCCTTTTCTTCACCAGCTCGTGGAACTTTTTAGCCCTGATACCCGTTGCTATCTCTATAACATCATCTATACTTTCCACAGTGTAAACGTTAAAGTATCCTGCCCTTATGCTTTCTATAACCTCCTTATCGAGCACTAGATTGTCGTAATTTCTTGAAGGTACTACCACACCCTCAACGCCCTTAAGGCCCAAGGCTTTACATACCCTGTAAAAACCCTCTACCTTCTCCTTTATACCACCCACAGGTTGTATGTTGCCAAGTTGGTCTACAGAACCCGTTATGGCTATGTACTGCTTCACGGGCACCTGTGCTATGGCAGACAGTATGGCCAGGAGCTCCGCCGCAGATGCACTGTCCCCTTCCACTTCGTCGTAACTCTGCTCGAAGGTTACGTTGCATGAAAGGTGGAGAGGGAAATCTCCACCATACTTTCCACCTATATAACCTCCCAATATGAGCACCCCCTTTGAGTGAATGGGTCCGCTTAGCTCTACCTCCCTCTCTATGTTGATTATTCCTTTCTCCCCTATGTATGCAGAGGCTGTTATTCTGCTGGGCTTACCAAAGCTAAAGTCTCCAAGTTCGTAAACGCTAAGGCCGTTCACCTGCCCCTTCTCCTCTCCCTCTATCCTCACTATTATCTTCCCTTCCTGTATTGCCTTTCTTACCTTTTCTTCTATGAGGTTTGACCTGTAGACCTTCTCCCTCAGAGCTTTTTCAACGTGCTCGTACCTTATGATCTCTTCCTGACTTAAGGAATGGGCTTCCCTTACTACGTCTATCAGATGCCCGAGTATCACGCTAAACTTCTTCCTGCTGCCTGAGAGTTCTACACCGTATCTGAATAGCTCCGATAGGGCATCTCCATCTAGATGTTTTAATCCCTCCTCCTCTACTATCTTCCTAATTATCTTGGGAAAGGCCTCTATAACCTCTTGGTTTATCTCTATGACAGGGTCAAACTCAGCCTTTACTTTAAAGAGCCTTCCAAACTCCGGGTCCAGATTGTAGAGGAGATAGTACAGATAGGGGTCTCCTATTAGGACAACCTTTAGGTTGGCAGGTACGGGCTCTGGGTTGATGCCCACATAGGGAAGTAGGGTATCTTCAAGGGGATGTACGGGCATATGGATCTTTTTATGCATCAGTACCTTTTTAAAGGCATCCCAGAGGAAGGGGGTTTTTAAAAGGTCGATCACTCTTATGATAAGATAGCCGTTTCTTGCCTTATGAAGACTTCCCGCAGATATGCTCATATGGTCTGCATAAAGCACCCCCATCTCCGCACTGTAGAAAACCTTACCAAAGAGGTTTTGAAAGGTGGGAACCTCCTCAAAGATAACAGGAGCCCCCTCTAAGTTTGAATTATCAACGAGCACATTTACCCTGAAGGTATTAAAGGACTTTTCAAGGATTCTCTGAAAGGCCAAGTTCCCCCTAGAGCTATACCAAGAGAGAAATAGGTCCACATTCCTAGAAAGCTCCTTTTTTAGTCTCTCTATGTATTCAGAAAGACCCTCGTATCTGATGTATCTGTCCTCAAACCTTGAAAAGACCCTGTCTACAACGTAGCTTGCTACCCTACTCCTCAGGTTTAGTATTTGGTCCGATAGACTGTGGTCCAGGTCTCTGAGCTCCCTGAGAAAGTCTCTAAACTTCTCCTCAAACTCAGAAAGGTTTCTTTCATAAGACTCCCTTATTCTTGAGTTTGTGTAAAGCTCCTCTTCGGAGACAAGCCTCCTTCCCACGAGGGGAAGTAGCTTTATTCCCGCTGGTGTGAAGAGGACTCCCAGTCCATGCTGCTCTGCAGATTCTACAAGCTTTCTTGCTACCTCCTCCTTCTTCACCTGTACAGACTTTACAACCTTTGCTACCTCTTCCTCATACTCCTTACTTTCAAAGGCCTTTGGTATCTCTTCCTTAAGAAGTTCAATAGCCCTGTTTATATCTTGAGCAAGACTCTTACCAACACCTGCGGGAAGCAGTAGATACTTAGGCCTTAGAGGATTATCAAAGTTGTTCACATAGCATATATCCTCTGGAACCTCCTTGTTTTTAGCTACTTCTCTAATCCTCCTTAGGGTATACTCTGTCCTTCCGACGCTTTCAGGGCCTGATACGTATACGTTGTATCCTTCAAAGTGTGAAGCTAAGGCCAAGTCAAAGGCTTTTTTAACCCTTTCCTGACCAGGGAAGAGGCTTTCCGGCTTTACTTCCTGAGTACCCTGCTTGTAGAGATATCCATAGGTGAGCTCTTCCGCGGTTAACCTCTTTACCGGCACCTCATACCACCTTCTTTATCTCCCTTCCTATCTTCTCCTCCACAGACTTTACCTTGCTGAATATCCTACCCCTCTTGCCTTCCCTGTAGTCTATTTTCATGGTTATGGATATTCTCGGGCAGTCCTTTTTTAGGGCTTCAAAGCCTTCCTTGAGAACGTACATCACCTGTTCCCAGCTTTCCCCTTCTATTATGGTACCCATGGGTGTAAGCACGTAGCTTAGACCCGACCTGTCTATGATATCTACGACCCTTGCAACGTACTCACTTACACTTTCACCCTTACCGAGGGGTGTCATGCTTACGAAGACAAGAAAACTCATAGGATGTATTATACTATCCCTAAAGGCATGAAGCTCGGCTTTCCGGTGACCATAATAGCCTTCTTTGTTCTCCTTGGGCTGCTTGCGGACCTTATAGCCCCATATCCTTACTCACTTCAGAACAGAAGGGCGCCCTTCCATCCACCCACGAGGATACACCTTTTCCATGAGGGAAGGCTAAACTTTCCCTATGTGAACCCTTACGAGCTTAAGGACCCCCTTTTTAAAGTTTACGAAAGAAAAGAGGAAGTCTTATGCAGGCTAAAGTTCTTTTCAAACACACCTTACGGCTTGAAGCTATTATCTGTAGAGGAGCCCTGCAACCTTTACCTGCTTGGCACAGACAAGCTCGGTAGGGATGTTTTCAGTAGGCTGGTTTACGGTGCGAGGGTTTCTCTGCTCGTTGGCCTTGTGGGTATAACCGTCACCTTTATCTTGGGTAGCCTCATAGGTGGTCTTTCTGGCTACCTTGGCGGTAGGGTGGATACCTTCATCATGCGTGTAGTGGAGGTGCTACTTGCCATACCCACCTTCTACCTCATGCTTTCCTTGAGGTCTGTCTTTCCTCTGACGATGGAAAGCCTATACGTCTTCCTTATGGTTGTCTTTATACTGTCCTTTATAGGGTGGGCTGGGCTTGCCAGGGTTGTAAGGGGTATGGTGCTCTCCATAAGGGAGAGGGAGTTTGTGCAGGCTGCTAGGGCTTATGGAACCGGCACCTTAAGGCTTCTGAGGGTACATATCCTCCCCAACACTTACTATTACCTGATAGTTTCTGCAACCCTCTCCTTCCCCGGCTATGTTCTTGCGGAAGCCTCCTTAAGCTTTTTGGGTCTTGGCATACAGGAGCCCTACCCCAGTTGGGGAAACATGCTTTCCGATGCAAGGAACGTAAACCTCGTTTTGGCCCATCCATGGATACTGGCACCGGGGATGGCCCTCTTTTTATTGGTTATAGCTTTTAACCTTTTGGGAGACGAGCTTTTAAAGAGAAGGTCATGAAGGATGAGCTTTGTAAGGTAATAGATAACAGGCATGTAGGTGGGAAGCTTTACCTTTTAGAGCTTCATGCTCCAAGCATTGCAAGAGAGGTAAAGGCTGGTCAGTTTGTTATGATAAGGGTCTTTGAGGGCTTGGAGCCTTTGGGAAGGAGAGCCTTTGCGGTGGGCGATGTAAGGGGGGAAAACATACTTATCTTTTACGACCTCATAGGTAGGGGGACACAGATACTGTCAAAGGTTAAGAGGGAAGAGAGTTTACGAGTTCTTGGTCCCCTTGGGAAGGGTCTTTTTAAGACTGGTGGGGAAAGGCACCTTTTAATAGGCGGTGGTGTGGGGCTTGCAGGGCTTAGCCTTCTGGGAAAGGAGCTAAGAGCTCTGGGCAGGCAGGTACTCTTCGTTTACGGTGGCAGGAGCTTAGAACATCTTGGCATGGAAAGCTGGCTAAGGGAAGAGGGCTTTGACTATGTGCTTTTTACAGAGGATGGCAGTAGAGGAAGGAAAGGGCTTGTGACCGATGTGCTCGAGGAGTTTGATACCTCTTGGGTAGTGCACGCCTGTGGACCAAAGGGCATGCTAAGGGCTATAAGGAATAAAAAGAGCGGTCATAGGGTCTTTCTATCCCTTGAAAGCAGGATGGCCTGTGGCTGGGGTGTATGCCTTGGCTGTGTGGTAAGGACTCCGCAGGGCTACAAAAGGGTTTGCTATGAAGGTCCGGTCTTTGAGGCTGAGGAGGTACTTCTCTGATGTTTACGGGGCTCGTAGAAAGGGTGGGATGGGTTGAAGAGCTCAAAGGCGGAAGACTAATCCTCAGGGCTGGCTTTGAGGATGTGAAACTTGGAGATAGCGTATCGGTAAACGGAGTTTGCCTTACCGTGGTAAGCATCAGTGGAGAGAGGCTACACTTTGACCTTTCGGAAGAGACCCTTAGTAGGAGCAATTTAAGGTTTTTAAAAAGGGACGACCCTGTCAATCTTGAAAGGGCTCTAAGGCTTTCTGATAGGCTGGGGGGGCATTTCCTTCAGGGCCATGTGGACTTTACTGCACCAATAGCATCCTTCAAAAGGCTTGGAGAACATTGGGAGCTGAGGGTCAAAATAGAAAGGGAATATACAGTTTACTTTGTTGAGAAGGGCTCTGTGGGTCTTGATGGCATAAGCCTAACGGTTAACTCGTTAGAAGGGGACATAATAACCATGAACATAATTCCCCATACCTATGAAAGCACAAACCTCAAGTACAGAAGGGTCGGAGATAGGTTAAACGTTGAGGTGGACCTATTGGGCAAGTACGTTATAAACTACCTGCGCAGGTTCAGAGTAGAGAGCCTGCAGGAGAAGCTTGAAGGCCTCTATAATATAAAGCCATGATGGTCATATGCAAGCAGGCTATCTTTGACAGGGAGGGAAAAGTAGCCTTTTACGAAGTTCTGCTACAGGATAGAAGTAAGGGGAAGTATCCAGAAGGCTTAGACCCTCTAAAGGCAACCAGCATGGTCATAGACATGCTTGTAGAGATAGGTCCAGAAAGGGTGGGGAACGGTAAGCTTGTTTTTGTGAACGTCCCCGCCATATTCCTTGAGGCTTCTCTCTTTGACCTGCTCTCTCCTGAGTATGTGGGCATAGAGCTTGTTGAAAACAGGAGGATAAACAACGAACTGCTTGATGCCATAAGAGAGCTGGTAAGCAGGGGCTTCAAGTTTTCTGTTGATGATTTTGGCTTTGAAAAGGTAGACTACCTTCCCCTTTTGGGTAAATGTCATTTTGTTAAAATAAATCTGAAGGATAACCCTTACAACGACATAGAACTCACAGAGGTAATAGACATACTGAAAAGCCTAGGAAAGGGGGTTATAGCCAAGAACATTGAAACTGAGGAAGAATATAGAAGGGCTCTTGATTTTGGTTTTGACTACTTCCAAGGGATTTACCTTTCAAAACCTTCTCTGTTAAAGGATACAAGGACCATAGCCTTCCTTAAATCTACCATCATACGCATGTACAATGCCATCAGGTCAAGGGATGTAGAAGGTTTAACAGAGGTTATAGAGAAGGATGTAGGCATGAGCTACAAACTGTTGAAGTTTGTAAACTACATGTCCAAAAACAAATTCAGCACAATACGGGAGGCGGTTATAAACCTGGGGCTTGAGAATACGGCAAAGCTTGCGGTGGTGGTTGCCCTTTCGGAGGTCTTTGCAGAAGAGCAGGAAGTTCAGCTCTGGAAGAGGGCACTTTTCAGGGCAAGCCTTGCAGAGAAGATGGCAGAGGTCTACAGTGGAGGCTCTAAGGACAAGGCCTACCTTCTTGGACTGTTCTCCCTATCCAACGAGGTGCTCGGTGAAAATCCTGCAGACATAGCAAGGAAGCTGTCCCTTGGTGAAGAGATAATCCAGGCCTATGAAAACAGGCTTACCCATCTGGGTTTTATTCTCTCCCTTGTGGAGCTTTTGGAGGATACAGAAGATGAGGTTGTGGTAAGCAAAGTGGCTCGTATTCTCAACATAACTCCAGAAAGGGTTTATGAAATGCTTTTAGAAGCTCGGGAGGAGGCGGATAGTATAACGGCTCAATCGGTGGCGTAGCTGTGCATACCGGGGAAGAAGAGGTTAACCGCGAAGAAGCATATGAGAACGGTTACAAAACCGAAGACAACCATCCACGCTGTTCTCTTCCCTTTCCACCCCAGCATCTGCCTTGCGTGCAAATAGGCTCCAAAGAACAGCCAGACTATAAGGGACCATACTTCCTTGGGGTCCCAGCTCCAGTATCCACCCCACGCCTCGTTAGCCCAAGCAGCACCCAAGATTATGGAAGCGGTCCATATGGGAAAGACTATCACTATGGACTTGTATGCTATCTCATCCAGGGTTTCCTTGGTGGGCAGGGGAGAGTGGGGGAACTTTTCCTTAATTAGGTAAAGTATGGCACCACCAAAGCCTACAGTAAACCCTGCGTAACCTGTAAAAGCTGTTACAACATGAAGGTAAAGCCAATAACTCCTTAAGGCTGGCATAAGGGGAGTTATATCCTTAGAGGCGTAAAGCATGGCAAAGGCAGAGAATCCGAAGATCACTGGGACCACAAGTATACCCAGAAGCCTCACTCCGTACTTCCTTTCCAGTATAAGGTATATAAAGCCTGCTATAAAACTCCAAAAGGTAAGAGCCTCAAAGAGGTTGCTCCAAGGGGGATGGAAGACCCCAAGCTCGTAGGACTGCACGCTTCTTCTTATCATACCTGCAAGGTTGAGGGTGAGGCTCATAGAAAGGCTAAAGGTTGCCAAGGCTTGTATAGTCTTGTCTCTAAGAAATATGGTACTCAGGTATATGAGAGCTGACAGGGCATAGGCAAGCAGTGCGGACTTGTACCAGAATAGGTTGTCTATCCTCAGTAAACCCAGAGACAAACCGATTATGGGGATAAGGACCCAAAAGAGATAGCTATAAGACCGGCCTCTCTCCTTCTCTAGGATAACCTCTTTCATAGTATCCTTAAATATATACCCTACTCTCCGGGTTTTACATCAACCTTGATATTTACCACAACTTCAGGATGGAGCTTGAGCGAGATGGTGTAGATACCAATATCCTTTATAGGGTTCTTGAGCATTACCTTCTTCCTATCCACGTCAAACCCCATTTGCTGAAGAGCTTGTGCTATATCTGAGGATGTAACCGAACCGTATAGCTTGCCCTTTTCACCCACCTGCCTCTTTATCTCAACTACCAGGTTCTCAAGCTTTTTCGCAAGCTCCTGAGCTTTTTCCTTCTCCTTTTGAAGCTTTCTAACTCTCTGCTGTAGTATGCTGTGTACGTGTCTGAGGTTGCTTTCTGTTGCGGGTAGGGCTATACCCCTTGGTATGAGATAATTCCTTGCAAAGCCGTCCTTAACGTTTACAACGTCCCCAAATATGCCATATCCTTCAAGGTCTTGAATAAGTACCACCTTCATGAAAACACCTCCTTAGGCTACAAGATAAGGCAACAGTGCCAGCTGTCTGGCCCTCTTTATCTCTCTTGCCAGCATTCTCTGATGTTTTGCACAGACACCCGTCTGCCTCCTACCTATAATTTTGCCCCTTTCTGTCAAGAACCTGCCAAGCTCATCGTAGTTCTTGTAGTTTGGCTCCTTTTTCTCATCGCAAAAGGGACAAGTTTTCTTACTTGGTCTCTTTATACCTTCCATTGTTCAACCTCCTTTAAAAGGGTATTTCATCCTCCATATCAAAGGGACCTTCTGGTGGGACCTCTTCAGAGGGTATCTCCTCTGAAAGCTCCTCTGGAGCTTCCTCCGTTCTTGGTTTGTTTATAACCCTTATACTTTCTGCCAGTATGCGCACCCTGCTCTGTGCCTTGCCATCTTTGTCAGTCCATCTATCCTGGACAAGCCTTCCCTCTACTATTACCATATAACCCTTAGACAGACGGGCGCCAAGACCTTCTGCCATCTTACCGTAAGCCTTAACATCAAAGAAGTGGCTCTCCTCTCTTTGCTGTTCCCCCACCGTATACCTGCGATTGTATGCTAACCCAAACTCAACCACCTTGGTACCAGAGGGTAGGTATCTTAAGGTGGGGTCTGAGGTAAGCCTTCCTATTATGAGCACCTTGTTAAGCATTACTTTTTACAGCTTCCTCCTTTATGATTATGTTGAGCCATCTTATCACATCTTCGTTTATCTTGTAGAAAAAGTCAAGCTCGTTGGGAAGCTCAGAGTTCTCCGCTTTGATCTTGAGTATAAAGTACCTGCCGTGGTTAAAATTCTGTATAGGATATGCGAGCCTCTTGGTTCCCCAATCGACCACATCTAGGGCCTCACCCCCCTTCTTCTGAAGGAAATCCCTTATCTCCTGGAGCCTCCTCTGAACCTCATCTTCTGTGAGGGTGGGCTTTAGGACAAACACACTCTCGTAGTATCTAGCCATACTCTTACCTCCTGGGCTTTGTGGTCCCCGCCTTAGGACGGGAACAAGGTAATGGTTTATTATAACATAGATGGACAGAAAAAGGGCAAGGTTTGCCAAACTTCTTATGGAAGAGATAGCCAGTATGGTTCACAGCGAGCTCAAGGACAGAAGGCTTGAAGGGGTTGTTATCACATGGGTGGAGCTTTCGGAAGACCTAAAGAGGGCAAGGGTTTACTTTACCACCCTTGAGGAAGGCAAGGAGGAGAAAGCTCAGAACCTTCTAAACTCTGCAGGTCCATACCTGAGGTCCCAGCTCATGAAGAGGTTAAAGGTCAAGAGCGTTCCCGAGCTTCACTTCGTCTTTGATAGGGAACTCAAAAGGATGGAAAGGATATGGGAGAGGCTGTAGGTGCAGTTCTCTTGGAGGAGAGCATCTTCAGCCCACAACAGGGTTATGGCAAAGCTCTCTATCTGCTTAATGGGGACGGCAAGGTCAGGGAGCTTGAGCTTTTCCCCTCTTCCAGCTTGGATGGCCTTATACCCTATCCTTTACTGAATCCCCTTCAAACCCTCTTTTACCATCTTTACGAAGGTGGCAACGCGCTTGTATGCTCTCCTACATCCTCGGGTAAAAGCCTGATAGCCTACCTTTTCATGAAAAAGCACAAGGGAAGGCTTGTATATACTGCACCTACTAAGTCCCTTGTGGGCGAGAAGGTATTAGAGTTTAGAAGATACTACGGGAAAGATGTGGAGATGAGAACGGGTGAGAGTCTGTTTAGCTCTTACAGGGATGTAAGGGCTAAGGTTGTGGTGAGCACTTACGAGCACCTGGCGTATGCCTTCAGAAACGGGGCAAGGTGGGTCAAAGATATAGGTGCTTTGGTTGTGGACGAGGTGCATCAGATAAGTAGAAGGTGGGTAATAGAGGAGATAGTAACCACCTCTTTGGACAGGGGCATACCTCTGCTCTGCCTTTCCGCAACCCTTCCCGGGTTTGAAGAACTTGGAAGTTGGATAAGGGCGAAACTTGTTATAAACAGCCATTGGAGACCAGTCCCCCTCATAAGGAAAGTGCACGCCCTCAAAAGCTTCAGCCCAGGAACCAAGGCAGAAGACAGAGAAAGTCTAATCGCTAGCAAACTCCTCTCTGCTGTATTCTCCTTAAGGGGAAGAGAAGAAAAGGTTTTGGTCTTTGTGCCAAAGAAGAGCCTTGGCTGGAGGCTTCTTGAAATAGCTTCAAAGGAGAGGATCGGCATAATGAACAAAACCCTACCCTTTGAAGAGGAGAAGAGAATGGAGCCAGAGATAGCTTTTCACAACGCCGACGTGCCCAAGGAGGAAAGGGAGGAGATAGAAAGGGCTTTCAGGGGAGGAAACCTCAACATCCTTGTTGCAACCCAGACCTTAGCCTATGGTGTAAACTTACCCGCAGATAGGGCTGTTGTGCTTGTGAAGTTCTTCAGGGACAGGGAAGAGCTTAAAAGCATACCCGATAGCCTGGATGTGCTCCAGATGGAGGGAAGGGTGGGGAGGTTGGGCATAAGGGACGTGGGCTATTCGGACCTTTTGGTGTACGGTGCAAGGGAGGAACAGCTAAACAGAGAGCTCTCTTCAGCCCTACAAAAGCCCTTTACAACAGCGCTAGTGAGCGAAAAGGATCCCACAGACGCCATAAGTTTCCTTCTGCTTCTTGGACATGCCTACGAAGGCAGCGACTACAGAAGGTATATTGAAAAGACCTATTCCTTTAGGAAGGTAAGGGAGCGCCAGCTGCGCAGAGTGGAGAGCCTTTTAGAGAAGGGTGGTTATATAGAGGGTGGCATGATCACGGACAAGGGCCTTTTCTGTCTTAGGAGCGGCATACCACCCACTAGGTTTGAGGAGTTTTTGAGAAGGAAGGGTCTAAGCCTTAGCAAGATGGCATGCATAAGGCCCCTTCTTCACCTTAAGAAGTTTGATAGCCTCTATTACTTCCTTGAAAGGACAGAAGACTTTAAAGATGACAAAAACCTTATTAGGGGTATGCTCCTTCCCTGTGGAGAGCCCTGCCTTTGGGACAACACGGACCAATTCCTATTCTATGTGGAGGGTTTAACCCTTAAATATCCCAACCTTAAAAACCCACCGGGTGAGTTTTCCTACCTTGGTACTGATGCCCTGCACCTTCTTAGGAACCTTGTGGACATGGACAGACAGGGTTTTTATCCCATGAATAGAGAAGATATGCTTCAGATAGCCCATTCGGTCAAATACGGCATACCGCCCGAGTACGCAACCCTTGGTGGTGTAAAGGGGATAGGACATATAAGGGCAAACCTACTGAGGATGGTTCTTGAAAAATGCTCTTTAAAGCCACCAAAGGTAGGAGAGCCTACTGAAAAGCTCTTGGATACTATGAGCACGGAGGCATGGGAACTTCTTTACGAGAAGCTGAGGCTTTTGAGAAGACTCTCCGAAGAGATGGCAAGGGAGGAGCTCCAGAGGATAAAGAAGGTTCTTTCAAACAACAGGAGGGGCTATCTGGTGGACGATAAAATATTGCTTGCCTTCGGTCTTTTCCTCATGGGTGAGAGGGCTCTGAGGTTAAAGAAGGCAGAGCTTCTGGAGGAGCTACTTTGGAGCTCGCAAGACCTGTAGTGGCGGTGCTATACTCAAAGGAGGAAAAGCTCAAGGATCTTATCGGTGAGCTGTCTATAAGGGAAGTCTCTCAGTCTTTCCTTTTTCCAAATCTCCAAAGGTACTACTCCAAGGAGATGGGTGGAGAGCTTTACAAGGTCTTTCTATGTCTTGACGGGTTTATGCAGAAGGAAGACCTTAAGGAATTCAAGCTCTGGAGCCTTGAGAAAGAGAAGGAGTTTTCTAAGGAAGGCAGAAGAACCTTGAACATAGACCCGGGTTATGTGGATGAAAGCCACCTGGTGCTCGCCTCATCCAAAAAAAGAGGAGGGAGGCTTTACTTGGGTGAGGGGGTTTATGCGGAGATAGAATACCTCTACCTATACGGTGGTTTTAGACCGCTTTACTGGACCTATTGGGACTACAGGGATAGGAGGGTAAGGGAGTTTTTTCAAAAGGTTAGAGAGAACTATCTTAAAAACCTAAACCTTGCATGGAAGGGAGAGGAGTTTGTACTCTACAGGTTTTCCAAGGATAAAGTCCACAAGGAAGTCAAGGCTTGGTGAGCGGTCTGTGAAGTAGAGCTCAAGGGAAGAGGAGCCCACTTCCTCCACTATGGGCTCCAGTTCTTTAGCTACACACTCTGCAGAGTCTACCACATCTATACCTTTCCCCATATACTCCTCTATAATGGGCTTTAGGAGTGGGTAGTGGGTACATCCAAGTATGAGCGTGTCTATGCCCGAAGACTTGAGCTCTTTAAGGTAGTGTTCAACAACCCTTTTTGCTATCTCACCTTCCACTATACCCTCCTCTACCAAGGGCACAAAGAGAGGGCAGGCCTTTTGAAAAACCTCTACTCCATATTCTCTAAACATCCTCTCATAGGAACCGCTGCTTATGGTTGCTTTTGTGCCTATGACTCCAACTCTGCCCTTTACTGTGCTCTTCAAAGCTCTTTTTACGCCAGGCTCTACCACACCAAAGATAGGGAGGCTAAAATGCTCTCTGAGGGCTTCAAGGGCATAGGAACTTGCCGTATTGCACGCGACCACGATTAGGTCTACACCTTCATTGTAAAGAAACTCCGCACATTCTAAGCTGTAGCGTATCACAGTCTGTGAGGACTTGTCACCGTAGGGAACTCTTGCAGTGTCCCCAAGGTAAAGAAGGTCAACAGAAGGGAACCGCTCCCTTATGGCTTTTAGGACTGTCAAACCGCCCACACCAGAGTCAAAGACGCCTATTTTCATGATTCTTTCATCCTGCGGTTTGTATTATAATAAAAGAAACTCGTAAAGGAGGTAGAAAAATGAAGAGAGTGGCTATCGCCCTTGCTATGGTAGTAGGTTTTGCGGGAGCATCCCTTGCCAGTGAACAGCTGGCAAAGCAAAAGGGTTGCATGGCCTGTCACGACATGAAGGCTAAGAAGGTAGGACCTGCCTATACTGACATAGCCAAGAAGTATGCAGGTAGAGCTGATGCGGTGGACTACCTTGCTGGAAAGATAAAGAAGGGTGGTGCAGGCGTTTGGGGAAGCGTACCCATGCCACCCCAGAACGTAACCGACGCGGAGGCAAAACAGCTCGCCCAGTGGGTTATGTCTGTTAAGTAAAACCTACGGGGGCTTTATGCCCCCTCTAAAGGATTACATCTGTTTATATTTCCAAAGCATTTGGGACAAAGGTCAAAAAAGACCTGAAGGCCAAGACCTCCGAGCATCATGTTCACTTGGGTTATAACCAGGTTTTCCTGCCTTTCAGGAAGCACCTGATACCTTTCCAGGCTTAGCCCGCAGAGAGTTTGTCCTTCTCCTTCACCCATCTTATGAAACTGAAAGACAAGCCTTTTCGTTCTTCTACACTTCATCCACTTTGGATTCAGGTCAAGTAGGACAAAGTTTATCTTTAGGTTTGGGTCAACGATCTGGGCTTTTTCCATCAACCTCTCAAACCTTTCTTTCTCCGTCATAGTTAAGAACCTCCTCAAGGAGGGCCTGAGCCATCTCCTTTTCTTTCACCTTTCTTATAGGTTTGCCATCTTTGAAGAGCCATGCAAAACCCCTTCCACAAGCAAGCCCAAGGTTCGCCTCCTTTGCCTCACCTATGGCGTTTACCACACAGCCCATTATGGCAACCTTTAAAGGCTTGTTTAACCCTTTGAGCTTTTCTTCCACATCCTTGACCACCTTGGGCAGGTCTACTTCTATACGCCCGCAGGTGGGGCATGCTATTATCTCTATCCCCCTTCTTCTTAACCCAAGGGACTGGAGTATGGCGTAGGCGGTCTCCACCTCCACCTGTGGATCATCGGTGAGGGACACCCTAACCGTGTCCCCTATCCCCTTGTACAGTAGCACTCCTATACCCACGGAGGACTTCACCATACCCTTAAGACCCATGCCCGCCTCTGTTATGCCTATGTGGAGGGGTATGTCTGTGTGCTCTGCAAAGAGCTCGTTAGCCCTTATGTTTTGGAGCACGTCCGAGCCCTTTATAGAGACCTTGAAGTTGTAAAAGCCCCACTTTTCGAACTTTTCAGACCAACGTATGGCGCTTTCAAAAAGAGCCTCTGCACTTGGATATCCGTACTTTTCCAAAAGATCCTTCTCCAGGGAGCCCGAGTTTACCCCTATTCTTATGGCTACCTTTTTTAACTTTGCCTCTTCAACTATCTCCTTAACTATCCCCTCCTTCCCTATGTTTCCCGGGTTTATCCTTATGCCGTGCACACCCTTTTCCATAGACCTAAGGGCATAGGACGGTGCAAAGTGTATGTCCGCTATTACGGGTATGGGAGAGTTTTTCACAATGTCTGGAAGAGCTTCAAGGTCCTCCTCATGTGGCACTGCAACCCTTACGAGCTCACATCCAGCTTTTACGAGTCTATTTACCTGATGTAAGGTCTCTTCCACCCTATGGGTTTTGGTAGAGGTCATGGACTGAACTACTATTGGGGCATCACCCCCGACCTTTATCCATCCAACCTCAATTTGACGTGTCTTTCTGCGCTTTATCATGAGAGCTCCAGCATCCTAAGTATGGGCCTCTTTGCCCTTTCTATTATGTCCTCGGGTAATGTCACCTCGTTGAGCTCTTCTTTCAGGGTTTGGTAAACTTTGGGTAGGGTTATACCCTTCATGGTACAGCAGTAAACGGTTCCGCAATAGTTCATAGACTCGGGAAATATGTACTCTTTGCTCGGGTTTTTCTTCATCAGGGTATGCTTTAGCCCCACCTCGGTTATCACTATGACCCTCTTTGCATCGCACGCGGTGGCGTAGTTTATTATCTGAGAGGTTGAACCTACAAAGTCTGCAAGCTCTATAACCTTTGGATGGCATTCAGGATGGACTGCCACCTTGGCATCTGGATATAGCTCCTTGAGCTTCTGCACCTCCCTCGCGGTAAACTCAAAGTGGGGTGGACAAAAGCCCTGCCATATGACAAACTCCTTATCGGGCACATGCCTTTTTACCCAGTTTCCAAGTGCCTGGTCAGGCACAAAGATGACCTTTTTACTTTGGAGCTTTTGGACTATCCTTATGGCGTTGGCGGAGGTGACGCATACATCGGAGACCGCTTTTACGTCCGCGTTGGTGTTTACGTAAGCCACCACCTCACAATCGGGATGTTCCTCCCTTAACCTTAAAACGTCCTTTGCGGTTATCATGTCCGCCATAGGACAGCCCGACTCTGGGTTTGGATGGAGGACCTTCTTGGTAGGGTTTACTATCTTTGCGGTCTCGCACATGAACCTAACACCGCAGAAAACTATGATATCTGCCTCCGTTTGGGAAGCCCTGCGTGAGAGCTCCAATGAATCTCCCACAAAGTCCGCTATGTCCTGCACCTCTGGTCTCTGGTAGTAGTGGGCAAGTATGACCGCATTCTTCTCCCTTGCGAGCCTTCTTATCTCCTCTTGAAGCTTCCCTATGTCCTGCTGGGTGAGCTCTTGGTCTTTTGCAAGCTCCAGGGTAACCATGCTAATAGAATATATACCCACCCGCTAGTTTCCATATGAGGTTGAATATAATCTAAGGTGTGGGGTTTTTACTTCTCAGGATTTTCTTACGTGAAGATATGGCAGTGGAGAGGTTGGTAGAGCTTTTAAGAGAAAAAGGTATAATGGGCGCCACTGTCTTAAAGGCTATCATGGGTTACGGAATAACAGGTTATAGGTTTGAGGGCATAGAGGTGCTCTCCCACTCCTTGCCCCTGCTCGTAGAGGTTTTGGAGGAGGAGAGTAAGGTTATGAACCTACTAGAGTCGCTAAAGGAGCACCTTAAAGGCTGTTTTATAACCCTCAAGGAGGTGGAACTCTGCTTTTAGTCTTAGCCGTAGCGATGGGTGGAGCCATAGGGGCTGTTCTCAGATTTCTACTTTCAAAGCATGTGCAAAAGCTCAGCGGTGTGGAGTTTCCCTTTGGAACCCTGGTGGTAAACCTAAGCTCTGCCTTCCTTATAGGCTTCTTCTTTTCGTACTTAGTGGAAGGTATGAACCTTAAGCCCAGTATGAGGGCTTTGCTAATAACTGGCCTTTTGGGTGGCTACTCCACCTATTCTACCCTTTTTTGGGAGGCCTACTACATGCTAATTAACGGAGAACTTTACAGGTTTCTTTTTTATCTTTCCCTTAGCAATTTACTCGGTATCCTTTTTGTATGGCTTGGCTACAGTCTTGGGAGGGTCCTATGAGGGTTGAAGAAGCTCTCCTGCTTAGGCTTTTTTTCGGCGAAGGGGATAAGCACAAGGGTAAACCTCTATACAAGTACATAGTGGAGCTCTGTAGGGAGAAGGGGATAGCGGGTGCTACCGTCTTTAGGGGTGTGCTGGGATATGGCAAGTCTTCTGTTATTCACGGTGGCGGTGTGTTAAGACTTTCTTCAGACCTGCCCATTGTGGTAGAGGTAATAGACAGTGAAGATAAGATAAGGGAGATCCTGCCAGAGCTTTCGAGCCTTGTTAAAGACAGAATTGTAACCTTAGAAAGGGTGAGAGTAATAAGGCTGGATTAAGGTAGCCACTCGATGTATATTTTAAGAGTATACCTTAAACAGGAGGTAGGGAATGGGTATTTACGTCATGCTTACAAAGATATCACCTTACGCGGTTAAGAACTTGGAAAAGCTTAAGGAGATTGAACAGCATGCGGAAAAACTTATAGAAGAGAACTGTCCAAACGTTAGGTGGTTAATGAACCTTGTAGTCTTTGGTCCCTACGACTATCTTGATGTCTTCGAGGCACCCAACGACGAGGAGGCGGCCAAGGTTGCTATGATAATTAGGTCCTTTGGTCATGCAACCACAGAAACATGGCCTGCCATAGAGTGGAAGGACTTCAAAGCCATCATCGAAAAGATAAAGATAGATTACAGTTGAGAGATTTCTCTTAGCTTCATCTTTCGTGTAAACTCTATTAAGTTATGGCGGATGTTATTATAGTGGGTAGACCTAATGTGGGTAAATCTACTCTTTTCAATAGGTTGGTTAGAAGGCGTCAGAGTATAGTGCATGACCTTCCGGGTGTAACAAGGGACATGGTAGAAGGTAGTACAAGCTGGAGGGGTAAGAACTTTACGGTGGCGGATACGGGTGGGGTCTTGGAAAGGGGTGACCAGATAGGGGAGAGTATAAAAACCCAGGTACGAAGAGCTCTGTCCACCGCCAGAGTCATAGTATTCCTGGTGGATGGAAGGGAGGGCATAACCGCAGGTGACCTGTATCTGGCAGAGCTACTCTATCCACACAAGGACAGGGTTTTAGTTGGCGTCAACAAGATAGACAGTCCAAAGCTTGAGGACAGGATATACGAGTTTTATTCCCTTGGCTTTGAGAAGGTTCATCCCCTTTCTGCACAGCATGGAAAGGGTGTGGCAGAACTCCTCGATGAGGTTGTAAAGTACATACCGGAGGAAAGAGAGGAGGTAAAACTTGAAGGTGTGCGTATAGCTTTTGTGGGAAGACCCAACGTGGGCAAGTCTTCTTTGGTTAACGCCCTTCTTAAGGAGGAAAGGCTTATAGTCTCTCCAATCCCAGGGACTACAAGGGATACCATAGAAGTACCCTTTTCCTTTGAAGGTAAGGACTTTATACTTGTGGATACGGCGGGAATGAGAAGAAGGACCAGGGTGGAGTACGGTGTGGAGTTCTTTTCGGTAGGTAGAACTATAAGGGCTATAGAGAGAGCGGATATACTCTGCTTGGTAGTTGATCTAGGGGAGGGTGTGGTGGACCAAGATAGAAGGATAGCAGGGCTTATAGAAAGAAGGTACAAGGGCTGTGTAATAGTGGGCAACAAGAGGGACCTTATAAAGGCCAAGGATAAGGAAATAAAGGAATACTTAAAAAGGGAGTTCTACTTTTTGGACTACGCGCCAATAGCCATAACATCTGCAATTAAAGGAGAGGGAGTGGAAGACATATTAAGAATGAGCACGCTCGTATGGGAGGACTATAACAAACAGCATAAGACTTCTTTCATAAACAGGGCTATAGAGAAGGTTATAGAGGAAAAGCATCCACCTTCCTACAAAGGAAAGGAGGTAAAAGTCTACTATGCCTTTCAAGAGGGGGTAACCCCCCCAACCATCGTGGTCTTTACCAACGACCCAAAACTATGGAGAGAGGATTATAAAAGGTTCTTTGAAAGAAGGCTAAGGGAGTACCTGGGTTTAAGACATTCACCTATTAAGCTGATACTCAGAGGTAGAGAAGAGGGTTAAAATCTAAGGACATGATTGATAGCGTGTTCAAGGGTCTATGTCCTAACTGTGGTGGTGATATAACCTCAAACAGGCTTGAGCTTGGAATTCCCTGCGAGAGATGTATGCCCGACGGAGAAGTTTTGGTAGAGGGAGAGCTCTTAAGGCTAAAGAGAGTAGAGGCAAAGGTTAGGGAGTGGGAAGCCTTTTTTGAGGAGCGTATAGGCTTCAGTCCATGGAGCCTTCAGGTAAGCTGGGCAAAAAGGATACTTCTTGGCCACTCCTTCGCCCTCCTTGCCCCCACGGGCGTAGGAAAGAGTAGTTTTGGACTTTCTATGGCTACCTTCCTCGCCAGAGAAGGCAAGAGGTCCTACATTATCCTTCCCACAAGAATGCTTGTAGAACAGACGGTTAGAAAACTCTACAGCATGGGTCTATCTCATGATGACCTTCTCTACTTTGGTGATGAAACCTCAAAGCGGAAGGAGATTAAGAAAGAGAGGCTTTTGAGAGGTGATTTTAAAGTGCTAGTAAGCACTTCCATGTTTCTCTACAAAAACCAGGATTCCATACCCAAGGACTTTGATTTTATTTTCGTGGACGATGTGGACTCCTTTTTAAAGACGGCCAAGAACGTGGATAAGGTGCTCTACCTTTTGGGCTTCCTTGAAGATGATGTAGAGCTAGCCATGAAGGTCATAAGGCTCAAAGAAGCAAGGAACAAGGAAGAAAAGGATTGGAAGGATATAAAAGAACTCTCTGAAGAGCTAAGAAGAAGGTCCAAAAAGACAGGGGGTGTTCTTGTGGTATCTTCCGCCACATCAAGCCCTCGCTCGAGCAGGATAAAGCTCTTCAGGGAGCTCTTAGGTTTTGAGGTGGGTATGCCCACCTTTTACCTTCGTAACGTGGTTGACCTGTACACCCCCTTAAATCAAAAGACCGTAGAGAAGTGGGTCAAGAAGCTGGGCAAGGGTGGTCTTATCTTTGTCTCTTCAGACCTTGGAAAGGACCAAGTGGACAGGGTGGTAAATGAGCTAAGAAGCAAAGATATAAAAGCGGTCTCCTATGAAGAGCTTAATGAGGAAGTTCTAAGGAAATACGAAGAGGGCGAGATAGACGTCCTTGTGGGCATAGCTTCGTACAGAAATCCACTTGCCAGAGGCTTTGATATGCCCCACGCGGTAAGGTATGCCCTCTTTTATGGAGTGCCTAAGATGGTCATATCCCTAAAGTTTGAGAAGAGCCTTTCTCATCTCCTTTGGGCTCTGGCCTCCGTAAGGAGCCTCTTGGCGAAAAACATGCCGAGTAAAATAAAGGAGGTAGACCGTTGGCTAGAGCAGCTGAAGAGATATCAGTATCTAAGCGAGGAGTATCTGAGCACAAAGCCCGAGCTGCAGAAGAAGGTGGACAGTTTGAGGGAAAGCATAGGGGAGTTTCTGAGCTCTGAGGATGTGCTTCGTCTTATAGAGACTTCGGAGGAGATAAGCCTAAGGAAGACACCAGAGGGCTATGTAATGGTATTGTCCGATGCTACGGGCTACCTTCAGGCAAGCGGCAGAACGTCGAGGATGTTTGCAGGCGGTATAAGTAAGGGTCTGAGCCTAACGCTTGTGGATGACCAGAGAGCCTTTAAGCATCTACAGAAAAAGGTAAGGTGGTTCAACGAGGAGCTAAACTTCAAAAGCCTTGAAGAGGATGAGCTCAAAGAGATACTGTTCCAGATAGACCAGAACAGGGAGAAGATAAAAAGGCTGATAAAGGGTGAGGAAAAGCCAGAGGGTAAAGAGCTCCTAAAACCCACTCTTATAGTGGTTGAATCCCCTAACAAGGCAAAAACCATAGCCAACTTCTTTGGAAGGGCTGTGGGAAGAAGGGTAGGAAACCATGAGCTTTTGGAAACATCTGTAGAGGACAGATACCTGATGATAACCGCAAGCCTTGGGCATGTGCTTGACCTTAGCAAGGAGGGTGGATTTCACGGAGTGGAGGTAAACCGGGGCGTGGTGCCCATCTACGAGCCCATTGAGGGCAAGGAAGAACTTCTCAAGAGTCTAGGAAGGATGGCTTTCGAGGCTCAGGAGGTTCTCATAGCTACAGACCCGGACACGGAGGGGGAAAAGATAGGGTGGGATATAGGGGAGCTCTTAAAGCCTATAAACGGGAACATAAAAAGGATAGAATTTCACGAGGTCACGAGGAAAGCCCTTATGAGAGCTCTTAAGGAACCTAGGGAGTTTGACCAAAACCTTGTGAAGGCTCAGATAGTCAGAAGGGTCGCAGACAGGTGGGTAGGCTTTGAGTTTTCAAGGCTTCTTCAAGAGCACTTTGGTAAGGCTTGGCTTTCCGCCGGTAGGGTTCAGACGCCCGTCCTAGGGTGGATAATCAAGAGGGAAGAGGAGTACAAGAGGAAGGTCTACAAGGTGACCCTATACCTTTCTCAGGATAGAAGGCTAAGGCTGGAGTGGGAGTTTCAAAACAAAGAGGAGGCTCAGCTCTTCTACGATAACTTGGAAAGCTGTTTTGTGGAGGTCATAGGAGAGAGAGAGGAAATTAAGAATCCACCAGCACCCTTTGCCACCCATACCATGCTCAAGGCTACCAGTGACCATTACCGTTGGTCTCTTCCCAAGACCATGAACCTGGCTCAGACCCTCTTTGAGCTTGGCTTTATAACCTACCACAGAACTGACTCCACTAGAGTATCCGACTACGGGATAGGTGTGGCCAAGGAGTACATAAGGGAGGAGTTTGGAGAGGAGTACTTTAGCCCAAGAGGCTGGGCAGAAGGTGGAGCCCATGAGTGTATAAGGCCTACCAAACCCTTAGAGCCTGAAGAGCTCAGAGCTATGGTTTACAGCGGTCAGGTAGAGGGGCTAACAAAGGAGCACATAATGCTCTATGAGCTCATATTCAGGCGGTTTATGGCAAGTCAAATGAGGGCTGTAAGGCTCAAAGTGTGGACGCTGAGAGTTTTGGCGGGGGCTAAGACTGCTCAGCTGGATGTTGCTGTGGAGGTATTGGAAGACGGTTGGAACAGGGTTTTAAGACTTGAACTTTTCAGTCCAGAGCTTGGCTCTATTCCCTTGGAAGGAAGAAAGGAGATAAAGACCCAGCCCAAAGCTTACCTGTACACCCACGGTGAGCTTGTTCAGGAGATGAAGGAAAGGGGCATAGGAAGACCATCCACCTATGCAAGCATAGTGGAAAAGCTTATGGAAAGGGGCTATGTTATTGAAAACAAGGGCTTTCTAATTCCCACCAAGCTAGGAAAGGAGATATACGCCTATCTGAGTCAGAGGGAGGACATACACCTGTTCCTCAGGGAAGAATTCACCAGCCATCTGGAAGAGCTTATGGATAAGGTAGAAGAGGGCAAAGAAGATTACATTGCCCTCCTTAAGGACCTTTACAAAGATATAATAGAAGTTGAAAAAAAGCTGGAGGTGGTGCTATGATACTTCATCCCCTTTTTTCCTATCCTACCCTTCTCCTTGCTATTGTCGTATTTAGCCTCTATTTAGTTGGTACCATTAAAGGTGGAGGCCTTCTAAGGTATGCTCTTTATCTTAATGGACTGCTCATAGTTTTTGCCCTTCTTTCTGTGATATTTGGCTTTGGCGTTTCCAGCGTGCCTTTGGTACAGTCCAAGACACCCTTGATATGGGGCTTCCCACACAAGTGGAACGGTGTTTTCCTGCTCCTTGTGTCCGTACTTAGCTTTTTGGTCTTTTGGTTCAAAGGGGAAACCGTGGGTAAAAAGGTCCTTATACTACCTGCAGCTGGGCTTTTAGTAGCAATTTTTCAGCTCTTCACCGGTTGGATGCTAAGGCTTGTGTTTTTCTCATGAAGGTTTTTGTCCTCCTTCTTGTCCTTATTCTACAAGCTACAGCCAAGGAGATTATCTTCGTCCCCTTGCCCATACAACCTAAAAAGATAGGCTTATAGGCTCCCATATGCCCCTTGTAGAGTACTTAAGGAAGAAGACAAACCTTAACATAACTCTGATTTATGAAGAGGATAACAGCAAGCTTCTTGAGAAGTTCAAGGCTGGCAAGGTGCACATGTTCACCGCAGGACCTCTGCTCTATTACGTCCTTAAAAAGGAGTTTCCTCATGCAGAGGCTCTGGTTCATATTAATGAGGATCTTAAGGTTATACAAAAGCTATGAAAAGCACATTCCAAAGATTCCATAGTAGCCTTTTTAGACTTTTATGGACCTACCCCCTTGCCCTTAGCTCTCTGGTTTTTTTACTCCTCTCCAGCATCTTCTCCCTTTACTTTTGGAGCGTATACAAAAGGGAGGTGGATTCAGACTTAGAGAACACCACCAAGGAGCTAAGACACATCTGGACCGCCATAAGCAAAGCTCATGAGGATATGGTCCTACACTACTACAGGACCTTTACGGAGGACGAGAAGACCCTGAGCTACCTTAGGATGGCTCTTTCAAAAGACGAGAGAAGCCTTGCCCTTGCGAGGGCAGGCCTGTACAGGCATCTTTGGAAAAGTTACGAGGAAATGAGTGATAGATTTTACATAAAACATCTTACCTTTGTATTGCCCGATAACCTTGTTTTTTTGCGTTTCCACGCTCCGGAGCTCTACGGAGATGACGTAGCCTTACTACGTCCAGACATAGCCCTTGTGAACGAAAAGAAGGAGCCCACAAGCTCCTTTTTAGTGGGGGATGTAACCTCGGGGTATTGCTACGTCTTTCCCATCTTTGACGGTGAGAGACATCATCTGGGTACGGTTTCCTTTTGCAAGTCCACGGAATCCATAAAAGGGGTTTTGATGGAGCTCTTTCCAGACAAGGATTTTTATCTTCTTGTTATGGAAGAGGTAGTAAGAAAGAGGGTATTGGAGGAATACCGTTGGCTTTACCGTCCTATTAAGGGGTTAAAGGGTTGGCTAATAGAGAAACCAGAGGGAGAATTGTACTCATTGCTAGAACATGAGGGTGTGTTGAAAGAGCTCATAAAAAAGAGGCTTCCCAGCCTGATGGAATCTAAAAAAGACTTTACCCATCAGCTTATTCTTAATAAAAAATACTACAGGCTAACCTTCTTGAGGCCCTCTGAAAAGTATGGTCAAAGCCACGCTGTAACCCTCTTAATTCTTTCACCGGCACCAGAGCTTGCCCTGGCTTATAGTAGGTTCCTAAACAGCCTGTTCACCTCTTTATCCTTCAACTTTGTCATCTCTGGCATACTTTACCTTTATTTTAAAAAGGTACATACGATTAGAGAGCAACAGGAGAAGCTTGAAACCATAACATCGGTAATGGGTGGCGGTCTCTTTGTATTAGACAGACATGGTGTTGCAGTTTATGTAAACCAGACTGCTTGCCATATGCTCGGCTACTCTAGTGAAGAGCTCTTAGGTAAGGTGGTTCACGACATTATACACGTCCACAGGGGTGATATTCATGAATGCCCCATATTCAAGGCTACAGCGGAGGGTAGAGGGCTTGATTATGACGATAGCTTTATACGTAAAGATGGTTCCCTTTTGGACGTGCACATAAGGGTGAGGCCTATTTTTGTGAACCATAAGTTTTCAGGCTCGGTGGTTCTCTTTTATGACATAAGCGAAAGAAAGAAAAAGGAGGAAGAGCTGTACAAACTTGCCATTACAGACCCACTCACTGGTCTTTACAACAGAAGGTTTATGCTTGACCAGCTTATGCGGGTAAAGCTTATGGCGGAGAGATATTCTATCCCTTTCAGCGTGCTTTTTATTGACCTGGACAACTTCAAGAAGATAAACGACATCTACGGTCATGAGATGGGTGATAGGGTTTTGAAAGCTACGGCCAATGTTATCAAAAGCTGTCTCAGAAGGACGGACATACCATCAAGATGGGGTGGTGAGGAGTTTTTGGTCCTTCTTGAAAATACAGGTCTTCAGGAGGCTGTGGATGTGGCTGAACGGATCAGAAAGGAAATTGAGACGGAGCCCGTAGAAGGGTTCTTAAAAATAACCATAAGCATAGGGGTAGCCCAGTATTCAAAAGGGGAGGACGTAGATTCTCTTATAGATAGGGCGGATAAGGCTCTCTACAGGGCAAAGGCCACCGGAAAGAACCGAGTGAGCACGTAAAAGCCTTGAAGTGTCAGACCTTCGATATACCTTTATACAACATGCTGGAAAGGTACAGGATTTTAAAGGACTACCAAGGACCCTTTGACCTCAGAAAGCTAAGCTACAAGGAACTTGAGAAGCTCTCTGAGGAGGTTCGGGACTATATCCTAGAGGTAACCGCAAAAAACGGCGGACATGTGGCACCCGGTCTTGGTGTGGTAGAGCTAACTATAGCCCTTTTAAGGGTCTTTGAACCACCAAAGGACATAGTTGTGTGGGATATTGGACATCAGGCCTACCCGTGGAAAATACTCACCGACAGGAAGGAGCTATTTCCCACTTTAAGACAGTACGGGGGTATATCGGGATTTCTGAAGAGGGAGGAGAGCCCCTTTGATGCCTTTGGGGCAGGGCATAGCTCTACCTCCCTCTCCGCTGCCCTTGGCTTTAGGGTGGGCTATGACCTCCTAGAGGAAAAGGACAGGTACGTTGTGGCCGTTATAGGTGATGGGGCTATGACGGCGGGCATGGCCTTTGAAGCCCTGAACAATGCAGGACATATCAAACCCAATAGGTTCATAGTTATACTCAACGACAACGAGATGTCCATATCTCCAAATGTGGGAGCCATATCAACCTACCTTAGCAAGATAATAAGCGGGCGCTTTGTGCAAGACACGAGACAGAAGGTCAAGCATCTTCTGGAACATTTGGGTAGTCCTGCGCTGAGAATCGCCAAGCTCACAGAGGAGTTTATAAAAGGCCTGATATCACCGGGTGTAATCTTTGAAGAGCTTGGCTTTAACTATATAGGACCGATAGACGGGCATGACCTTCCAGCCTTAGAGAGGACCCTAGAGAACCTAAAACACGTAGAAGGTCCAGTGCTTCTTCATGTTTACACCAAGAAGGGAAAGGGTTACAAACCGGCAGAGAGTGATCCAGTAACCTGGCATGGTGTAGCTCCATACAAGAGGGAATCGGGAGAGTTCATAAAAAAGCCATCACCACCCACATGGACCTCAGTCTTGGGAAAGGCAGTTGTAGAACTTGCACAGATGGATCCAAACCTTGTGGTCATAACTCCTGCCATGAAGGAGGGCTCGGGTCTTGTGGAGTTTAGTCAGAGGTTTCCTGAAAGGTTCTTTGATGTGGGTATAGCGGAACAGCATGCCTGCACCTTCGCCGGAGGCCTTGCCTGTGCAGGGCTTAAGCCCATAGCCTGCTACTACTCTACCTTTCTCCAAAGGGCTTACGACCAGGTTGTACACGATATAGCCCTACAGGACCTTCACGTGATCTTTGCCATTGATAGGGGTGGGCTCGTAGGGGAAGATGGACCCACCCATCATGGAGCCTTTGACCTATCTTACCTCAGATGTATACCCAATATGGTGGTGAGCTCACCAAAGGATGAGCAGGAGCTCCGAGACCTTCTTTACACAGCCCTAAGGTGGAACGGGCCCTTCGCCATAAGGTATCCGAGGGGTCCAGCCTATGGCATGCCTACGGAAGGTTTTAAGGAAATCCAAGTTGGAAGCTGGGAGCTCCTAAAAGAGGGCAAGGATGGGGTCATACTTGCGGTGGGCTACTGCGTATATCAGGCTCTGAAAGCTTCTGAGGAGCTGGAAAAGGAGGGTATAAGCCTTGGTGTGGTTAACGCAAGGTTTGTCAAACCCATGGATGAGGAGATGCTTCAAAAACTCTCCGCGAGCTGTGAGCTCTTTATAACTGTCGAAGACAACACGGTGGTAGGGGGCTTTGGTTCTGGAGTGCTTGAGTGGTTCTCAAACAGGGGCTACCTCAAAAAGGTTCTTACCCTTGGCATACCAGACAATTTTGTTGAGCATGGAAAACAGGATATTCTAAGGAAAAGGGTAGGTATAGACGCAGAGGGTATAAAGGAGAGGATCCTGAACTTTCTGAAAAGGCCCTTACCTGAGACTGCATTGGACAAAGTAGTCTTTGATAGATGAAAGTATCTGCTTAAACTCTTCGTCAGAGTACGTGCTCCTGTTTGAAAAGTTTGGGTCAAGTGTCTTTCCTGGTATGAACTTTTGAAGGTAGTACTTTTTAGCACCCTTTATTAGCTCCACTATCTGTAGGATATCTTCTTTGCTCAACTGCTCCTTCACCACAGTAGTCCTAAACTCATACTCTACCCCTGAGGTCATTATAAGCCTTATGCTCTCCAGAAGGCTTGGCTTATCAACCTTAACGCCTACAACCTCGTCATACTTGACGAGGGGTGCCTTTATATCCATGGCCACATAGTCAACAGCCCCCTCATCGATAAGTCTCTTTAGTACCTTGGACATACTCCCGTTGGTATCTAACTTAACCAGATAACCCATCTTTTTAACTTCACTTATGAAACTATCAAGACCGACTTGTATGGTGGGTTCACCACCTGTTATGACAACCCCTTCAATAAGACCTACCCTTCTTTCTAAGAACCTTAAAATCTCATGGACCGGTATCAACTCCCCAAATTTTTCTGGTAAAACCAGCTCTACGTTGTAACAGTATCCACACCTAAAGTTACATCCCTGGGTAAAGATGACGCAGGCGGGCTTGCCTGGATAGTCTATCAGGCTCAAGCTTTGAAGCCCCCCCACCTTAAGACGGCACAAAGGATGCTTGCTCTTAAAATCTACGCCCGCTATGCTTTTCATTTGAACATAGCCCCGTTATAAGTTTTCCTAAGCCTAAACTCTTCCCTTTTCCCCTCGTTCCAATGATGTACAGGTCTTAAATACCCCACAACCCTTGAATAGACCTCTGTCTGTGCACCGCAAAGAGGGCAAAGCTCCCTTTCACCGGGCACGTACCCATGGCTGGGGCACACGCTAAAGGTTGGCGTTATGGTAAAGTAGGGAAGTCTGTACCTTTCGCACACCTTTTTTATGAAGTTCTTTAAGGCTTTGGTATCCTCTATCCTTTCACCTAAAAAGAAGTGGAGAACTGTACCACCTGTATACCTTATCTGAAT
Organism: Acidobacteriota bacterium; assembly: GCA_003696155.1. Classification (GTDB taxonomy): domain Bacteria; phylum Aquificota; class Aquificia; order Aquificales; family Aquificaceae; genus Pampinifervens. The sequence continues at coordinate 49,674 of RFFP01000003.1, forward strand.
ATCATCCTGATGCTCCAGGGCAAAAAAGGGGTCATCGGTATAGTTTACGGGTAGCTGAGTGGAGTTTGTATAAAAGGGCTCTGCACCATCTCTGACCCTCTCCTCGTTGGCCACTACTATCTGAGGATAGTATTCCTTGTCAAGTTTTGCTAGTCTGTAAGCGGTCGATTCTGCAGGTGTTGCTTCAAGATTGTAATTGTTCCCCGTTTCCCTCTGAAATTCAAGGAGCTTGTCCCTCATAAAGTCTAAAACCCTTATAGCAAAGGCCCTTCCCTCTGGGTCTCCTATCGAGACCCCCAAAAAGTTCAGGCACGCTTCGTTCATACCAACCAACCCTATGGTTGAAAAATGATTCTTCCAAAACTGACCAAACCTCTCCTTTATGTTCCTAAGATAGAACTTAGAATAGGGATAGAGACCTCTTTCTGTGAAATCTTCAAGTACGGACCTCTTTATCTCGAGGCTTTCCTTTGCGAGCTCCATAAGCTCAGAAAGCCTTTCAAAAAACTCCTTTTCATTCCTTGAAAGGTAGCCTATCCTTGGCATGTTAATGGTAACCACACCTATTGAACCGGTTAGGGGATTGGCACCGAAGTAACTTCCCCCTTTTCTTTCAAGCTTGCTGACGTCAAGCCTCAGTCTACAGCACATGCTTCTTATATCCTCTGGCTTCATCCCAGAGTTTACGAAGTTGGCAAAGTAGGGTACTCCATACTTGGCTGTAATCTTCCAAAGACCATCATAGGTGGGGTTATCCCAATCGAAATCGGGGGTTATGTTATAGGTGGGTATGGGAAAGGTAAAAACCCTCCCCTTTGCATCCCCTTCCAGCATGACCTCAAAGAAGGCTCTGTTTAGCATGTCCATCTCTTCTTGAAACTCCCCGTAGGTTTCTTTCTGTATCTCCCCCCCTATTATTACCCCTTGGTCCCTGTAGAGGGGTGAGACCTTAAGGTCGAAGGTAAGGTTGGTGAAAGGCGCCTGAAAGCCTGTTCTTGTAGGTATGTTAAGGTTGTATACAAACTCCTGCAAAGCTTGCTTTACCTGACTATAGTTGAGCCCGTCATACCTTATAAAGGGTGCGAGCAGGGTGTCAAAGTTAGAAAAGGCCTGAGCACCAGCGGACTCACCCTGAAGGGTGTACAGGAAGTTTACAATCTGACCAAGAGCTGAGGTGAAGTGCTTAGGTGGCCTGCTTTCCACCTTTCCAGGAACTCCACCAAAACCTATGGCAAGAAGGTCCCATAGGTCCCAACCCATACAGTAGACGCTCAGCACCTGAAGGTCATGTATGTGAAAGTCACCCCTTAAATGGGCTCTCCTTATCTTCTCCGGATATATTTTATTGAGCCAATAGCTTTTACTTATATGGGACGTTATGTAGAAGTTTAGACCCTGAAGCGAATAGGTTATATTGCTGTTTTCCCTCACCTCCCAATCCTCAAGGTTTATGTATCTTTCAACAAGCCTTATTCTTTCATTTTCGACGGTCCACCTTTTATAGGCTTCTAGGAGGCCCCTTTTAAACAAGGCTCTTTCAAGGACGTACTCCAGCCTTTCTCCCGTCTTTTCTACCTCTTGATAGATTAACTCCACCAACTCTTCCTCTTCCAATCCCAGATTAGAAAGTATTTCCCTTATGTGCTTCCTATCTATCACAATCTTTTAAATATAGACTTAGAAAAAGAGCATGTAAACAAGAACTGCAATTCCTACGCATATAGTACAAGCTATTAGGAACCTTATGAGCTTTTCCAGCTAATAACCTCCTCAACCGCCATGTTTTTCTCGTAGAGCCTCGTAAGGTTTTCGCTCCTTGAGGTTATCCAGTTGTTCCTATACAGATGAACTTCCCTTCTATTGGGCAGAGAACCCCCTCTTAAGACCTTGGGGGCTGTCCTTTCCTCTGGCAGATTTTCCACCACAAGCCTTAGAAACTCCGTATGATTGAAGGCATTAGGTAGGAAAGACCTTGCCCTTACCTTACCCATAAGGGTTGTATAACTTCCCTCTACCTCTCCCATCATACCCATGGGAACCTTTATATGGGCATACTGGGAAAGTCCATCCTCAAAGGGAGAAAAGACTACCACATGCTCCAACTTTTCCATGAGGCTTTCCATACGGGGCATGGGCACGTATTCAAGTACGTCTTCCCCAAAGAGAATTAGGTTTTTGATTTTCCCTTCCTCTATTCCCTGGAACACCGCAGGCATGTCTGAAAGCCACTCTAAGGGTATGTTTTCCATGAGACCTAAAAAGTTAACGTCAGTGTGAACAAGCATAACCCTGTGCTCGGAGGACTTGAGAAATTCACCCCAGTATCTTCCCTCCTCCTCTGTCATACCCAGCATGTTTATTATAAATACACCCTTACCCTTTAGGCTTTTGACCTCTTCCCTTTCTATGTGTACGGGCTTTAGTTTGACGTCCCTGGCTGTCTTGCCTATTTTATAAACCCTTCCTCTTATGTAGTAGGAAAGCACTGGAGCGGTTGAAGTTATATCCTCCCCGATGAGAAGGTAAAAGTCTGCATCCTTTAGGTCTTTTATTGATATGGGTTCATATCTGCCATAAGCTCTTAGGAAGGGAGCTATTTCCCAATAGGAGGGGACGGTTATCGTAATACCCGTTCTCTCTATAAGCCCTCTAATGAGCATATAGTCTTCGTTGGTAAGGTAAGAAGAGAGCACAACTGCGGTCTCCTCCTTCTTACCCTTAAGAAGTATGGAAAGGTAGTTGGCTATGTTGCCCTTTGTGTCCTCCTTCCCAAACATGCTGGTTTTTTTAAGCCTCTGATAGTTTAGACTATCGTAACCAAAGAAGGCTCTTGCGCATATGTTTAGATCATCGGTAGGTTTTGTTCTGTAAACCTTCTCCTTAGACCTCCAGTCACCCACACCGTACTCCACTTGAACCTCACATCCCACTGGGCATAGGTTGCACACCGTATTTCCTCTCCTAAGGAGCCAACTTCTGGTCCAGTATTTAAAGGGTTTGGATATTATGGCTCCCACTGGACACACATGGACACAAAGACCGCACATCTCGCACACAGAGGTGTCCATTGGTCTGAGGGTGGGAGCTATGTTTGCCTGAAAGCCTCTCTCTTCTACGTAAAGGGCGTGAGCACCGTTTATATCGTCACATGCTCTGGTACACCTATAGCAGACCACACACCTGTTGGAGTAGTACTCTAAAAAGTCGCTTTCCCAGTCAAGCTGATGCCTTTCCTTCTCTAAGGCAGAAACTGGGACTATCTGCTTTTGAGGCCCAAATATGGCACCGTAGTTTTGTAGATCACACTCTCCTGCCTTGTCACATATGGGACAGTCGAGGGGATGCCTGGTCATAAAAGCCTGAAGTAGATACCTCTGATTGTCCTTGACTGTTGGATGTTCTAAGGATATGGACATACCCTCTTCTGGGTAAGTATTACAAGATGTTATTAGCCTTCCCGTTTTTTCGTTTAAAACCACGCACATTCTACAGGCACCTATTATCTTTAGCTTCGGATGGTAGCAGAAATAAGGCACCTTAAGACCAAGATCTAGCATATTCTGAAGTAGGGGCTTATTCCCGTCTACTTCGTATTCTACCCCATCTATCTGTATCTTAAACCTTTTCATACTCTCTTCCTCCTTCAACCAAATAAAAGACATCCTTCGAACTAGCTATCCCTATTTTTCCCTTACCGGATAACTTAGCTTTGTACATGGCTTCGTCAGCTCTTTTAATAGCGTCCTTAAAGCTATCATCCTCATCTATGTACCTCGTAAGCCCTACGCTAACCGATAGGGGGTGTATAAACTGTGCCTGTCTTACACATTTGAGTATCCTTATGGCTGCATGCTCACTTAGCTCAAGCGTTGTGTTCGGCAGTATTATCAGAAACTCGTCACCACCATACCGTGAAACGATGTCTGATGACCTTACCATGATTTTTAGGCAGGTTGATATCCTCTCTATGGCCTTGTCTCCCATCATATGTCCATACTTATCGTTTATGTTCTTAAGGTCATCTATATCTACCAGCATGATCCCAAAATGTTGCCCATACCTTTTCCAGAGAGTATAACTTTTTTCAAGGTATCCTTCTGCAAACTTTCTATTGTAAAGACCTGACACTGGGTCAATAAAGCTTGACCTTATATAGTTTACCTTCGTTATGTTGACTATACTTTCGTAGTATATTCCACCCATAGGTATCTTCCCATAACCCCTTAGATAGGTTTCGTAATCAAGGTTTATTACATCAAAATCGGACACCTTATCATACACTGGGCACTTTATCCCCTTTTGATAGCAAGGAACTTCAAGGCCGTAAAGCACTTTGTAGCATTTATCACCTAGGACCTCTCCAAACATGCTTCTTGCCGTGGCATTCATAGCAAGTAGGTTATAGTTTGAATCTACAACAACCGACGGTATAAGGGTGTTTAACTCTCTTTCTTCATTCATATCAAGAACCCCTTAACTCCAACTTTACCAGAGCTCCCCTTTTCATGAGCTCGAGGATACTGTCTATAGCCCTTTCAAAGTCTTCAACTATTCCACCAAAGCCCTTTGAAAACTTTTCCGCATCCTCTCTGCTGGCAAAGGCTATTGCAGACGGACTACAGCATGGGGTTGCGGATGAGTTTATTACGTACCAAGCGGAGAAACAGCTAATGGGTTTGAAGTTTATAAAATCCCAGGTCATGCAAGCCTGTATATCCTCTTCTTTAAAGTCCTTGTACAGAAGAAGCCCACAGTGAGCACAGCACGCCCTTACTATTTTCCCCCTTTTTAGCCTGTAGGTGAATTCGAGCCTCTTTTCTATGGGTTTTGTGCAGTAGGCACAGTGAGGTGTCTGCTCCTCTATGTTCTCCTCAAGCTCTTCTTTCAGCAAGAGCTCACCATGCTTTCTCACTATAAGCTTTTCCTTTTCAAGCTCCCTAACGTCTCTGTATATGGTCATCAAGGATACTCCGAAGTATTGGGCTAGGGATTTTACATTCCTATAACCCTGGGCTATGAGTTCCAGTATTTGTTCTTTTCTGCCCATAATGGTTAAAATTATAATCCCATACGGTGCCTATGTGTTAAAATTACAAAGTAAACCATGAAAAAGCATCTCATATCCGTCAGAAATCTATCAAAGGAAGACTTGCAAGAGATATACAGCTTGTACAAGGACTTTAAAGGTGGAAGATCGGAAAAGCTTGAAGGGGACGTGGCTCTCCTCTTTCTGGAGAGCTCCACAAGGACCAGGTTCTCTTTTGAAAGGGCGTGCAGGCTCTTGGGCTTGAGAATTTACTTTGCTGGAAAGGGAGAGAGTTCCATAGAGAAGGGGGAGAGTTTCTTTGACACCCTTCAAACTTTAAAAGCCTTAGGCTTTAAGGCTGTAATATTCCGCCTGCCCTCTGTTCTCTACCCTTATGAGAGCTACCTTTCAGAGGACATATCCCTCTTAAACGCCGGAGATGGTACGCATCAGCATCCAACCCAGGGACTTATAGACCTCTTTACCGCTCTTGATTCTTACGGTGGTATTGAGGGGATTAAGGTTGTCTTTGTGGGAGACATAGCCCACAGTAGGGTCTTTAGGTCCTCCTCTTTTCTCTTTTCTCTCCTTGGTGCGAGGCTTGGGGTGTGTGGTCCCTCTACCCTTATACCTCAGGAGCTCACGCCTTTTAACGTGGAGAAGGTGTTTTATAGCCTTGAAGATGCAATAGAATGGGCGGACCTTATGGTATGGCTGAGGCTTCAAGAAGAGCGCTTCGTAGAGAGTTACATACCCAGCAAGGAGAGCTACTTTCTCCAGTTTGGTTTGACAAAGGACAGATATAAAAGGCTTAGAGGATATTTTATGCACCCAGGCCCTGTAAACCGTTACGTGGACATGGATGGAGAGTGTATATACGGGGAGAAGTCTTTGGTGCTAAGGCAGGTAGAAAACGGTCTCTTTGTCCGCATGGCTGTTTTATACTGGCTTCTAAATGGCTAGGGTTTTGCTCGGAGTAAGTTCAAGTATAGCAATATACAAAGCCTGTGAGCTTCTCAGAGAGCTCAAAAGACAGGGTCATGAAATAAGGGTCCTTATGACCCCCTTTTCCGAGAGGTTTATAAGCAAGCTGACCTTTGAAGCCCTGTCGGGCGCTAAGGCCTATGTGGATTGGGAGGATGACCCCCTTCTTCATATAAACTTACCAAGATGGTCTGACCTTTTTGTTATAGCGCCCTGTAGCATAAACACCCTTTCCAAGGTAGCCTTAGGCATTGGGGACAACCTTTTGACCACCTGCACTCTTGCCCACAGAGGACCCTTGCTTATAGCACCCGCTGGAAATGTGGAGATGTATAAAAACCCTGCGGTTCAGCAACATCTACAAAAGCTAAAAGAGAGGGGCGTTTTAGTTATACAGCCGGAGGAGGGTAGGCTGTTGTGCGAGGAAGAGGGTCAGGGAAAGCTTGCATCCCTTGAAAGGATAGTGGACTGGATAGAGTATGCACTCAGACCAAAGCCACTGGCTGGTAGGAGGGTCCTTGTAACCGCCGGCTCCACGCGGGAGTTTATAGATAGGGTGCGCTTCCTATCCAACCTTTCCAGCGGGTTCATGGGCTTTTCATTGGCTAGGGTTTTCAGGTGGTACGGTGCAGAAGTTAAACTCATAGCGGGTTTTACAACCGCTCCCGAACCACCCGAGATAGAGATGGTAAGGGTGGTGTCCGCTGAGGAGATGAGAGGTAAGGTTTTTGAGCTTTTTGACTGGGCTGATATGGTGGTAATGAACGCTGCAGTGTCCGATTACAGACCAGCAAAAAGCTTTGGTGGCAAGATAAAAAAGACAAAGAGCCTGAGTTTAGAACTTGTAAAGAACCCGGACATACTGGAGGAGCTCGGAAGGAAGAAAGAAGGCAAACTACTTGTAGGTTTTGCCCTTGAAGAGGGGGAAAAGCTTGTAGAATACGGCTTTGAAAAGCTGAGAAAGAAGAACCTTGACGTTGTCATAGCTAACCCTTTGGAAACCATGGGCTCTGAACGCTTTAGCGGTCTTATCCTTTTCTCCGATGGCAGGACGGTGGAGCTTAAAAACCTTACCAAACTTAAGGCAGCGGAGGTAATAGTAAGGTACACGGTGGAGCTACTACATTAGGAAAAGATCTCGTGGTCTTAATATACTAGACCACTACCTGCTTAACAAAGATTATGTAAGGTATTTTCCTTAGCTCCTCCATTACTTCCTCTGGCACTGGGTCGTCAAGGTTGAGAATGCCAAGGGCTATGCCACCCTTCTTTTCTCTTCCAAGTCTAAAGCCCGCTATGTTCACTCCCGCGTTTCCCAGTATGCTACCTATCTTTCCTATAACTCCTGGAACGTCCCTGTTTTCAAAAACGAGCATAATACCTTCTGGTTCCACATCAACTCTGTAATGGTCTATCTGGAATATACGCATAAGGTGTCCTTCAAGAACTGAACCTGCAACCACCCTTTGCACACCGTTACCCTTAGAGACCACCTTTATGTAGTGCTTGTAGTCCTCGCTCTCCTCCGAGGTGAGCTCCTCCACCCTTATGCCCCTATCCCTCGCCACATAGCTGGCGTTTATTATGTTCACGGGAAAGTCCACCATCTCCTTCAGAACACCCATAAGGACCGCTGAGGCTATGGGATGGAAATGGGGGGCTATGTCTCCTCTCACCTCTACATGCACCTCTCTTATGCCCTCTTCCGCCCATTGGACTAAGAACTTTCCCATCTTTTCCGCAAGATCAAGGTGAGGCTTTATAAGGGTAAGCACCGAAAGGTCGGGGAAGGGTGCATTAACTGCATACTCTACCGCCTGACCCCTTAGAGCTTTTATAACCTGCTGGGCAACTATCACAGCCACGTTCTCCTGAGATTCGTAAGTGTTAGCACCTATGTGGGGTGAAAGGGATACATTGGGAAACCTTGAAAGCTTTTCTATAAACTCTTTAGGTGGTGGTTCTACGGAAAAGACATCAAGACCAACACCCGCAAGCTTTCCACTTTCAAGGGCCCAGATAAGGTCTTCATCCTTAACTATGCCACCACGGGCACAGTTTATGAGCAGTGCTCCATCCTTCATTATCTCAAACTCCCTTCTGGTTATCATGTGTCTAGTCTCGTGGGTGAGGGGTGCGTGTATGGTTAGCATGTCTATATGTCTTAACATCTGATGAAGGTTGTCAAAGAGCTTAACACCGAGCCTCTCTCCCTTTTCCCTTGGTATGTAAGGGTCGTAAGCATAGACGGTCATACCAAAGGCCTTAGCCCTTATGGCAACCTGAGAGCCTATGTTTCCAAGTCCTATGATGCCAAGGGCCTTGCCATAGAGCTCGGTGCCCATGAACTTCTTCCTGTCCCACCTACCCTCCACCATGGAGCTATGGGCTACGTGGGCGTTTCTTATAACGTTCAGCATATGGCATATGGTGAGTTCAGTAGCACCTATGGTGTTGGCACCGGGCGTGTTTACAACCAGTATACCCCTGATGGATGCGCTCTCTATGTCCACGTTGTCCACACCCACGCCAGCCCTACCTATGACCCTTAAGTTTTTACCCCTCTCTATGAGCTCCGCCGTGACAGGCGTTCTACTCCTAGTTACTATGCAGTGGTAGTTCTCCACCCTTTGGAGAAGCTCCTCGTAGGATATGTCTGGCTCGTTATCCACCTCAAGGTCGGGCTCTCTCCTTAACAGCTCAATACCCTTCTCCGATATGGGGTCTGTTATGAGGATTTTGTGCATTGCAAACCTCCAACAAAGGTTAAAATCATAACACATTTCAGTTTGCATTTTACAGTTGCACCTTTTTCCCCATGCGAACATCAAAGTGAGTTAAAATAAAGCCGTGAACAGGGAGTTCTACCAAAAGTTAAAGACCCTTATAAAGGAGCGTTCTTTAAAGGTTTCAGAAAAGCCCGTCTTTAAACTGTCCTCTGGCAAGCTTAGCAGGTTTTACGTTGACCTCAAGCAAGTTACCTTTGACCCAGAAGGCGCCTATATTGTGGGAAGGCTTATGTACGAGCTTTTAAGGGACTTCAGCCCTGACGGTGCTGGGGGGCTAACCTTGGGCGCGGACCCTATAGCCTACGGTGTCAGCTTTGTCTCCTACCTTGAGGGGAATCCCATAAAACCCTTTGTGGTAAGGAAGGAGCCAAAGGCTCACGGTATGGGAAGGCAGGTGGAGGGGCTTTTAAGGCCAGGGGATAGGGTTGCGGTGCTTGAAGATGTGATAACCACGGGGAGCTCCTCCTTGAAGGCAGTTCAGGCCTGCAGACGCGAGGGCTACCACGTTGTAGGTGTCTTTGCCATAGTGGACAGGCAAGAGGGGGGTTCAGAAAACCTTAAAGGTGAAGGTGTGGAGGTCTATTCGCTGTTTAAAATTGCAGAGCTACTCTAGATGGTTATAGCTTCTTAGTCCTTATAATAAGTTCCGTGGATAGTGTTGTCTTCATAGCCTCTTTACTCCTTCTTGGTACCTTTCTGGGAAGTATTTTAGCGGTATTCTTCAGGAGGCTCCTTTTCAGTGTGGGTGTGAGCCTTTCCTTTACGGGGGGTGTAATGCTGGTTGCTAGCTTTACGAGCCTTATACTTCCAGGGGTTGAGGTTGGTGGTTTTTTTCAGGTAGCTCTCGGTATAACCCTTGGCTTTGCCTTTATGGCTTTTCTTGAGAACCTCATACCCCACGAGCACATGCTAAAGGGTAGGGAGGGCATAAGCTCGGAAAGGCTAAGCAGGATTTACCTCATAGTTTTAGGTGTAGTAATACACAACGTCCCAGAGGGCTTGAGCGTAGGTATTGCAAGCGCCTACTCTTTGGACAAGGGTCTGGAGACATCCATAGCCATAGCCCTTCAGGACGCCCCCGAGGGCTTGGTGGTTAGCCTACCCCTTATGGTCCTAACTGGCAAGGTGCTAATACCTCTTTTTATGGGTTTTTTAAGTGGGCTTTTGGAGTTTTTCTTTGCCCTTGGGGGCTACATCTTCTTTGAACTTTTCAAAAACCTCTTAGCCTTTGGCTTAGGCTTTGGTGGTGGTGCTATGGTGTACGTAACCGCTAAGGAGGTATTTCCAGAGGCTTACGCGGAAGGCAAGCATACCCTTTCCACCCTTGCCTTTCTCCTCGGGCTTTTGCTCATGCTTTTTCTGGACACCTCACTTTAAACCCTTTTGTACGAGAACTGGGATAAGGTGCACGTTATGACACCTATAGCAGTATTGGCCTATCTCTGAGAGTTGTTTAAGAACCAAGTCTCTGTTCATCTGAGGTGCGTTCAAGGTTTTCTGAAGGCTATCTAAGGCGTTCATGTAGTCTTTTCCGGCAAGGGACTCTATGGATACCTTTGAGGTGTGGCATTTGGTACATATGGTGTTCATCTGCCTCGCCCTCTCCACAAAGTTACTACCATGTTCCTTAGCTTGGGCTATATCTCCCTGCAGTAGGAATATGCGTAATGACTTCATGGAATCTGATAGCTTTTTCATGTAATCGGCAGTTTTAAGGTTTTGAAGCTCCACAGGGTCCTCAATAGTTATCCTATCGTAGCGGGGAAAGTGATAGTAAAGCTTTACCACAGCCTGGTTCTCCTGATGGCACTTAACGCAGGTCTGACCCAGCTCCCTTGAAGCCTTTATAACCTCATCGGTGTTTTTGCCTTGAACCGCCTTGACCAGATTATCGGCCAGGGCTGGTTTATAGTAATCTCTCCACTCGGGCACCATCTTAGCGGATTCTTCATAAGTTTTCTTTAACTGCCTTGCCCACTCTGAGGCTCTTTCCCAGTTTCCCTGGTTTATGTTCAGGTTTATGCCGTGAAAGGCTGTACTCATGCTGTGCATGTTGGAGATATATTCCATTTTCTCCGACTGGGGTGGGTAGTACTTGTCTAAAGACTTAGGTGGTCTTTTCATAACTACCTGCTGGGCAAAGACAAGGCTTGAGCAAATTCCAAGGGTCAAGATTATAACCTTCATATTTTTCCCTCCTTCTGCTTGAAATTTAGGCACCCTCCCTAGAGCTTTCAAGCTTATAAGCTCTTAAATATGTTTTAAAATCTTTAGCGATGCATGTTCTTCTTATAGGTCTTGGGAATATGGGAAACAAGTACTTTTGGAAGCTAGAGCAGATGGGAGAGAGGCTTGTTCTCTGTGATATAGACCCTACCAAGGGCAAGGATGGCCACCCCTTTTACTGCCATTTTGGTGAGGTTGTAGAACCTTTGAAAGCGGTCATAGTGGCGGTGAACCCGCAGGAACACGTAAGCATAGCGGAAAAGTTTTTAAGGGATGGCTTGCCCGTGCTACTGGAGAAGCCACCAGCGCTAAGTCTGGAGGAGTTTGAGAGGATAAGCCACTACAGAAACCTTTACATTTCAGAGGTCGAAGGCTATTCCGTATGTGCAGAGTTTTTAAGAAAGCCAAGAGAGAGCCTAAGGATAGAGAGGCTTGGAAGAGCTAAAGGTTATATCTCTCCCCTTTGGGACCTTGCCTGGCATGACCTCTACTTGATGCAAAGGGTATGCGAGGATGTAAGGCTTGAGAGCCTAAAAGTAGAAGGCAACCTCTGTATATTGGAGGGTTATGCAGATGGGGTGCCCTTCAGCCTGAGCGTTGCATGGGAGCACCCACAGCCAAGAAGACGATGGTACATAGATGGGGAACTCATCCTTGACTTTGGTGAGGAGAGAGTATACAAAAAGGGGGAGCTCTTAAGGGAAGAGAAGAGAGACAAGCTCAGGCTTATGGTAGAGAGCTTTTTAAAGGGTAGCTATGACAGAAAGAGCGTGGAGAGGGCTAGAGGAAACTTGCTTCTATTGGAGAAGCTCAGTCATACTTCTCCTTTTTAACCTGCCCTTTGTCCACGCCTAATTCCTCAAGGAGGCTCGCCATGTCGTCCACAAACTGAGGGGGTCCGCATAGGTAGTAGAGGTTTGAGGGTATGTTTTCCACCTCCTTTAAAACCATATGGGCGTTTATTCTACCTCTGTAGCCCTTCCAATCTTCTGGCCAGGAGCGTGTAAGGGTGTGTACCACCTTTATATTGGAGTGTTTGTCTAGGTCTTGTAACTCGTCCCTGTATATGATCTCCTCGTAATGGGTGTTTGAGTAAAGCAAGACTGCCCTTACATGCTCCAAGCGCGCATCCCTTATGTATCGTAGTATACACATGAGGGGTACTATGCCACTGCCCGCACCCATTAGGACTATGTCTGTGCCCATCTGGGGAACCCATACAAACTTGCCGTAGGGTCCCTTTATGAGGAAGGTATCACCCTCCTTTGTTTGCTCTGTTAGGACTACGGAAGCCCTGCCGTTGGGTGTGCGTTTTACGGTAAGCTCCAAAAGCCCTTTCCTAGTTGGTGGACTGGCTATGGAGTAGGCCCTCTTTAAAAGTTCACCTTCATAGGGTACGTTAAGCATTACATACTGACCAGGATAGAAGTCAAAGTCCGTATGGGATAGGTCAAAGACCAGGGTTTTTGTGGTGGGTGTCTCCTGCACAACCTTTACCACCTGTGCGGTAAACTCCCTTATAGGCTTTTTCTGAAGCTCCATAGCCCTACCTCTGCCTCAGGGTTGGAAAGAGTATGACCTCTCTTATGGAGTCCACGCCTGCAAGCACCATAACAAGCCTGTCTATGCCTATGCCCTCCCCTGCTGTTGGGGGCATGCCGTACTCAAGAGCTCTTATGAAGTCTTCATCCATCTGCATAGCCTCTTCATCACCCATCTCACGTTCCTTGAGCTGCGCTAAGAATCTCTCCCTCTGTTCAAAGGGATCGTTGAGCTCCGTGTACGCATTGGCAAGCTCTTTGCCAGCAACGAAGAGCTCAAACCTCTCCACAAGCTCTGGGTTCTTCCTGTGGCTCTTTGCCAGGGGTGAGAGGAGCTTGGGAAAGTCCACTACAAAGCAAGGACCCCAAAGCTCGTCCTCCACTAGCACGTCAAAGACCTTGTCTATAAGCTTGGCATGGGTAAGGGTATCCGCCTTGGGTATACCTATGTTCCCTGCGAGGTTTCTCAAACCTTCAAGGTCCTTAAGGAAAAAGTCCATGCCTTTGCCCGTTTTCTTTTCAAGGAGCTCAAAGTAGCTGTACCTTCTAAAAGGTGGGGTAAAGTCAAGCTCCCTACCCTTGTAGGTTATCCTCATACCCCCCACTACGGTCCTTAGGAGTTCCTCCATGAGCTTTTCTGTGAACTCCATAAGGTCCTCGTAGTCCCAGTAGGCCACGTAGAACTCCAGCATGGTAAACTCGGGGTTATGGGTTGTGTCCACCCCTTCGTTGCGGAAGTTCTTTCCAAGCTCGTAAACCCTGTTAAAGCCACCAACTATAAGCCTCTTTAAGTAGAGCTCGGGCGCTATTCTTAGGTAAAGGTTTTGTTCAAGATAGTTGTGGTAGGTTATAAAGGGTTTGGCGTTCGCTCCAGACGCCACCTGCTGAAGGGTGGGCGTCTCCACCTCTATAAAGCCCTCCATGTCCAGTATGCGCCTAATCTGGGATATAACCTTGCTTCTGAGAAGGAATATCTTCCTTGCCTCCTCGTTGGCTATAAGGTCTAAGTACCTCTGTCTGTAGCGCACCTCCACATCCTTTAGGCCGTGCCACTTTTCGGGCATAGGATGTAGGCTCTTGGTCAAAACGAGAAAATCCTCTACTTCCAGTGTCAGCTCACCCGTGTTGGTTCTAAAGAGCTTACCTCTAAATCCCAACACATCCCCCACATCCACAAGCTCCTCAAAGTCCCTAAACCTTTCATCCCCAAGCACATCCCTCTTTAGGTATATCTGTATCTTCCCAGTGCCATCTTGAACATGACCGAAGAGAGCCTTACCCATGCTACGCAGAGCAACGAGCCTTCCCGCTAAGGACACCTCCTCAAAGTTGGGGTCAAGGTCGTACTCCTTTTTTATGTCCTCTATCTGCACCGCCTCGCCACTATCTATGGAAACCGCAGAGAAGAGGCAGAGCTTCCCTTCGTACCTGCCCAAAAGGCCGGAAAGCTTGTACTCTTTACCCTGGGAGAGCTCCTCCTTGGTGAGAACCAGAATCTCCACACCCCTGCTATCTACAAGCCTTACGAGGTATCCATCCTCTACCGAAGATACCCTCTTTACCGTGCCCTTTAGGGTTATATGCTTATACTCTACATCCTTCTCAAACCTCTTCCTTACATCCCCTATGGTACTGCTCGTCTTGAATTTGTAAGGATAAGAAAGACCCCTTTCTTTAAGCACCTGCAACTTTTTTAGTCTGGACTCTTCCATGAGTAAAGAATTATAGCATCTTACCCTATGTTGCTGGATTCAGAACAGAGCTCAGAAAAAAGGCCCTAAAGGCAAGCTTTAACCTTTTGCCTTATAATTTTCACGATGAAGGTCGGGCTTGTCTACGATGATATATACCTAGAGCACAACCTAAAGGGTCATCCTGAAAACAAGGATAGGCTAATTGCCATAGTTCAGGAGCTGGACAGAAGGGGTATTATGAAGGAGCTGTTGCACATAAGCCCAAGGAGAGCTACAGCCATGGAGGTCTCTCTTAACCACGACCCATCCTACATCCAAGAGATAGCGGACTTCTGCTTGGCGGGCGGTGGATATTTAGACCCGGATACCTACGTGGTCTCATCTTCTTACGAGGTTGCTCTTACTGCGGTGGGTGGTGTTCTTGAGGGTATAGACCGTATAATCTCGGGTGAGGTTCAAGCCATCTTCTGTGCGGTAAGACCGCCAGGGCATCATGCGGAATATGCCAAGGCAATGGGCTTTTGTATCTTCAACAATGTGGCGATTGGAGCCCATTACCTTTTGCAGAAGGGTTTTGAAAGGGTCTTTATAGTGGACTTTGACGCCCATCACGGCAACGGCACCCAAAAGAGCTTTTACGAAGACAGCAGAGTCTTTTACTTCTCCTCTCACGAGTACCCCTTCTACCCGGGTACGGGCTCAAGGGAGGAGAGAGGTGCGGGTGATGGATACGGTTTCACACATAACGAGCCTCTTCCAGCAGGTGCGGGCGATGAGGAATTTGACAGGGTCTACGGGAAGGTTTTCCCCGAGCTCTTTGAAAACTACAAGCCCCAGTTCCTTTTGGTTTCCGCTGGATACGATGCCCACAGGGATGACCCCCTTACATACTTAAACCTCTCCACAGAAGGTCTTGGAAGGCTTGTGGAAAACCTGCTAAAGAGTGCGAAAAACCTAAAGGTGCCCGTACTCTTTGTCCTAGAGGGTGGATACAACCTAAGGGTCTTGGGAGAGTGCGTAAGCCTTACCATAAAAAAGATGTTGGAGGCTTGAATGCTTCATAAGTTAAAGCATTACCTTTTCCAGCTCCTGTCCTTTTTGTTTGTCCTTTACGGTTTTTATCTTCTCTTTCTGTTTTTGCTGGATACTTTACTAAGGGTGAACAGACCTTTAGCCTACCCCCTTTCTACCCTTTTGGTCCTTTCCCTCTTCACCTTGACCATGTTTTACTGGTTTAAGAAGAAGAGGCTACCCTTTTAAGGATAAGGGGGATATAATACTTTAGACTAGGGCGATTAGCTCAGAGGTAGAGCGCCATCCTCACAAGATGGAGGTCGGAGGTTCGAGTCCTCCATCGCCCACCACCCTTAAACTTGACTTATATAATAATAAGGTTTATAATGAATAATCGTTCATGGAAAGCCTTTACAATGTTTTTAAAAGGAGAGGCTACACGAGAAGAGACTTTTTAAAATCCGCTCTCCTTATTGCATCTACCATTGGAATGGGTCCGTCTTTTCTTCCGCAGGTAGTTAAGGCTCTTGAGAGCAAGCCCAAACCTCAGGTTTTATGGCTTAGTTTCCAAAGCTGTCTGGGATGTACCCAGTCCATTCTAAACAGCACCAGCATAGTGCCGGCAGATGTGCTTTCCGAGTACATATCCCTTGAGTACCACGAGACGCTGATGTTTTCCCATCGATCAAAGGAGGCGATGGACCTACAAAAAGGTAGGTACGTGCTCGTCTTGGAGGGGTCACTGCCTGTGGATGGGGGTTTTTACTGCACCGGTGGGGGTAGGTCAGCCGAAGAGATATTGAAGAGCTTGATGGATGGGGCAGGGCTTATACTAGCCTTGGGTAGCTGTGCAAGCTGGGGTGGGATAGCTCACGCGGAACCTAACCCAACGAAAGCGGTGGCCGTGGATGAGATTTTAAAACATAAGCGTGTAGTTAAGCTACCCGGATGCCCGCCTGTTGGGGACGTTATAGTTTCTGTTATTGCCAGCTTTGTAGTAACGGGCAAGCCACCAGAGGTTGACGGTGAGGGAAGACCTAGGGTCTTCTACGGTCAAACCATACATGACAGGTGCTACAGAAGACCCTTCTACGATGCGGGTAAGTTCGTTGGTTCCTTTGAGGGCGAAGATGCCCAAAGGGGTTACTGTCTTTATAGGATGGGCTGCAAGGGTCCTATAACCCGGAATGCCTGCGCTACTGTAAGATGGAACGGAGGGCTCAGCTTTCCCATACAGTCTGGACATCCCTGCTTCGGTTGCTCCGAGGCCGACTTTTGGGACAGAGGTTTCATATACAGACCCCTTTCGGTTGTGGAGGAGGGCTTTAGTTGGAAGGAGGCACTCGCTGGTGCCCTTATTGGCACAGCCCTGGGCTATGGTACCGCCTACATAAACAAGAAGCTGGGAGGTGGTTAGGATGAGCGATGTGGCTTTTTATGACTTTGTGAGGGAGCCTTTTCTCAAGCTTGCCCTTTGGGTCTTTTTCCTCGGTATTGCCTACAGGTTCTTCAGGGTTCTATTCTTAGGAATCCCCCATGATTATGCCAAACCGAAGGGGAACCCTTACTATATGGCAGTCAAGAAAATAGTCATAAAGCCCACCATGGGCTGGACCTTTAGGGAGATATTCGCAAGAAGGGCCATAAACTTCATAGGTGGCTTCATGTTCCACATAGGCTTTATAGGCCTTACCTTTCTTGTACCAGCCCATGCCCTCCTCTGGAGGGAGATAACGGGCCTCCCCATACCCATGATGCCCAACATAGTCTCCGACATGCTCGCCTATTCAGCTTTTGGGTCCCTCCTAGTTCTCACAGTACACCGAGCCCTTAACCCAGTCCTTAAGCTCCTAACTGGAAAGGATGAGTACTTTGCAAACCTGCTCATAGGGCTTATACTCTTTACAGGGCTTCTAGCCACCAAATGGGCTGGTAGCGGCTATATTTGGATACTTTCCATCCATATATTCCTTGCGGACCTCTTGATCATCTACATACCCTTCAGTAGGCTATCCCACTTCGTCTACTACTTCCTGTCCGTTGGATTCATGGGTTGGAACGCAGGTAAAAGAGGGGTGAGCTTTTAGGAGGTTAATATCATGCCCGTGTTATCCAAGGAGGAGATAGAGAAGTTCTATGAATTCTGTAAGAAGAGCATAAACACGGAGGTAGCCTCCTATTTGGAGGCTTGCGTGCGTTGTGGCATATGTGCGGAGGCTTGCCTTTTTTACATGGGCGTGAACGTCTCTGGCAGGATAGACCCGAGCCTCACGCCTGCTTACAAGGCAGATCTACTAAGGGAGATATACAAGGAGAACTATACCCTTTTTGGAAAGCTTAAAAAGCTCCTTGGCTTTGGTGTCAGAATAAGCCCTGAGGACCTAAGGGAGCAGGTAAAGCTTGTCTTCTACACATGCACCAACTGTGACCGTTGCACAAAGGCCTGCCCCATGGGTATAGATACACCGAAGCTGGTGAGCATAGTAAGGGGTGCACTCACTCATGCAGGTCTGACGCCCAAGGACCTTGCCAATGCCACCAACCTATCCATCGAAAAGGGTAGTCCCCTGGGTGTAGATATACCCACCTTCCTACAGAGGCTTGAGTTCATATCCGAGGAGTACGAGGTAGAGGTTCCCATAAACAAAAAGCCCTCCGATTACCTCTATCTTCCATCCTCCATAGAGCTTATGAAGTTTCCCTCATCGGTGGCTGCTGCAGTAAAGGTTCTAAACAGGACGGGTATAAACTGGACCATGTCCACGGTAGCCCACGAGGCTACAAACTTTGGACTCTTTGCCCAGAGTAAGGAGGTAACTAGGGAGATGTTAAGAAGGGTCCTCGAGGGGGCTAAGGAGCTGGGTGTAAGTTACATAATTACCCCAGAGTGTGGACACGCCTACCAATCCATGAGGTTTATAGCACCCAACATCTTTCCTAAAGATTGGACCTTTGAGGTCCTGAACATAGTAGAGTTCATAGACAGGATGATAGATAAAGGTAGGATAAGCATAAAAAGGAAGGTCCTGAAGGAGAGGACAACCCTTCACGACTCCTGTCAGATTGGAAGGAGGGGAGGTGTCCTAAGAGAGTCAAGGAGAATACTTAAAATGTTAGCGGAAGACTTTCAGGATTCGGTACTCATTCCAGAGCATAACATATGCTGTGGTGGAGGGGGTGGTGTTCTGGTCATAGGTGAGGCTGACCAATACAGACAGAAGGCCTTCATATCCAAAATGACCCTCTTTGACAAGGTTGAGGCCAAGACCGTTGTATGCTACTGTGCTAACTGCATGCTTGCCCTAACAAAGGGAAACCAAGAGCTGGGAAGGGACTACAGATTTGTGAGCATAGTGGAGCTAGTTGCAGAGGCGATGGAGGGGGAAGAATGAGAAGGCTTGTTATAGACCCAGCGGTTAGGGTAAAGGGACATCTAAGAGTAGAGTTGGAGCTTGAGGGGAAAAGGGTGAAGGGAGCCTATCTGTCTGGAACTATGGTAAGGGGCATAGAGCTCATATTGGAGGGGAGGGACCCAAGGGAAGCATGGGCCTTTGCTCAGAGAATATGTGGTGTTTGTGACGTGGCACAGGCTTTAGCATCTCTGAGGGCTGTGGAGAATGCCCTGAGGATACCCGTGCCAAGAAACGCATCCCTTATGAGGAAGCTTATGCTCGGAACGCTCATCGTTAAAAACCACGTAACCCACTTTTACCATATGTGCATCCCCGACTGGGTGAGCGTGCCCTCTGCGCTTAAGGCCAACCCAGAGGATACCTCCGAACTTTCAAAGCGCGTCTCCAACTACGAAAAGTCATCCCCCTCTTACTTTAGGGAAATCCAAGAGAGGCTCCGCAGGTTGGCAAGCAAGGAGAACCTTGTGGACCACCCAGACCTAAGATTGCCCCCAGAGGCAAACCTTCTGCTCCTTGCCCATTACGTGGAAGCCCTTAACTGGCGGTCTCAGGTGGTTCAGGTTCATACAATCCTAGGTGGCAAAAGCCCCCATCCCAACCTAGTGGTGGGTGGTATGCCCCTACCCGTAGACCTCAGCAGTGGCACGGCTATAAACATGGAAAAGCTAGGCAGGTTAAAGAGCCTGATAGATAATATGATCAGCTTTGTGGAGAAGGTGTACGTCCCAGACCTTATGCTCCTTTCCTCTTTCTACAGAGATTGGTTTGAGGTAGGGGAAGGGTTAGGAAACTTCTTGGTGCTTGGTGAGCCGGTAGGGGAAAATCACTCCGAGGGTAAGTTTTTCATACCGCCAGCCTTTATAAGTGGTAGGAGGGTGGAAGAGCCAGAGCCTGTAGACTATTCAAAGATAGAAGAGTACATAGCCCACAGTTGGTACAGCTATTCTGCTGAAGGTAAAGAGGCCCTTAACCCTTTCGAAGGTGAGACCCGCCTTAGTTATACAGGACCAAAACCGCCCTATGAGCATCTTAACGTGGAGGGCAAGTACAGCTGGGTAAAGGCACCAAGGTATGGAGGGCTGCCAGCAGAGGTTGGACCCCTTGCCCGAACCTTGGTCCTCTATTCGGTAGACCTTCACGGCATGAGAGATATAGTAAACATACACCTCTCCAAGCTTAACCTACCCTTCCAAGCCCTGTATTCGACTATGGGAAGAAACCTATCCAGAGGCTTAGAATCTTTACTTTATGTCCATGCTATGAAGGGATGGTATGGAGAACTTTTAGGGAACGTAAGGGCAGGAGATACAAGGACTTTTGAAGGGAAAAGGTGGGAACCCTCGAGCTGGCCAAGGGAAGCTAGTGGCTTAGGTGTGGTAGAGGCTCCAGGCGGTTCTCTGTCCCACTGGGTTAGGATAAGGCATGGCAAGGTATCCAGATATCAGGTTGTGGATGCGAGCGCTTGGAACTGCTCTCCAAGGGATGCGATGAAGCAACCATCACCCTGTGAGGCTTCCCTTTTGGACCACGAGCTGATAAGCTTAGAGGAGCCCATCGAGGTACTGAGAACCTTACACTCCTTTGACCCATGCCTTAACTGTGCAGTGCATCTTTACGAGACTTATATTTAAAAGGTATGGGCCTAAAGGAAAGCCTCCTTAAGGTCGCTGAGTTTGTTTACAAACTTCCCGAATACACCCTACAGGGGCAGAGGGTACCCGTCTATTTCTACCTGAGCGATAGGCTTTTGGAGCTTCTTGAAGAGGATGCCATAAGGCAAGCTGCAAACGCCGCAACCCTTCCCGGCGTGGAGAAGGCCATATACGTTATGCCCGATGTGCATGTAGGCTATGGCTTCCCAGTGGGTGGAGTTATGGCAACGGACTTGGAGGGGGGTATAATAAGCCCGGGCTCCATCGGTTATGACATAAACTGCGGTGTGAGGCTTATAGCCACAAAGCTCACTGTAGAGCAGTTGGTCCCCGTAAGAAGGGAGCTCATGCAGGAAATCCTAAGGAGCGTCCCAGCAGGTGTGGGCTCCACAGGAAGGTTGAAGCTGTCCAAGGAGGAGCTCTCCGAGGTTGCCCGCAAGGGTGCAAGGTGGGCAATAGAGAGGGGTTTTGGCTTTGAGGAGGACCTTCAGCACATAGAGAGCTTTGGTGCTCTACCCGGTGCGGACCCTTCTAAAGTTTCAGATTTTGCCTTTCAAAGGGGCTCCCATGAACTTGGTACGGTTGGTTCTGGAAACCACTTTGTAGAGGTACAGTATGTGGATGAAATATACGACGAGGACATAGCCAAGAAGCTTGGGCTTGAGCTAGGTCAGGTAACCCTTATGGTTCACTCAGGCTCTAGGGGCTTTGGTCATCAGGTGTGCGTGGACTATCTAAAAACCGCAAAGGATGCTCTAAAAAAATACAACATAGATATACCGGATATGCAACTTGCCTGCATGCCCTTCTCCTCTTCAGAGGGTCAGGACTACTTTAAGGCAATGAACTCGGCGGCCAACTACGCTTTTGCCAACAGGCAGATACTCGGATACCTGACCGCAGACACGGTTAGAAGGTTTCTTAACCTCAGCTGGGAAGAGCTTGGCTACAGACTCATATACGACCTTGCCCACAACATAGGTAAGGTAGAGGAACATAAGGTGGACGGAAGGAGAAAAAAGGTCCTCGTCCATAGAAAGGGTGCTACAAGAGCCTTTCCACCCTACAATCCGGACGTTCCACCTGCCTACAGAGACATAGGCCAGCCCGTGCTCATACCGGGCGATGTGGGCAGATACTCCTTCTTGCTTGTGGGACAAAGCGGTAGCATGGACATGAGCTTTGGTAGTGCCTGTCACGGCGCGGGAAGGCTCATGTCTAGGACAAAAGCAAAGGAGTATGTGAGGAAGGAAGGCTTAGAAAAGGTGCTCGGTGACCTTGTAGTGGTTGCAAGGGGGAAGGGCACAGTCGCAGAAGAGATTCCACAAGCCTACAAGGACGTCTCTGAGGTGGCAAGGGTGGTAGACGCCTTAGATATAGCCAAATTAGTCTTAAGATTAAAACCCTTAGGAACTTTAAAGGGATAGTGCTATAATTAGACATTCTGGAGGATGTAATGGGTGAATTTGAAAAGCTCCTTGAAGAAAGCCTTGAGCTTAAAGAAATAAGAAGGGGAGAGGTGATAAAGTGTAAGGTTGTTAAGTTGGATGATAGGAATGTTTACGTAGATATAGGGTACAAGGTGGAGGGTATAATTCCAAGGGATGAGCTACCAGATGCAAAAGTAGGTGATGAAATAAAGGCAACTGTGGTAAGGTTTACAAAGGGAGGGTCTCCACTGCTATCCTACAGGAAATACATGGAAGAGCGGTTTATCGGTTTTCTTAGAAATGCCTTTGAAAAGGGGAGGTTTATAACGGGAACCGTAGTCGGTAAGTCTGAAGAGGGCTATCTCGTTGATATAAGCGGGCTTAGGGCACTTCTGCCCTACAAGGAGGCCATGAAAAACCTCAAAGAAGGCAGGAAGGTGGTAGTTAAGATAACAAAGTTGGAAAGGGAAGAGGGCAAGTTAAAGGTAACTTTGAGCCAGAGGGATTATATAAGGAGAAAAGAGGAGAGGAAGAAAGAGAGGATACTCTCCAAGCTAAAGGTGGGTGACGTGGTGGAGGGCAAGGTTATAAAGATAGACCCAGACAAGGGTATAACCCTGCTCATAGGGGGTGTTCTGAGAGCTTTTCTACCTTTGGAAGAGCTCAGCTGGAGTAGGGACAGAAACCCCTATAACTATGCAGAGATAGACGAGAGGCTGAGGGTAAAGGTAAAGAGGATACCCAAGGATGGACAGTTCGTGTTCGTGAGTCTAAGGGATATGAAGGAAAACCCATGGGAAAAGGTGAAGGAAAGCCTGCAAAAGGGTCAGAAGGTGAGTGGAAAGGTAGTTGAGGTCAACGATAAGGGTCTGGTTGTTGAGGTCATGGAAGGAGTGGAGGGTTTTGTCCCGAAGGATGAGGTCTCCTACGATGGTACCACCTACAGAAAGGGGGACAAGGTCTCCGCTCAGGTATTAGAAGTTGACCCCAGCAGAAAAAAGCTCATACTTAGCATAAAGAGGACACTGCCCAAACCATGGGAGGAGTATACAAAGGAAAACCCCGTAGGCAGTAGGGTATTTGGGAAGGTGGAGAGGATAGAGGGAGCCAGGGCTTTCGTCGACCTTGGGAAGGGTGTGGTGGGTGTGATACATAGGATCGACCTATCTTGGTTAAAGCCCGGCAGGATAGAAGATGTTCTAAAGGTTGGAGAGTTGCGGGAGTTTGCAGTTCTTGGTCTTGATGGGAAGTACGTGAAACTCGGCTTAAAGCAGCTAACAGAAAACCCATGGGATAAGGTGCTAAAGAACTATAAGGTGGGAGATAAGGTCAAACTTACTGTTAAGTCAGTCCATCCCTTCGGAGCCTTTCTGCAGTTTCCTGAGGGTTTGGACGGTCTTTTGCCCATATCGGAGATACCCAAGGGTGTTAAGTTAGAGGATAAGCAAGAGGTAGAGGTCAGGATAATAGAGCTCTCTCAGGAGAAGATAACCTTGAGCATGAAGGAAGAGGAGAAGAGGGAGGACGAGGATATTATAAAAAGTGTGGGTTCTGATAAGGGCTTTACGCTGGGGGATATCTTCAAGAAAAAGATAAAGATGTAGTATGACAAAGAAGGAGCTTTTACACAGACTTGTGGAGAGGGATTTTTATTCCTCTATGGGTTTAGAGTGGTCCAAGAGGAAGGTCTACAGCATGATTAACTTCCTGCTTGGGCAGATGAAAGAGGCTATACTGCATGAAGGTGAGCTCAAGGTTTCTGGGTTTGGTAGGTTTAAGTTAAAAAAGGCCTCACACGGACATCGTATAAGCTTCAAACCCAGTAAAAAGCTCCTCTGTAGGTTGAACTCAGGGCTTAAAAGGACTAGAATATAGTTAGGCACGGGGTGTGGCGCAGGCGGCAGCGCGCTGGCATGGGGGGCCAGAGGTCACGGGTTCAAGTCCCGTCACCCCGATACTCTAAAAAAACGAGCGGAGGTGTATAAGATGATTATAGCTAAGCCTGTGGAGCACGACCTCGATTCTCTGGTACTCAGGGTCTTTCTAAAGTCCATAGACGTACTGGGTGGTCTTTCTAGGCTCATGGAGTACAGAACCTTAACCTGGCTTCCCTCTCTGGCAAGGGCGGTTTACTGCGTGGTCCTCAGAGAAGAGTATTTTAAGACAGAGAGGGAAATAGCGGAAAAGGTGGGCTTGACCCTTCAAACGGTCAGAAACATACTCAGAGCAGAGACTCAGGCGGTCATGGAGAAGCTTAAGAGTATAGATTTCATGGAAGAGGAAAAGAAGGAGCTAAAGCTTCACACGGCTGGTGGCATTGCCAAGCTTGCCTACAAACTTGTAAAGGAAGGGCAGGAGGAGCCTAAGGTCTTCTTAGATTACTGTGAAAGGGTAGCTTACGCTCTTGATATACCTTGGGCTTATATGGTGCTGAGGAGGATAAGGGGTATGGACTTTCCCATTAACTCCGCTCAGGAGCTTGGAGAGAGGGTAGAAGGGATTTACATAAAGGGTAGGGCCGCAAAAGAGGTGGTGCAGGAGCTTGACTACCCCGTTAAGAACCCCTCAGAGCTTCTGCATAAGATAAAAGAAAACTTGAAGATGCACGGACTTGAGTAGATGGGGGTCGTCTACCTCTTTAAGAGGGATCTAAGACTTCACGACAACAGAGGATTGGCCAAAGCTGCAGAACTTTCTAAGGAGTTTCTTCCCCTTTTCATCTTTGACAGGGAGATAATTGGGGAGCTACGAGCGGAGGGAGAGAGGCTCCAATACGTGTTCAGAGCGGTTAAGTCTCTCTCTTCAAGGATAAAGCTATATTGTTTTTACGATAGCACGGAAAGAGCCCTTAGGGAGGTTTTTAGAGTTTACAGACCTAAGTTTTTTATCACCACCGCATCCTACAGCTGGAGTGGCAGGGAGAGAAACGAGCTAATAAAAAGGGTATGCAAAGAGTACGGTGTGGAGTTGGTTGAGGTGCTGGAAAACTTTCTAGTGAACCCAGAGGAGGTGCCACAGAGGAAGGTCTACACACCCTTTTACAAGGAGTGGTCAAAGGGGATAGACTTAAGAGATATAGGGTCCTTGGACTTTGTAGTTCCCGAGCTCCCACTGCCTACCCTAAAGGACATAGAGGGAAGCCTACCCCTAAGGGAGTACGGTAGCTTTAGCCCCGAAGAGTGTAAAAATAGGCTAAAGAGCTTCCCCTTTGAAAGGTATGAGGAGCTTCGAAACTTTCCCGGTGTTGATGGCACTTCCAGGCTCTCGCCATGCATAAGGTTCGGCCTTCTCTCTACAAGAGAGGTATACAGAGAAGCTCAGGGAAGGAGCGAACAGTTTATAAAGGAGCTAGCTTGGCGCGAGTTTTGGTACCATATAGCCCTACACTTTCCATGGGTAAGGGATACGGAGTTTCAGGAAAAAAGAAGAGGTATAAGGTGGGAGAACAAGGAAGAATACATAAGGGCTTTCTTTGAAGGCAGGACAGGCTACCCCATAGTAGATGCGGGCGTGCGCCAGCTCCTTGAGGAGAAGTGGGTGCACAACAGAATAAGAATGGTGCTGGCAAGCTTTTTAACTAAAGTGCTTTTGGTGGACTGGAGGATAGGGGAACGCTTTTTTATGGAGCACCTTCTGGACTACGATGAGGTGGTCAACGTGGGGAACTGGCAGTGGAGTGCCTCCGTTGGTGCGGACCCCAAACCCTTTAGACTCTTCAACCCCATACTTCAAGCACAGAAGTATGACCCAGATTGTGCTTACACGAAAAAGTACCTTCCCGAGCTCTCTCACCTTCCATGCAGTATGCTACATGACCCACTTAGCCACAGCCTACCATACATAAAACCCATAGTAAATTATTACGAGCGTATAAGCTTGGCTAAGCATGCCTTTAAAGCTTAAGATAATCCCTCAGGTTCTTGGCTCCTTCCCTGCTGGTCTTCAGAGTGTCGCTTATGTCCTTAAAGTGAATCACATACTTGCTCTGCTCCGCACTTCGGAGCTCCCTTACCTTGTTTAAGTTCACAAGGTAGGAGCGGTGAACCCTAAAGAAGTTATAGGGTCTTAAAGCCTCCTCAAGCTCGTAGAGCTTTTTAGAGAGGGGTAATGTGCCCTCCCTTGTTCTTACCGATACCTCTCCAACTTCTGCCTGCACGTAGTATATGTCATCGGGTGAAAGGAGCAGAACCTTGTTGCCGAGCCTTGCGGGTATTATGGGCTTTTCTGCCCTCAGAAACTCTATAACCTGGGGCAGGTTGTACTCTTTTTCAAGCACCCTGTCCACTGCTTTTTTTAACTCCTCCTGTGAGAAGGGCTTCAAAAGGTAGTCCACTGCGGAAAGCCTAAAAGCCTCAAGGGCATACTCGCCGTAGGCGGTGGTAAAGATTATATAGGGCTTGAGGCCAGAGCTTATTATGTCTTTTGCCAGGTCTATGCCTGTACCGTCTGGGAGCCTGACGTCCAAAAATATAACCTGGGGGTTTGTCTCTTCTACGAGTTTTAATCCTTCCTCGTAGGTGCATGCCTCTGCCACAACCTCAAGCCTCCCGTCCTCCTGTAGCATCCTCTTTAGCCTCTGAAGGGCAATGGGTTCATCCTCTACTATAAGGGCTCTGGGCTTCATGCTATTAAATATGAGTAAGACTTGGACATTTTATGTTCCATTTTTTACACTTTGTTGCCTAACCCTGAGCCTTGTACGCATATATAGGTTAATGGAAAAGTTAAATCCTCAGGTGGGTTTAGAAGGGCTTTATAAGGTTGGTTCTTTTGTTTATTCTTTAAACCCATGCTTGATTATGTGGTTGTGGGTGGAGGTATAGGTGGTGTGCTATCTGCAAGCCTCCTATCCCACGTGGGTAGGCAGGTGATCCTCTTTGAGGCTCAGTCATATCTTGGGGGATGTGCAGGTACCTTTCAAAGAAAGGGTTTTTACTACAACGCTGGGGCTTCCACCTTGGTAGGGCTTGAAGAAAATATGCCCCTGGGTAGACTGATGAAGTTCTTAGGCTTGGAGCCCCCCACAAAGGAAATAGACCCATCCATGGTGGTACACATAGCAGATCGTCAGATAAGAAGATACAAAAGCTGGGAGGATTCGTTGGCGGAGATAGAGAGCTCTTTCCCACAGCTGAAGCATAGGGCTTTCTGGGAAAGGGTAAAAGCGGTCAGTCAGGACCTTTGGAGCCTTTCCTGTGACCTACTACCTTACCCTAGCCCTAGTTCACCCATTAAGGCCCTTTTAAAACATCCCCTTGCTTTTCTAAATACCATCCTTTGCCACTTTGTAAGCTCTCGGAGGGTGGCGAGGTTTTACCTTGGAGAGTTTAACTCCAAATACGAGAGCTTTTTGAACCATCATACTCTGATCACCGCACAGGGCTACATGGAGGAGGTACCCTTTTCTGTCGCCTCTTTGGGGCTTACCTACCCAAACCTTACCAACTACTATGCGGTGGGTGGTATGGGTAAGGTGGTGGAGAGCTTTGCAAGCAGGATAAAGCATGTAAGACTCAAGGAAAAGGTGCTCAGTATAGAACCCATGCCCTGGGGTTTTTTGATAAAAACTACGCTAGGAGAGTATGAGACTAAAAGGGTCATACTAAACACAACCATATGGGACGCGGGTAATCTAGTTAGGGAACTAAAACCCTACTCAGAGAGGGCAAGGGAAAAGTACAGAAAGATGTGGGGTGCCTTTGTTATATACATGACCCTTGAGGATAGTGGGCTTGAGGACCTAAGCCATCATCACTTTATCCTTTTGGATAAACCCATACCTTACACAGGTAGCAGGTCTCTCTTCCTTTCCCTGTCGGAAAGGGAAGACCCCATCCTCAGCAAAGACGGCACAAGGAGTGTAACCCTATCCACCCACACCCACCTGCACCTCTGGGAGGGTCTTTCTTCTGAGGAGTACATGGAGAGAAAACAGAAGGCCTTAGAGTACTGTATGGAGGAGCTCTACAGACATATTCCCTCTCTAAGGTATGTTAAGAAGCTTGCCCTTTTTGCCGGCACGCCAAAAACCTTCAGAAGGTTCACTCTAAGGTATAGAGGTTCCGTCGGCGGACTGCCGGCTGTTATGGACTACTTCCCCTTTAACTTCCCGCCACCGCTTACACCAGTCGAGAACTTATACATAGTAGGCGACACGGTCTTTCCAGGTCAGGGTTGGCCCGGCGTAGCCTTAGGGGTTATAAATCTTCTAAAATTTATAGAGAAGGACATAGGGATATGCTAAGGGTAAGGTTCGGGGAGTGGGGCTACATTCTACTGTTAGCCTCCATACTTGGCTTTTCCATATCGGGCTTTAGTGCGTCCCTGATCGGTGAGAGTTTGGCAAGCTTCCTTTTTCTGGGTGTTTTGACAGCCTTTTACATATTCCTCCTCTCCTTTTTCACCACAGAGATAAACAACCGCTGGCTTCTTAAGAGGCTACCCAGCTCCCTTAGCGTCCCTTTCGGTCTATCTTCCGCTTTCCTCTCCGGCCTTTTTGGTGGCTTTTTAGGTTACCTCACCAACAGGGAGCTAAACATAGTCCCTTTAACTTTGAGCTTCCAGAAGGTCCTAGAGCTCTCCTTTTTCCTTGGTGTTATGACATCTTCCCTGGGTTATCTGCTGTATAAACTTGTCCTATCCCAGAGAAAGGAGGAGGAGAGCAGAAGGCTTTTGCTTGAGGAGCATCTGAGGAACTTAGAGGCTCAGATAAGTCCCCACTTTCTCTTTAACACACTGAACGCCATCGCAGAGCTTGTGCACGCGGACCCCCAGAAGGCTGAAAGCTCCATAATAGCCTTCTCAAAGCTTTTAAGAAAGAGCCTTTACATGGAGCCCTTTATAAGCCTTGAGGATGAGCTAGAGCTCTTGAAGGAGTACTGGGAGGTCATAAGTCTGAGGTTTATATCACCCATAGATTTAAAAATACAGGTGGAAGAAAACGTAGACCTCAGGGTTCCCAAGTTCTCCCTTCAGGTGCTTGTTGAAAACGCCCTAAAGCATGGGCTCAAGTTCAGAGGTGGGAGTGTAAAGATAAGAGCCTACACGCAGGGAAAGGAGAAGGTGGTGCAGGTGGAAGACAGCGGTGGGACCTTATACTCCCTTAAAGAGGGTGTTGGAATTGGAAATCTCAGAAAGAGGCTATCCCTCTGCAACGGAGAGCTCCAGTGGAGTTCAGAAGAGGGAAAAACAATCTTCAGGATGGTCTTTAGGGAGTAAAAAGGAGCCTTTGAAGGGTACTTTGTTAGCTACAAAGAAA
The DNA here is from genome assembly GCA_003696155.1 of Acidobacteriota bacterium. Lineage (GTDB taxonomy): Bacteria > Aquificota > Aquificia > Aquificales > Aquificaceae > Pampinifervens. The sequence goes on from RFFP01000003.1 coordinate 78,701, forward strand.
TACAACCCACAACCATCATTATTAGCAGAAAGACTACAAAGGAGGTGAAAACCATGCAACTACCAGAGGCCTTTAGATTTATGAGGATAGGTTGGTGGATAGTGCATATAATTGGGATAACCCTTGTCTTCCTTCTTGGAAGATGGACAGCAGGTTAATAAAGTCCGCCACATTGCATGCCTTACCTCCGCCTGAGAGGGAGCTCTCCTCCCCTCAGGAAGCCTTTAAGACCCTTGAAAATGCTTACTTTTTGGGTTATGTGCCAAGGCCAGTGGTTCTGATTTGCGTAGGTGAAAACCCGCTGGCAGTGGCTTGGCACATGCCCACAAACAAGGACCCATTTATGTATGCGGTGGCCATATCTAAGGAAAATTACAGCTACAAGCTTGTAGTGGAGGGCTCAAACTTCACAGTAAACTTTCTTCCTAAAGACCATCTGGAGGACATACTTATCGCCGGCAGGGTTCACGGAGATAAGGAGAACAAATGGGAGCTCTTTAAGGAGCTAAAGCCCATAAAAGCCCTAAAAGTTAGGGCCCTTATGGTAGAGCAGTCCCTCCTAGTGTATGAGTGCACGCAGTACAGGAGCGTAGAGCTTCCAGACCACACCCTCCTAATAGGGAGGGTGGAGCTCATTCACTACAAAAGAGGAAAGCTTAAGCCACATAAAATTAGGTATCCACTGCACATGGGAAAGGGCTATTTTTCCACCAACTGTAGGCTTTTAAAGGTAAACCTCTAAACTAAGCCTTCAAAGCCCCCCATATGTTTTCTGCAACCTCATCTACGTATTCCATTAGGGGCTTTTCCAAAACCCCTTCGTTGTTCAAAAAGACCATACCCCCTAAAGGTCCCATTATGGTGGTAAAGGCTGGGAAGAAACTCTGGTCTCTGAATGCCCCCTTTTCTATTCCATCGCTCAGAAGTACCATTATTTCCGTTACCACGCTTGCCACGCAGGCAAAGCCCTCACAACCCTCCTTAAAAATCTCCCTGTTAACTAGGAAGACCCTCAAAAAGTAGTTTATGAGCTCTGGTTCCTCCAGGGCTATCTCAAAAAAGCTCCTCACAAGGAGCCTTATCTTCTCCTTAAAGTCCATCTCAAGCTCGTTAACCTTCTTTAGCCTCTCGCCAACCCACTGGGAAACGGTAAGCATAATTTCCTTAGCTAGGTCTTCCTTAGATTCAAAGTAGTTGTAAAGGTTCCCCACGCTCATATCAAGCGCGTGGGCTATATCTGGCATGGTGGTGTTGTAGTATCCCCTCTGGGCAAAAAGCCTGCAGGCTGTCCTTATAATTTTTAACCTCTTTCTCTCCTTCAGAGTCTGCCTAATAGCCATAGTTAATAAAATCTTAACATTCAGGATTAAATATGATTTCTATGAAGATAGCCTTCGTATGCACTGGGAACTCTGCAAGGAGTCAGATGGCGGAAGCGCTCGCAAGGCATATGGCAGGGTCTATGGGTGTGGAACTGGAGGTTTATTCTGCAGGTTCAAGACCGGAGGAAAGGATTAATCCTTACGCCCTGAAGGTTATGGATGAGGTGGGCATTAGCCTTAAAGGCCAAAGGCCAAAGGGTCTGGAGGATATACCGATAAAAGATATGCACCTTATCATAACCCTTTGCGACAGCGCGAGAAACAGCTGTCCTGTATTTCCCGGTCAGAAAAGCCTCCATTGGGACCTTCCAGACCCTGCAAGGTTTGTGGGAACAGAGGAAGAAAGGCTGGAATTCTTCAGAAGGGTCAGGGAGGAGATAAGGAAGAGGGTAGAGGATCTCCTTCTTGGTTTAAAGGCTTGAGACCTTTGTAAGCTCGTAGAGCTTTACTCCCCTTAGACCTCCCAGCTTGACCGCTAAGGAGGAGAGTTCCCTAGCGTCTCCTCTCAGGATTATGACCTCGAGGCAGTTATGGTGGTCAAGGTGTACGTGTGTGGAGCAGAGGACGTTTACATGATGCTGATGCTGAAGGTCAAGGAGCCTAAAGGTAAGCTCCTTGTCATGGTGGTCATAGACTATACTAAGCACACCCACCACATCCCCGCCCTCCTCCCATCTTTCACGAACCAGAAGCTCCCTAATTAGGTCTCTTACAAGCTCTGACCTTGAGGCATAACCCCTCTTTATGACCCTATGGTCAAGCTCCTGAAGAAGGCTCTCGGGCAGAGAGACGCAGAACCTCACCGATCTATCTTCCATAAAGACATTCTATCAAAAGCTGTGAAGATGGTAGTCCTTCCCGCCGTGCCTATGAAGAAGCCCAGCTTTTAAAAGTTTTTCCTTATCCTTAAGGAACTCCTTTACCGGTCCATCGTAAAGTAAGCCATGGTCTTCACCCAATACCAAAAGCCTGCTCCCCAACTCCTCTGCAAGGCTCAGGTTATGGGTGGAGGTTATGACCATCCCTTTAAACTCCCATAGGAGGTCTATAAACCATCCCGTTGTCCTTGGGTCAAGGTGGGCTGTTGGCTCGTCCAGAAGAAGAACCTTAGGCTCAAGGACCATCAGACAAGCAAGGCAGAGCTTTTGCTTTTCACCACCGCTAAGTTCGAAGGGTGGCCTCTTTATATGAGGCAGAAGCCCAAACACCTCAGCCCATAATAGGACCCTTTCTCTGACCTTTCCCTCATCGTAGCCAAGCTGTCTCAGAGAAAAGGCAAGCTCATCGTAAACCGTTGGATTAAAGAGCATCACATCTGGGTTTTGAAAAAGCAGAGCCACCTCGCTTCTAAACCTCCTCTTAAAGCTCCTGTCCCTTAACCTTTTCTTGCTTACCTCCTCTCCAAAGTACAGATACTTTCCCCTGTCCGGAAAGAAGAGGGCGTTGAGGATTTTTAGAAGGGTTGTTTTACCAGAGCCATTTATTCCAAGCAGGACAACCTTTTCGCCCATCCCCACCCTAACGCTTATGTCCTTTAGCACAAGCTTTCCCTCGTAAGAGTGGCTCACTTCCCTCAGCTCAATCAATGTCAAAACCTCTTGACTTCATAGCCTGATAAACCTCCTCGGAGTTTCTCGCGGAGGCTTCGAAAAAGTAGGAGAGTACCCTACCCAAAAAGCCCCTATACTCCTCCCTTCTTGGTTTGTGCGGACTTCTGCTCTTAAAGGCCTGCTCAAACTCCCTCAGAAGCCTGAGGTAGGAGGTTATCTGACTGACGGATAGGACAAGAATAAAGCTAAGACTCTTGGAAAAGCTGAGCACGGCGAAGGGGTTAACCATCTTTAGAAAGAGGAAGGTAAGGAGCATCAGACTTAAGACCCTTGTCATGACCATAAGAAGGTAACCCATATCCTTGGTCATAAAGACATAGGGTATGGAGACAAGGAGGACAAAAAGGAGAGAAGAAAGAAGAGCTCTCCTGAGGATTCTGGACTTTTCCCTTATCCCCATAGGATAAAAGACTAACAGGGCTAAGGTCAAAAGAAGAGCAAGGCTCAGGACCTCCCAAGAACGAAGAGAGGACAAAAGGACAAAGAGGAATACATAAAGAGCTGTGAGAAGCCTATCCTTCAAGGCTCAGCCGCCTCCTTAAAAATCCTACCATTAGGAGGTTTAAGAGTCCCTCACCCACGCCCACAAACAGATGGGGTAGCAAAAGGGCAGGTATGACCACCTCAAAGCCAAGGGGGAAGTATACGGGTCTTCCATGCTCCCTGAAAAGGTAAGAGTGCAACCCAAGGATCAGGGCTATAAAAAGGGCCGAAAGTAGGGTGGAAAGAAAGCCAGAGAGGAAGAGGGCAACCCTTCCCCTTCCGAAGAGCCTATATACACCGTAGGCTGAAAAACTCCCAAGGAAGGCAATAGAAAGGGCGTTTATAGGAAAGGAGCTAACACCACCAAGGCCAAAGAAGAAGGCCTGAAGAAAGAAGACAACAGACAGGCATGCAAAGGCAACCCATGGACCAAACAGTATGGCCATAGGACCTACGCCAAGACCGTGCACAGAAGTGCCACCGGGAAGAGGAAGGGCTATGGATGTGAGCACGAAAGCAAAGGCGGACAGGGAGGCAAGGTATGAGATTGTCCTCTCCCTCAGCCACCTTCTGAAGACCTTAAGGGCGTAGAAAAAAAGCCCAAGGTTTATAACGTAGGCGGGCAGATAAACTTGAGGTGCGATAAAGCCGTCGGGTATGTGCATGGCTAAAAGAGAAGGGAAAGGGTAGCTATAAGCCTGTACCTTTCTTTACCCTCTGCGCCCTGCTGTTGGCTCTCTTGGTTTAGGTCCTTCCAGAGCGGTACCTTCACGCCCAAGCCCAGAGAGAGGTTTTTGTAATAGAGCCTGCTACCCAAAACCCCGTAGATTATCTGACCTCCCGAGTCCTCAACCTTTTGACCATTCTCCCTATCCTTTTGTATGTAGAGGTAGTTTACCTCCGATAGGAGGTCGAGCCTTATCCCCCTTCCCTGGTCTGTGTAGAGCCTGTAGGCTAGGGCGGTGTTTAGTCTAAATTCATCCCCAAACTTGAACTTGTCCCCAGTGTTGTAGGTGTGTTCAAAGAACTTAAGGTAGCTTGTATCCAGCAAAAAGGTCAGAGCGGGAAGGTTTACCATCTGTTTTGTGGCGGTAAAGCCAAAGGTGATGGTGGGCTTTCCAAAACCCAGGGCCATATCGGGAGCAAACTCACCCTGTGGGTCTCTTCTCCTGTCCCTCTTGTTGGCATCTGCGGTGGGTAGGCTCACACCCCCATAAAGGGTAAAGTGCCAATCCATGAGGTCCTCTAGGCTTTCCCTTTCGGGCACGAGCCTAAGACCCCTGTCGTATTTAAGGCCCAGCACAGCCATAAGCTGTAGGTCTGCAAAGCCAGACACCCTGTAGGTATATGTGGAGCCATCTTCTGACTTTACCTCCCTCTTTGTGTAGTAAGGTGCAAAGAGGTAGACAGAGAGCCAAGGCTTTAGACCGTAGCCCACACCAAACATCCAAAAGTCGTGTCTGCTCTTCTGGTCTGAAAAGTCCTCAAAGGAGTACCTTTTCCACCTCACGTGGTCGAGCTTGGTATACAGGAGCCATCTGCCCTGGGGTAGTGTGGCAGAGCTGGAAGTCTCAAGGGGTGCACCCGGTCCCTCAAGACCTACCGCACCCAAAGAGGCAACGCCGTGGTGGGCAAAAGAAAAACCGACAAATCCGAGAAGAGCATAAACTGACCTTTTCATCCTCTCCACCTCCTTACAAAGAGCTCTAAAAGACCAAAGATGCCGAAAATAAGAGCCACACCAACAAAAACCTTCTCATATCTCTCAAAGATGCTCCTCTTATCTTTTAAGGAGCTCCCATCAAACCTTAGCCTGACCTCGGCACCGTGTCCATCTTCGGAGAAAACCCTAACGGTCCATAGCCCCCTTCTGTCCGGACAGAAGACCACCCTTCCCAGGGCGTCGCTCCTTCCACTTTGAAAGGGCACCCTTTCACCTTCTCTAAGGACCTCATAGCTTTCGTAGGAAAAGGGCTTTTCATCGGGAAAGTAAAAGCTTAGGACTGCACAGCTCCCCTCCATTCTGAGGCTATGCTGAAGGTCATGGGCGTATGATAAGGAGAATAGGAAAAGTACCAAAATATGCCTCATAGCTTTAGTTCAAAAAGAAGAGTGGTCGTCCTTATGATGTAGTCTGCCTTTGTGCCGTCCGCCCTTTCCCTGAAGGATGCACTTATAACCTGAAGACCCTCTTCTCTTATCCTAAGGTTGACCCTACCCTCACTGTCTGTAGCCCCGACCGTTTTACCCTTGTAAGAAACAAGGGCGTCCTTAAGGGGTTTTCCTCCGTAGTAGACCCTCAGAGTGAACTTTTTGCCAACGGAGAGCTCTGAAGGTCTTCCCTCCAGCACCACTTCAAGGTCCTGCGTTAACGGTTTTGATGGGTCTTCTGGCCACCTTTCAACCCTTTTTACGCTCTCGTAAGAGACCCAGCTCTCGATGGGGTTTCCTACCCTATCCCTGGGTAAGTTCTTCGTGCCCTCCGGTGTCTTTGTCCAGTAGCCTGAGGAGAAAAGACCATAGACCACCGCACATTGACCATAAAGCTTAGAGGGATAAGACCTTTCTACCCTGGCCTCCTTAAGCCTTCCCCCTTCATCATAACACTCAAACTTAATAACCTTTTCAGGGTTGTATGCCAAAAACCTTTCCTCTCCTTCCTTTGGCTTCGTATGCCCGTAGTATAGAATGTAGCTGTTGTCTTTCTTCTCTATCCACAGGTCATGGGCCAAAGCATGGGCCATAAGGAAAAGCACAAGAAACATATTCATATTACGAAACTCCTATTAGTAATCATAATGAACAAAAATTCATTAGTCAATATGACTAAAATCATAAAACCTTTCCAACTCTCCTTTCCTTATAATGCTAATCATGAAAGCTGTGATCCTTGAAAAGTTTGGTGGTGTGGATGGTCTTAAGCCCGTTGAAGACTTTCCGGAGCCGAAGATAGCAGAGGATGAAGTGCTTGTAAGAGTTAAGACGGTGGCTTTGAACCATCTTGACCTATGGGTAAGGATGGGAGCCCTCGCAGTAAAGCCCGAGCTTCCACATATTCTAGGCTCTGACATCAGCGGTGTGGTTGAACAGGTTGGTTCTTTGGTAAAAGGACTAAAAGAGGGGGACGAGGTGATAATTGCCCCTGGGCTCTCCTGCGGTCTTTGCTACCACTGCCAAAGCGGTCATGACAATCACTGCAGAGACTATGACATACTGGGATTAAAAGCCAGAGGTGGATACGCTCAGTATGTAAAGGTGCCAGCGAGGAACGTGCTTTTAAAGCCCCAAAACCTCAGCTTTGAGGAGGCATGCAGCTTCCCTCTTACCTCCCTAACGGTCTGGAACGCTTTAGTTAACAAGGCTCAGATAAAGCCCTATCATAGGGTCCTAATATGGGGAGGCTCATCTGGGGTGGGTGTGGTGGGCATTCAGCTTGCCAAGCTCTTTGGTGCCTTTGTTATTGCTACCGCAGGCTCTGATGAGAAGGCAAGTCGCTGTAAAGAGTTAGGAGCTGACATGGTGATAGACCATTACAGAGAGGATGTGGTAAGGAGGGTTAGGGAGCTTTTCAAAGAAGGCTTGGACATTGTGATGGACCACGTGGGAAGTAAAACCTTCCAGAAGAGTATAGAGTGTCTCAAAAAGGGTGGCAAACTCGTCTTCTTCGGGACAACCACGGGCTCGGAAGCTCGTATAGATATAAGGTACATCTTCGTCCGTGAGATAGAGCTCCTAGGTGTTTACATGGGGCCTAGGTCAGACCTATTTAAAATAGCGGAGCTATATGGGAGAGGACTTTTAAAGCCCGTAGTGGACAGGGTCTTCAGACTGGAGGAGGCAAGGGAGGCGCATGAGTATCTGGAGAGCTCCAAGCACTTCGGAAAGGTAGTACTGAGGGTTGACCCCTGATCTTTTAGTCCTCAGGGCTATAATACTCTAGGTTGTGAGGGTTTATATTTATAGGGGGGTAGCCATGGAGTGGATAATCCTGATAATAGCACTTGTGGCGCTTCTTTGGAGGATAAAAAAGGAAAACGACGAAGCCCTTGGATACTTTGAACAGGACGGGCCTACTGGGACAAGAAGGGAAGAAAATGAGCCTTATAGATTTCATAGCGAGCGCAGCTTAGGCTTTTGGGAAACAAGTTCTGCCTATATGTCTGACGATGAGAACTCTTTTTGGCACTTGCGGAGTTACGATGACGACCATGGGTGTGACATTACCAGAGCATACTGGGAGCCGAGCTGTCCTCTCTACTGGAGTCTTAACAACGATAGCCACTGCTCGTGGGACAGCTAAATGAAGCGGGATCTTAGTCATCTTCTCAAAACTCAGTCCATAGACATGGACCAAGAGAGTTTCAAAAAACACTTAGTCCAGAGCATTCTAGAACTAATAAGGATAGAACTCCAATCTCTTCCAAGGGAAGAGTGGAAAAGAACGGTAAAAACATGGTCTAAGATATGCGTCTTTGCCAAGAGCATGATGTCCAAACCAGAAGTAGAGAGATTTGAGTTCTACAAGAGGCATAATTTTGACCCAACTATGGTGCACATTTCTGAGAGCGTAATAGAAAAGCTACATACAGCCATCTCTTTAGGGCTGGTGTCCCCAGAGGACAAGCCAGACAAGATAATAAGGCTTGCTTTAGAAGTTGCAGACCAGAAGGATGAGATAAATACCTTCATCGGGGAAACTCTTAAGTAGATTTATTCTTTATGAAGATTGCAGTCGGTATGAGCGGTGGTGTGGACAGTAGCGTGTGCGCATTGCTTACGAAAAGGTCTGGGCACGAGGTTGTGGGTATTACTCTGCGCTTTCATACAGTTGCCTGCGAAGGGGACAGTTTAAGGATCTGTTGCTCTCCGAAAGATGTACAGGATGCTGCAAGGGTATCCCACTTCCTCGGCATCCCTCATCTTACCTTTGATTGGGAAAGGCTATTCTCCGAAAGGGTTGTAAAGACCTTTGTTGAAGAGTCTCTTAGGGGCAATACGCCAAACCCCTGTGCCCTTTGCAACAGAGATGTAAAAACAGGATTTTTAGCAAGATACCTGCACAGCATAGGCTTTGACAAGCTTGCCACAGGACACTACGCACGGTTCGTAGAATACAAGGGACACAGGTTGATAGCAAAGGCAAAAGACAGGAAAAGAGATCAGTCTTACTTTTTAAGCCTTGTAAGGAAAGAGGATTTAGAGCTTCTCGATTTCCCACTTGGAGAGCTTTCAAAAGAAGAGGTAAGGTGCATAGCCAAAGAGAACAACCTCCCCGTATGGGATAAAAGGGATTCCCAGGACGTTTGTTTTCTCATGGGTAAGGAGCCAGGAGAGTTTATAGAGGAGAGAGTAGGACAAAGGATAGGCAAGTTCTACTTTGAGGGAAGAGCTGTAGGACAACACAGAGGCTTTTTTCACTACACGGTAGGTCAAAGAAAGGGTCTGGGTATAGCTCTTGGCTTTCCTGTTTATGTAAAAGGTGTAGACCCTGAGGAAAACATAGTGTTTCTTGCTAAGGATGAAGAGCTCTACAGAAGCTGGCTTCTACTCGGAGACGTAAATCTACACCTTCCCATGAACCTGTGGGAGGATGTAGAGGCTCAGATAAGGTATAAAAGCGAGCCTCTGCCAGTGAAAAGCATAGAGAAGACTAAGGAGGGATACGTGGTAAGGTTTGAAAAGCCCGCAAGAGGTATAACCCCCGGTCAGGTCTGTGCCTTCTATAAGGGAGATGTGCTTCTTGGAGGTGGCATAATAGAGGAATGATAGTCTACGGCAAAAATCCAGTAATAGAAGCCTTAAGGTCAAACAGAGACATAGAGAAGGTCCTAGTGGCCCATGATTCTCATCCCCCTCATCAAGTAATAAAGCTTTGTGCCAAAAGGGGTATAAAACTGCAGAAGGTGCCAAGGAAGAAGATAGAGGAGCTTGCGGGTACAAAGAAAACCCAGGGTGTGCTTGCAATACTAAGCCCTATACAGTATACGAGTCCAGAGGAGCTTTTCAAGGAAACTATACAGAAAGGAAGCTTCTTCTTAGTGCTCGACCATATAACAGACCCGCAGAATGTGGGCAACCTTCTGCGCACCTGCGAGGTGCTTGGTGGTGTGGGGGCTCTCATGCCCAAGGACCGCACCTGTCCCATAAACGAGACTGTGATAAAGGCTTCTGCCGGTGCGGTTTTTTACCTAAAACTCAGTAGGGTGGGGAGTCTTTCAAAGGCCCTGACTAGGTTTAAAGAACTTGGTGGTTGGGTAATAGTGGTAGAGATGGGAGGAAGGAATATAGGGCAGGTGGAGATGCCAAAAGCTAGCGCTTTGGTCTTGGGCTCAGAGGGTGAGGGTGTCTCAAAAAGTCTTCTGGAGCTCGCGGACATGGTCGTCAGTATACCCATGTACGGAAAGGTAAATTCTCTTAACGTCTCTTCTGCTGGAGCTATAGCTATCTGGGAATGGCTAAGAAGGAACCTTAGCCTTAATACTTGACAAAGCTTTGATTTAGTGTATAATTTAAAAACTGTTAGCTGTGAGGGGTTGTAAGAAGCCCCTTGACAAAAAGCCTCCTTGGATATATTTAAAAGAATAAAGAGGGGATAAAAAAGCCCCTTGACAAAAGAAAAGAGAAGATATAAAATAATAGACCTGCGGTGAGGGTCATAGCAGGCCCTTGACATCTTGGCAATTGAATAAGGAGGAAGGACCCATACATTGGGGTTTTCCTGAAGAGTTTGATCCTGGCTCAGCGCGAACGCTGGCGGCGTGC
>RFFP01000030.1 GCA_003696155.1 Acidobacteriota bacterium
AAAGGGTCTTATAGACCCTCAGAGGGCATACGCCGCTCTTAAACCCCTTCATACTACCTTCAAAGAGCAGTTCTTCACCGAACGGCTTTACCATAGGGTCTTTGCTAGGGGATACATGGGGCTTTCAAAAGGTCTTTTCCATCTTGGCGACAGGTTCCTTATAGATGGGTTTTTAAACCTCCTTAACTTCCTTTACTTTAGGGTTGTGAAGTTCCTCTGGATGAAGCTGGATATCATGGCTGTTGACCTATTTGTAAACGGTGTTGCTAAGGCTTCCTATTGGATGGGTAAAAAGTCGCGCAACCTTCAAACAGGACTGCTGAACAACTACGTTAGCTTTCTACTTTTGGGTATTGTTTTACTGCTTGGCTTAATACTCTACCAGATGAGGTGAGAAGATGGCGAGCTTCCCCCTTGTTTCTACAAGCATGCTCTTGCCTCTGGTTGGTAGCTTTGTACTGCTCTTTACGAGGGAAAGCTGGGCAAAGTGGGTTGCCAGCCTCTTTAGCGCTCTTGTGTTCCTGATTGCCCTTTTTTCCCTTACTCTCTTTAACTTTAGTGAAGCCCATAGGGTGCAGTTTGAGGAGGTCTACCCTTTGGTGCCTGAGCTTGGGCTTAAGCTTCATCTTGGCTTTGACGGACTATCTTATGTTATGTACCTTCTTACCGCTCTTGTCTCCCTGTCTGCCATACTCTGGTCCACACGCGACCACCAGATAAACCACAGGGAGAAGGAGTATTACATCTGGCTACTTCTGACGGAGACCTTCCTTGTGGGCGTCTTCGCCAGCTTTGACCTTATGGTCTTTTATGTGTTTTACGAGCTTACCCTAGTGCCCATGTTCTTCGTCATAGGCATATGGGGATACAAGCTTAGGCTCTACTCAGCTTACAAGTTCTTCATCTATATATTCGTCTCATCTCTGTTCTTACTTCTTGGCATAGTCAGCCTTGCAGTGTTTCACTTCAAGAGTTTTGGGCACTACTCCTTTAACTACTTTGACCTTCTTAAGAACAACTACAGCCTTGAGTTTGAGATCTTTATGTTCGTGCTCTTTCTTATAGCTTTTGCGGTGAAAACTCCCATTGTGCCCTTCCATACTTGGCTTCCCGATGCTCACGGTGAGGCGCCCACTGCAGGCTCCGTTCTTTTGGCGGCAATCCTCCTAAAGATGGGCTCTTACGCACTTCTACGCTTCAACATAGGTCTTTTTCCCGAGGCATCTCTGTTTTTAATGCCTATAATGGTCCTCTGGGGCATACTCACCATCGTGTTTGCCTCTTGGTTTACCATAAGTCAGAACAACGTAAAGAGGTTTGTAGCCTATTCTTCGGTGAGCCACATGGGTTTTGTGGTGACCTCTATGTTCCTTTTTAACGCGGAGGGACTAAGGGCTAGCATAACTGAGATGTTTGCACACGGTCTTACCTCCTCCGCTCTCTTTATGATGGCAGGCTTTATATACAACAGGCTTCATAGCTTTAACATGCAAGCTCTCAGAGGTAGTATAAAGTTTATGCCAGTCTTTGCAGTGCTCGTTGTCATAACGGGCTTCTCCTCTATGGGACTTCCGGGGGGTTCTTCCTTTTGGGGTAAGTTTCTGACCATAGTTGGTGCGAGGGAGTACACGGTGGCCCTTGCCTTCTTGGTCATAGTGGGTGCCTTCTTCAGCGCTTTGTACGTTCTTTACCTCCTAAAGACCCTATACTTAGACACGAGAGAGGAGAGCAGGCTGGTACACTATGTGGACATAAGGGGCTTTAAGCTTCTCTCCTTCCTTCTCATGGTCGTGCCCATGTTCTTTGTGGGTTTTCTTCCCTTCCTCTTTTTCAGCCTTTACGACCCGTACATACAGAACCTACTTCAGGAGCTAGCAAACAGGGTTATGGAGAGGTGAGATGGAAAGGCTTATAAGCATAGAGATACCAAACCTAATGCTCTTACTTCCAGAGCTGGTGGTTCTTCTTACAGCCTTTGTACTTTTTAGCCTTGACCTCATATACAAGAGGATAAACCACGTATTAGCCATAGGCGTAAGTCTTACGGGCTATCTTATAGCCCTTTTCCTCTTGCTCCTGAATTTAGGGCTTAAAGGGGAGACCTTTTACGGGCTTTATGTAAGGGACAGCTTTTCTACCCTGCTTCAGATCTTTATGGTTCTGCTCACCGCGGTCCTTCTTGGGTTTACCCATGCCTATTACAGACACAGAGCATCCATTTACGGTGAGTTTTACTACATCCTCAGCTTTGCCCTTTTGGGTGGAATGTTTCTGGTCTCCTCCTATAACCTCATAGTCCTCTACATTGCCCTTGAGGCTGTTTCCATATCCTTTTACATACTTACAGCTCTATTAAGGTCCGATTTCAACTCAAAAGAGGGTGCCTTCAAGTACCTCATACTCGGTGGTGTATCCATAGCCTTGGCTTCTTACGGTGCGGGCTTTATGTACCTGTATTCGGGCTCTCTTGACCTTAGGTATGTACTCACCCACTTAGGTGAAAACCAGTACTTCCTCATCCTTGGGCTCGTCCTTTTCCTCATAGGCTTTGCCATAAAGATAGGAGCTGTGCCTTTTCACTTTTGGCTTCCCGATGCCTACCAAGGAGCTCCCACACCCATAACTGCATACATGGCATCCTTCGGTAAGCTTGCCTTTTTTGCCCCCGTGGTCAGGCTTATGCCCCTAATTCAGGAGCACTTTTCTTACGCCTGGGTCTTTACCGTGGGCATTGTGTCAGCCCTTACCATGCTCTACGGAAACCTCGTAGCCTTAGCTCAAAAGGATGTTAAAAGGCTATTAGCTTACTCCTCTATAGCTCACTCGGGCTACATAATGGCAGGCATTGCGGTAGCTCAGATTATAGGTTTGAAGGCGGTCATATACTTCTTGCTAGTTTATGCCCTTATGGGCTTTGGTAGCTTTATGGTGCTCGCCCTTCTTGAGAGGGCAAGCGGATGGGAGAATAGGCTTGAAGAGTTTGCAGGGCTTAGGTTCTCCCTTCCATGGCTTGCAGTCTCCTTTATGGTTATGCTCCTTGCCCTTTTGGGTGTTCCGCCAACCGTTGGCTTTGTGGGAAAGGCTCTAATTTTTATGTCCCTATCTTATGAAAGGCTTTGGTGGCTCGCCTTTGTGATGATAGTTGCCACGGGCATATCCACCGGTTATTACCTGAGGATAACCGCTCTTATGTTTATGAAAGGAAGTTCTAAGGAAATAGGACTGAAGGTCTCCAACGTAGAAAAGGGGCTTATCATGCTTTTGACTCTTCTCCTTGCTATATTGGGTGCAGTACCTATAATATTATGGAGTTTAGTCAGCACATCTGCAGAAAACCTTTTTATGAGGTAAGGTTATGGGATACATAGCGCTTCTGCTCTTTCTTGGTCTTATGCTCTCCATTGCCCTGGTGTTCGTGTTCATAAACCGCCTTTTGGGACCAAAAACGCCAGAGGCCATGCAAGACTATCCTTATGAGTGTGGTGTGCCTCTTTATGACCAGTCAGCCCAGTCCACCTTCCACCAGGGCTATTACCTCCTTGGTCTTTTGCTTTTGCTCTTTGACATAGAGGCTGCCTTTCTCTTCCCTTGGACGGTGGTATACAGATACCTGGGCGTTTTTGGCTTCGTGGAGATGTTCCTCTTCATACTCATACTTACCTATGGACTCGTCTATGCATGGAGAAAGGGAGCCTTAGACTGGCAGTTTGAGGAGGAGAGTCTATAATGCCTTGGGCAAAGGAAAGGGATTTTGAAGAGCTAAAGGTTAGGTTTAAGGGCCTCCAGATAGAGGAGAAACCCACACTGACTGTAGTACATGTAAACCAAAGAGACCTGATAGAGCTACTGAAGGAACTCAAGAGTATGGGTTATAAGCTCTTTATTGACCACTCGGTTGTGGACTTCCCAGACAAAAGACCACGCTTTCAGGCCTTTTATATCCTATACAACGTAGACGAAAGGAAAAGGGTTGTAGTAAAAACTTGGACCGATGGAGTCCTTCCAAGCATAGAGAAGCTTTGGTTTGCAGGTAAGTGGGCTGAGCGCGAATGCTACGACATGTTCGGAATAAACTACGAAGGACACGAGAACCTTGTGCGCGCCTTCATGTGGGAAACCTACCAGCACTTTCCCCTAAGGAAAGACTTCCCCCTTGAAGGATACACCACCGAATACTTACCTTCTCTTAATGAGGTGGTCCTTGATGATAATCTTCAAGGACTTATGAACTATGACAGGATGCATACCCCCGTGCCCACCCTTGAGGATCTGGAGATAACAGAAAAGAAAAGGCTAAAGAAGAAAGCCCAGATAGTGCTCAACTGGGGACCTCTGCACCCAGGAACCCATGGCACCATGTGGTTTTTGTTTGATCTTGAGGGTGAGAGGGTCTATCAGTGCGACGTGATACTGGGCCAGCTCCATAGGGGTGTGGAGAAGCTTGCGGAGAACGAGATGTACAACCAGTTTCTTGTCTACACAGACAGGATGGACTACCTTTCTGCTCTTTGTTCCAACCAGGCCTGGGTGGTGGCAGTGGAAAGGCTTTTAGGTATAGAGGACCTTGTACCAGAGAAGGCAAAGTACATAAGGACCATGATGTCCGAGCTTCAGAGGATAAATTCCCACCTTCTCTGGCTTGGCACCTATGCCCTTGACCTTGGAGCTCTAACCATATTCCTCTACGCCTTCAAGGAAAGGGAAAAGCTAATGGACATTATAGAGGGTATAACGGGTGCAAGGCTTACCATCTCTTACACAAGGGTTGGTGGTGTGAGGATGGACCTGCCCGAGGGTGCCCTTGAGGTTATAAGGGCATTTATAGAAAGGTTTCCAAAGGAGCTCAGAGATTGGGAAACCATACTAAGCAGGAACCGTATATGGCTGAGAAGAAACGTGGGCGTTGGGGAGATAAGCAAGGAGGAGGTTTACTTTTACGGTCTTACAGGTCCTGTGGCCAGGGGGTCGGGAGTGCCTTACGACCTTAGAAAGCTTGAGCCTTACGATGCCTACTCGGAGGTGGAGTTTGACATACCTGTGGGTGAGAATGGCGACGTTTACGATAGGTACTTGGTAAGGCTTGAGGAGATGAGGCAGAGCCTCAGGATAATAGAGCAGTGCGTCAACAAACTCGAGAAGATGCCAAGGTCTGCCCCCTTCTTTGCGGAGTCTCCAGACCCTAAAAAGCTTAAGCTTCCTCTGGATGGTATAGGTCTTAAGGTGCCCGAGGGTGAGATATACTCCTCGGGGGAAAACCCAAGGGGTGAGCTGGGCTTTTACATATATTCCACAGGCGGTGTAAAGCCCTATAGGGTCAAAATAAGGCCCGGTTCCATGTACAACCTCTGCATATATCCAAGGCTTATGAAGGACAGGGTCGTAGCGGACGCTGTAACCATTCTGGCAAGCCTTGACCCGGTGGTGGGAGAGATAGACCGATGAGGCTAACCTACCTTCCCAAGCACACCTATGAGGATTACATAAGGGAGGCTCCCATCCTTGTGGCGGAGATAGTCTCCGAAAGCTCCAAGGAAGTGGACGAGATAGTGAAGAAGGAGCTCTACAGAGAGCAGGGGGTTAAGTGCTACCTTCTGGTCTATCCAGAGAAAAGGGAGATAAGAGCCTATAGGAACACCAGGGAGAGTTTTGAAAACACGAACAGTCTAAGCTTTGAGCTTAAAAACTGCATCGTAGAGCTAAAAGCGGAGGAGCTTTGGAGGTAGGCTATGGAAGGTCTTTTGGCATGGCTCATCATCACTCTTGTGAAGATACTTGTCATACTCGGCATAGTGCTGGGCATAGGTGCCTACCTTACCCTCGTGGAGAGGAAGGTGGCCGCTCACATCCAGAGAAGACCAGGACCCATGGTCGTGGGATGGCATGGGCTTTTACAGCCCCTTGCAGATGGTCTGAAGCTCCTCACAAAGGAGGACCTATATCCAAGGTATGGCAACCCCTTTCTCTACAACTTGGCTCTGGTTATGGCGCTGGTTCCCGCCACCTTGGTGTTTGCTGTTGTTCCCTTTGGTCCAGAGTTCGAGGTCCTTGGAATAAAGGTAAAGCCCATACTGACGGACGTGAACATAGGGCTTTTGCTTGTCTTTGCCCTAGGCTCTATGGCAGTTTTTGCCATAGCCTTAGCTGGTTGGGCTTCCAACTCCAAGTACGCTCTCATAGGCTCCATGAGAAAAGCGGGTATAGTGGTCTCTTACGAGGTGGTTATAACCTTTGCGGTCATGGGTCCTATTATCCTTGCGGGCACCCTATCAACCTACGATATAGTCCAAAAACAGATAGAGCAGAAGCTCTGGTACCTCTGGCTCCAGCCTATGGCTTTTGTGGTTTACATGTTTGCCATGCTTGCGGAGACGGGAAGGGTTCCCTTTGATGTTCAGGAGGCTGAGGCTGAGCTGGTCACAGGTTTCACCGTAGAGTACGGGGGTATGAAGTTCGGTCTTTTCCCCCTTGTGGAGTGGTACATAGAGGTCCTGTCCCTCTCCGCCATAGCGGTGGTTCTATTCTTGGGTGGGTGGTCTCCCATAAACATACCCTTCTTGGGCTTTATAGACCCCCTTTTCTTTTTAGGTCCCCTTTCCCCCTTTGTGTGGTTTATTCTAAAGGTTAGCCTCCTTTTTCTCTTTGTCCTCTGGCTTCACTGGACCTTGCCACGCTACCGTATAGACCAGATAACCACCACCGCTTGGAAGGTAATGCTCCCTTTAACCTTTGTTAACCTGGTGCTTACCGCAGTTATAGCCCCCCTCATATGGAGGTAAGGATATGGTAAAGAGAGTTTTTGAAAAACCATTAAGCTGGCTTGAGAGGATACTTTTCCTTGACTTTATAAGGGGTCTTTCGGTCACCATCAGGCACGCCTTTAGCAAGACCATAACCACCCACTACCCCTATGAGAAGCTCACGCCACCCAAGCGCTTTAGAGGTTTTTTCGGTCACAAGGTGGTAAACGGTAAAGAACCCCAGCCAGCTTTTGATGAGTGGGTTGAGAGGTTCAAAATAAAGGTAGAGCCTGGAAAGAGCAGGTGTGTAGTGTGCATGCTATGTAAAAGGGCGTGCCCCGTGCCACAGCTTTTTGAGATAGAGGGTGAGAAGCTACCAGATGGAAGAAGAGTGGTATCCACCTTCAATATGAACATGATGCTATGCACCTTCTGTGGCTTTTGTGTAGACGCCTGCCCCGTGGACTGCCTCTTCCAGAGCGACATACACGAAACCGCAGGCTACACAAGGAAAGACTCTGTCCTTGATCTTCAGACCCTTGAGAGGATAGGAAGGGACTGGCAAAGAAGGAGAGAGGAAGAGCCAGACCGTATATGGATAGACGACCACCAGAGATGGAGGCTCTGGCACGAAAACAGGCCAGAACTGCCGGAGGTAAAAAGATGATGCAGTGGCTCGTTTTCCTTCTCTTCTCTGGTTTGGCAGTCCTTTCAGCTCTCGGTGTTGTCCTTCTTTCAAGCCCCATTTATGTAATACTGTGTCTTCTGTCCGTGCTTGTCTCCGTCGCTGGGCTTTTCTTCGTTGCGGGTGCGGAGCTAGTGGGAGCCCTACAGCTACTCATATACGCGGTAGCGGTAACCGTCTTCTACATCTTTGTGCTGACCGCGGTGCCTTGGGAAAAAACACTAAAGAAGGATTCTCACTACAGGGTTGAGGGACTCCTTTCCTTTCCCCTTCTCCTTGCCCTCTACGTTGAGATGGCTTTGGTCTTCCTTCTGGGTATCAGCGTGTCACCAAAGGGCCAGTTTAGGGAGTTTATAAAAAGCTTTGGCAATACAGAGGTTGTCGGTGGTATACTTTTTAGCAAGTACTTTTTAGCCTTTGAGCTTGTATCCTTGGTGCTCCTCGTGGGCATGATAGGTGCAGTTATCATAGGAAGGAAGGAGGTCCAAACCTATGAAGATGGTTCCCCTTGAGGCTTACCTCGTGGTGAGCCTTCTCCTTTTCGGATTTGGCATGTTCGGTATGATAGTGCGGAGAAACCTGGTTACAGTGCTCATGAGTATGGAGCTTGCTCTGAATGCGGTTAACGTGCTCTTTGTGGGAGCGGATGCTCATCTGAGCTTAATTGACGGTCAGATATTCTCCCTTTTTGTGATAGCCCTTGCAGCTGCAGAAGCTGCCGTAGGCCTTGGTATAATAATAGCCATTTTTAGACTTAGAAAGGTAGACTCAACGGATGAAATAGTAGATATGAGGGGCTAAAAATGGAAGGTTTGATGGTAGTTCTTTCTCCTCTCGTTGCCTTCCTGATAATAGCTCTTTTGGGCTCAAGAATGGGTGATATGCCCTC
>RFFP01000004.1 GCA_003696155.1 Acidobacteriota bacterium
CATCCCAGCTCTGATAAGCGGTGGTGCTATAAGAAATACTTATAGCACCACCGCTTATCAGAGCTGGGATGGTGTAGAAAGTGAGTATGGTGGAGTTGATAAGGATATGGGGATATTCAGGTTAGGGGGACTCTGATAGAATTCTTGGACAGAGCAGTTTCTTT
Source organism: Acidobacteriota bacterium (assembly GCA_003696155.1). Lineage (GTDB taxonomy): Bacteria > Aquificota > Aquificia > Aquificales > Aquificaceae > Pampinifervens. Next base: position 165 of record RFFP01000004.1, read on the forward strand.
AGAAAAAGGGAGGTTCTGGTATGTGCCTAATTTCTCACTCGGCGTATATTCTAACCTTTATCACCTTAAAAACATCATACAACCTTCTTTATTCTCTCTTCTAAGGTGACTATTTCTATTATCCTTACACCAAACTTTTCCTCAACGATGACTATCTCCCCCTTGGCCACCAGTTTGCCGTTGACTTTTATATCCACCGGGGTTTCTACAGTCTGCTGTAACTCCACGATGGAGCCAGGAGCTAAGTAAAGAAGTTCCCCCAATGTCATAACCGTCGAACCAACCACCACCTCAACCTGCAAGGGTATATCGAGGAACCTTTTTAATTTTTCGGAGGCTTCTTTGCCCCCACCTACCCCCTCTGCGTCGATCATCTCCCGTTTAACTTCCCTTATACGAGAGGCTTCTTCCTGCTCCTTTAGCGCCGACGCCCAAAGGTCATCAATATTCTCTTCAGGTTTTTCTTGCTTTTCTGCGTCCATGCTAGACATCCTCCTTTTTTAAATACCTGTATACCTTAAATGCCTTGTTTCTACTCACTTGCCCCAGAAAGGCTTTCAGCTTTGGCACACCCTCTATTAACACATCTAACGGTTCCTTCACCTGCCTATCTAATAATATAATACTGTCTTGCCCTAGATCTAAAAGCTCTCCAAAGGTTATAGAACCTCTGCCAAGAACCACCTCCAATTTCACGGGCACTTTCTTGAAGGCTTCTACAGTGTTAAACTCAATATCCCTCGTTTTCATTTCCGTTGCACCCTTAAGTAGCTCTTTGTAAGGCGCAATGGCTTCCTCTGGTATTGCCAGTTGGATTTGTCCCTCGTTGCCGTCCAATATAACAGTTACCTTAAGGAGTATAAACCTCTCCCTAGGTCTCGCCATAGTCAACAGGGCCGGGTTTGTTTCAATGCCTATGGGGTTTACTCTTGCGTTCATAATGCTGCCCCAGGCATTTTCAAGCTCCTGATAACACACGTTCAAAATCCTCTGTATTATTTTTATCTCTATTCTTGTGAACTCCTTCCCCTCAATCTTGTATGGTTTTACGGACCCGCCGAAGACGTTGCTCACAACTACGTATATTAGCTTAGGATCCAAAGAGATAAGGCAGGTACCCCTCAGAGGTTCTATGTTAAATATGCCTATGGCACAGGGTACTGGCAGTTTTACCGAAAACTCAGAAAACTTTACTATGTTAGTGCTCTCTTTGATTACGTTGGGAACTATCGCCACTACGGACGTTAGGTTTTTCCTCAATCCAGTAACCCAACGCTCAAACACAAGCTCCAGACCAGGTATCCTGCCAGCCGATATATGCTCAAAGAGGCTTCTATCTAAGGGTTTTACCTTTTCTTCTACTACTTCTTGTGCCTTTCCCTTCTCTTTGCCTAAAGTTTGCAAAAGTAAATTTACTTCTTCTTGGCTTAAGAACTCGTCAGCCATTCTTAATAACCTTTATCCTTTAACCAACCTCTTATTATCTTTGCCACCTTCTGAGGCTCTTGCTTTGCAACCTTTTGTATGGTTTCCATCGCTTCTATCTTTTCCGCCTTAACCCTCAGCTCTTCAACACCTTCTATCATTTCCGTAGGGGGGACAACGCTGACGGGAGCTGGTGCACTAACACCAACCTCCCTCTTAGCCAATAACCTTTTTAAGAAGACGATAAGGGTGGCCAATAACACAAGCGCTACTAAAGCAATGAGGGCAAGCTTTATGTATTCGATATAAACTGGAGGCTTTTCAAATACGGGTTTGTGAAAGGGCATGGCTTCAACTGTTATGACGTCTCCCCTCTGTGGGTCTATGCCAGCTGATGCCGAAGCTATCCTTTTGACCTTTTCTATGTCCAAGTTCTTAAGGCTGTTATCCACCATTATACCCACGCTTAGTCTTCTGATCTTTAGTATAGGCTCTGCTGTGTATACCTCCTTCTTGCTTACCTCATAGTTGGTTATGGTCTCGCTCTTTTCACTTGTAAGCTGGGCAGGAGCACCGGCCATCGCTCCGGTACCTGGGGGCACGTTAGCTTGAGCTCCAGGCACACCGCCTACGTCCACGCCGAAAGTCCTCTCCTTCTTCTTCTGTTGGCTTACCACAGCGGTCATGTCTGGGTCATATATTTCTTCTTTCTGCTCCCTCTTAGTAAAGTCGATGTCTGCGGACACCTTAACCTTTACACTCCCATAACCAAGAGCCTCTTCAAGCGCTCTTTGTATGTCTTTCTCAAGCCGTTTTTCAAACTCTACCTTAAGCTTTAACTCCTTATCCCTTATAAACTCACTATCATCATCAAGCATGGCTGTAAGATCTCTGCCCATGTGGTCAACGACCACCACATTTTTAGTTTTTAGCTTGGGCACACTAGCTGAAACTAAATTTCTTATAGCTTTTACCTGCTCTAAGGTAAGCTCGTATCCCGGCTTTAGCTTCACAAATACGCTCGCCCTAGGTTCTTCCTCTTCTCTAACAAATATGGACTTTTCTGGCATACCAATGTTTACCTTTACGTCTTCCACGCCGGCCATTCTCATTATAGTCCTTGCAAGTTCGCCCTCGATGGCTCTTTTGTAGTTGACCTGGTTTTGAAACTCAGAAATACCTATGCTGGTCTTATCGAAGAGCTCGTACCCTACTATGCCTTTACTTGGAATGCCTTTGGCTGCGAGTTTGAGCCTTAAGTCCCTTGCCTGATTATCCTGGACTAGTATACTTCTTCCGTCCTGCCCAACTTTGTAGCTTACCCCTTCCCTGTCCAATTCAGCCATAACCGCCGACATGTCTTCCTGAGAAAGGCCTGCATATAAGGTGGTATAACTTGGTTTGGCGACAAACACAACAAGCGCTAAAAGCAAGGAAACGGCTATCAACGGAGCTCCGATGAGTGTAAGCTTTTGAGTGGTTGAAAGAGCTAAAAACCTCTCCTTAAGATTGTTTAGCGTCTCTCTTAAGTCCGCCATACTACACCTGCATTCTGTTTAATTCCTGAAAGGCTTCTAAAAGCTTATTCCTCACCTGGATAAGCAGATTTAGCGCTACCCTTGCCTTTTCAAATTCAATGACCATCTCATGCATTGGCACATCTGCGCCCTTTAATACAGCCTCTCTTAGACTTTCGCTCCTTTTCTGTTCTTGGTTAACCCATTGCAGGAATTTGCCAAGCTCCTGCACGAAATTTCCTCCCTCCTGCTTAACCTTCTGGGCAGAACCAAGGCCAAAACCATCTATATTTTTTATTTTTATCTCCATAGCTCTAAGGTCCTTTGGGCTAGCTCTCTTGTGGTCCTAAAGGCGTTTAGGTTTGCCTCATAACTTCTCATAGCTGATATCATGTCCGCCATCTCTTTTACAAGCTCCACGTTGGGAAGTCTCACAAAACCTTCAGCATCAGCCCTTGGGTTTGTAGGGTCAAAGACAAGCCTAAAGGGTTCGTTGGATTCCCTTATCTGTACCACCCTAACGGGTACGTAGCCCTTCTTAAGGCTTTCTGGGTCTTCTACTGCTTGGAAAACAGGTTCTAGCTTCCTAAAGGGTTCCCCTGTGGTTTTGTAAGACTCGAAGTTGGCTATGTTGCTGGCCACAGTGTTCATCCTTATCCTCTGAGCGTACATACCGCTCGCAGATAGGTTAAAAGCTGTAAAAAGGTCCCTCATTGTCTACCCTCCTTTATTATGTTGTTAAGCTTCTCAAGGCTCCCAAGAGCCATTTTCATATAGACCTCATAGGCTATCCTGTTCTGACTTAACTTGGTCATCTCCTCCTCTAGGCTCACGTTGTTCAAATCGTTTCCTACCAGCTTTTTTCTCAATTCAAATACCCTGAAGTCTTCTACCCTAAAGGAGCTAAGGTGTTTATCTCTCGTGGTTTTCAGTTTAGAACCTTCTTCAACATAAAAGGCAACGTCTTTGGTTTTGTAATTGGGCGTATCCACATTCGCAAGGTTGCTAAGGATGACTTTATGTCTTTTCCATGTGTAGTTTAGATGGGGATATATTTTACTTACTCCTCTAAAAAGGTCCATGCTCTCACCCCCACAGTGCTATTATAACCTTGCTTATTATATTATCTTTCCCTTCTGCCATTCTGACAACCCATCCCAGCGTTTTAGTGTCACCTGTTAGCTCGGAGGACTTGGCTAGCTTGTAAGCTACAAGCCAATATAAGTTGTCCTCTTCTGCTTTTTCAAGATAAGACCTGTAGTAGGTTTTTGCCCTTTCATACTGTTTTGAACTATAGTAGTAATCTCCGAGCAGGAGCACAGAAGGAGTAAAGTAGTGATAAAGCCTTTTGGAGCTTTCAAAGTCTATCTTACTTAACAAGTCTTCAAGCAGGGACACATCCCTCTTATAGATTCCTATCAAAAGAAGAGCCTCTTCTCTGTCTTCTCCAGAAAGCCCTGAAAGGGAACCCTCTAAAAGCCTCAACCCCATATCCACCGAACCATCCAAAAGAAGAACTTGACCAAGCAAAAAGCTTTTGAGGGGCTCGTCCAACCTCTCCACAACCTTTATCAATTCTGTTCTTCCCTGATATACAACCGCCCTTGCAAGCTTTTCATAGCCAAAGAGCAAAGAGTAGTTTTCTTCGTTAGCTTTAAAGAGCTCTACAAGAAAGCTTGCATCCTCACTATAGGGGTCAAGGCTTTTAAAAGAGCCTTTGAGCATCTCAAGGGGGGGATTAACGTTCACCCGAAGGTCTCCAAGGGTGATTTCCTGGGGCAGAGTCAGAGCTTTAAGTGATATTACGTCCTTATCCATTATCTTCTTATCCTTGATGCTATAGAAGTACAGACCAAGCACCGCAGGCTCTGAGTAAACTTTGTTAAGGTCTGTCCAAGCTATTTGGATTAAAAGCTTTTTATAATCTCCAAAGTCCTTACCCTGCTTTTCAAGAAAATCTGGAAATGCCCAAAGCTGGGATAGAAGAAGGCGATACTTTAGCCCACCAATAGAGGAAAGTGCCCTTATCCTCTTTACAGCATCCGCGTAATTTCTGTTTTGCAGATATATTAGAGCTAGATAGTAATTTAACGAATCGTAGTACTTTTTGTAGACATCTTTCCTATCGAGGAGTTCAAGATAAAACACTGCATTGCGCCAGTCACCCTCCATAAAATGGCTAATGGCATACCTATAGAGAAACTCGGGGTCATCTTCAAGATACCTGTTTAAACTACGAGCTTCTGATAGGTTTGTGAGGGCTGATTTATAATCACCTAAGTTAAACATCATGAAACCTCTCACCAGCGGGTACATATAATCCCTTTCAGGAAGCTTTGAAGGGTCTATTCTATCGAGGATGGAAAGGTTAGCACCAGAATTGAGCGCATCTGCATACAGGAATTTAAGAAGGTATGCATTATGTTCCTCTTCTCTGTATAGACTCCAGAATACGTCCTTTGCCTTACCATACATGCCTAGCATTAGATAACAGTCACCAATAAACTCCTTCTGTAGCAGTAGATAGTTTGCCCTTTTGTAATGGTAAGGGTACATATTCAGATAGGCAATAGCGGAGAATATACCCTCCCTTTCACCCAACTTGTAGGAAAGATGGGCATAGGAGAGCCCTATATAGAGGTAAGATAGTTCACCGTAATAACCGCTCTTATCCAAGGAATGAGACTTTCCGAGGTTGGCTATTGCATCTGTGTAGTTACCCTGAGAGTAAGCTATATAACCCCTGTAAAAGTAGGATTGGGCAAGTTTTATATCCGTCCTTTCGCTTTCGGAAGAGAAAGATAGTAAGAAGGTAAACACCAAAAGAAGAAGCTTTTTTGCCAAGGTTTCAGTCTTGAAGTGTATATTCTCTTTTCCAGCTTTTTCTGAACTCCTCAAACTTTCCCTCCTCTATGGAGTGTCTTATATTCTCCATAAGCCTGTGGTAAAACCTGAGGTTGTGCAGGGTGTTCAGTATGTAAGCAGATATCTCATCGGCATTAAAAAGGTGTCTAAGGTAAGCCCTTGAAAAGTTCTGACATGTGTAGCAGTCGCAATCTGGGTCGGGGGGTGAAAAATCCTTTTTGTACCTTTCGGATCTTATGTTTATCTTCCCCCTTGAGGTGAAGAGGGTTCCCGTCCTCGCCATGCGGGTAGGTGCGACACAGTCAAACATATCCACCCCTCTTGCCACCGCTTCAATTATGTCCTCAGGCATACCCACTCCCATAAGATACCTTGGCTTTTCCCATGGCAGGTAGTTGCAAACAAGCTCGGCCATGCTGTACATAATTTCCTTTGGCTCACCCACAGAAAGGCCACCTATCGCATAGCCAAAGAGTTCCATCTCAACAGTCCTCAGAGCAGACTCTATGCGAAGTTCTTCAAAGGGTCCACCCTGAACTATGCCAAAGAGGACCTGGTCATCCCTTTTCTTTATCCTTTTACTCCTCTCCAGCCATCTTAAGGTCCTTTCCATAGCCTCCTTTGCATGGGCGTAGGTAGTAGGATACTCTATACAATGGTCTAAGGGCATCATTATATCTGAGCCTAAGGCTTCCTGAATTTCTATAACCTTTTCAGGTGTAAAAAGGTGCAGGTCTCCTGCAAGGTGGTCCCTGAACTCCACACCCTCTTCAAAGACCCTCACCCTTGACTTGCCATCTTTCCTGCCCTTTGAAAGGGAAAAGACTTGAAAACCACCGCTGTCGGTAAGTATGGGCTTGTTCCAGCCTATAAAGGAATGGAGCCCTTTAGCCCCCCTTATGACTTCAACTCCCGGACGCAGATAAAGATGGTAGGTATTCCCCAGTACTATCTGGGTACCTATCTCCTCAAGGAGTCTGTGAATCATAGCCTTAACCGTACCCTGGGTGCCTACGGGCATAAAGACGGGCGTCCTTATAGTGCCGTGAGGTGTTTGGATCTCTCCTAACCTTGCCCTTCCTTGGAAACCAAGGACTCTAAAAGAAAACATCCTAAAATTATAAGGATGAAGCCCGTATTAGAGCTCTCAAAGACCGTAGGTGTTAAGAAGCTTCTCAGAAGCCTCAAACTGCATACCGTATGTGAGGAATCCAGATGTCCCAACATATCCCAATGTTTTGGCTCAGGCACAGCCACCTTTATGATACTTGGCGATACGTGTACAAGAGGCTGTACCTTCTGCAACCTAAGCAGGGGCAGAGCCTTACCACCAGACCCAGAAGAACCCTATCACCTTTTGCAGGCCGTAAAGGCACTTAACCTAAACTATGTGGTCCTTACCTCACCCACTAGAGATGACTTAAGGGATGGCGGAGCGGAGCACTTTGTCAAATGTATAAGGGTGCTAAAGGAAAACATACCCAATATAAGGGTTGAGGTCCTTGTTCCTGACTTCAGAGGTAGCATAGAGGCTCTAAGGGTGGTTCTCAGCTCAGGTCCCGATATTTTATCTCACAACGTGGAGACGGTGCCAAGACTCTACACTAAGGTCAGAATAGGAGCCAAGTATGACAGGAGTTTAGAACTGCTCAGGAAAAGTAAGGAGTGGGCTCCAAGTGTGCCGACCAAGTCCGCAATCCTTCTTGGTTTTGGCGAGAGGTTTGAAGAGGTTCTTCAGGTGATGAAGGATTTAAGGAGCGTAGACTGTGACTTTCTAGCAGTAGGGCAGTATTACCAACCAAGCTTAAGACATCACCCTGTGTTAAAGTATTACTCACAAGAGGAGTTTGAGGAGCTAAGAAGTATAGCCTATAGCCTTGGATTTAAGCATGTGGCAAGTGGGCCTAACGTGAGAAGTTCCTACAGAGCCTCTGACCTATCTACCTTCCTTTAAAAGCTCCCTTTCGATCTCAAAGTAAAGGTAGTAGGCGTTTACTGGGTTTACTTCAAAAAACACGGAAAGCTGGGAATATGTTGGGTTAATTTTAAGCAACTCTTCGTTAGCCCTGTTTCTGACCTCTTCAACTGTGTAGCCTTCTTGGTACAGCCTTTTAACTACGGACCTCAGGTCTCTTATATAACTTCTTGTCCACTCTACCTGCCTTCTTATGTTCTCCTCACCTACGAGTGGCTCTCCATGACCCGGCAAAAGTATATCAGGTGATAGCTTGATTATTTCGTCAAGGCAGATAAGCCATGTGCCCGAGTTTCCAGAACCTAAAAAGGGTACCCTACCACCGAAGACCAGATCTCCTGCAAAGAGTATCCTTCTCTTTGGCATCCAAATTACCAAATCACCGTCTGTGTGAGCTTTGCACCAGTGGTGCACTTCAAAAACCTCTCCACCAAGCCTTATGACGAGCTGGCTTTGGGTGGTTATGTCTGGTCTGAGGAGTTCTGTTCCTTTCATAAGCCCTTTTCCAAGGAGCTCAAGCCTAGCCCTGTACATCCTTCTTGATGCCTCATCGGCAAGGTACTCATCGGACCATGGGTGGGCTATTATCAGGGCTCCAGCTTCCTTTAGAGCTCTAACACCGTAAAAATGGTCCGTGTGGTAGTGGGTTATGACCGCGTAAGTTATAGGCTTTTTTGTCACCTTTTTGACCGTCTGAATCAGTTCCTTCGCCAGTTTGTAGGTGCTCAAGGCATCTATGACGAGTACACCTTCCCTTGTAACCACAAAGTAGGCATTGGATATAAAGCCTCTGTTTTTCTTGCTTACCTGCTCGTAGGTTCCGAAAACGCCGTAAACACTGGGAGAGAGCTCTCTAAGGGTCTCCCCCACATGCTTTGGATAGGCAAGGAGAAGAAGGGGAAAGAGTAAAAAGACTAGAAACTTACTCACCTTTAGCTTCTTTAAGTGCCTGTTTTATGTCCTTGTCCGCACTTTTGAAAACCTCTACCTTATCCTTACCAAGGTGTCTTCCGTAGACCTTAAGCAGGAAGGGTATGTTTATGTATCCTGTGGCAACCCCTCCGTTCTTTTCGTAGAGGTATACCCTACAGGGTGCAAGGGTGCCAAACTGGGGCACATCTTTTAGAATAGCCTCACCATAGCTAAGATTGCAGGCAAGGAAGATGGAGAATTTGGGGCTTTCTTTCCTGACGTCCACTATATCTAGTATGTTCATGTTAACACCGTCTAGGGCTGTCTTATAAAGAGTTTTGAAGGTATCAAAGTCGAGCCCTTGGACCGTCTCCTCGTACACAAGCTCCTCCTTGGGTGGTGGCAATCTCATAGCCCTCGGTCTATTGGTGCTGAGCTGAGCCAGAGCTATGTGAAGGCTCCTGTAGGTCTTCATGACCTCCTGCCTCTCTTCCCTGCTCAGGGTTTTACCATACTTTGCCATAAAGAGCCTATGGTTTATAACCGTAGCCTTTATCCTTTTGTCCTTGTCCTCGTAGACTGCCACACTACATGGAACTATATTGCTAATGGCTGGAGCCTTCAGGAGTATGTCTTCCATCCTTTCCGTCTCACAGCCAAAGACCACATAGTAATTCCTAAAGTCCTTACCCCTGGCCCTAATAGCGTCCGATATGGTCAGGGTACGCATCACCCTTACGCCCTCCCTCTCCATCTGACTGCGCACGTTTTCCACCGCTTTTTTAAAGTCCTTCTCTTTCAGGTTGTAGGTGATATACATAACCTTGACTGAGTCCATGGAAAAGACAAGAAGGGGAAAGAGAAGAAAGAAAAGAACCTTGGCCATTTTCTCACCTCCAGTAGCAGTCTGTATTATAGGGGTGGTCTAGCACCTTTACGTTGGGCTTTCTTTCCACCTCTATGTCCTTCTTCTTCTTTATGTATTCTATCACTATATCCCTTATGTTTTTCTTTAGAGGCTCCACTCCCGGTGGTGGTGGACCTCCGTAGACAGCAACCGTATACTCCTTATCCAGCTCCAGAGGTTTACCCTTTATCCTTACGTTCCTGATTCTCTCTCCCTGCTTGGCGTTTACCTTGAGCTCGTACTCCACACCGTAAATTCTTGACATATCCCCACCTTGTTGGTATAAGGGGTTGGGGTTAAACACATTGTCCGCCACATCCTCCCACAGGGCAAGGAGGTCTCTACCCTTCCTTTTCATTACAAAGACCTCGGGGTATGTAATGCCTAAGACGTCATAGACATGCTCTACGGTTATATCCTGTCCTGGCAATACGGTCGTGCCCCACCTGTAGCCCGGAGAGGTTGCTACATCAAGTCCAAAAACCGCATCCACACCGTGAAGTTGGTCTGCTAAGGCTTCACCTATAAGCCTGTCCCATGTGCTGTATAGTGTATCCCTCTTGTAAAGCAGGGTCCTTGCCTTTCCTACGACCGTGTTAAACTCCTTCTCGTAGGGTGCATACCATCTTTTAACCAGCTCTTTAGCCTTTTTGTCCTCCGGAACAACCTCAGAGAGGACGGGAATGAGCTTAAACCTGTATCCTTGGAGCTTACCCTTCCTAACATCAAGGTCCATTACACCCACAAACTTACCATGAGAGCCGGGAGATACTATGAGCGTTTCTCCAACCCTAACGGGCACGGGGGTGATGTCATGGGTATGACCGGATATAACTATGTCTATGCCCTTTACCATCTTTATAAGGGCTATATCCAAAGGTAGTCCATCGTGGGAAAGAAGGACCACAAGGTCAACCTTATGCTTCTCCCTTAGCTCCCTTACATGGTTTTGGAGTTCCTCCGGTTTTACGCCAAAGCTCCAACCTTCGGTAAACTTCCTGGGATTGGCAAGGGGTGTATAGGGGAAGGAACTTCCTATTATGCCTATCTTTACACCGCCCCTCTCCACCACATCGTAGGGTGGAAAGACCAGCTCTCCAAAGGGCTCCTCTGTTATGTTATAAGATATCATCTTAGCCTTTAGCCTGTTCTTTACTATGTCCAAAAACTTCTCCTTGCCAACGGTCACGTCCCAGTGAGCCACAATGTAGTCATAATCCATGTAGTTGAGCCACTCTACTATGGCCATGCCTTCTGTTTTGAGGGCTATACCAGATGTTGCCCACGTATCACCACCATCGAGAAGAAGACACCTGTCCCTACCCCTCTCCCTGACCGTGGTCTTTATGACCGTTGAGAGCTGGGGAGCTCCGCCGGTCATACCGTAAAGCTGGGCGAGCTTTATAAAGCTTACACAGGAGCCAAGGTAAGCATCCACGCTTCCGGGCTTTATCTTGTAAAACTTAAGAAAGTCCGCGCCCGTAAGGTAGCCAGGCGTTCCCCTAAGGGCTTCTGGAGCCAAGAGGTTCATGGGCTCTGCAAAGTACAAGGGCTTTAGGTGTCCATGAAGGTCTGAGGTAAATACCAGAGTGACATTTCCGTAGGGCTTGAAATCCATGAGCCTTTCAAAACTTACTGGCCTTCTTGCAAAGCCTTCAAGAGGAAGGGTAAGGCTTGACAAAGCTAAGGTCGAGTAAGATATGAACTGCCTTCTGCTAATAGCCATTCTAAGCCTCCTCCTTTTGTATGTAAGGGGGCGGAGCCCCCTAAGGTTTATTTGTTTACTGGAGATTCTGGGTGGAGCAGGAAAGCTACTATGTTCGCAACGTCGTTAGGAGATAGGCCTCCATGATAGCCAAAACGGGGCATGGAGGAGCAGGGGAAGGCAGACCATGAGTTGTATACTATGTTGTAAACCGCTCTTAGCTTCTCCATACCTTCGGGGGTGTTCATGTTTTCCTTAGTTACACCCCACCTTTTACCATACTGATAGAGGTTTGGTCCCATGGTTCCACCTGGGACACCCTTCTCTATGAGATGGCAGGCGTAGCAGTTTCCACCCTTATCCATAGGGTTGTCGGAAAAGCCATAGCCGGCAAACCTTCCACCCCTAGGTGATTCTACAACCTTTTTGCCCTCTTTCCAATCACCCCAGTATAGACCATACTGAGGATACTTAACGTCAGCCTGGCTTAGCTGTATGACCTTTTGGAGGTCCTTACCGGGCATCTCCTCCCTTGACCTATACTTGGAGCATATGGCCTGGGCTTCGTCCTGATTTGTCTTCCATACAAAGGCTGGGTCGCTGGAAAGCCCAGATTTAATGACCTGAAGGGTATCTTCCTGCTTCGGAGTCCCCTCCTTTTTAGGCTGAGCCTTCTTCTGCTGTGCCTCTGCATAGACAAAAAACAGCGTAGAAAGACCTATCAAAAGGGTAGTTTTTTTCATCTTCCTTACCTCCCTATTCCCGGTGCCTTTATTTCAGTGCCGTTGGCTTCCGCATAAAGGTATGTAGAAAGGGCTACACCAAGGTCCGAATGGGGGATAAATTCTGGCCACCTCATCTGCCTTATGCACTCTGCATACCTGTAGTGCATAGACATGGGCAGCCCCCATCTAACCAGATACTTAGGAAAGTAGTGAACCGCCTGACCAGCCTCACCCCTATCCACGCTCCAAAGCCTTGTTGCCCTAATCCTTACCTCCTGCTTGCCAGCATGACAGGTAACGCAGTTAAAGTCCCAAGGACCAAGTTTCATATTAAAGGCGGCCTTTCCAATCTCGTACATCTTCTTGACCCTTGGGTCCTTAAGGTCAACGCTTATCTTTTGTCCGTTTGACTCCATTGTGAGGTACATGATAATACCGTCATACTCACTTAAACAGTTGCCCGTCTTACCCCAGCACTGCTTTACAAACTTCTGAACCTCCTCAGGCTTCATGCCCCCATGCTGCTGAAGGCACCAACCTACCCTCGTTTCAAGGTCCATGACCTTTCCAGCGTCAGGAAAGTATCTTGGAAGCTTGGCAGCAGCTCCTTTAAAGTTCCCAGGACCAAGCCCAAGGTCACACTTGTCAAGCTTATACTTCTTTATAGCCTCTTTACCCACCTCGTACCAAACCTCACCGGGGTTTACACCTTCAGCGAGCAATCTGTTGTATTCTTGGACGAGCTTTATCTCCTGTTCCGGTGTAAGCTCTACATCGGTCTGTGCAAAGGCTTTTGTGGCGAAAAGGCCACCTGCCAGGGCTCCAGTTGTAAAGACGGCTAAGATAAGCTTTTTTCTCATTTTTCCTTACCTCCCTCTAAATTGCCTTGATATCTGCAGTCTTTTCCCACTTACCACCCTTGTTGTCCTCGTAAACTATCTTGACCACACCGCTATCCTCCACCTTAAGAGTTAAAGCTATGAAGGGGTTGGCACTTATACCCGCACCCATGTTGATGGTGCTAACGAGTTTGTCATTAAAAAAAAGGTCAAGCTTAGTGAGGTTATGGGCTGGTATGGTTTGCCCCGTTGCCGGATCCTTTCTGGGAGGCGTCATAGGATGGGTTATAACCATCTGCACCTTTACAACTTCTCCCTTCTTCGCCTCCTTTGGCACTCGAAGTATTCCCACACCTACAGACATACTACACCTCCTTTATTGAGTTTTTTTGGTTTCTTTGAGTATCAACCACAACCGCCTGCGGTTACCTTGACCTCCTTTGTAGCCATCACGTAGGAGCCGTCTTTGAGCTTGAGGATGGCCCTTACGTTTGAGGTCTCGCCCATCTTTATCCTTGTGGAGAAGTAAACCTGCCCATTCATGGGCGTAAACTTAACGTCCGTTATCCATGGAGTTGGGTTCTTGTCCACAAAGACCCAAAGCTGTTCAACCTTCTCTATGGGTATGGTAGACTCGACAGTTATAGGGACGTTGGCACCGGACTCTGCTATGGTTGGGGCTGTTAGCTTGATGTCTGCTACCTCCTTTATCTGACCTAGCTGAACTCCCAGCCTTTGTTGCAACTCTTTTTCAAGTTTTTCAAGGGCCGGGGTTGCATAGGCGGGCTTTATTGCTGGGAGAACTGCAAGCCCAGCCACCGCCACTGCTGACGCTAGTAAAAACCTTCTCCTGTCCATGTTTATACCTCCTTAAAAGTTTTTAGCACCTTATGCTCTGACTTTTACACACACCCTGTATAAAACCAAGCACATCCTTTTTTGGCCTGCTTCCAAATAGCATACCCACCTTCCTATCTTGCTTAGGGTCGTATACTATAAAGGCAGGTACACCCGGAACTCCAAGTTTTCTTGACCATCTGCTACCTTCGTCAGATGCTATGTTCAGGGATACCACGTGAAAACCTTCTAACACCCTTTGCACATCCTCTTGACTGAGAACAAACTCCTCAACCTGTTTACAGTAAGGGCAGTGGTTGCTATAAAAATAGAAGACCACAGGCTTGTTTTCTTTCTGCGCCGCATGCAAAGCCATCTCGGGGTCTGAATACCAACCTGCGACCGAGAAGCCCACCAGCATAAAGAGACCGATTACAGCTCTTAAAACCATCATACTGGAGAAAAAAATATAAGGGATGCAAAAGTCAAAAGCTATAATTTTTTTTTATATCCAATAGAATCCCAATTTATATTAGCTCATAATTAAAAGCTTAATAGCCTAATCCAGCCCATAGTGCTATATTATTCCCCTATGGAAAGAATTAGAAACTTTTCCATAATAGCCCACGTAGACCATGGCAAATCTACCCTTGCAGACAGACTATTAGAAGCTACGGGAAGCGTTTCTAAAAGGGAATTAAAAGAGCAGATGCTGGATACCTTGGAGATAGAGAGGGAAAGGGGGATAACTATAAAGCTTCAGGCCGTTAGAATGTTTTATAAGGCGAAGGATGGCAATACCTATACCCTTCATCTTATAGATACACCTGGGCACGTGGACTTTTCCTACGAGGTTTCAAGAGCTTTGGCTGCCTGCGAAGGAGCTCTGCTCCTTGTAGATGCTACTCAAGGCATAGAGGCTCAAACGGTTGCCAACTTTTGGAAGGCGGTAGAGCAAGACCTGGTCATAGTGCCCGTTATAAATAAGATAGACCTACCTGCAGCAGACCCTGAGAGGGTAAGAAGGCAGATTGAGGACATACTTGGTCTTTCATCGGAGGAGGTTATACTTGCCTCTGCAAAGGAAGGGATAGGTATTGAGGAAATCCTAGAGGCTGTGGTAAATAGGATACCACCACCCAAGGGGGACCCTTCAAAGTCCCTCAAGGCTCTTATCTTTGACTCCTACTATGACCAGTACAGGGGGGCTGTAGCCTTTATAAGGGTCTTTGATGGGGAGGTCAGGCCGGGAATGAGGATAAGGCTCTTCTCTACGGGTAAGGAGTTCGAAGTCACGGAGGTAGGAGCTCAAACACCAAGGATGACACGCTTTGAAAGGCTATCCGCCGGTGATGTGGGCTACATGGCAGCTTCCATAAAGGACGTCAGGGATGTAAGGGTGGGTGATACTATAACCGATGCTAAAAATCCCACATCAGAGCCTGTTCCGGGCTTTAGACCCGCCAAGCCTATGGTCTATGCAGGTATATACCCATCGGAGGGACACACCTACGAAGAGCTCAGAGAAGCCCTTGAAAAGTATGCCATAAACGATGCGGCGATACAGTTTGAACCCGAAACATCACCAGCCCTAGGTCTTGGTTTTAGAGTTGGCTTTTTAGGTCTTTTGCATATGGAGATAGTTCAGGAAAGGCTCGAGCGTGAGTACGGTGTTAGCATAGTTACCACAGCGCCGAGCGTTGTGTACAGGCTACGTTTAAAGAACGGTCAGGTAAAGGAGATAAGAAACCCTTCCGAACTTCCTGAAAACTGGGGTATTGTGGAAGCCTTAGAAGAGCCCTTTGTTCTTCTTACCATCATATGCCCTAAGGACTACGTAGGAGGCATAATGAACCTCTGTCAGGAAAAAAGGGGTATCCAAAGGAAGTTCCTCTACCTTGACCCCAACACAGCCATGCTTGAATACGAAATACCACTGAGTGAGGTCATTATAGACTTTCACGACAAGGTGAAGGGACTCTCTAAGGGCTATGCGTCCTACGACTATGAGTTTTTGGGCTTTAGAGAGGAGAACCTTGTAAGGCTCAACGTCTTCATAAACAACGAGCCTGTTGATGCCTTATCCTTTATAGTCCATAGAGACAAAGCCTATAGGAGAGCTCGCCAGCTTGTGGAAAAGCTCAAGGATGTAATACCGCGCCAGCTCTTTGAGGTGAAGGTACAGGCGGGTATAGGCTCAAAGATAATAGCAAGCGAGCGCATACCACCTTTAAGGGCAAACGTTACAGCCAAATGCTACGGTGGTGATATAACAAGGAAGAAGAAGCTCCTTGAGAAGCAAAGGGAAGGTAAAAAGAGACTAAAACAGTTTGGAAAGGTAGAGCTTCCACAGGAGGCCTTCCTCACCGTGCTCAAGGTTGATTGAAGAGCTCTTTAGCCTTTATAAGCTCCACTATAAGGCTGTTAACGGGAAGCTTCAGCTCCTTTTTTCTGGCAAGTTCTAAAAGGGCTCCGTTCAGGGCATCTATTTCCGTTCTGCCCTTCTTGACGTCTTCTAGCATAGATGGGTAGTGTTCCGCAGTGGGTGGAATTAAGTTGTTGTAGAAGTGCCTTCTGTAGTCTTCTGAGGAACTCCAAAAGGTAGGAATGCCATAAGCCTTTATAACCTCAAAGGCCTCCTCTATTATGCGGTCCATTAAGCTCTTCACATGGGGATTTTTATACAGCTCTCCGTAGGTCTTTTCAAACAGGGCACCCAGAGGGTTTAGGGCGCAGTTGTATAGTATCTTGTCCCATAGGTATTTGTAAACCTCTTTTTCGTACCTTGTGGGTATGCCCGCATCTGTAAAGAGCTTGGCAAGTCCCCTTAAAAAGTTCTCCTTTATGACATCCTCTGGGTCTCCTATGACTACATCATCACCGCATACGGTTATCCTCACCCTTCCCCACTCTAAGAGCTTAGCACCGAAGATAACCCTTGAAAGGATGACCCTTTCCCTTCCGTACCTCTCCACTGCCCT
The DNA here is from genome assembly GCA_003696155.1 of Acidobacteriota bacterium. Lineage (GTDB taxonomy): Bacteria > Aquificota > Aquificia > Aquificales > Aquificaceae > Pampinifervens. The sequence continues at coordinate 16,853 of RFFP01000004.1, forward strand.
TTCGTAGTTACCATAACCGTTCTGGGCTATCATAAGGTAGGTCTTCCCTCTCATGATGGGCTTTATATCCCGAAGGGCTCTCTCCGTGTCATAGCTCTTCACTGTCAGAAGCACAACTTCAGGCTGAAAGCTGAGCTTTTCCAGACTGTCCAAAGCCTCCACTTCCTGTTCAAACTCACCCCATATGCCTTCCACCTTTACCTTCTTTATTGTCCTTCCTTTCTTTAGAAGGCCTGCGACCTCGTGGCCAGCTTTTGTTAGGAAGGCGAGGTAAACACTCCCAAGGGCTCCAACCCCTACTATAAGAAACTTCACTCCTTTTCCTCCAGCTTTACCAAGGGTAGAAGGTCCTTAAGGTCTATGTACCTATCGCAGGCGTTGACAAGCTCCACAGCGCATGACTCTTTGGTAGAGACGCATACTATCTCCTTTCCAAAGTTTCTTAGGGTCCATACAAGCCTCTCAAAGTCACCATCGCCCGTACACAGTATGGCGGTTTGATAGTTATCCTTGGTAAGGAGGGCATCTATGGCAATGTCCACATCCAGATTACCCTTGTAAGAGCCGTCCTTTAGGTGCTTTATTGGTTTTTTGATCACCGTTATACCGCTGTAAGCGAGCAGTTTTATGAAATTCTCCTGTCCTTCATCCCCCTCTCTGTAGGCTAGGTAGAAGAAGGTGTTGTATATGTCAAATTCAACCCTGAAGTAGTTTACAAACTTCAATAGATCGATCCTTTGCTGGAGTATGTTCCTCTGAACAAAGTAAAAGTTGGCCCCATCTATGAATATGCAAGCTCTTTTTTTCATTCTTGGATGTACCAGACCCTTATGCCCGCAGAAACGTGGGAGTTTCTCTCCCAGAGGGTTTCTATGTTTATAACCCTTATATTGTTCAGATTAATCCACTGGTTAACCTGCTCATCCAGAAGCTGTTCTAGGCTTTCGTCCCTAAAAGGTGCAAGTTTTCTATGAAAGTCCTTGTACCTTACCTGCATTAGGTTATTTCCTCTTCTGCATAGGAGACCACAACCCGAGCAGGTCTTAGAACCCTATCGTATATCCTATAACCCTTTCGCTCAACCCTAACTATGGTGTTTTCCGGAACATCTGGGTTGTAATCCCTATCCACAGCCTCCGCGAGGTAAGGGTCAAACTCCTTACCTTCTAATTCTATGGGAGTTATTCCGTACTTTTCAAGTATCCTCAAAAACTCCCTGTAAATAAGGTCAAAGCCCTTTCTTAAGCCTTCTACATCTTCACCGCTATAATCAAAGGCCCGCTCAAAGTTATCCACAAGCTCAAGGAGCTCCAGAGCAAACCTCTCGTGTCCATACCTTTTGAGCTCTTCTACATCCTTTCTGTAGCGTTCTTTTAGATATTCAAACTCCCTCTGGAGATCCACATAACGCTGGTTTATGAGCCTTGCTGTCTGTTCAAGTTTGGACACTTTCTCCTCAAGCTCTCTAATGCGTTCAAGCTCTTGGCTTTCTTGCACAGACTCGGAAGGCTCTTTCCTCTCTTCCATACTATTAAATTATACAGCTTTCAGTGAGAGAAGGGCGTCCCTTAATCTTCTTATACCCTCCCTTATGGTCTCTTCAGACACGCAGTAGGAAAGTCTTAAGTATCCCTCAGCACCGAAGGCAGAGCCAGGCACTCCTGCCACCCTACCCTTTTCTATGAGATACTCTGCAAGGGCTATGTCTGAACCCATAGCTTTGGAGTATTCACCTAAGTTTGGAAATATGTAAAAGGCACCCTTTGGCTTTACCACGCTAACATGGGGTATTTCCCTTAGGAGCTCGTATGCCATATCTCTGCGAGCCTGAAAGGTCCTTTTCATGTTTTCTATGAACTCTTTGGAGCTTGGGTTTTTAAGAGCCTCCAAAGCCCCAAATTGAGCAAAGGTTGTGGTGTTGGATATGCTTTGACTGTTTAGGTCCGCAATAACCTTGGCGTATCTTTCGGGACAGGCAACATAGCCAACCCTCCATCCGGTCATGGAGAAGGTCTTGGAGAAGGCATTCACAGTAAAGGTTATCTCCCTAAGCTCTTTGGAAAAGCTCGCAGGGCTTACAAAGGTTTCGCCATCATAAACAAAAGCTTCGTAGCATTCGTCGGAGACTATGAGAATATTTTTCTCAAGGCATAGCTGTGCTATCTCTTTGAGGTCCTTCTCTGGGAAGACTGAACCCGTTGGGTTTGAAGGGGAGTTGAGTATGAGCATCTTGGTCTTGGGTGTTATGTATTCCTTCAGTCTTTCTACAGTCAGGATAAAACCCTCCTCTTCCTTCAAAGGTACCTCTACAACCTTTGCACCGGTCAAAAGTATCTGCTCTGGATAGGTGACCCAGTAAGGAGAGGGAAGTAGCACCTCGTCGCCCTGCTCTAAGATTGCAAGCATCACCAAAAAGAGGGCCATTTTGGCGCCCGCGGTTACCACTATCTCCGATGGCTTGTACTCTACTCCGTTCTCCCTCAGGAGCTTATCCGCCAAGGCTTCCCTAAGTTGGGGTATACCTGCAGATGGTGCGTATTTGGTCTTCCCCTCCTTAAGAGCCCTTATACAGGCATCCTTTATAAAGTCTGGTGTGTCAAAATCAGGCTCTCCTGCGCCAAAACCTACTATGTCTATACCTTGAGCTTTTAGCTGGTTCACCTTAGCGGTAAGGGCTAGTGTAGGGGCAGGCTTTATATGGGATACTCTCTTGGAAAGCATTGGAGTATTATAAACTAAAGCCTTTCTCCAAACCACTCTAAAGCCCTATAGTTTGTAAGGTCCAGCTGGAGTGGTGTTATGGACACATAACCGTGATAAACCGCCCAGTAGTCCGTTCCCTCCTCCAGATGCCACCCAAACTCCTCCGCAGTTATCCAGTAAAGGGGTCTTCCCGATGGGTCTGCAAGCTTTAGAACTTTCTCCTTGTAAGCCCTCCTACCCTGACGTGTGAGGAGAAAGCCCTTTATCTCTTCCTCCGGCAGGTTGGGTATGTTTACATTTAGGTAGGTATCCTGGGGCATGCCACACTCAAGGACCTTAAGCACCACCCTCTTGGCAACCTTGGCCATCTGCTCAAAGTTAACCTCATCCCTACCGAAGGCGGAGAAGGCAATGGATGGCATGCCTAAGATTCTACCCTCCATGGCACCCGAGACCGTTCCCGAGTAAGTTATGTCCTCTCCAAGGTTTGGTCCTTCGTTTATCCCAGAGCATACAAGGTCGGGCTTTTTTCCCTCAAGGAATAGATAGTAGCCAAAATGTACACAGTCCGCAGGTGTGCCCCCTATAATGGTCCAGAAGTCTTCGTCAACCCTCCTTATCCTCAAGGGCTGGCTGAAGGTCAACGAGTGTCCCACACCGCTTAGGTTCCTATCGGGGGCAACGGTTATAACCCTTCCAAGTTTTCTTAGCTCCTCTCTAATAGCCCTTATGCCCTCAGAAAAGTAGCCATCATCGTTGGTGAGCAGAAAGGTGGGCATCGTCTATATTTTATCCCTATGGGATGTCCTGTATGTGGAGGAACGGGTTTTATAGACAGGGGGGGTGTGGTAGAACTCTGTGCCTGCAGGTTTGAAGGTGTAAACCTCCAAAGGTATCTAAACCTACCGCCTAGGTTCTTGGAAGCGGACTTTGAAAACTATAGGCCCATAACACCCTCTCAGAAAAAGGCCTACGAGGTTTGCCTCTCATATGCCTTGAGCTTTGACCCAAAGGAGGGAAGGGGCATAACCCTTATAGGACCACCCCAGATGGGCAAGACCCACTTGGCAGTGGCCGTCCTCAAAAGGGTGTACAGAACCCACAAGGTAAGAGGGCTTTTTTTTGATACCAAGGAACTCTTTTATAGGCTTCAAGGCTATACAGGGAGCGAAAAATACGAAAAACTCATGAACTACTTGCTAAGCATACCCCTACTCGTGCTTGATGACCTTGGAAGCGAAAGACTTTCCGATTGGAGGATAGAGACCCTATCCCTTATAATATCCCATAGGTATAACTTTCTAAGAAGTACCTTGATAACCACCAATTACACACTACACAGACTAAAGGACGAGGATATTACTAAGGCTTTGGAAGAGAGGCTCTCACCAGCCATTGTGGGTAAGATAACACAGATGAACGAGATTGTTTACCTAAACTAGAGGACGAGCGCTATTATCAGGGCTGGCATAAGGTTCAGGGTCTTTACGTGCTCAAGAAGCCCCCATATCCTCAGGGCGGTGAGGACCATAAGCCCACCACCTAGAAAGAGGGCGTTGTTCATAGATTGCCTTTCAATAAGGTCTCCAAAAAAGTAGGCTACTAAGGTGATAGAGCCCTGAAAAAAGAGCACATATATAGAGGAAAAAAGGACTCCCTTACCCAGCGTGGAGGCAAGAACTACGGAGGAAAAGCCATCCATAAAAGCTTTGGAAATCAAAAGGGAACTGTCTCCCTTCGTGCCCTCAAGTATGCACCCCATTAGGGTCATGGGACCCACTGTAAAGAGGAGGGAAGCGGACACAAAACCCTTAGCAAAGTCGGACTCTCCACTATATAGCTCAGAAGCCCGCTCTTCCAGCCTAAGAAGACCACCTACAGCCCCACCAACTACCAGTATAAAAAAGACCTTTAGTAGCTCGGGCTTATTCTCATAAACCAGCCTAAGACCGAGCAGAAGGGTAAAAAGTCCTATGGCGTGCATTATAGGCTGATGTAAACCAGAGGGTAGAAGTCTAGAACCCCTAAGCCCCAATGTGGCTCCAAAGAGCACGAGCCCCGCATTGACCAACGTTCCAAAACCAGGAAACATCAGGACTGGTCTTTTTGCTGTGCCTGAGAAAGTATGTCTTGGAAAAGCCTATACAGAAACTGGGCTCTATCTTCTGGTGTGAAGCTTTGAAGGACCTTTTCCCTTGCCTTCTCCCCTATTTCCCTTGCCCTGTCAAGGTTTTCAAGGTAGAAGAGCACCTTTTCCTCAATGTCCGCCCTATCGAGGGGAAGGTATGTGATGACCTCCTTATCGGGCATGAAAAAACCCGGCAGGGTCGCCCTGTAGTCTATAAGGGGTGCACTTCCCATAGAGGCAACTTCTATGGGGGTGAAACCTATGCCCGTTGGAACGGCGTAAGGAAAGCTAAGCAGTGTCATGTAAGACCTTCCTATAAGTTCAAGAGCTTCGTTCCAGCTCTGAACCTCCACGTGCTCATGACCCTCCTTTAACTCCCCCTGGAATCCACCCACAATCCTTAGGTTTATACCCTCAAGGAAGCTAAGTATGTACCATCTCTTTCTTGCAGTTGCATACACTGAAAGGTCATTGAGGAGCTTAAAGTACTCCTGGGGGTTTTCTTGGCGCCACTTTATAAACTCCTCCTGAAAGCTTTGGTTGAACATGGAAAAGATGTACTCGCTGGCATGCAAAAGGTGCACTTCCGGGTTTCTGAATAGAAACTCACCAACCTCGAAGAAGTAGGGAAGGAAGCTCTCCTTTAAGACCTGAGTTATCTGCTGTGCTATTATCTGAGGGTCTATGACAGGACCTAAAAAGATTAGTTCTATGTCTTTTTCCTCAGAGGGCTCTGGCATCTGCTTTCTGTCCACAAAAGGGGTTATGTAAAAAAGGCCCCTATCCAAACCCATAAGTCTGAGAGTATCCGCATACTTGAGGTCTGTTATAACAGCTAAAAAGTTTGTAGAGTTAACCACATCCAACAGGGATGGAAAGTAGAAGAGGGGCTCATCGGTAAACAGGCTTACGTGAACAAAGCCAAAGGCGTCAAAGATGGGAACCCTTTGCTCATCACGCTGACCCACAATGACACCGCTTGCGTTCACATCCAAGGTGAAAAGGGGTGAAAACTCAACGAGCCTGTTCACCGTATCTTGGAGCCCACCCTCCGTCAGGTCAAACTCCTCTACCTCTAGCCCTTGGTTTCTGAAAAAGTCAAGCAGGGCAAGTAAATGCCTGTTTAATCCTAATTCTTTCCCCTGTTTTAAAAAGGCAACTCTCATGAAAACATCATACCATAAAAGAGCCTACACCCCTTCTGATGGGTGCACCCATTTATGATTTCTTTAATTATACGCTGAGTGAGAAATTAGGCACATACTAGAACCTTCCTTTTTCTGAAAAAGCTATACCCCAAAGCATAAGCCAACAAGTAAGTTAAAAGCATAATCCCCTAACTACAACCACTTTATGAGCTATTGAGTGAGCTTAAAATGTTATAATACCTCCCTCAGTTATTATCCGAGAAGGTCTTTATTATACTTTGGAAACTCTTTTGTTCTACAAAAATAAAATGATATGAACGCAGATTCCATAAACTTTGGTGTAATAAACTTTGGTGTAATATCTTCTTCTTTTAATGAATTGAGGTGATTAGAGTCATACACTAAAAAATTGAATATTAGATAATCATAACCTTCAACTTCAAGATAACCTTTGTATGTTTTCGTGGCCGACTTACCTCCGCTTCTTGTATTACATATTCTTCCAAAGACATCTTGTTTTTGCTTTCCATCTTTGACATCTTGTTTTTGCTTTCCATCTTTCCCGCTCATTCCTACATATATAAGCTCTATACAATTATTTTTTACACCGTGTATGGTATAGATACCATACCAACGGGTCTCAGACTTATGCTCAGACATAATACTTTTTCTAAGTTTATTGCTATCTAAGTCTTCAATGGACCATCTGATATATGATCCAAAATCGTTATTATTTAATCCATTCTTACATAATTCCAGATATTTTATAGTTCTATCTATATCGACGTCCGCCTTTTCCTTTAAAAACTTTTCAAATTCCTCGATATATCCACAATCCAACTTTGACTTATAATTTTCACAAAATGAATAAAAACTAGTGTAAACTTTAACTTTCTCCATATGATTAAGTATAGCACAAACCGTATAATTTAGGCAAAGAGAGGAGAAATACCTAAAGGAAGAGGAAGGCAAGAAGAAAACAGGCAGACCTCCCACTTACCCCAAGCAACTCATATGGATGCTCCTTTTCATAAAGTTTGCACTTAGAATTCCTTACAGGCAAACAGAAGGGATAGCAAGAAAACTTTTAGGCACTCTCGGACTAAAGATACCAAACTTCAGAACTCTACACTACAGATTCACTAAATCTGACATTAACCTCTCCGATTTCCCCGACCTTGAAGAACTGCCCGATGACTTTGTAATCATTCTTGACTCTACAGGAGTAAAGGTAACCA
>RFFP01000031.1 GCA_003696155.1 Acidobacteriota bacterium
GAAGCGCCTATAGTAAAGCTTGCCAACTTCCTCATGGCTGAGGCGGTCAACCTGGGAGCCTCTGATATACATGTGGAGCCCCAAGAGAAGAAACTATCAGTACGATACAGGGTTGACGGCGTGCTAAGAGTGTACCATGAGTTCCAAGTAAAGATAAAAGATGCTCTTATAGCAAGATACAAGATACTTTCCAACATGGACATAGCGGAAAAAAGACGTCCTCAGGATGGTAGGATAAGAACGAGGATAGGCGGTAGAAAGATAGACATGAGGGTTTCTACCGTGCCTACAGTGTACGGGGAGAAGTTGGTTATGAGGATACAGGAAGCTGAAAAGTATTTAAGTGTAAGGCTTGAGGACATTGGCTTTGAGCCTGATGACCTTGAAAAGTTCAGAAAGGCCATATGGACACCCTGGGGCATGATACTTGTAACTGGACCTACGGGTTCTGGTAAGACCACAACCCTCTACGCTGCACTTATGGAGAGGAACAGTCCTGACGTGAACATAATGACCGCAGAAGACCCCGTTGAGGTTTCCATCCCCGGACTAAATCAGGTTCAGATAAACGAGCGTATTGGATTAGGCTTTGCAAACATATTAAGGTCCTTTCTAAGGCAGGACCCTGACATAATCCTTATAGGCGAGATAAGGGACACGGAAACTGCGGAGATAGGCATCAGGGCAGCATTAACAGGTCACTTAGTATTTTCTACCCTTCATACCAACGATGCACCCTCTTCAGTTACCAGGCTTGTGGATATGGGTATAGAACCTTTCCTTGTGGGCTCCTCTGTTATACTCATAACCGCTCAGAGACTGGTGAGGAAACTCTGTCCAAGATGCAGGCAAATTGACGATACACCCAAAGAGGCACTGGTGAGACTCGGCGTAGTAAAGGATCTAGATGAGGATATAACCATATACAAGGCCAACCCTAAGGGTTGTGAGCATTGCAACGGTACTGGCTATAAAGGTAGGACTGCTGTCCATGAGCTATTGGAGGTGGACGAGGATATAAGAAAGCTGATAGTAAAGGGTGCCAATGCTGAGGACATAAGGGATCTGGCTAAGAAAAAAGGCATGAGAACACTCTACGAAGCCGGTATGCTCAAAGTCAGGAAGGGAATAACCTCAATCGCAGAGGCGCAAAGGGTGCTTGCAAAGTAGACGCAAAAGGTTATAATTTACAGCCTAATGGAAAAGCTGGTGTGTGATAGGGAACTGGATATAAGGGGTGATGTATGCCCCTTTACCTTTGTAAAGAGCAAGCTTGTGCTGGAGCAGATGCAGGTAGGAGAGGTCCTAAGGGTTATAGTAGACTATAAACCCTCCGCTGAGAACGTTCCTAAGAGTATGAAAGAGGAGGGCCAAGAGGTCATAGCGGTAAACCAGATAGACGACAACCTATGGGAGATTATCGTAAGGAAAAGAAGATGAGGTTTCTGTTTGTTGTAACCAGCAACCCCTTTGCCAAAGATTACAGTACCATAGTGGGGCTTGCCAAGAGTTTGGTTAAGCACGGTGAAATCGTAATGTTCTTTTCTGGAAACGGTGCATATTACACCATAAGGCCAGAAACCAGGGAGCTAAAGGATATGGGAATTAAGCTCCTGTACTGTGCTCACTCTGCTTATCAAAGGGGGATAGAGAAGCCCCTTGATTTCTTTGAGAGCTCCTCCACCTACAATCTCTCTAAGATAATGCAGGATTGTGAAAGGGTCCTGTCCTTTAACTGATGAAACGCGTGGCTTTTATAATCAAAGGAGATCCTTTCTCTTGGAAATCTCACGAGGCTCTAAGGGTGGCCATGGCGCTCGGTATAAGCTGCGAAGTTCACCTCATTTTCATAAAGGACGGTGTTTACCTTCTAAGCAAGTGGAACCCAGAGGCCTTGGGTATAACAGGTTTTGAAAAGCTCCTGGATAACCTGGAGTACGTCAACCTTAAGCTATACGCAGAGGACGCATCCTTAGAGGAGAGAGGACTAAAAAGGGAAGACCTTCTCAAGCCCGTGGAGCTGAGAAGTATGGACGAAATAAGGGAACTCATATCCCACTCGGAGGGTGTTTTTGTATGGTAAGGACCCTTTGGCTTGTTAGGAAGCTTGGGGATTTTAGCTCCGATTTGGTGGGAGAAGGGGATGTGGTCATCCTAATCCAGGATGGTGTTTTAAGGTTTCCTACAAGGAAGGGCTGGTACGCCTGCAGGGAAGATGCCCAGGCAAGAGGCATAGCCATCCCAGAACATCTTACCAAGTCATACGAAGAGATAGGGGAGCTGATACTAAGAAGCGAAAGGGTGGTAATTTGGTGATGAAATGGCAGATAAGTAAGACCTTCAGGTTTGAGGCTGGGCATAGGGTTTGGAAACAGAACCTAACATGTGGAAGGGGGGCTGAGTTTACCTTAGATAAGGAAAGGCCTATAAACAAGTGTGTTAACCTCCATGGGCACAGCTACGTGCTTGAGGTGGTCTTAGGCTCTCACAGCCTCTCAGAACAGGATATGGTCATAGATTTCTACCATATAAAGAGTGCCCTCAAGGAGCTCATAGACAACATAGACCACAGCTTTATAATAGACGTGGCCGATCCCATGTATGGGGAGCTTAAGGAACTGGCGGAAAAGTACGGAGCTCTAAAGATATTCCCCGTGAACTTCTGTCCTACTGCGGAGGCCTTAGCCAAGTTCTTCTACGACTTTCTGAAGGATAGATTGCGGGAGGCTGGTCTTCTGAATGAGGTAAGGGTAGTTAAGGTAGTCCTCTGGGAAACAGCCACGTCAAAGGCCGAATACTACGGTGAATGAACCTAAAGCTTGCCCTCCCCAACGGTAGGATAGCTAAGGTAAGCGCCCATTTTCCCTACGAGGACAGTCCCATAGGCTACAGGGTACTCTACAAACAACCCGCCTCAAGTGGGAAAACCGCCATCGTGGTGGGTATGGCCGATGGGGGAGAGCCCATGCCAGAACTTCTTTTCCCCGACAGAAGACCTTTAACCTCCGAAAAGCATATAAGGGCCCTTATAGATGTAAGCAGAGCCTACGCCATGAACCCATGGAGCCTGCTCTACGAACTTCTGCCTTCCGCCTTCTGTTGGAAGGAGGAAGAGTTTGTTAAAGTCTCAGATAAAAAGCCCCTATCCCTAGACAGGAGAAGCTTAGAGATCATAAGCTATGTAAGTAAAAAAAGGCGAAAGCTTGAAAACCTTGAGAAGAGGTTTGGAAAGGGAATAGTCCAAAAGCTTATAGATATGGGTTTTCTTGTCCCCTTCAAGGAGTGGGCTATGCCCGATGTGAGCCTCAAGGCCTACAGGCTGGCGGTAAAAACCCAAGAAGCCCTAGATAGGGTGAAGAAAAGCAGAAGGAGGGAAGAGCTTGTAAGGCTAATTGGCTACCTGTCTGGGGTAGTCTATGCTACGGAGGAGGAGCTAAGAGCAGAGGGCTTTAGCGTAAGGGATGTGACAAACCTCACTAAGAGGGGCTTACTCGCGGTTATGGAGGAAGCTCCCCATTGGCTTTCTGTAAACCCCAATAGCCTCTTAAAGAGTGAGCGCGCTGTCCTATACAAAACCCTCGGTAAGAACCACCTAATCCTTGGAGAATGGAAGGGTCTGTTGGAGAGGTTAAAGCATCTGCTTGAGCATGTGCTTAGGTTGGGTAAGTCCGCTCTGGTTTTCTGTGAGGGGGTGAACCTTATTAAATCCCTTTACTCGGAGCTAAAGGTCTTTCTGGGAAACAACCTTCTAAGGGTCAGCTCCTTGGAGAGCTCTAAAGAACTCATCGGCAGGTGGTTTACCGCACAGGAGAAAAACTCCGTAGTCCTAGGTAGCAGGCTCTCCTTACTTCTTCCGCAGAGGGACCTTGGCCTTATAGTCTGCTTCTGTGAAAGTGAGCCAAAGTTAAAAGGCATTGTGGATATAAGGAACTATCTTTTTACGCTTGCCAAGTACCACGGTGCGGACTTTCTCCTGTTTGACACTCTTCCACCGATGGAGCTTTATGTGAAGGGGGACCTGTGGGATTGGGAGCTATCACCTCCAACTTGCGAGGTTGAAGTCCTCGACAGGGAGAGTTCTCAGGTCCTATCTGAAAGAACGGTAGAGCTCATAAAAAACCACCTTAAGGAGGAGAACCTTTTCCTAGTTAACAAAGTGGGATATGGCTATGCCTATTGTAAAAGATGCGGCTACATAGCCCAGTGTCCCGTGTGCGGTAGCTTTCTTACCTTAAGGGTAGAAAGGTCGGAAGTCTTTTGCAACAGCTGTTCCTACAAGGGCCAAGCCCTATGTCCCGAGTGCGGAGGTCCTCTTGTTGAGCTGGGCTTTGGGATTGATAAGGCTGTGGATGAGGTCTTTAAACTATTTGGGAGTAGGGAGAACTTCCACTTTGATACCATCCCTAGGCTGGGCAGAAAGTACGACAACGTCTTTGTGCTCCATGCGGACAACATACTCTCCGTACCTTGGTATGACTCTTTAGAGCGCTACTTTTCCTACCTTTGGAGGTCTGCCTGTATAGCGGAAAGGAGGCTGGTTGTGCAGACTGCCCTTAAGGATAACCCAGTGCTTGAACACTTAAAAAACTTAGACTGGGAAGGTTTTTACAAGGAGGAGATCAGCAGGAGGCAGGAGGAAAGGCTCCCACCCTTTACCAAAATCATAAAGGTTAGGTTGAAGACTTTTCCAAGGGATACTTTTAGAGATCTGCCCGTTGATGTGAGCCTTAGACACACGCCTAAAGGTGAGGAGGCGCTCATAAAGTTTGACAGGAAACTAACAAAAAGGGTGCTCCAAACCCTTTACAAGCTAAAGCCCTTAGACCTTCAGGTTGTATAATTTTTAAACCTAGGGGACGTAGCTCAGTGGGAGAGCGCCTGCATCGCAAGCAGGAGGTCGGGGGTTCAACTCCCCTCGTCTCCATACTAAAGAGCCCTGTAGTAAAGCCCAACCCTCTCTATCCTACCCTCCATCTCGTACATTGATAGCTTTACGCTCAGTTCCTTCTCGGACAAGCCCGTCAGCCCAAGAAGTTCGCTAAAGGTCTTTGGGACAGTAAGAAGGGCGAGGAGTTTATCCTCCCTATCCCTTGAGCTCGGTGTAATGCTTAGAAGGTCTTCCGCACACCTTAAAAACTTAGCCTTGCCCTCGTTGAGAAGCCTTATACATCCAAGCCAGCGCTCACTGCTCCCTATACCCACATGCACGTAAACCTGTCTGCCCTGTCTTACACCGTGCTCTGCGGTTATAAGAGCTCCGCTCCTCTGTCCAGCCTCCACTACCACAAGGCTTGTAGAAAGACCGCTTATTAGCCTGTTCCTCCTAGGAAAGGTATAGCTGTCCGCCTCTTGCTCTGGTAGAAGTTCGGACATAAAAAGCACACTATCATGGGACAGCTTTCTCAGGTAAGAGGGCATTTTGAGCAAACCCATACCAAGAAGGCAGACCGTGTAGCCTCCCGCCTGAAGGCAAGAGAGGTGAGAAGTGTAATCTATACCTTTTGCACCCCCAGAGACCACGCCAAAGCCTGCATCCACAAGGCTATGCACCAACTTCCTTGTAAAGTTTATACTGTATTGGTCGGGGTTTCTCGTGCCCACAACTCCCACAAGGGGAAGATCTTTCAGCTTGCCTCTGTAGAAAATCACCGGAGGTGGGTCTTCTATGGTCTTCAGAAGAAGGGGATAGTCCTCGTCCTCTATCGTGGTCCAACCTATGCCCTCTTTGATTACGGTTTTAACAACCTTCTCAGGGTCAAAGAGTAGCCTCCCTTCCCTTATAGCCCTTGCCCTCTCATGGCCCACTAGAAGCCTCAGCTCCTCCTCCGCCTTCAGTATAGCCTGGGCGCTCCTATAGTAGGAAAAGAGCCTCTTTATGCTTACCTCTCCCAGTCCCTTTATGGCTGATATATAAAGCCAGTTATAAAGTCTCTCCATCCAGCCACAGGCCTATCATATGCGAGAAGTTTTCAAAAAAGCACCTCATAAGGAGCTCATCCTTCTGCATTAGAACGACGAGCCTGCCGTCGCTTTTTCCTATAGCCACACCCTCCCTAAGCCTATGTGGTACCAAGCTAAAAAGGTAGAAGTTGATCGCCGAGCTTATACCCTGAAGGGTTTGCATATCCTTGGTCTTTGTGGTTATCAGCACCCTTCCATCCTTCTGTAGGCTTGCTCCCACTCTCTTTAAGTACCCTTCCGCTATAGCCCTTAGCTCCTCCTCCATCTCAAGGCTTATAGAAACACCCTCCATACCTCTACCCCAATCAGACTTCCCTCCTGTCTTTTCCAAAAGCCTTATTTCCTCTATGACCATACCCTGGTCAAGACCCTTGCACATGTCATAGACGGTAAGTAGGGCAAGGCTAACCGCAGTTAAAGCCTCCATCTCGTAGCCTGTCCTTTCCACGCCTTTTACATAGGAGAAGACCTCAAGGTGTTCCCCATCCAGACTAACATCCACCTCCACATGCTCCAAGCTAACAGGATGGCAGAAGGGCAGGAGCTCGGGGGTCCTCTTTGAAGCCATAACACCCGCAAGCCTGCAGGCTGAAAGCACATCTCCCTTTGGCACTTTACCCTCTCTTATAGCCTCTATGGTGCTCCTACTCATTCTTATCCTTCCGTAGGCTTTGGCTGTGCGTAAGGTCTTGGGCTTGTTGCTTACATCCACCGTGCGCATAGGTTAATTATATGGAATTTGTCCACGTATGCACAGTGAGGGCTGAATTATCAAGGATAAGGAGCTTTTTCAAAAACCCGCAGAACCTATTGAAGATAACGCCCTTTGGCACCTTTATGACCATTCAACCATCTGAAGATTTATACAATGGTATGAAGCTAAACCTAAAGCTCTTCGGGATAACCCTCATGGAGAGCCTCATAAAGGACCTCGGACCCGATGGATTTACGGATGTTGCAATAGGCAAGCCCCCTCTTATAAACTACTGGGAACACAGGCATTTGATTATGCCAAGGGGTAGCTCTACTGTTATAGAGGACCATCTATACGTAAAAAGCCCCGTACCTGATGCTCTTCTCAGACCCCTCTTTAGGATTATCTTTTCTTACAGGTGTAGAAAAATAAGGGATTTGATGCGATGAGGATTTCAAGTATTGCCCTTGTTGGTGTGATACTTCTACCCTTGGGAGGACTGAGCTACACCCTTGGTCTTATAGGGGGGCTGGTCTTGGCAATGGGGGTCAGGGGACTCCTGAAAGAGGAAGGGCTCAAATATCTAGAAAAGCCCTTTTACCTTGGGTTGACGCTTGCTATACTGGGAGGGTTTTGGGCAAGGCATGTGCTCTTAGAGGAAGGCTTTGACCACCTCAGACTTCTGCTGACATCCCTGGTTTCGGGCACGGGTCTTTATATACAATCTCTATGCTACTCCGCATTGGCTAGGATTAGGAACATGGAACATCTTGAGCTTGGGGGTATAATGCTGGTAATTGGGGCCTTCACCTTCGTATTTTACGTAGGCTTTATACCCTTGGCCATAGGGGTTTTACTGCTTGCCTATAGCTTTTGGAGGTGGTGATATGAAGTCCCTTATCCTAAACATACTTACCCTTTTGGGCATAGTTCAGGGTGGTGCACCCATAAAGGAGGGCGAACCTGCCTACATGTTCAGCCTTTTAAACCATGAGGAGAATAGGGTAAACCTATACGACTACAGGGGCAGGTGGGTTGTGCTTTACTTCTATCCCAAAGCGGATACGCCAGGCTGTACTGCGCAGGCAAAGGAGTACAGCAAACTCATGCCCAAGTTTGAAGCTTTAGGTGTGAAGGTCTTCGGAATAAGCACTGACGGTGTGGATAGTTTAAGAAAGTTTGTACAGAAGTATAACCTAGAGGTGGAGCTCCTGTCAGACCAAAAGGGTAAGGTAGCGAAGGCTTACGGTGTTACCCTGTATGCGGGGTTCTGTTCAAGGGACACCATAATCATAAACCCAAACCTTAAGGTGGATAAGGTCTACAGAGGGGTTGATCCGTCAGCAGACCCGCACAAGGTTTTAGATTACATCAAAAAACACTTAAAATAAACACCTTGAATTAACACAAGCACAGAACGAGCTTTAAATCCATGCGGGCCGTTTTAAGGGTAAGCGGTATGACCTGCGTAAACTGTGCAAGAGCCATAGAGTTAAGCCTGAAAAGGCTAAAGGGCGTAAAGTATGCGCAGGCTTCCTTTGAGCTGGGCAGGGTAACTGTGGATTTCAACGAGGAGCTTCTGGACGTTGAGCAGATAAAAAAAGTCATACAGACCCTTGGCTACAGGGTTGAGGGAGTAAAAGGTAGCAAGACATGGAGGGTGGAGATACTTATCTTCTGCTGGCTAGCCAGCCTCCTTCTAATGGCCCTTATGCTTTGGCACAGTCCTTTGAGCTTCTACCTACAAGCTTTAATTTCCCTTATGGTTCAAGCTGTTGGGGGCTATAGCTTCTATAGGGGTGCCTTGGGAGCCCTTAAGGCTAGGGTGGGCAATATGGACCTTCTCATATCCCTCGGAAGCACGGGGGCATTGCTCTACAGTCTTCTAGCCTTGGTGGGCTGGCTACATGGCTCGCCCTTTTTTGAAACTTCCGCTCTGCTTATAACCTTTGTAAGAACGGGCAAGTTTCTAGAAGAATGGGTTAAGGCAAAAGCTCTTAAAAGCCTTAGGGACCTTTTCAGCCTTCAGACGCTTAAAGTGAGGGTCTTGAGGGATGGTAGGGAAGAGCTAAAGGGTGTTGATGAGGTCTTTGTTGGCGATACTATAGTGCTTAGGGCAGGTGATATGGTGCCCCTGGACTGCAAGCTTGTCGAGTCCTCCTTGGAGGTGGATGAGTCCTTGCTTACTGGGGAGAGCCTGCCCGTAAACAGGGTTGAGGGTGAAAGGCTTCTCTCCGGTAGCCTGGTTGTCTCTGGTTATGCCAAGGCAAGGGTTGAAAAGACCTTCCATAGTAGTTATGCCAATCTTCTTGTGAAGCTTGTTGAAGAGACTTTATCCCAAAAACCTAAGGTACAAAGGCTTGCGGACAGATTTTCCCATTACTTTGTGCAGTTTGTCCTTCTCCTTTCCTTAGCTGTCTTTGCGCTGTGGCTTTTTACCACCGGAGACATACAGAAGGCTGTGGGTTTCTCCATTGCTGTTTTGGTGGTCTCCTGCCCCTGTGCCTTTGGTATAGCAGTACCCCTTGCCATCACAGTAGGCTTGCTAAGGTCCTACAAAAAAGGTATATTGGTCAGAAACCCTTCAACCCTGGAGAGGAGCATAGGTCTGCTCGTCTTGGACAAGACGGGCACATTAACGGAGGGAAAGCCTAGACTTGTAAACTACATGGCTAACTCTGAAAAGGCTTTAGAGCTTGCGTGCTCCTTAGCCAATGTCTCAAACCACCCCTATTCCAAAGCTCTCAGAGATTTATGTCAGGAAAAGGGTCTTAAGACACGCATCTTTGAAGGCTGTGAGGAGGTGGTTGGCGAAGGTGTCAGATGCGGAAAACTTTTCCTCGGGAGGTTTCCGGGCAAAGCTCAGCTTTACCTTATAGAAAACGGTCACAAGCTTGCAGAGTTTTACTTTGAAGACCAGATAAGGGAGGAGGCAAAGGAAGTTGTAGACTTTTTAAGGTCAAAAGGTATAAAACTGGTTATGCTAACGGGCGACGCAGAAGACAGAGCAAGGGAGATTGCTCAGAGGTTGGGCATTGAAGAGTACGTGGCTCAAGCAAAGCCGGAAGATAAGCTAAGGGCTGTAGAAGATATTAAGAGAAAGGGTATTAAGGTTGGTGTGGTAGGGGATGGTATAAACGATGCTCCGGCTATGGCAAGTGCAGACCTGTCCTTTGCCATAGGCTCGGGTGCTGACATAACAAAGAGGGTAGGTGATGTGGTACTGCTCAAAGGTATAGGTGGGCTCGTTGACTTTTTTAAGATAAGGGAGAGGACCATAAGGAGGGTTAAAGAGAATCTTTTCTGGGCCTTTGTGTACAACCTTCTGGGCATACCTATAGCCGGTGGGCTTCTATACCATAAGGGTATATACCTTAAGCCAGAAATGGCGGGTCTTATGATGGCCCTCTCCTCTTTGAGTGTGGTGTTGAATTCTATAAGAAGATGATGTATAATACCTAACTTTGTATAGGCTAGGAGGTAAAGAATGGCGCTCAGGATAAGGGTTTCAAGGTACGGAAGAAGACATCACCCTATCTACAGGATAGTTGTGGCAGAGGCCAAGGCACCGAGGGATGGCAAGTTTATAGACCATGTGGCCACCTATGACCCTGTAAACAAGAGGCTTTTAGAGATAAAGGAAGACAAACTAAAGGAGTGGCTCCAAAGGGGAGCAGAGCTCACAGATAGGGCTAAAAGCATACTCAAGAACGCCAAAATACTCTAAGGAGGTACACCATGAGCCAACTGAGGGACATTGTAGAAATAACCGCCAAATCCCTAGTTGACAACCCAGATAAGGTAAACGTCCAAGAGATTGAGGGAGAAAAGACCGTGGTAATTGAGCTAAGAGTAGACAAGAATGACCTTGGTAAGGTCATAGGAAGGGGTGGGCGCATAGCCAGGTCTCTGAGGGCTATCCTCTCATCCATGGGAAGGAAGATAAATAAAAGGGTGGTCCTGGAAATACTGGAGTAAGCTTTCCGCCCCTCCTGGGTATTGGTTTATAATAAAGCCCATGTCAAGAAGTATAAAGATGGCCGAGTCCCCCATGGAGGGGCATCCGGACAAGCTAGCAGACCTTATAGCGGATGCCTTACTTGACGAGTTTCTTAGGAAAGATCCATACAGCAGGGTCTCTCTTGAGATAACCCTTATATCGGGTATGACCTTTGTATCTGGGCATGTATCTACAGAGGGTTATGTGGACATACCGGGCGTGGTGAGAAGGGTTATAAAGGAGGTGGGATACAACAGACCCGAGCATGGCTTTGATGCGGATTCCTCCGCGGTAATAACCTCCATTGAGGAGCAGAGCCCGGATATAGTTTTAGGCATATCCTCGGAGGGTGCGGGTGATACCGCCACCGTTGTAGGATACGCATGTAAGGATACGTCCAACTTCATGCCCTTACCCATAAGCATAGCTCATGCTCTTTCTAAGAGGATTTCTGAGCTTAGAAAGTCTGGTAAGGCACCCTTTCTAAGACCAGATGGCAAGGTTCTCGTAACGGTAGTTTACGAGGGTCAAAAACCCATATTTTTAAAGGACCTCATAGTTTTCTGCCAACACGATCCGGAGGCTTCCCTTGAAAAGCTGAGGGATTTTATATACGAGGAGGCTATAAGGAAGGTAGTACCTCAGGAGCTCCTAGGGTCTGAAACGAGGATAATGGTCAATCCCTCCGGTAGGTTTGTGCTGGGTGGACCTGCAGCAGATGCTGGGCAGACGGGAAGGAAGATAGTTTCCGATGCTTACGGAGATGTAGCCTACTCCGGTGGTAGCGCCTTCTCTGGCAAGGACCCAACAAAGACCGACAGAACAGCATCTTACATGGCAAGGCTTATAGCAAAGCATGTGGTTGCGAGCGGGCTTGCGGACCGTTGTATGGTTCAGATGGCTTATGCCTTTGGCCTGAGTGAGGTAATAGCCTTTGACATAGAAACTTACAGCACGGAGAAAGTAGAAAAGGAAAAGATAATAAGAAGACTTCTTGAGGTTTTTCCCACAAACCCCAAAAGGATGATAGACTTCCTTGACCTGAGAAAGCCCATATACAAGCAAACCGCCTGCTATGGGCATTTTGGTAAGGATGGCCTTCCCTGGGAGAGACTAAACTTCGTAGATAGCCTAAGGGAACTTGGCTAGATCTCCAGAAGAAGGTCAAGATAGACAGCACCCCCTACGGCGCAAACCTCCCTGCCTAAGCTTCTGTAAAGCCCATCGTACCTGCCACCACCCGCTATGGGGGAGCCAATAGAGGGATGAAAGAACTCAAAGACTATACCTGTGTAGTAGCCCTGAGGTCTTAGCTCGGAGAGGTCAAAGATTATATTCATGCCCTCTATCCTGCTTGCGAGCTCTCTGAGCTGTGAGCATTGGACTGAAAACTCTGGATACTTCTTTTCAAAGTTAAGGAGAACCCCCTCACCTCCCTGTGTGAGCAGGAGCTCTCTAAGCTCGGGGGCGCCCGAGAGTTTGGAGAAGTTCTTGCTCAGCAGAGCCTCCCTGTAGTCATCGCCGTACCTTTGAAGTAGGCTTTCCGCTATCTCCACATGACCCAAACTGAGAACCACGTCAGAAAGCCCGCAGGACTTAAGAAATTCTGAGAGCCTCCGTATCACTTCTAACTCCGCTTCTATACCCTTTTCACCTAGATACTCTATACCCGCCTGTAGCCTCTCTATTTCACCCTTTGAGGAGAAGGTGCTTCCAAAATAGAAGACCTTGAGAGGTAGGTTAAGGTCCCTTTGGAGGCTTAAAAACCTTGCAAGGCTTAAGGTCCAATCCTTTCTCAAACAGACCAAACCACCGTCCTGAGAGCTTCCCACGAGAAGCGTCCCTTCACCGTAGAGCTCTGGGCTGTAAAACTCAAGGGTTGGCAGCATTATAAACCTGTAGTCTTTGAATACCTCACAGGACAGTAAAAAGAGCTCCTTTATTTTATTGGAACTCTCAAAGTCAAAAAACCTCTCCTGCGTTGGTAGGACCCTCATCCTCCTTCATTATAAGACACTCTTCTAAAGGCTAAGGACTTGAGCCTTACCTCCTCCCACTCCCTCTGCGGCTCTGAATCCCACACTATACCCGCACCCGCATAGTAATGAACAAGTTCCCCAAAGCCCAGAGCAGTCCTAATAAGGACGCTTAGGGTAAAGTCCTCCCCCTTTATAAGCCCTGCACAACCGCAATAATAGTCTCTGCTATTTGGTTCCAAAAGGTCTATGGTCTCAACCGCCTTCTTCTTTGGTGCACCAACCACGGAGGCTGGTGGGAAGGTGGCCATAAGTATATCTGGGAGGCTCTCCTTGGTGCGAGCAACCACCTCAGAGTGCATCTGAAAGAGTGTAGAGTATGCTTCAACCTTGAAGAGCTCCCTGACTTTCACACTCCCACTAAGGGCTATCTTTGAGAGGTCGTTCCTAACCATGTCGGTTATCATCAAGTTCTCCGCCCTGTCCTTTAAGCTGTTTAGGAGCTCCTCTTTGCTCTTTGATGTACCCTTTATGGGCTTGCTCCTTACCGTCTCTTCTCTCTTTTCAAGGAAGAGCTCCATAGAACCGCTTATGAGGTAAAAACCCTCCATGTCTAAGAAGAAGGCATAGGGTACAGGCTGTGCACGGTAGTAGTTTAAGAAAAGGTCTTTGGGATTACCTTCTAGCCCAAAATCAAACCTGCAGGTCAGATTGAGCTGGTATATGACCCCATCCGCTATAAGCTCTTTGGCTCTCTTAACCCTCTCCTTGTAGTCCTCTTCGTCAAGAGAGGAGCCCAATTCCCTCAGCTTTATCCGCTCTGGTTTAAATGCTAAAGGGCTCAAGTCTTGTATCTCCAGCATTATTATGGGTGGGAGGTTTGAGGCCTTTACCTTTACGTTCACAGACTCCTCCGCCATAGAGTAAGAGATCACAAGGAAACCTAGGTTTAAAGGCTCTATGTCCCCTAAGGATTTAAGCAGTTTCACCCTGCCTATGCTCGCCTTGAATAGGCCGTCCTTTCCTAGCCAATTACCGCAAAGGAGGAGTTCCATTTAGAGGTATCTTTTCCACTCCTGAACCATCTGAGGGTCTAAGTCCACGAGTATGACCTTCTTTAAACTGTTTGCTCTGAAGGACCTTATCTCCTCCATCATAGACTTTGCAGCTAAGTCCTTTGGTAGCCTTCCTACACCTGTACCCATGCCAGGCATGGCCAACGTCTTAAAGCCCTCTCTGTCCGCAAGGGCTATGGCTGACCTTACCGCAAGCCTTACCTTCTCCTCTGTGGTTTCCATGGCTGGGTCTTCCATGGTGGGCGCGTGAATAACGCCTAAGAAGGGAAGCTTTCCCGCCTTTGTGAGCACCGCAGAGCCCACAGGAATTGGAGCCTTTGACATGGCTTCCCTCTCTATCTGCTCACCCCCATACCTTTTTATGACGCCCGCCACACCACCCCCCATAAGACCAAGGGAATTGGCAGGGTTTACTATGGCATCCGCCCTTACCTCTAAGATACTCCCGTGGATAACCTCTATGTCCATGTTTAATGCGTCCCCGGGAGGATTCGAACCTCCGACCTCGAGATTAGGAATCTCGCGCTCTGTCCTTCTGAGCTACGGGGACTAAATTATTATTTTAACACCTTCCCCGTCTTTAGGTAAAAGATATACAGGTCCAGCTCACCTTGGGAGAGGTTTAGCTCGTTGCATATATCCTGTAGCTTGCTCTCAGCCTCCAGATATATCCTCCTTGTTAAGGTCTTGTAATCGGGCAACAGTCCCCTTTCTTTCAGGTATCTGAATATATGCCTGTCCACTATGGCCACGTCTTCAAAGCCTATGTTTCTTAGAAAGTGGGAGGCTTCCTTCAGTCCAAAGCCTTCCACCTTATACTTTGAACACGTGTCGCTAAGCAGGTCCCTTATACTTTTACCATCTGCACTGTTGTTCAAAAGAAGCTCCATAACCTTGTTAAAGCTGTCCCTTGCCTTTAATATCCTTTCCACCCTCTGATGGGCAAAGCGATGTCCCAAGGAGGAGAGTACCCTTAACAGCTCCTCAAAGCCCATACTTTTAAAACCATCTATACCTATATTTTTTTGAGCCCTTATGCCCAGTAGGGCTGAGGAGTTAGCGGTCAGAAGACAGAAGCAGAGTTCGGAAAACATATCCGCCTCATAGCTTATGTCTACAAAGGGTCTGAAGTCAAAAACTGTCCTGCCCTTCTCTCTTAGGCTTCTGAACTCCTCTATCCTTTTCCTTACGTAGGTGCCTACCTCTTGCCTTGCCCTTAATATCTCCTCAAACACTGCCCACCTCCTGCATAAGCCTTTGGGCACCCCTTAAGGTCTCCTCGCTAACAACCCCCATGAGCCTTGCTATCTCCTCAAGCCTTCCGTCCTTGAGCTCCTCAACCCTTATGACGGGTACATCCCCTAAGTTCTCCCTTACCGTGATGAAGTGTCTATCTGCGGCGCTTGCTATGGCTGGCGAATGGGTTACAACTATGAGCTGTGTGCTTTTGGAGAGCTCCTTCAGGAGCCTTGCAAGCTTTATGGAGGTATGACCGCTTATGCCCGCATCTACCTCGTCAAGCACGTAGGTTTCTGCAGGTGGCGAAAGCATAAAGAGAGCCAGGGAAAGGCGAGATATCTCACCACCGGAGGCCACCTGACCTATGTCCCTCTCCTCACCCCTATAGGAGGAGAAGAGAAACCTCACCGATTCCCTTCCATACCTTCCCTCCCTCTGTTCAAAGCTTACCTTAAAGCTTGCCCTTTCCAAGCCCATATCCCTTAGGTACTCTCTTACCCTACCCTCAAACTCCCCTTTAACGCTAAGCCTCCTGTTGGTCAGAGCTCCGTAAACCTCCTCAAGCCTGCCCCTTAAGGTCTTGAGTTCTTCCTCGAGGGTCTCTATGCTTTCCTCGCTTCTTAGGCTCTCTAGCTCCTCTTTTAGAGCTTGTACGTGCTCGTATATATGTTCAAAGCTCTTGCGGTACTTCCTCTCTAAGGTCTGGACGCTGTAAAGCTTCTCGTTAAGCTGGTCAATTTCCTTCTGGTCATAGGACACCCACAAACTCCTTAGCTTCCTCTCAAGCTCGCCGAGTGTATCATCCAACAGGCTGAAGTTTTTAAGCATGTCCTCGGGGAGCTGTGAAAGGAGCTTTTTTAGAGCTCTTAACTTTTCAAAGATGCCACCCTCCTCGATAAGTAGGCTCAAACTCTGGGCAACTACCTGGTTTATCCTCTCCGCCTTTGATAGCTCCTCTAGTCTGTTTTTTAACTCCCTGTAAGAGTGGGGAGTAAGCCCCAAGGCCTCAAACTCCTCTATCCCCTCTTGAAGCACCCTTACCCTTATCTCCCTTTCAAGCCTTTTGGAGTTCCAGTCTGCTATCTCCTTCTCCAAGGAGACCACCCTCTGATATAACTCCTCACATTCCCTTCGGATGTCCATCGCCTTTGCAAAACGGTCGTATATGTCCCTTTGAAAGTCCAACCTCGTTATCTTAATACGGTCGTTCTGCCCCTGGAGTAGAAGGTTTGAGGAAAGAAGCTCAGATATTACGCTTTTTGTGCTTCCCCTACCGTTTAAGAAGTACCTACTCTTACCCCTTCTTACCTCCCTTCTTACAATAAGCTCCTCGTCTTTATGGATGAGCTCTGCCTCCACAGAAGTGCCCTCGGGATAGTTACCTTCTGCACCTATAAGGAAGAGAAGGGAAGAGACCGTAAGGGACTTGCCCGTGCCAGTCTCTCCCGTTATGGCGTTCAAACCCTTGTGAAAGTAAAGCTCCGTATCCCTCAGGAATAGAAAGTTTTCAAGGCTTAGCCTTGTCAACATGTAGATAAAATATATGCGTTTAAGGGAGATGTTTCCTTATGTTCTTCTCAAAGGTCTCGAGCATAAGGGCGTAGCGCCTGTCGGAGTTCCTTCTCTCCTCAACCCTCCTTATGGAATATAGGGCGGCGGTATGGTCTGCCCTGCCGAAAAGTCTACCTATCTCCGCGTAGGACATGCCGAGGAGTTTCTTACACATGTACATGGCCACCTGTCTGGCGTTTATAACTCTCCTCTCCTTTGTCTCCTTCCTTAGGTCTTCTGGTTTAAGGTTGAAGCTTCTTGCAACAAGCTTTAGGATTATCTGCTCTTTCCCTTCCTCATTTGTAGGTTTTTTCTTAAAACCCGTGAATCTGAGGGTCCTTATAAGCCCCTCAATCTCTCTAACGTTGTAGCCCGTGTTTTCACACACGTAGCGTATATGCTCCTCATCCTGAGGTAGGCCGTGTTCAAGAAGTTTGTGTCTTATTATGGAGGTCTTTGTCTCCTCATCCAGGCCCATCTCAATTACCAGACCGCTGGAAAATCTACTTATGAGCCTCTCCGAGAGGTCCGCTATGTCCTTTGGATGCCTGTCGCTCACAAAAACCAACTGCCTATCACCTGCCTGCATGTATTCAAACACCCTGAAAAGCTCTACCTGTGTTCTCTCCTTGCCAGACAGGAACTGAACATCGTCAAGAAGAAGGATGTCCAGCTGAGAATATCTACTGCGAAACTCCTCCACCTGTCCAGATTTTAAACTCTTTATGAGCCTTTCGGAAAAGTCGTTGGCTGACAGATAAACAGCCCCATAGCCAAGAGATTTGGCTAGGTTTCCAATAGAATGGAGGAGATGACTTTTACCAAGCCCCACCCCTCCGTAGAGGAAAAGAGGGCTGAAACTTCCTGGGTTCTTGGCAACCTCAAGGCATACCTTGTAAGCTATCTCGTTGGAAGGACCGACGACAAAGTTCTCAAAGCTGAACCTTGGGAGAAGCCCACTGTCCTCCTGAGCCCTCTCCTCCCTAGTGCTAACCCTTATCTCCTTCCCGTAGTCCTTCAGCCTGTTTTTTATGTACTCCAAGACCCATCTCTTGTACTCAAGATTTGGAGTTATTATGAGCACCCTTGTGGATGTCTCCTCTATGCTGAACTGCTTGAAGAGCCCCACCGCAAACCTATCTCTTTTTTCTACAAAAAGCAAAAAGTCCCTCATGGCTTTCTTTTTTTTCTTTTTTTATATCTTAAGGCATCCCATATAACCCCTAACAGGAGTCATAACTTTGAGGGAGAAAGGTCAAAAGCACCTAAACCTAAGTATGGGACCTCCTGACCTTATTCAAAAAGCGCTAAAAACCCTTGTAGGTCAAGCCTTGGCATGTTTAGTATGCGTGCGTTCTCCTGCAGGTGTTCCAGCTTGCTCATTCCTACCAGGGCTGTACCAACTCCGGGTGTGCTCAGGACGAACTGAAGGCTGGCGAGCACATCGCTATCCACACCGAGCCTATCTTTTAAGGCCTTGGCTACCCTGCCTACCACCCTGCCTTGAAGAATGCTTGCGCTCGTATAGACGTATAGTCCAAGTTCCCTACAAGCCTCAAGGGTGGAAAGCTCCTTCTCTCCCACTTTCTGGTTCTTAAGGGTGAAGGCCTCGGTCATGCCCAGGTTGTAGGGAAGCTGGATAAACCTAAAGCGGTGTTCCTCTCCGCCCACCTCCTCTGCAACCTTAAAGAGCTCGTAAAGGTCAAGGTACTGTTTTTCTGTGGGTCCTACCCTAAAGCCATTCCATGTGGCAAGCCCGTAGTATTTGATCCTTCCCTTCCTCGCCTCATCCTCAAGATACTCAAAGCATGCCCTTATCCTGTCCCTAAAAGTACGGCGATCAAGGGTCAAAAGCTGTTCTTCTGGGTTATGTAAAAAGTAGATGTCAACGTAATCTGTCTCCATATTCTCAAGGCTCTTGCGGAGACACCAACGGATGAAATCCACAGAAAGGGAGTGGCCTTGAGATATCTCCTCGGGTTTGAGCAGGCTGGTTTTTAAAAAGTTCTCATATAAGTAATCCCTGAAGCTTAGTCCCGAGTCCAAATCGTAGGGTACATAGCCTCCTTTTGTGGATACTATAAATCTTTCCCTTCCCACCTTCTTTAGCACCTTTCCTGTGTCCCTTTCACTTCTCATGTACCTGTACACTATGGCCGTGTCCACCACGTTAATACCGTATTCAACAGATGAAAGCATTACCCTCTGGTATCCTTCGGATGTCCTCTCATCTGGCTCTCCAAGGTAAGTGCCCACTCCAAGCTCGGAAAGTTCCATACCCATAAAACTTTTCATCCTATCCTCCTAGAAGTTCAAGAAGTCAAAGCCCAGCTGTCTTTGAACTAACCCCCTCTCTATGAGCAACCCTTCCTCCTCTTTTATAAGACTTTCAGGCATAAGCCTTTTGGGGCAGGCATAGGAGCAGTTCATACAATGGGTACAAAGCTGAGGGTTTAAAGCTTTTACCCTTTGCATAGCCCTATCTTTGCCTTGGTTTCTTATGTCAATAAGATGCTTGTGTAGCCTGGTAAGCAGAAGGGGACCACCGAAGGGTGCTATGGGCATCACCGGACACACGCTATCGCATATGCCACACAGTATGCATTCGTGGCTTTTAAAGGTTTTGGAGTTTGTCTCCTCATGGTAAGCGATGTTCTCTTCCAAAGGCTCAAGCCAGCAAGAGTTCTCCTTAAGCTTTTTTAAGATCACATCGTGGTTTACAACAAGGTCCCTTATCACATTAAACTGGTCTAAAGGTTCTACTAGAAGGTCCTCGTGGTCCTCAACCCATGTGGAGCATGCAAGGACTGGCTTTCCGTTGAGCTTCAAGGCACAGGTTCCGCATACACCCGACCTGCACATGCTCCTAAAGGTAAGGCTTGGGTCCAGATCCTCCTTTATGGTAGTAAGAAGGTCCAGGAGAGTGGTTCTCTTCCTAAGATAAAACTTAAATTCCTCTAAGCCCTCCGGGTATCTCCTTATCCTTACCTTCATATCTTTCTCATAGGTATGTGGTACTTTTTGAGCCTGTAATCTAACTGCCTCAGCGTATAGCCAAGCAGTCTCGCAGCCCTTGACTTTACATACCCTGTCTTCTCTAAAGCCTTTATTATCTCCTCCCTTTCTGTGTTTTCTATGACCTGGGGCATGTTTTTGTGGCCTTCCTCACGTGGTGGTGCCAGTATGTAAGGGGGTAGGTCGCTTTCCCTTACAGTCCTCTCCTTTAGTATGACCAACCTCTCTATAAAGTTCTCCAGCTCCCTCACGTTACCGTACCATGGGTAGTTAATCAGTATCTCCATGACCTTCGGCTCCAGCCTTATCCTCTTGTTATACCTTTTGCCAAAGACTTCGAGGAAGTGGTCTACGAGCAGGGGGATGTCTTCTTTTCTCTCCCTCAGAGGTGGTATATGCACCGGGACCACGCCTAGCCTGTAGTATAGATCTTCCCTGAAGGAGCCCTTCAAAACCATCTCGTGAAGGTTTCTGTTTGTTGCAGATATTATTCTTACATCTACCTTTATCGTCTTTTCACCTCCAAGCCTCTCCATCTCCTTATCCTGTATAGCCCTCAGCAGCTTGGGCTGGAGTCCCAAGGGCATGTCTCCTATCTCATCCAGGAATATGGTTCCACCGTCTGCAAGCTCAAACTTACCCTTTTTTGAGCTAAAGGCTCCTGTAAAGGCCCCCTTCTCGTAGCCGAAGAGCTCCGCCTCAAGAAGGCTCTCTGGTATGGCACTGCAGTTTATGGTTACGAAGGGCTTATCCTTCCGTCTGCTCATAAAGTGTACGGCCTTTGCTACCAGGCTCTTGCCTGTACCACTTTCACCCGTTATGAGCACGTTAACATCCGTCTGGGCAACCCTCTCTATGAGCTCTAGAAGATTCTTTACAGCTAAGCTCTTACCTACTATACCCTCTACGTTGTAGCGTTCACCCAGGGCTTTGGTAAGCAATCTCTTTTCCTCCTCCCACTCTTGCCTCTCTTGGCTTATGCGCTCGTCCAGCTTGTAGAGCATGCCCACCATACTGCCAAGTATCATAAGGAGTTCTACGCTCTTCTCCACGCTTTCTCTTTCAAAGACCTTGAAAACCGCAAGAACCCCTATGATCTCACCACCCAGCCTTATGGGTACTGCTATAAGGGTCTCTTTCCCCTCTAACCTTTCTCTCAATCCCGTCTTGTTGAGATAGTCCTTTACTTTAATGTCCGAGAGGACCACGGGCACACCATCCTTGTAAACCTTGCCCACTATACCCTCTCCCCTTTTAAATATGCCCTTCTCTATCTCCTCTTCTGTAAGACCAAAAGCACCGACTATGCGTAGGGCTCTAAATTCCCTGTTGTAAAGGGCTATGTAACTGTGCCTGATGTTCCAGAAGGAGTAAAGAACCTTTAACACCTCCTCTAGGGCTTTCTTTAGCTCAAGTCCTTTGCTGAATATCTTGGCAACTTCGTTTATAATTGTTAACTCTTCAAACTTTAATCTCTTCTCCATTAATGACTTTCTTTTGCTTTGTAATAAAATATAAGTACACCTATTACCACAGCAACTGCAACACCGAATAGTAGCGTATCAACGGGTTTTTCCCACTGGACAAACTTCTTGGTAAAGGTTATAGCCAGTATAAGGATTATAACGCTGGCAAGCTTTGCCTTAAGCTCGTCTATGCTCTCAATCTTGAGCCAATCTGGGACCTGGAGCTTGCCCACGAAGAGCTCGTAAAGACCCACTGCAAAGATATAAAGGACAACAGACAGGAGATGTATGTCCATTACAGTTATGAACTTGGTGGACAGCTGTGTGCTGTCCTGATAGGTTGGATTGGTAAATACCTTATAAAGGGTCTCAAAGAGGAGATAAACACCGTAAAAGCCCAAAAAGACAGCCCCCACAAAAAGGCTAAAGGCTGGAAGCACAGCTATGGCCTTCCCATTCTCCACAAGCTTTCTCACTAGGTCCTTCACCTTTCTACCTCCGAGTTTATAACTAAGTTTACCCCTCTGCTTCCCACTATGGCACTTGTAGAACCTAAAAGGTCACCCTTTTGAGGCTCCGCTTGGTCAGAATTGCTTATGCGTGCGGTAATTATGACCTGACCCTCCATAAGCCTCTCGTGGCTAAGTTTGTGTTTGCCGGTTATCTTAAAGCTGTAAGGAAGCCTTGGGTTTTTTACTCTGAGCACTGCGATGGGCATGGGGTTCTCCATGTCTCTTACGGATATTATTAGAAAGTGGTCTCTTTTGGGAAGTTTGGATTTGAGACTATCCTCTACATCCACCCTTCCCTCTATGAACTGTTTCCTGTACTTTTCCAGGGGAACATCCTTAGGAAGGGGCTGGCAGGAAAGTAAAAGTAGAACAAATATAGAAAAGGTTAGGCTTTTCATGGGTAAAAATTTTATACGAGGGGAGTGCTAAGCTCTCCAGTCTTTATGGAGGAGCCAGGTTTAGTATAGGTCAATGGCCTCAAGCTCCCTGACCGTTGCCTGCCTGTCCAGGGCTATAGTGTAAAGGCTATATTCCTGAGCTGTCTTCTCAACCATACGGGGAGTCCATATTCTGAGGTGGAAAAAGACGGCAGCTGTATTTTGCATCTGCAAGCCTGCGCAGTGTTGCCTCTGTAAGGTTGTAGTTGACCTCTAGCGTTGCTTGACCCTCAAATATAAAAGCCACTGTCTTCTTGAGGCTTTCAGCTTAAGGATTTTGGTGAAGGCCTTCCCGAAAGCTTGCCCCGTGTAGGACCCAAGGACATAATGCTCCCCCAATGTCAGGAGCTTTGCCTGAACAAGAAAAGCCATACCCAATGGGGCTGTGGATATGGGGCGGATACTTTTAAAAAGGGTTCAGTGAAGCCTATAAAGCTCCCTTATAAGACCCTCAAAATCCTCCGGACTTACAACCCTACAGAAGGGCATACCAAGGCAGAGTATTCTGCTTGCGTTTCTAAGCACAAAACCAAGGTCATGGGAGACTACCACCACTGTCCTGTCCTTTGCTATCTCTTTTAGCAGGTTCTCTATATGCTCTTGGGCGTGTATATCAAGCCCGGTCATGGGCTCATCCAGAAAAAGCATGTCAGGGTTGGTGGTCAGAGCCATGGCCAGTAACACCTTCTGCTGCTCGCCGCCCGATAGCATTATAAAGGGTCTCTCTAAAAGGTTCTCAAGGTGCAGAAAAGCTATTATCCAGCCTACCCTCTCCTTCGGTGCCACCGCCCTTAAAAGCTCCCCAACAGTCCCAGTAAAGGCTCTCTCTACAGAAAACCTCTGGGGCACATAGCCTATCCTGCGAAAATCTTTGAAGCTTTCCAACCTCTGTCCGAAGAGCCTTACCTCTCCCCTCTGAGGTCTTATAAACCCAAGAAGTATCTTCAGTAGGGTGCTTTTCCCTGCACCGTTGGGACCCAGTATGCCAAAAAACTCACCCCTCTTAACATCAAAGCTAAGCTCCTCAATGAGCGGCTCCTCCTTCTTGTAGTTGAAGCTCAGGTTCTTTACCTCTAGGACTTTTTCCATCGACTCTCTATAGTATAAAGCCAGTTGCTCATACCATTAATTGGGACTATATTATGTGAACATCTATTCATAGAAAAGGAGGCCAAGATGTGCAAGGAATGTGGATGTTCTAACCATGAAGAGCTTCACGAGCATAAAAAGGCCCTTGAGGTTAACAAAAGGGTACTTGAGAAGAACGACCTTCAGGCGGAGGAGAACAGAAGACACTTTGAGGAGCATAGCATCCTTGCCATAAACCTCATGTCCTCGCCGGGAGCTGGAAAGACGAGCCTTCTGGAGAAGACCATAGAGCTCCTGCCCGAGGTGAGGATAGGGGTCATTGAGGGAGACCTAGAGACAGATAGAGACGCACAGAGGATAAGGACTAAGGGAGCACCAGCCTATCAGATAACAACAGGCTCAGCCTGTCATCTTGATGCCTTTATGGTTCACGAGGGCATACATCATCTGCCCCTTGAAAAGCTCCAACTTGTCTTTATTGAGAATGTGGGCAACCTCGTGTGCCCAGCAAGCTACGACGTGGGAGCTCACCTTAACGTAGTCCTCCTATCCGTTGTAGAGGGCGATGACAAACCCGAGAAGTATCCTGTGATGTTCAGAAGTGCCCAGCTCATGCTCATAACCAAGGTGGACCTTCTGCCTTATGTGGAATTTAGCGTAGATAGGGCTATAGCTTCCGCAAGAAGGGTAAACCCCCACATGGACTTTATAAGGCTGTCCACCAAGACTGGCGAAGGTCTTGAAAACTGGCTTGACTACCTTAGGCTGAAAATGAAGGTGTATAGAAAAAGCTTAGTATGAGGGTTCTGTGGCTCCAAAGGCTAACCTGCTGCGGTAATACCCACTCTTTTCTAAACTACGAATATTTGAGTTCACTCTTTAGCAGGGTTGATTACTTCTTCCATCCATCCCTTTCCATAGAAGGTGAGGAAGAGGCAATTGGGAAGGTAGGGGATATAGACCTTCTGATAGTTGAGGGTGCAGTAGAGAGAGAAGATAAAGCTTTAAAGAGTTTGGCAGAAGGCTCCTTATTTGTTATGGCTGTTGGGAGCTGTGCAGTTTACGGCAACATACCTGCGCTTAACAACCCAGAGGTCTGCGGTCTTCAGTACAGGTTTAAGGAAAAGGGAGGTTTACTAGGGGAAGGCTTTGTCTCGAGGGGTGGGCTTCCTGTCATAAACCTTTCCGGATGCCCTGCACATCCCTCTTGGATTGTGGGCACGATTACCTCCTTGCTTGAGGGCATAAGGCCAAAGCTTGACCAGTGGGGAAGGCCCAAAGACTTTTACTCTTCCCTAACCCACTGGGGCTGTACACGCAACGAGTACTTTGAGTGGAAGGTAGAAGCGCAAGAACTTGGCTCCCAAAAAGGCTGTCTATTTTACCATTTTGGCTGTAGGGGTCCTTTGAGCTACTCCTCTTGCAACATAACCCTATGGAACGGTGTGAGCTCTAAAACCAGGGTTGGAACTCCCTGTTTTGGATGTACCGAGTATGACTTTCCAAGGGTTGGTCTTTGGGAAACAAGGCAGTATGCAGGTTTGCCAGCAGAGCTTCCCATAGGTGTTTCCAAGAGGGGATATATAATGCTCTCGGGTGTTGCTAAGATGTTTGCTCCAAGTAGGCTGAAGGATGAGGATTGAAAGGCTTTTAATGCAGAGGGTAGAGGGTGAGGCAGAGCTCCAGCTCCTCTGGAAAGACGGCATTGTGGAGGATGCAAGGATAAGCATACCCACCTCAAGGGGTATAGAAAAGGTTCTTATTGGAAGGCCTTACATGGATGCTCTTGTTATAGTTCCGAGGGTCTGTGGTATATGCGGCCATGCTCACCTCATGGCATGCGTGCAGGCTTTAGAGGACATCCTCGGGGTGGTGCCAACGAAAAAGGCAAGGCTTGTAAGAACCATAACTCAAAGCCTTGAGGTGCTTCAAAACCATATAAAGTGGTTCTACCTCTTCCTGATGCCAGAGGTTGCTCAGGCAGACATATACAGACCCTACAGGGGTAAGAGGTGGATAGATGCCATAGAGGTCTCCTCGAGGATAACCAGGGCTATAGCCCTCCTCTCTGGGCAATGGCCCCACGCTTCCTATGCAGTGCCCGGGGGTATAACTTCAAGCCCAAAACCCTCAGACATAGTAGATCTTGGGCTAACCCTTGACCTCGTAAAAGGATTCTTCCAAGAGAGCGTCATAGAAGACATACGTAAATTCTTAGAGTTCTGTCAAAGTGAGGGTCTTATGCATAAGGGTAAGGCTTATAACAGGCTATTGAGCGGTGGAAATCTCTTTAACGGTCCAGGCTACTATATGGATAGGGTTATTCACGGTAGGTTAAAAACTTACATGGTAGAAGAAGCAGAACCGCCTTCCTACTCTCTTGCCTATCCCGTAAGGTATAAGGGGCTTCCCTTTGAGACGGGACCTCTCTCAAGGCTCTTACTTCTGCCAGACCCTGAGGTAAGGCATATGCACAGAAAATACGGTGACAGCTTTGGGGTCAGGGTTTTGGCGAGGGTAAAGGAGATAGGTCATCTTGTTGGATTTCTTGAAGGAGTTATTAAAGAGCTAAAGGATAGACTCTCAGAGCCATCAAACAGCCTAAAAAGACCACCTAAGGAGGTCAAAGGCTATGGTCTGGGAGTGGTTGAGGCTGCCAGAGGAACCTTGATACACAGTATAACCGTAGAAAAAGGCCTAATTAGGGAGTACCGTATAATCACACCCTCCCAGTGGAACCTGGGGCCAAGGTGTGAAAAACATCTGGGGGTAGCAGAGAAGGCTATGATAGGCCTTGATAGATCAGAGTATGCCAAACTTGTGCTCAGAAGCTTTGACCTTTGTTCTGTGTGCACAACCCATTAGGAGGATGGCATGAAAAGCATAAGACTTTCCCATGGGGGTGGTGGTGAAGAGACATGGAAGCTCGTAAGGGAGATCTTCCTCAAATACCTTGAAAACCCCATCCTCTCGTCCCTTGAAGACTCAGCCCTCCTAAGGGTAAGCTCTAAGCTTTCCTTTACAACGGACGGCTTTACCGTAAAGCCCCTCTTTTTCAGGGGAGGAGACATAGGCAAGCTTGCGGTGGCAGGTACTGTCAACGACCTTGCGGTCATGGGTGCAAAACCCCTATACATGTCTGTTGCCTTCATCATAGAGGAGGGCTTTTCCATCGAGGAGCTCAAAAGGATAGTAGAAAGTATGGCAAGGACCGCAGAAGAGGCTGGAGTTTTGGTGGTGGCTGGAGATACCAAGGTTGTGCCCAAGGGCCAAGCGGACGGTCTTTTTATATCCTGCTCGGGTATAGGTGAGGTGCTCTATGAAGGCCTTTCTTGTAGGAACATACAGGAGGGGGATGGGATCTTGGTGACCGGACCCCTTGGAGACCACGGTGCTTGCATCCTTGCCCAAAGGGAAGGCTTTGACTTTGGGGAAGACTTTGAGAGCGACTGTCAGCCCCTTTGGGACCTTGTGGAGCATCTTCTCCTTACCGGCCTTAGGGTACATGCTATGAGGGACCCAACAAGGGGCGGGCTTTCAGCGGTGCTCCACGAGTGGTCCCACTCCTCAGGGCTCTCCTTTTTAGTAAAGGAGGAAGCCATTCCTATAAGGACCCAGGTACAAGGTCTCTGCGAGTTTTTAGGTCTTGAGCCTTACCATCTTGCTTCCGAAGGAAGGCTAGTTTTGGCAGTCCATCCGGAGGATATCCATAAAGCCTTAGAGAGGCTTAGGGAGCATCCCAAAGGTAAGGAGGCAAGGCATATAGGCTATGCCATAAGGCCAGAGTCCCACCCTTCAGTTATCCTAGAGACACCTTACGGCACCAAAAGGTTCCTCGAGCCTCCAGTGGGTGAGCTCCTTCCAAGGATTTGCTGATGCACGAGTTTTCTATCGTTCAGAGCCTTTTGGAGCTTGTGGAGGAGCAGGCAAGGGTCTACAAGGCAAAGGAAGTAAAGGTCATACAGCTCCTTGTGGGTGTGCTTTCTGGTGTGGAGCCCCACCTTCTTGAGCTTGCCTTTGAGACCATAAAGGAAGGCACAGTAGCGCAGAGGGCAGAGCTCAGGATAGAGGTTGAAAGGCTTAAGCTTTACTGCAGGGAATGCGGCAAAGAGTCTGAAAAGGAGGAGCTAAACGCCCTGTGTCCCCACTGTCAAAGCCTAAACACCGAGATAAGAGGTGGACAGGAGCTTCTTCTCAAAAGTCTTGAGCTGGAAGTATGAAGAGATTGAAGGTTCACGTCAAGGGTGCTGTCCAAGGTGTGGGCTTTAGGCCCTTTGTCTACAGGCTTGCGGAAGAGCTCAAACTCAAAGGCTTTGTCATAAATGACACCAAGGGCGTTCAGATAGAGGTAGAAGGAGATATGAAAAGCCTGGAGCTTTTCCTTCTTAAACTTAGCTCGGAAAAGCCACCACTTGCAAGGATACACTTCGTAGACTTTCAATTCCTTGAACCCTTAGGATACGAAGACTTTCAAATAAGGGAAAGCTCGGAGTTAGGAGAAAGGGAGGTCTTTGTCCTTCCCGATATGGCCACATGCGAAGACTGCCTTAGGGAGCTCTTTGACCCTTCCGACAGGAGATACCTCTACCCCTTTATAAACTGTACCAACTGCGGACCCCGCTTCACCATTGTGGAAAGGCTACCCTACGACAGGCCTAATACAACCATGAAGGGCTTTACCATGTGCTCCAAATGTCTGAAAGAGTACGAAGATCCCAAGGACAGGAGGTTTCATGCCCAACCCAACGCATGCCCAAGATGCGGTCCATGGCTTAGCCTTTACAGTTCAAGGGGTGAGATCTTGGCTGAGAAGGATAGGGCATTGGAGCTTGCGGTAGAGATACTGAAGTCTGGTGGCATACTGGCGCTAAAGGGTATAGGAGGCTTTCATCTTATGTGCGACGCAACCTCAGAAGCTGTGGTGAGCCTTCTGAGAGAAAGGAAGAGAAGAAGGGAAAAGCCCTTTGCGGTCATGTTCTCAAGCCTTGAAGAGATCCTCTTCTACGCAGAGCCATCAAACTTGGAGAGGGCCCTTCTTCTCTCCCCTGAAAGGCCCATAGTGCTACTGAAGGCAAAGGGTGGGCTTGCCCCTTCGGTGGCACCTGGCCTTAAAAGGATAGGAGCCTTCCTACCCTATTCGCCCCTTCACCACCTTATTCTAAGGTCTGTGGGTAGGCCCATGGTGGCCACTTCCGGAAACCTCTCAGAGGAGCCCATAGCTTACAAAGACCACGAAGCCCTTGAAAGACTCTCAGAGCTTGCGGACTATATCCTCCTTCACAACAGGGAGATAAAAAGGAGGTGTGATGACTCGGTAGTCAAGGTTGTGGGCGGTTTTGCTTTGCCCATAAGACGCTCTCGAGGCTACGCACCCATGTTCATAACCCTGCCCTCTGAGCTCAAGAGAAAAGTCCTTGCAGTAGGAGGCATGCTCAAAAACACCTTTGCCCTCGGCTTTAAGGATAGGGTGCTCCTCAGCCAGCACGTAGGAGATGTGGAAAACCTAGGTACCCTTAAGGCTTTTGAAGAGATGGTCCTTGACCTTATGGAGCTTTACAGCTTTGAGCCCGAGGTTGTAGTATGCGATATGCATCCAAGGTATGAAACCACAAGGTGGGCAAGGAACTTTTCTGAGGAGAGGGATTTGCCCCTTTTGGAGATACAGCACCACTTTGCTCACACCCTCTCCTGTATGGCAGAGCATGGCCTTGAGGGTGAGGTCTTGGGCATAGCCTGGGATGGAACGGGCTACGGAGAGGATGGAACCTTATGGGGTGGTGAGTTTCTGATGTGCTCTTACAAAGACTACAGAAGGCTCTTTTACTTTAGCCCCTTTAAGCTCATAGGTGGTGAGAAGGCAGTAAAGGAGCCAAGAAGGGTTGCCCTATCTTTGCTTTTTGAGCTCTTCGGTGAGGAGGCTTTGAACTTGGACCTTCCTACTCTGAAGGCTTTTGACTTTAAAGAGCTTCATAACCTCTACAGAGCCTGGAAATCCGGTGTCAACTCGCCACAGACCAGCTCCGTAGGGAGGCTCTTTGATGGCGTTGCATCCCTTTTAGATATAAAGCAGGTCATCTCTTACGAGGGTCAGGCAAGCATGATGCTTGAGGACCTGTATGACCCATGGGTAGGGGACCACTATCCCTTTGAGCTTGAAGCTTCCCGGATAAACTGGAAGCCCATCATCCTCTCCCTTAAGGAGGAGAAAGACAAAAGAAGGGCTGTTTCAAGGTTTATAAACACCCTTGCTCAGGTGTGTTTAAGGGTAGCCAAAGAGATGGGTGTGGAGAGGGTTTGCCTCTCTGGTGGTGTGATGCAGAACGACCCACTGATCAGTAAAATAAGGGAGCTTTTGGAGAGTGAGGGCTTTAGGGTTTACGTCCATCAGAAGGTACCGGCAAATGATGGGGGAATAAGTTTAGGTCAGGCTGTCTTTGGAGGCCTCTGGGAGCAGTATCTTTAACCTTTCCTCCAGCCTTTGTATAGAATCCTGCAGGTCTTCTTCCTGCACCTTGGCAAGGGATGGAAAGTAGCACACCTCTATGGTCTCAAGTAGTGGCTTCTCATCCCTGTCATAGAAAACACCTATCCAGACACCGCTTATGCCCGTCTCTCTCCACTCCACCCTTTGACCGCCAGATTTTAGACTTATCCTTACCTGACCATCGCCAAGCACATCAAGGAGCGTAAGCCTGTCCTCTTCGGTTAGGGGTAGCTTGTTTATGTAAACGGTGTGCTCCTCACCCTTCTGGTAGAGGTCCCTAAGGGCCTGCAGTATTTCCACAATTACGGCCGGTGCGTTCATAAGCATGATATAGCCTCCAGGTACTCGTTCCAAGGCCTTATAGTTCCCTCAACCATAGACATTTATTCACATAGTCAAGGGTTTAGCAGGGTAGGGGACTATAGGCTCCCTACAGAACCGACGGAGAACATTTATA
>RFFP01000032.1 GCA_003696155.1 Acidobacteriota bacterium
CCTCTGAGCTCTCCGCCTTTTCAAGGAATAGCAAGAAGGGTTTCAAGTCTGTGACCATACCACTGATCTTTAGAAGAAAGAGGTCTACCTGACCGTGACTCTCTTTGGAAGGCTGTTCAACGTTGAGCGTCAGAGTAAAGCTGCTAATTTGAGATACAACGCTCTGATGAAACTGACTCATAGCTTTGTCCTCCTCTCCCCCCTTTTTGCAGATCCTTAGAAGCTTTTCCATACTAGCATTTAATACCTTTTCCTCTTCCTTAAGCTTATCAAGTCCGTCAGCCTTTTCCCTGTATTTTTTGTAAAGCTCCTTTTTATCTCTGTATGATTCTTTCATACTGTTTATGTGATCCATATAAGGCTTATAAAAGATTCCAACTAGGAGAGCGATAATCAAAAAGGGTATTAGTTTAAGCAGAAATGCCTTGTAATTTTTCCGTTCCTTTAACCTGTCTTTTAGCCTTCTTATAGTACTCATTCCACCTTTATAAGCTCCTTTATCCTCTTGGTCTTTTCTAGAAATTCAGCCTTGTACGCTGTGTTCTCTGAAGGTATATTTATGACATTGGCCTTTATAAGTACTATGAGCTCCGTGTTAGATGTAGTCTCCTTGTGGTTTTTAAACAGAACCCCAAGCCCAGGAATATCAGAGAGAAGGGGAACACCGCTTACATCTTTTGTTGTCCTACTCTGTATTATACCACTCAGCAAGGCTATTTGGCTCCCATCCACTATCAGGGTTGTGGATGTGGACCTTTTAGTTATTACGGGTGATGTCAGTTGAGGTGTTATGGTGTTGGGGACTGCATCGCTTACCTCTTGGTATATCTTTAAAGAGACTCTACCATCGGTGCTTATAGTAGGTACAACTCTAAGTATTATACCCGTTGTTCTATATTGAACCTGATTTTGAACGCTTGGAGTGCCACCGGTACTAACCGTAAGCTGCTGGGTAAGCACTGGGACCTCTGCACCAACCTGTATGGTTGCCTCCTCGTTGTCCCTAACTATTATATGGGGCGCAGAGAGAACCCTTAGGGAAGTTTTAGAGGAGAGAAGGTTTAATATAGCTCTCAGGTCTTTGGCGTCGCTGAAGATGGCTACTTTTAGACCTTGGAGAGCATCTGCATTGGGTATTAGTCCAAAGGATGTGGATATGTTAAACATCTTACTATCTATAAAGCCCTTCAAAAGCCCTTCAAAGCCGTACTGAAGGGAGTCTCCTAAGGATACCTCTGCAACAGCCATCTCTATAAGGACCTGTTTGGGGACCCTGTCCAGTTCAGAAAGGAGAGCCCTTATGACCTGATGCTGTAAGGGTGTGGCTTTTACTATGAGAGAGTTGCTTGTAGTGTCCGCTATTATATTCCCGTAGGTAGCCACTTTTTCTTCCTTTTTTTCCTCAGGAGTCTGCTGAGGCTGTACTTGTTGAGGTTGTGCCGGTGGAGGTTGTTCTAGCTGTTTCTGCTGTCCTGTTGTATCTTGGGGTTTTTCCTTTCTCTGCTCGGGCTGTGGACTTATACTCTGAGCCTTACCCTCTGTGGCTATGGTCAGCGTCTCCTGCAAAACACCAAGGTTTGATATTATCTCAGCGGCGTTTTTTGCATTTATAAAGTTTAGCTTGTATATGGCTACCTCCTGAGCCTCCCTTTTGGAATACTCCTCTATTATCCTTACCCATCCCTTTATCTCTTCAAAGAGAACTTTGTCGGAAGAGACCACAAGAAGTATGCCCTCCCTCTTAAGAGCCTCCACCACTTGGGGTGCATCCGCCTTACCAAGAAGCCTGAGTATCTTCTCTATGCTCTCCTTAACCTGGTCTGCTGGCAGTGTGGTCTTCAAGAAGGCTATGTTAGTTAGTTTAAAGGCATCCCCGTCTATACCAACCACAAGATTCCTTATCCTCTCCACATTGCTCTTCTCATCTATTACCACAAGAGACTGACCGCTGATAAAAGCCTTTCCTATTGGAGAAAGAAGACCCTTAATGGCGTCGTTTAGGACCTGAGGGGATAGGTAGCTTGGCTTATAAACAAAGTAGGCAGGCAGAACCTTTGTAAGCTGTGCCTTCTGTGGCACAACCTTTAAAACCCTCCCATCGTGAAAGACTCCATAACCAGCAAGTTCAAGAAGACTTTTCACCTGTTCAAAGGCTTCCTCCTTAGATACCTTATCAATATGGATTGATACCCTTTGGGTAAGGTCAGTAGGTGCGGTGTAAGAAAGTCCCAGTATCTTATAAAATACCTCGTTTAGAAGCTCCTGAAGGCTTATGTCTTCAAAATGGAGGCTTAGCCTACCAGCCCTTTCTCCTCTTTCCAAAGGCTTTTCTACTAAAGGGATCCTCTCGTATATAAGGTCTTGTTTTATACCTTCCCCTTCCTGTTTTGGTTCCTCTACCCTTTGAGGGGGAGGATCTTGACCTGTGGGTAAAGGGCTTACCTGCATCCTATAGGCTTCTTGAGTTACGTGCCCGCAGGATAGGGTTAGTACTGAGAGCAGGCAGACAAGTAGTACCCTTTTCATGGCGCCAATTATTATAGCATTTGTGTCTATCCAGATCTTGCATTATTTCTTAAAGAAGGATACTCTGTAACTCTATAACTTAAGAGGAGGGGAAAATAATGAGGGGATTTTTCTTACTTTCTACTCCGTCCAAGAATTCTATTAGGGTCTCCCTAACCTGAATATCCCCATGTCCTTATCAACTCCACCATACTCACTTCCTACACCATCCCAGCTATGATAAGTGGTGGTGCTATAAGTATTTCTCCTCTCTTTTTTGCTTTGTTTGAGTTTCCCTCCCATGCCACATAGTATAGCGGGTTTGGACACCAAATAGGTTTTGGCTGGACAAAGGTGAAAAAGCCTAAAAG
>RFFP01000005.1 GCA_003696155.1 Acidobacteriota bacterium
AAGGAGATCGTAGTAAAGGCAGAACTTCCCGGTGTAAAGAAAGAGAATGTGGAAGTAAGCATAAGGGATAACGCCCTACACATAAAGGGCGAAAAGAGAGAGGAAAAGGAAGAAAAGACAGAGACCTACCACAGGGTAGAGAGGGCATACGGAAAGTTTGAGAGGGTTATAGGCCTACCTGCCGATGTAAAAGTGGAAGAGGCGAAAGCGGAGTTCAAGGATGGCGTTCTGGAAATAAGAATACCCAAATCCGAGACTGCTAAGGAGAGAAAGATAGAGATAGCTTAATATTCCCTTGAGGGGCATCTTTCTACAGATGCCCCTAAACTTCTTAGCTTCTCTTCGAGCCTCTCGTAGCCTCTATCAAGGTGGTATATATCTCTTACTATGGTTTGACCATCGGCCACAAGACCTGCAATCACCAAGCTTGCAGAGGCTCTTAGGTCCGTTGAATACACCTCAGCGCCTTCTAATCTCTTCACACCCCTCACAATTGCCGTCCTGCCCCTTACGTGTATGTCCGCACCCATCCTCTGTAGCTCTCCCACATGCTGAAACCTGTTTTCAAAGATGTTTTCCGTTATCTCAGATACACCATCGGCAAGGGAACAAAGAACCATAAACTGAGCCTGCATGTCCGTAGGAAAGCCCGGATATTCGGAAGTTGATATGCTGAGAGGTTTAATGGTAGTTTTTCCCCTCACCCTCAAGGTGCTTAGGTCTAGGATTTCCACCTCTGCACCGGCCTCCCTAAGCTTTTCTATCACACTACCCAGGTGGTCTACCCTTAAGTTCTCAAGGAGCACATCTCCACCGGAGACATAAGATGCTACCATAAAGGTGCCAGCTTCTATTCGGTCGGGAATTACGCTGTGTTTAAAGCCAGCTAGTTCTTCAGAACCTCTTATTACAGCGGTCCTCCCATCTATGTCTATTTGGGCACCCATCTTTCCAAGGACCTCCACAAGGTCCATTATCTCTGGTTCAAGGGCTATGTTTCTAAGAACGCTTCTTTTTGGACATGCGCTCAAAAGCATGAGGGCGTTTTCTGTTCCCGTAACCGTTATAACCTCAAAGGTGTGCTCCACAGGCTTTATCTTCCTTATGTTAAGGTCGAGGTATCCATGCCTTATACTTATGCTTGCGCCCGCCTTCTCAAAGACTTTAAGATGCTGGTCTATGGACCGCACACCGATAGAACACCCCCCTGGCATAGAAACTAGAGCCCTCCCAAGACGCGCAAGAAGGGGGCCCATTACAAGGACAGAAGCTCTCATCCTTCTGACCATATGGTCTGGTGCTGTATGGCTCCTTAGAGGGGCGGTTTCAACACAAACCCAGGAGCTATCACTCACAACCCTAGCACCCAAATGGTTCAAGAGCTCGAGAGTCGTCCTCACATCAAGAAGCTGGGGAACGTTGCCAATTTGGCATTCTTCCCTGGTTAGTATGGTGGCCATGAGTATGGGAAGGGTGGCGTTCTTTGAACCAGAGATCTTCACAGCCCCCCTTAGAGGTTTACCCCCTTCTATAAGGAGGTAATCAGAAGTATATGAGGTGATACTTTTCATCCTTCTTTATTATAATCTTCACCACATCTCCCCTTTTGGAGTAGAATATATGGACTCCATCATCCTCTTCCTTATAGTCTATGGGCTCTTCCGAGTATATTACAACCACCCTGTCCTGTTCCTCTATAACCATGGGAAACTGGATCATATCTTGACCACCACACAGGTTAGAGCTTCCCTTACCCCTTCTAAGGAGTGTATCTTGTTTATAACGAGCCTTCCCAGCTCATCTTGGTTTCTCAGTTCTGCAAAAACTATGATGTCATAAGGTCCGGTGACCACATCCGCAGTTTTTACGCCTTCAAAGGTAGATAGGGCAAGCATTATGGAAGGAATTTCCCTTGGGTCTGCTTTTATGAGTATGTATGCCTTTATGGAGTATTCGCTTTCAAGCTCCATGAGCTCTGTTATGGACATGGGATAGCTTTCGCCTTGAGTGCGCATCTTCCACCTCCTGCAGGAATATTTTAAACAACCTATCCGAAATAGACGGTTCTCTTCTCACCTCTTCAACAACCCTATGTATGAGCCTTTTGACCATTGGTTCTCTTAGCTCAACCTCTTTCCACTCCTCTTTCAATCTCACTATCAAGTCCTCCACACTAAGTAGCTCCAGCCACTTAGAAAACTTGCTTACTTCGTCCCATACTATTATCTCACCTTTTTCTTTTTCCTTGATTCTTTCTTGCATGTTCTTTTCCGCAACCTCCTGTAGGTCATCTATGTTGTACAGAAAGACCTCATCGAGGTTGTTTATGAGGGGGTCTACATTTCTGGGTACGGATATGTCTATAAAGAACATGGGTTTGTAGCTCCTCCTTTTCATCGCTTTTCTGACCTCTTCTGACCTTATTAGATATTCCTTGCTTGCGGTGGAGACAACTACTATGTCAAAATTATAGAGATGTTCCGAAAGCTCCTCAAACCTCAGCACATGTCCTTCGAGACTCCTTGCAAGCTCCACAGCCTTTTCATAGGTACGGTTTGTTATGAAGAGGTGTGCCTGTAGCTTTTTTAGATACTTGGCTGCGAGTTCTGCCATTTCACCAGCACCGACCAGAAGAACCTTACTTTTTACCAGATTTCCAAATATCTTTTTCGCCAGCTCAACAGCTACAAAGCTCACAGAGACTGCATTCCTGCTTATCCCCGTTTCAGTTCTAACCCTTTTTGCAGTTCTAAGAGCCTTTTCATAAAGCCTGTTAAGTACTTTACCCGTTGTCCCCACATCTTTGGCTATTTTGTAGGCATTTTTAAATTGGTGTACTATCTGGCTTTCTCCCACGACCATGGAGTCAAGACCGCTGGCTACCCTAAAAGCGTGGGCTACGGCCTGCAGACCTTCGAAGAAAAAAGAATGTTTTCTAATCCTTAAATCTATACCTTTGAGCTGCAGGAGTTCTATGACAAGCCTGTTCACAGGTTCGTATCCCTCCGCAACGGCGTAAACTTCAACCCTATTGCAGGTGGAAAGGAGCATAACCTCCCTCACTCCGGGTATGGTTTTAATAACGGGAAGCAGGAAGTAGGTTTCCTCACAACTACAGGCTAAAAGCTCCCTCTGCTCTATAGGGGCAGTTTTAAAGTTCAGACCCCATACAAATATGTTTTC
Organism: Acidobacteriota bacterium; assembly: GCA_003696155.1. Lineage (GTDB taxonomy): Bacteria > Aquificota > Aquificia > Aquificales > Aquificaceae > Pampinifervens. The sequence continues at coordinate 3,184 of RFFP01000005.1, forward strand.
CATCAGGTATTAATATATCACCTGGGATATAGGGATGGCTAAACTAAGGGCTTGTAAAAGAAGCTTTTGGGTCTATGTTCTAATGACATGGAAGAGAAACTACAACAAAGGGAGATAGAAGAAGCGTTAGGTGAGTTACCGGGGTGGAACTACGAAGGAGGCTACATACGGAAAGAGTACATCACAAAAAATTGGAAGGAAACGGTCTTTCTCTTTAACGCCATAGCTTCCCTCGCAGAGGCACTGTGGCATCATCCTGATGTGGAGCTTGGCTACAAGAGGGTGCTAGTAAAGTTACAAACCCATGAGGTAGGTGGTATAACCAAAAGGGATACAGAACTCGCCAAAGAAATAGAAAGATTGGCTGGTCTTATTCTGAAAAGATGATATAATATAAAATATCAGGAGCCGTAGTTCAGCCCGGTCAGAACGCCGGCCTGTCAAGCCGGAGGGCGCGGGTTCAAGTCCCGTCGGCTCCGCCACTTTCAAAAAGACAGATATACGTTTGGTGAGAAAGTGGCTTATGTTTTCTCGCTTTAACGTTTGTTAGGGATGAGTAGGAGATGGACGATAGAGAGGAGTAAGTTTATGTAAAGTAGAATTATTAGGTACAGCACCATATATACATCTGGATGCTAAAAAAGGCCATTTTTGGCTCATAAGATCCCACCATTTTGAAACCTTTCCTAAATCTTTTTTATGTCAATGCCGTACTTCTTTATCCTATAGTTCAGCTGTCTTACGGTCATACCCAGGAGCCTTGCCGCTTTTGCCTGAACGTAGCCTACCTTTTCTAAGGCTTCTAGTATCCTTGTCTTTTCATCCTTGGGTAGTCTTTCCCTTTCCTCTTCCTTGGTCTTTTCCACCTTGACAGATGCTTGTCTGATTAAGTAGGAGCGGCATATGCCAGAACCCATGCAGGAAAGGTGATGGGCTTTTATCACACCCCTTTCTGAAGCTATAGCGGCCCTGGTAAGACAGTTAAAGAGCTCCCTCACATTACCGGGAAAATCGCAGGACATGAGCACGCTTAGGGTGTTATCTTTAACCTTCAGCCTACGTCCCAACATCTTGCTCAACTTGGGAAGGAGATGGTCTACCAAAATGTGTATATCTTCCTTCCTTTCCCTCAAAGGTGGTATGTAAATACTGTATATCATAGGGTGTGCTCTCTATCTCCTGACCCTTCACATCCCTAAAGCCCTCACACCTCACGGGCACTATGACCTTACCCGTTTCCTTTGAGGTTAACATGGCTACCGCCTCTATGTCGTCACCTATAAGCCCTATAAGGCATTCGGATTGTATGGTTATGCCCTTTGCTAAAGGAAAGAGCTCCGCAAGCTCATGTATGGCTTTTGTAAGCTTCTTATCACCGCCGAAGACTATGTCCCTTTCTTGGAAGTCTATGGTAAAGTGGAGGGTCACAAAGCTATCCACTCCAGTAGTACCTATGTAGTAGTTTTTCCTACCTGCCCTTGAATAGTAGCCACAGCCCACTGGACCGTGGGAGATGTGTATCATGTCCTTTATGGGACCCCAGACCACACCCTTAGAACAGGTATAGGCACAACCTCTTACGGTCATGACGCCGGGCCTTGACTTCACATTAGATTTGGGGAGATACTTGTCTCCCCCTTCTGGCTCTATAACGTTCATGTGCTTTACCCTATCCTTCTTTGCCTTTGTAGGATAGGAAGAAAGCACCTCCTCTATAAGCTTTAGAGCTGTTTCCTTATCAACTACTACTCCCATAGCTCTACCTCCTTAGGCCATTACCTCCTCTGGCTTCATTATTCCGTAGTCCACAAGCAGTTGCTCAAGCTAGTCCATGGTGAGAGGTGTGGGTATGCTGAGCTTCTTGTTTTCCTCTATCTTCTTTGCAAGGGCTCTGTATTCGTCAGCCATAGGGTGCTGGGGTGCGTACTCTATGACCGTCTGCCTTCTTAGCTCTGCCTCTTGGAATATGTTGTCCCTTGGTAAGAAGTGCATCATTTGGTTTCCAAGTTTCTCTGCAAGGGCGTTTATAAGCTCTTTTTCGTTCTCCACCTTCCTACTGTTGTATATGAGACCGCCAAGCCTTACACCACCACTGTGGGCATACTTGAGAATACCCTTGGTTATGTTGTTGGCTGCGTACATGGCCATCATCTCACCCGAGGTCACTATGTAAATCTCCTGAGCCTTTCCTTCTCTTATGGGCATATAAAACCACCGCACACAACGTCACCAAGAACGTCGTAGAATACATAGTCTAGGTCTTCATCGAAGGCTCCGTTCTCCTCAAGGAAGTTTATGGCGGTTATAACACCCCTACTCGCACAACCTACGCCTGGCTCTGGACTTCCAGACTCGACGCACTTTACGCCTCCAAAGCCCACAAGCATGACCTCATCAAGGTCTAGGTCCTCTACCGAACCCCTTTCTACAGCAAGGTGCATTACTGTAGCCTGAGCCTTTATGTGGAGTATGAGCCTTGTTGAGTCTGCCTTTGGGTTGCACCTACTATGAAGCACTTGCGAACGGCATCTGCAAGGGCTGCAACAATATTTTGGGTGTTGTGGACTTTCCTATTCCACCCTTTCCGTAGATGGCGATCTGTCTCATGGGTTTCACCTCCTTTAAGGTTTTCTAACCTTATCTTTTGCAAGGAATGTGCCAAAGGGCGATATTAATAAAAGCCTTGAAAATCAATGACATGAAGATTGTAAGATTAATGACGAAGCCTACAGGATA
>RFFP01000006.1 GCA_003696155.1 Acidobacteriota bacterium
GTGTTTGAAGCAGCCACAATGGGCGCTTTAGCAGGTGGTTCAGGCTCAAGGGATGCGGGTGTTTCTGTAAGGAGCGACATAGCGGACGGTATGCTCATAGTAAGGGCTGGTATCTTTGACGGTAGGTTTGACAACAGAGTTAGTGGCATAAGCAACAAGGATGAAAACCTTGCCTATGCCTTCAGGGTGCAGTTTACCCCTACAATGCTCGGCTATAAGGCAGAGAAGGGATACTCTTTATCTGATACCTATCTTGGAAAGCAAAATGTCCTCACCCTTGGCTTTGGCTACAACACACAAAAGAGAAAGGATGATCCAGCTACTGTTGTAAATGAGGAACACACCTGGAAGCAGTGGACGGTTGACGCCCAGTGGGAGCAAAAGTATGGAGACATGATACCCAATGTGCAACTCGGATACATAGACCTAAAGGACTACGATAGATTCAATAATGACGCAAAAGCCTTTTGGGTACAAGGTCAGCTCCTTTACGACCAAGTTGTAGGATTTGGCAAGCCCGCACTTGCCCTTGGATGGTTCAACAGTGAGCAAAAACCCGCAAGCGGTGGACCCAAGCCCAAGGTCAACAGGTATGCGGTCTACTTTAACTACTACATAAAGGGTCAAAATGCCAAAATCCAGCTCGGTCTTGACACCTTCAGCAGGAACAGTGCGGACAAGGGCGCAACAGGCAAAAACTACACAGACTTTACCCTTGCCCTTCAGACCATATTCTGATGTCTTTTTCGCCCCGCTCCCTGCGGGGCTTTTATCTTGTTAGCACTCTTGCTTTTTCCTTTGTATCTACTTTTAGAGATAGCTCTGCATCAGGAAGGGTGAATTGCCTTCCTACATGGAAGACTTGAGCCTTGTCCTTTAGCTTTTTGACCACGTAAGAGGCGTAAGCGTCAGGAAGATCCCAGAGGAGCACCTTTTTTACGTCCTTTAGTTCATCAAGTGACCTGTGTAGGTGGCAAAAGCGTAGCTCTATCTTAAGCTTTTTGCCCACATCAAGGCTACACTCAAAGGCTCCCTCGTGGGTCAAGAGGACTGCGTCCTTGAGGTCCTCTTTTAGAAGCTCTTCAGCAGCGGTGAGCTCATCCACTGGCATACCTTTTAAGTAGGCTATGCCTTGTCTTTTATCATAGCTTCCCAAGGGTATCATACTTTCAAAGGATATCTCCCTTTTTGGCAAGGATGGAAGTATAAAATCACCATAGCCTATAAAGGTTAAAAAGCTGTCTATGGGCTTTTCCACAGTCTCCCAGCTTAGGTGCTTTCTTGTCCAGTTCAAGCCAAGGGGCAGTGGGCTTTCTATGCACTCTAAATAGCCCTTGACCCTTACTATACTTGCGGGTAGGCTTCTAAGATAGTTCTCCATCTCCCACATGGAGTAAAAGCCTTCAAGCTTTAAGGTTATTTGGCTGAATGGATGATTGACCTTAGCTTTTCTCCTCTTTTGCCTTCTTTTTTTACTTTTTACCCCATCCACAAAAAGATAAAAATCCTCATCCACAGAGCCCTCATAGGCGGGGAAGGTTATATGTCCATCGAGCAGGTTAAGGTAAGGCTTGTAGCTGGGCAAAAGGTCGCAAAAGCTTAAAACTACACAGTCAGACAGCTCAAGCTGTGCCAAAAATAGGGGCTCTTTTAGAAACTCTTCCAGTTGCAGTGCAGAGGCTACGCAGACTATGGAGGTAGGTGGAAAGCCCTCGCTCTCCATAGCCTGCATCACAGGGTAAGGGTCAGAAAGCCCTGAGGTCTCCACAAGGAGCACATCGGCTCCTTTCAAAGTATGCAAAACCTCAAGGAGCTCACCAAGAGCGCTACAGCAAAAGCAAGCCCCCTCCACCCCCTCAACCCTAAGCCCCTCAGCATAAAACCTAAGCCTGTCGTAGCTCACCTGTCCAAAGTCGTTAACCACTATAGCAAGCCTTCTATCTCTGTATCTTTTTACTAAACTGTTCAATATAAAGGTGGTCTTACCACTTCCCAAAAAGCCCGTTATAAGAAGGTTCATACCAAAAAGGCCCTTCCAACCCTCTCAAAGACCTGATAAAAGTCCCTGACCACCTGCCCCTGAGCCTGACCAGAGGGTGCGGTCTGTATCCTCTTTAAGATCTCCCACCTTTGTGTATCCACTACAAAGACGCTGTCCGCTACCCTGTTGGTTATGTACATCTTGTTGCCCACAAAGACCGCATGACCCATATGCCTACCTATCCCCGTATCCACCACCTTTACAGACTTTCTCTGGGATAGATCTATTACCTCAAACTTTGTGTCCCCGTACTGGGTTATGACCGCATACCTCCCATCGGGCGTTATGTAAGCATGTGCCACACCCTTGACCTCAGAGTTTATTTTGGCTATCTCCATTCTACTATCTGGGTCATAAATGGCTATGGTTGTTCCCTCAAAAGGGCTTGCACCCCTGTTGCAAAGGATAAAAAGCTTGCCGTCGTTGGTAAAGTTTCCATGATGCCCTTCTATCCTTGCCTGATCTTGCTTTTCGAGCACGTCAAGCTCAGGCTTGAGTATGCCCTTGTAAAGTGGTGAAGCAGGGTCAGAGATGTCATAGATGTAGACGTTGGGAGCGGAAAGCCCGCCCTTTGGCTTGTTAAACTCCACCGTTACCCATAGCTCCTTGCCCCTCCAGTCAAAGTAGTGAGGATTTCCAGAGGTGGAGACCTCGCTCACCACCTTGCCCTCCCTGCCTATTAGGTAAAACTTGTTGTCCGCATAGTTTCCCACTGCATACAGCCTCCCATCTGGAGACCAAGAGCCGTGCATACTAAAGTCTCCCTTGTGCTCTTTGTTGCTTACAGGCAGGTTTACAGTAGCGACTATCTGGTTGTTAGATGTGCTTATAAGAACAACCCTTATGGCTTGGCCGTCAAGCCCCGAGTGGTTAACCGCCACAAGGGCACCATCTGGAGATACCACTGGATGCTTGGGTCTGTTTCCCGTCTCAAGGTTTTTAATAAGTTCAAGCCTTGAGGTGTCTAATATGCTTACAGTCCTGTTTTCCGGTGCGTTGTTTGCCACGTATAAAAACCTTCCATCCTTTGATATAGAGCCGAGGGTTCCACCCCTTCCGCCCGTCTCTATGACCTTTATGACCTCGTCCCTCCTTGGGTCAATTACCGCAACCTTGCCATCACCTCTGAGGGCAAATACTGGAAGCTCAGAGCTTTGAGCAAAGGATAGCCCATAAGGTTTAAGTATGGCATAGGTTCCCAGAAAGCCTGCGGAGATAAGGACCTCCCTTCTTGTAATCATGGTTTAACCTCCTACGATTTTTAATTATTCTACTGTTTTTCTATATTTGTATAACATCAAAACTTTTTATAAGAACCATAAAATCCTTTTATATTAGGATGTTCCTATATTTTTATAGGCGCATAGTATGTAAACAAGGCCTAAAACCCTTCTTTTTAGAACTTTAGTTTCAAAACCATGGGTTTTAAGCTCGAGTTGAACCTTTTCAACGCTTATACTATTCTCCAAGGAGTGTATAAAAAAATCCCAGCGTTCAGAGCCAAAGAGCAAAAGACCCAAAGGCTTTAGTGGATACTTCATAAGAAATATGAGAAAGGGCGTAAGGGAAAAGCGGTTTATGTCTAAAAGGCAGAGCTCACCACCTTCTTTTAAAAGCCTACGTGCCTCTTTTAAAAAGTCTTCTCTGTTCAGAAGGTGCCTGTAAACAAGGGAGAGGGTAATAAGTTCAAAGCTCTCGTCTTTAAAGGGTATGTTTTCCGCATCTGCAAGAATAAAAGCACACCTGGGACACTTGTTCTTTGCCACCTTTAGCATGTCAAGGGAGAGGTCTATACCCACCCTTAGTCCACTTTTTGACTTTAGAAGCACCTCCCCGGTGCCTGTGCCTACATCAAGGTGTATTGCCTCCCCTTCGGACATGCTCAGCAGTTCTTCTTGCCATATGTCTATACCCCCGAAGGTCACAAGCCTTAAAAAAAGGTCATACTTCCTGCTGACGGCTGAGAAAACATCGGCCACCGTTTTTTTGCTTATCATGGCTATATTTTAAACTGGTTGTATATCTTACACATACCCTACCTTCTGCCTACCTACTTGGTTATTAAAGCTTAACAAAGAGCTAACCACAAAGGCTGATATAGGAAAGGTCAAGGCTGAAATAGCTGAAGTTATAATTGTCTTACTTCAGAGTAGTTCACCAAAGGTTAAAAGTCTGTCCTTGGTTTTTTCCCTCCGGTAAGAGGGAAGCCTTAGGTTGCATACGGTGCAGGATTTCCAGAGGAAAAGCCTTCTAACTCCCCCCTTTTTGAGCCTTCTTATCACCTCCTCCTGAGTGTCCATGTAATGCCTGCCAGACCTGTAGTGAAGGACAAAGGGATACTCTTTGAACTCCTCGCCCACCTCGTAACAGCATGCCTTTGCAGAGGGTCCTATGAAAGCAAGAAAGCCCCCTAAGGACTCAAGCTCCCTTAAGACCCCAAGGGTATTCTCCACTATCCCTTCTCTAATGCCCCTCCAACCTGCATGGACCACACCCAAGGTGCTGTTGCCTACCAAGACGATGGGCACGCAGTCAGCCGTTCTTACACCTATCTTTATGCCCTTTCTTTGGGTTATCAGAGCGTCCCCCTCATGCTCCTCCAAACCCATATCTAAAAGAACTACCCTTGAGGAGTGAACCTGTTTTAAAGTGATAACCTCCTTGTCCCCTTGCCACCCTACTATGCCCACCTTAGCCCTCCCAAACCTTAGGGAAAATATCAGGTCAGTCTTTTTGACTTTTCCGACGTCCTTTTTATGCATTCCATAAGTATACCCACAAAACCCCTCTCCTCTAATACCCCTATACCCTCTATGGTGGTGCCACCTGGAGAGGTAACCTTTACAACCCACTCCTCTGGATTTCCCCCAAGCTCCTTAAGTAGCTCACAGGAGCCAAGGACTGTATCCAAGACGATATCCCTTGCCCTTTCGTAGCTAAAGCCTTCCATGACCCCTGCCAGTGCCATAGCATGCACGAACTTAAAAACAAAGGCAGGACCAGAGCCCGCAAGGGCTGTAAAGGCTTCCATAAGGCTTTCATCTATCTCATAAAGACTTCCGCAGTTGGAGAAGAGCTTGATAAATTTCTCCTTCTCTTCCTCAGAGACACCACCTCCGCAGGTAAAGGCTATGGTAGCCTTTCCCACAAGGGCATTTATGTTGGGCATAGTTCTTATAAGCTTTGCACCTCCCACAAGCTCCTCCATTTTTGAAAGGCTGAGCCCCGCCACAACGCTTACAAGGAGCCTATCTCCTATCATACCCTTGAGCTCGGAGAGTAACCCAAGAGCATCCTTAGGCTTTACCGAAAGCAACAGCCAGTTTGAGACTTCAAGTAAAAACTCCAAACCCTTGGCAACACCAAAGCCATCCCTTAAAGCTCTTTCCCTTTTTTCCTCGCTCACATCGTATACCACAACCTCCACCACCTTACTAAGAGCCCTGGCAAAGCTACTGCCCATATTTCCATAGCCAATAATTCCGACTTTCATATCAGGACCTCCTCAACCTTGAAAGAAGTCTTTCCCAAAAGCTGGGCGTAGGTGTCCTTATATTGAGGGGTAGTAGGGACAGTGCACTAATTAGTTCCCTTGTAAGTGCTTCGCTAAAGGGGTTTTGGTTTATTATATTTTTAATAATCCTTGGATCATAACGGAGGCTTCCAAGGTATTTAAGCTCTGCGGAGGTAAACCTCTCACACACGATTCTTATGCTTTCGTAAACCCTTTCACCCTCCTTTTGGTTTGATGTCTTGTTCACAAGAAGGTAAAAGCTTTTAACCCCCTCGTAGTGGTTTAGCACCTTTATAAGCCCGTAAGCATCCGCAATAGCCGTTGGCTCTGGTGTTGTAATCACTACAGGTATGTGGGATGAGGAAACTATGGAGAGGGTATCAGAATGAATTCCAGGGGGTGTATCAAAGATAACCCAATCGTAGCTCTTCTCCGCATACTCCTGCAGTTTAAGTATAAGGTTCCTAAGTTGTAAACTCGGCAGGTTCACAAGCTCCCTTATACCGCTTCCACTGGATATGAAGTCCAGGTTATCGTATATTGGCGTAACTATCTCTTCAATCGCCGCCTCTCCCATAAAGAAATGGTATAGATTTTTCGCAGGTGTTATCCCAAGCATTATATGTACATTGCTAAGTCCTAAATCTCCATCTACTATGAGAACCTTTTTGCCCTGACCGCTTATGATTTTCCCAGCGTTAACAGTTATGAGGGTCTTACCCACACCACCCTTCCCACTTGCAATGGAGATATAACCAGTCTTTCTCTCTTTTCCCTCAGCCTTTATTAGATGGACTGCTTGCTCTTCCATCAGGATGCCTCTAAAAAGATTTTAGCTAAGTACTCGTAGTTTGCCATAACTATATCCTCAGGAACCCTTTGACCGGTGGTAAAACAGTAGAGGGGTATCTGAGTCCTATATGCTACGTTTACCACAGTGCCAAAGTATCCCGTCTCATCCATCTTGGTAAATATCAATCCGGAAGGCTGAACTATACTGAAGCTCTCTATGATGTCATAAAGTACCCTCTCCTCCGTGTTAGCACCTAAGGTTATAAATGCTCTTAACGTTGGCAATTTTGTGAAAAAGGGAGCGAGTTCCTTTACCTTTATTTCGTTATACTGGCTTCTTCCGGCTGTATCAACGAGCACCATGTCCATTGAGGAAAGCTCCCCTATGCGCTCTCTCAGCTTCAAAGGTGTATCTGCCGTCCTAAAGGGAAGCTCCATTATGTTTGCATAGGTTTTTAACTGTTCTATTGCTCCCACCCTGTAGCTGTCTATGGTTATAAGACCCACCTTTTTGCCGGCTTTCTTATACATGTAGGCAAGTTTTGCTATAGTCGTCGTCTTACCAACACCAGTAGGTCCCAAAAGGGCAACCACACTAAAGCCCCCTTCCTCCTGTGAGAAATCCTCGACAAGCTTTAGGTTCTTGCTAAAACCTTCAATAAGGGACTCGTAATTCTCACCCTTCAGGTCTAGCCTCTTAAGTTCAAAGTCATACCCACATACAGATTCTACGATTTTTAGCGCCACGTCCTTTGAAACACCCCTGTTTATAAGCTTGTTCATAAGATGAATAGCTCTCAGGGAAAACTCACCTTCCAGCTCCTCCCTCCTTAAATCCTGGCCCTCCACCTTCTGTCTTTTGACGAGTTCCATAACCTCTTTGAGGTTTTCCTTGAGCCTACTTATCTCCTGATATATGTTCTCCTCCTTTTTAAGCTCCTGGGCAAAGTCCTCCCTATCTGGTATACCTATGGTTATCTCAAGCCTTGACCTTTTTGGAAAGGGTAAGAAAGGAAACAGTTTCTGTTTTATAACTCTTGTAGATAGTATCATAGCCTCAGAACCATAAAGCGTCCTCACCTCCTCTACCGCCTCCTGAAGAGATTCGACTATCAGCTTTTTAATCTTCATCTATGACACCTATAACTTTTAGGTTCAGCTGTCTGTCAAGTTCATTATAAGATAGCACTGCCAGATTAGGTATATAAGCCTCCAGCACCCTTTTTATATGCCTCCTTATATTGGAAGGTGTTATAAGAACGGGTACAGCCTGATACTGGTTGAATTTGACCACCTCTTTGGTAAGCTTGGGGTATATGCTGTTTATCAGAAGGTCGAGAAACTCATCCTCCTTACCCTCCTGTACATAAGCGGAGAGCCTTGCCTCGAGCTTTGGAGATATTATAAGAGCATGTAGCGTGCCATTTGTAGAGTATGTCCTCGTTATTCTCTTTGCCAGCCTTTGTCTGACAAACTCTGTAAGTGTGTCCGGATCCTTGGTCTGGTCTATGTAGTCCGCTAAAGTCTCCAATATGGTTAGAAGGTCATTTATGGGGATGCCCTCCCTGAGAAGGTTTTGAAGCACCCTATGAAGGGTCGAAATAGGCACCACATCGGGCACAAGCCCCTGTACTGCCTTTGGATATCTCTTAGATAGACTTTCCACTAAATCAAGAACCTCGCTTCTACCAAGAATTTCGTGAAGGTTCCTCTTTAAGGTCTCACTTAGATGTGTTATGATTACCGTTGATATGTCAACCACCATATAACCCAGCCTTTGAGCTCTATCTTTATGCTCCTCTCTTATCCAGTAAGCTTTAAGCTTGAAGGATGGGTCTTTAGTCTCTATACCCTGAAGAGGCTCCTTTGCACTTCCTAAGTCTATGGCGAGCCAGTGGTTGGACATTATCTCGTAAGAGTCCACTTCTATACCTCTTATAAGTATCCTGTACTGATTGGGCTTTAGCTTCAAATTATCCCTGATATGCACTAGTGGCACTATGATTCCGTATTCAGATGCGAGCTGTCTTCTTATGGTCCTTATCCTTTCAGGAATATCACCGCCTTGGGATTCGTCCACGTAGGGAATGATTCCATAGCCTATTTCTAAGGCTATAGCCTCAGGCTGGGTTATTAGCTCCTCCTCCTTCTTTTCCTGAGATGGTTTTCTCTGCTCCCTAAGGACCTCCTCGAGCTTTCTAATCTCCCTTTCCTTTATGGCCCTGTTTATTGCAAAGTAAAGACCACCAAGCAAAGCAGACATGAAGAAAAAGGGAAGTTTAGGAAAGCCCGGTATGAGACCGATAAAGAGAAGCAGGCCAGAAGAAAAGAGGAAAACTCTTGGCTCTTTGGAAAACTCCTTTAGAAGCGCACCGCCTAATTCCTCCTTCGAAGAGGATTTGGTGACCACTATACCGGAGGCGGTAGAAAGCATAAGGGCAGGTATCTGACTGGCAAGACCCTCGCCCACGGTCAGTAAGGTGTAGGTACTTATGGCATCTCCGAAGGCCATCCCCTTCATAACTATTCCCACCACAAGACCACCCACAAGGCTGAGGAAAAGTATTATCAAAGCTGCTATGGCGTCACCCCTTATGAACTTGCTCGCTCCGTCCATGGCACCATAAAAGGATGCCTCTTGCTCAAGTTGGGACCTTCTCCTCTTTGCCTCCTCCTCTGTGATTAAACCCGCGTTTAGGTCTGCATCTATGCTCATCTGTTTTCCAGGCATGGCATCGAGGGTGAAACGCGCGGCAACCTCTGAAACCCTTTCCGCACCTCTTGTTATAACTATAAAGTTTATGACTATGAATATGAGAAAGACCACAAGACCTACGACCACATCTCCCCCAACTACGAAGGTTCCAAAACCTTCTATTATATGCCCTGCCGCAGATGTTCCTTCATGACCGTATAGAAGTATTCTCCTTGCGGCTGCTATGTTCAAAGAGAGCCTGAGCAGGGTCCCTAAGAGTAGTATACTCGGAAAGACAGAAAGCTCAAGAGGTTCTTTTATGAAGTTTGTAAGGATTAAAACAGTCATTGAAAAGGTTATGCTAAGAGTTAAAAGAAGGTCAAGCAATAGGGCTGGTATGGGAAGAATTATGGCGGAGAGTATAATAACAAAAGCAATAACAACCCAGCCCTCCTGTAGTTTCATATTAAAATTTTAAACCCATGCGTTGGAGTAGGTACTTCTGGCACACTTCAAAGGAAGAACCTGCAGATGCAGAAGCCCCGTCTCACAAGCTGCTCCTCAAAGGAGGGTTTGTAAAACAGGTCTCTGCAGGCATCTACGAGTTTACACCCCCAGGGCTCAGGGTTCTAAGAAAAATAGAGAACATAATAAGGAAGGAGATGGACAGGAGCGGCGCCCAGGAGCTTTTGCTTTCTGTTCTGAACCCCGCCGAGCTTTGGAAGGAAACGGGAAGGTGGGAGCTTTACGGCAGGGAGCTCTTCACACTTAAAGATAGGAACGGCAGGGAGTACTGCCTTGGCCCCACCCATGAGGAAGAGATAACGGACCTGGTGCGCTCTTACATAAACTCATACAGACAGCTCCCCCTTCTACTCTATCAGATACAGGTAAAGTTCAGAGACGAAAAGAGGCCCCGCTTCGGTCTAATAAGGGGAAGGGAGTTCATAATGAAAGATGCTTATTCCTTTGATACGGATGAGTTGTCCGCCATGATATCCTACGAGACCATGAAGTTTGCTTACGATAGGATATTCAAAAAGTTAAGGCTTAATACCCTCATGGTTGAGGCAAGCGTTGGAGCCATAGGTGGTATAAGCTCCCACGAGTTTGTAGTCCTCACAGATTATGGGGAGGCAAGGGTAGCTTACTGTGAAAGCTGTGTATACTCCGCCAACGGGGAAATAGTAGCCCTAGGAAAGGGGAAAGAGGAGGAGGAAGAACCCAGGGAACTGCAAAAGGTTTACACACCGTCCATGGATACCATAGAAAAGCTCTCCTCCTTTTTGGGAGTTCCTGCGAGGAAGATAATGAAGGCTGTGCTATACTTGGTCAACGGGCGGGAGCCCGTCATGTTTCTTATAAGGGGAGATAGGTCTGTGGACGAGAACAAGGTGGAGATGGTTTTGGGTACGGAAAACTTCAGGCTTGCAGAAGACAGTGAACTGTGGGAAACCCTGAGGACCAGAAAGGGCTTTTTGGGACCCTTTAACCTACCAGATGGAATAAGGGTCTACTGGGACAACTCCCTATACGGTGTTAAGAACATGGTCGCTGCCCTTAACGAGCCCGACTATCACTACATAAACGTAAACGTAGGGAGGGACCTTTCCTACGGGGATTTTGTGGATGTGTGTCAGGTGGAAGAGGGAGACCCATGTCCCAAGTGCGAAGCTCCCCTGAAGACGGGAAAGGGTCTTGAACTTGGACACATATTCCTGCTTGGAACGCGCTACTCGGAACCCATGAGAGCTTACTACAGGGACCCACAAGGTCACGACAGACCTATGATAATGGGATGCTACGGCATAGGTATATCAAGGTGCATCTCCGCCATAGTGGAACAGCATCACGACGATAGAGGCATTAAATGGCCCACTGTGGTGGCACCCTTTGAACTGGATATAGTATGCGTGAACACTTCCGACCAACAGCAGAGGGAGGTTGCAGAAAAACTCTACATGCTATCTCAAGAGCTTGGTATAGAAACCATTTACGATGATAGGGACGAGAGCCCTGGCTTTAAGTTTGCAGATGCAGACCTCTGCGGTTTTCCATACAGGATAGTGGTAGGTAAGAAGGTCAAAGAGGGTAAGGTGGAGCTACAAGACAGACATACGGGGGAAAGGCAAGACGTAGAGATAGAAAGGGCTCTAGAGCTTTTAAAGGGTATGATTGAGGAGGACAAAAGGTAGCTACTGACAATCCAGTCCCTGGGAGAGGCTTCTGAGGTTCCTCCTCATTATGGAAAAGTAGTCATCCTTTGGGTCTTCTGGAAAGAGGGACGTGTTAAGGGGGAAGATTTTGGCCTTTACCTGACGGGCTATCCCTTCCGCCATAGATCTATCGTGACCCACCTCATGGAATATGCTTTTTACACCTGTTTTTTTCAGCCTTTCTACCATAGCGCGCACCTCTGAGGGTCTTGGCTCCTCTTCCGCATGCATACCCCTAAGGCCCACAACCTCAAGTCCGTAGTCCCTACCCAAGTAGTTGAGGGACATATGGGTTGTCACAATAATTCTGTGCCTACAGCTTTTCAAGACCTTTGCATACTCCCCATCAAGCTCCCTTAGACTTCTTATAAACTCCTCCTTTTTGGCCATGTAGTAATTCTTTCCCTTCGGGTCTATGTTTGCAAGCGTCTTAGTTATACTCTCAACGAGAGCCCCATAGGACTTAGGTGACATCCATACATGAGGGTCTATATAGGCTCCTACCCTCAAAAGCTCAAGCCCCTCCGAGAGGGCATAAGAGGGTATTTTTATAGACTTTGAGAGCTTTCTCTCCCAAGCTTCCACACCCAAGTAGAGGAAGGCTTTTGACTGCGTAAGCCTTCTCATGTCTGCGGGCCTCAGTTCGTAGTGGTGGGGGTCCGCCTGGGATCTTATAAGAAGATCTACCTCAAACCTGTCTCCTGCAATCCATCGGGTAGCATAGTAGAGGGGATAGGTGCTAACCGTTATAACGTCCTTTGAAAAGCCATAGCCGAGTAGGAAAAGGGATAAAATTAACAGCCAATGCATAACTTTAAATTATAGTCAAGGGGTCTAAGGTGCGCGCTGGGATTAAAGACTACTATGCAGTGTTGGGTGTGGACAGAAGGGCAACGAAGGATGATATAAAGAAAGCCTACAGAAGGCTTGCAAGGGAGTGGCATCCTGACGTAAACCCTGACCCTAAAGCCAGCGAGAGGTTCAGGGAGATAAACGAAGCCTACCACGTGCTTTCTGACGAGGAAAAAAGATCCCAGTACGACCGCATACTTCAGAGTGGTGATGAGAAGAGCTACAGGGACTTTATGGAGTACATACAGGACTTTCTAGACAGCATATGGCAAGGTATGAGAAGGGCTCCCAGGCCCAAAAGGGGACAGGACATAAGACTCAGGATAGAGCTGAGTTTAGAGGAAGCAGCCTTTGGATGTGAAAAGGAGATAGAATACGACCGATGGACCGACTGTCCCAGCTGCGAAGGTCTTGGGTATGTAGGTGAGCCCGAAAAGGTTACCTGCCATGCCTGTGAAGGTACGGGCAGAAGGGTGAGCGGTATATTCAGCTTTCCCAGACCCTGTTCTGTGTGCAAAGGTAGAGGATACATAATAAGGAACCTATGTCAGGCGTGTGGTGGAAGGGGACGGGTTGCAAAACATGGCAGGGTAAGGGTCTCCATACCACCTGGTACGGAGGAAGAGGAGGTCCTAAGGGTTAAGGGCCTTGGGCACATGGGTGAAAGGGGGGGAGAACCCGGCGACCTTTACCTGAGGGTTGTGCTAAAGCCTCATAAGGTCTTCAAAAAGGTCAACAAGGACCTGCACACGGAAAAGTTCATATCCTTTCCTATGGCTGTTCTCGGTGGTATGCTAAAGGTAAGGGGTCTGGATGGTGAGGAGATAGAGGTCTTTGTTCAACCTGGCACAGAGTGCGGCTCCACAAAGACCCTTCCAGGGTATGGCTATCCAACGGCGGACGGGAGAGGAAACCTTGTCATAACCTTCAGGATAGAGGTACCCAAGTTGGTGGACTCCAAGGTCAGAGGTCTCCTAGAAAAGCTTGCAAAGGAACTCGGAGACGAGGGTGTGGAAACAAGAAGAGGGCTTATAGAAAGGTTTAAAGGCCTTCTACCACCTTGAGAGCCTTTTTACCTCAAGGTAGTTGCCCACACCCAAACGATGCCAGAGAAGCTTTAGAAGCTCTAAGAAAACCAAGGCTGTGGTTTGAGCATCGTCCATAGCCCTATGAACCCTTCTATACTCTATGCCAAAGTAGTCCGCAATGTCTTTGAGGGAGTACTTCTTAAGGTTTGGGAGGATGTTCTTTGAAAGGCTTAGAGTGCATATATGGGGATGGCGGAACCTTTTACCGTACATACGTCTGTAGTACTTATCTATAAAGGCCATATCCTTTTCCACCCTATGGGCGACTATTATGCTATCACCGACAAACCTCAAAAAGAGGGGGAGAACCTCCTCTATCTTTGGCTTGCCAACGAGCATGGCGTTGGTTATGCCCGTTAGCTCGGTTATGCTGTAGGGTAGCAAATAACCAGGGTTTACAAGGGTGGAGAACCTTTCGGTTATCACGCCACCTTCAACCCTTACACAGGCAATCTCTATTATGTCAGCCTTTGAAGGCTCGAAGCTGGTCGCTTCTATGTCTATGCTCACGAAGGTGCTTTCAAGAAGTAGTTCGGGCATATTAAAAATTTATGGCAGTTCTCTAACCTTTGGAGCCTCCTCCTTTTTAAGGTATTCGGGGTTAACTATACCCTCAAGCTCGTTCTCGGGGGCTTCTTCAGAGGAGTTTTTACAAGCTTCCTCAGTGCCCGCAACAAAGAGCATGGGTTTGGGGCAGTCTAAAAGAACAACACCCTCTGGTGTGGGAAAGTCACTGTAAGGGTACATGTAAGCTGCCACCCACATGTAATCAACCCATATGGGGAGTGCAACCCGTGCCCCCGCCATGCCCTTTCCCATGCTTTTCTTTGTGTCAAAACCAACCCAGACACCGGCAACGATACTCGGAGAAAAGCCTACAAACCATGCATCCATGTAATCGTTGGTTGTTCCCGTCTTGCCCGCAACCACCCTTTGAAGGGAGCTGGCTGCGACCCCTGTGCCTTCAAGAACAACGGCCCTTAGCATGTCCACAAGCACCCTAGTTTCCTGAGGTGGCAGGACCTGTTCACATTTGGGTGAGTTCTCCTCAACTGTGGAGCCATCCGGTGCTACTATCTTAATGATGAAGTATGGCTCACACCTCACTCCCAGGTTGGCAAAGGTCTGGAAGGCGGATGTCAACCTCAGGGGGGTGACCTCAATACTACCCAAAGCCATAGAGTAGTAGGGCTTTAGCTCTATGCCAAGGAGCTCACCTATTTCTATAGGTGTATCAAAACCTATTTCTGCAAGGAGGTTTACCGTGGCTGTGTTTACGCTCTTTGCTAAAGCCTGCCTGAGGGTTATCTGCCCGTAGTCCACGCCCTCGTAGTTGTCCGGTGTCCAGTCCTTGCCTGTAGATGGGTCGTAGAAGCTTCTAGGGGTAGCATCTATATAGCTTGCCTGGGTATAGCCCTTCATTAAGGCTGCCAGGTATATGATGGGCTTTATGGCAGAGCCGGGTTGACGTTTGGCGTAGACTGCTCTGTTGTAAGGACTTCTTAGGTAGGAGTAGCCCCCCACCATTGACCTTATGGCGCCAGTCCCAACATCAAGGCTCACAAGGGCACCCTGTAGGTCTGGAATTAGCTCTAAGCTAAGTCCCTTTTTTCTATCCCTGTAAAATCTCACTAGCATGTACTGACCCTTCTCAACAAATACCTCTTTTCTCTCCACCTCCCACTCCTCACCACCGAGCTCAACCCTAACTACCCTATCTTCCACATTTAAGACTTTGGCTATGTAAACCTTGCCCGGCTTTTTTTCCACAACCTGCTCTTGGTATCTCTTAGAAAGCTCGTAGGGATCATCAGGAAGTATGGGTATACCGTTGGCCTTTGCTACCTTCATCACACCCCTTCTGAGAACCTCCGCCGCATGTCTTTGAAGGTCCACGTCTATTGTAGTGTAGACCTTATAGCCACCCGCAAGTATAACCTCTCCATATTTCTCCACGAGGTAGTCTTTTAGAAAGTCTAAGAAGTAGTCCATACTGTAGTATAGGTTTTCCTTCTTAATTTTCAGCGGTCTTTGAACAAGACTTCTGTATTCAGCCTCGCTGATATGCCCATCCTCGAGCATACGCCCGAGCACGTAGTCTCTCCTATCCTTAACTCCTTCGGGGTTTCTAAAGGGGTTGTATCGGGTTGGAGCCTTGGGAAGTCCTGCCAATACTGCAGCCTCGTCCACTGTAAGCTCCTTTACAGATTTGCCAAAGTAGACCCTGGATGCCGCCTCAACACCGTAGGCCCCTTGGCCCAGATATATGTAGTTAAGGTACATCTCAAGTATCTGGTCTTTGCTAAAATGTCTTTCTATCTGTATTGCCAGCAGAGCTTCTTTTACCTTCCTCTTTATACTCTTATCCGGTGTTAGAAATAGGTTTCTGGCTACCTGCTGGGTTATGGTAGAGGCTCCCTGTTTAATGGACATGTGCCTTATGTTTGCTATTGTAGCTCTTGCTATGGCTGTAGGGTCAATACCCACGTGTCTATAAAAATTTCTGTCCTCTGCAGATATGAAGGCCTGCCTTACATGAGGGGGAATATCCTTAAGTTTTACATAATACCTCCTCTGAAGCGCCACATCACCGAAAGGTCTGCCCTTGGCATCGTATACCACAGTGGCAACTGGAGGTTGCCAGTTTTTAAGGGCTCTCACATCGGGCAGGTTGATAGAAAGCAGGATTACACTTATAAGGCTTAACCCTAATATGGAGGCTCCAAACACAAGGAATATACGTAAAAGCTTGTCCACAGCCATCAATTATTATAACCCATGGAATGCTATAATTTTAGTCATA
>RFFP01000007.1 GCA_003696155.1 Acidobacteriota bacterium
AAGCATAAGCATACAAGTAAGTTAAAAGCCTAATCCCCTTCCTTCAACCACCACATACTCACTATAGAGCAATTGAGCGAGCTTAAGGACAGGAGTGTTTGTGATGAAGGAGATGATAAAGAGAGTAGCTATTTGGGCATTGGAGAGTTTTGGCTTTTTTGTTCCAGCAGGCTTTTTAAGGACAAGGGTTTGACGCTTTGTAATTTCTCACTCGGCGTATGTAGGCAGATATAATAGAAAGGCAGGAAGGGTTTGAGAAGGAAATAACCCACAGAAGGCATTGACTTAGTGGCCGTGCTTTGATTATAATGCCACAAAAAATGTAAAGGGGGTAAGATGAAGATAACCTTGTCGGAGAACCAGATACCCAAAAGATGGTTCAACATAGTTCCCTACCTACCAAGGCCTTTGGAACCTCCCATTGACCCACAAACGGGAGAGCCCGTTAGCCCGGAAAAGCTCCTCGCTATCTTTCCTGAGCCCATAGTAGAGCAGGAGGTTTCTCAGGAAGAGTGGGTAGACATCCCAGAAGAGGTACTCAAAGTTTATAGCCTCTGGAGGCCTACACCCCTTCACAGGGCTAAGAACTTAGAGGAATTTCTGCAAACCCCGGCCAAGATATTCTATAAGAACGAAAGCCTTTCACCACCTGGTAGTCACAAACCTAACACCTCGGTAGCCCAGGCTTACTATAACAGGATATCGGGTGTAAAGAGACTTACCACCGAAACGGGTGCTGGTCAGTGGGGAAGTTCCCTCTCCTTTGCAACCCAGTTTTTTGGGCTTGAGTGTGAGGTCTTTATGGTTAGGGTTAGCTACAACCAAAAGCCCTTTAGAAGGATACTTATGGAAACATGGGGTGGCAAGGTGGTGCCATCTCCCAGTCCTCTAACCCAATCGGGGAGGAAGTTCTACGAGGAGAACCCAGAGCATCCCGGTAGCTTGGGCATAGCCATAAGCGAAGCCATAGAAAGGGCAGTAACCACACCAGACACCAAGTATTCCCTTGGCAGCGTGCTAAACCATGTTCTCCTGCATCAAACCATAATAGGGCTTGAGTCTAAAGCTCAAATGGAGATGGCTGGCTATTACCCTGATTACATTATAGGTGCAGTGGGCGGTGGTAGCAACTTTGCTGGGCTTGCCTTCCCATTCCTAAAGGACAAGCTAACAGGAGAAAAGCCAGAGCTACAGGTCATAGCAGTTGAGCCTAAAGCATGCCCCACATTAACCGAAGGCGAATACAGGTACGACTACGGGGATACGGTAGGGCTTACGCCTCTCATAAAGATGTACACTCTGGGACATGACTTTGTTCCACCCCCTATACATGCAGGTGGTCTGAGGTACCACGGAGATGCCCCTTTGGTGTGTCTTCTCTACCATGAGGGCTACATATCCGCCGTAGCTTACAAGCAGAGGGAGGTCTTCGAAGCTGCCTTAATCTTCGCTAGGACTGAGGGTATAGTGCCCGCGCCCGAGTCAGCCCACGCCGTAAAGAAAGCCATAGATTTAGCCCTTGAATGCAAGAAGAGAGGAGAGGAAAAGGTGATACTCTTCAACCTTTCAGGGCATGGCTACTTTGACCTTAAGGCTTATGAGACGTACATGAGGGGAGAACTTCCAGATACTTAAAAACCCCGCACCCGAGACGGCAGGCCTACCGTTGCTCCCTTTCGGGCCTGGCGGGGTTCAACCCTGTCCCGTTGCGGGGCTAACCTTTATTATATCTCCTAAAACCTCCCTTGACCACTCCTTTATAGCTTCAAGGGACCTTTGAGCTAAGAGCTCCTTCCTCTTTTGCTTGTTTTTTACCGTCTCTTCAAGGGGTGGCAAAAGTCCCATAACGGGAGCCATGGGCTGAAGAGCGCCCTCCTTGGAGCTTATGTATCTGACCAAGGAGCCCAGCATGGTCTCCTCGGGGGGTATTACTGGCTCCTTGCCATAGAGGAGCTTTCCTACGTTTATGCCGGCCAATATGCCAGTGGCTGCAGAGGCCACATAGCCCTCCACACCCGTTATCTGTCCCGCGAAGAAGATGTTCTCGTATTTCCTCATGTTTAAGAAAGGAGTTAACACCCTGTTAGACTGTATGAAGGTATTCCTATGCATTGAGCCAAGCTTTACAAAGACCGCATCCCTTAGACAAGGTATGAGCCTAAGAACTCTCTTTTGCTCCTGGTAGGTCATCCTTGTCTGAAAGCCCACTAAGGAGAGGAGTGTTCCCTCTCTGTTTTCCTTCCTCAGCTGCACTACCGCAAAGGGCTCCTTTCCAGTTCTTGGATCAATGAGCCCTATGGGTTTCATAGGTCCGAAGAGGAGGGTCTTATAGCCCCTCTGAGCCATCTCCTCTATGGGCATGCATCCCTCAAAAAAGCAGAGCTTTTCAAAGTCTTTTGGTTGAACCTTTTCAGCCTTTAAAAGCTCCTCATAAAAAAGCCTATACTCCTCCTCGGTTAGGGTACAGTTGAAGTAGTCCTCACCACCCTTCTGGTAGCGGGAGCCCCAAAAGCCTTTGGAGAAGTCTACACTTTCCGCCTCTACTATGGGTGCTATTGCATCGTAAAAGTAGAGGTAGTCAAAGCCCACAAGCTCCCTTATGTCCTCCGTAAGGTCTGGTGAGGTTAGAGGTCCACTGGCGACTATGACAACCCTATCCCTGGGCACCTTTTTGACCTCCTTCCTTATAAGGATTATGTTGGGATGTTCTTGAACCCTTTGGGTTATGTACTGGGAAAAAAGGTGTCTATCTACAGCAAGGGCAGTACCCGCAGGCACGTAGGCGCGCTTTCCCGCTTCTACCACTAAGGAGCCGAGGATCTCCATCTCCGCTTTCAAAAGCCCGGCACCGGAGGTAAGCTCCAAGCTTCCTAAGGTGTTGCTACATACGAGCTCTGCCAGTCTCTCTGTCCTGTGGGCTGGGGTGCTCACCCTTGGCCTCATCTCGTAGAGCTCTACCCCTATGCCCATGCTTGCTAGTCTGTAGCTTGCCTCACAACCCGCAAGCCCACCGCCTATGACTATTACCCTTTCCATAAGGTTTATAATTTTAGGCATGTGCGGAATAGTGGGATACGCTGGAAAAAACCCAGCCCTTCTTGTGCTCCTCCAAGGGCTTGAGAGACTTGAGTATAGAGGCTATGACTCTGCTGGAGTGGCTCTTATAGAAAACGGGACACTCTTTATAGAGAAAAAGGTAGGAAAGATAAGGGAGCTCATAAGGAGCGTCTGGGGAAAGGAACTTAAGGCTACTGTGGGCATAGGGCATACAAGATGGGCAACCCACGGTGAGGTCTGTGAGCTAAATGCCCATCCCCATACGGACAACAGGGGAGAGTTTGCAGTTGTTCATAACGGTATAATAGAAAATTACAGAGAGCTAAAGGAAGAGCTTCAAAGGCTGGATGTAGAATACCGGTCCCAAACAGACACAGAGGCTATAGCTCATCTTATAGCCCTTAACTACCAGGGCGACCTGTTGGAGGCAGTATTAAAGGGTATAAAAAAGCTAAAGGGAGCTTATGCCTTTGCGGTTATAAGTGTTAAGGAGCCAAACAAGATAGTGGCAGTCAGGTACGGCAGCCCCCTCGTAGTGGGTATAGGAAGGGGGGAGAACTTCATAGCATCCGATATACCAGCCCTACTGCCCTTTACGAGAAAGGTAATACCCCTTGATGATGGTGAGGTCGTGGACCTTAGGCCAGATGGCGTTCACATATATGACTCTGAAGGAAATCTATTGGTAAAAGAAGCAATAGACGTGCCCTGGGATGCCATATCCGCAGAGAAGGGAGGCTTTAAACACTTTATGCTCAAGGAGATATTTGAACAGCCAAGAACCTTGGGAGACACCATAAGGGGTTACATATCCAGAGACTATCACATACCCTTCTCCCTGAGGGATTTTAGAAGGGTTATAGTGGTCGCGTGTGGCACCTCCTACCACGCAGGGCTTGTGGGCAAGTACTGGATAGAGAAGTACGCAAGAGTTCCTGTGGATGTGGTCTATGCGTCAGAGCTCCGATACTCGGATGCACCAATAGGTGAAAAGGACATAATAATAGCCATATCCCAGTCGGGTGAGACGGCGGATACTCGCTTTTCCGCTCTCTCTGCAAAGGATAAAGGTGCAACCTTACTCTCCATAGTTAACGTAATAGGCAGTGCACTGGACAGGGAGTCAGACTACAGCCTATATACCCATGCAGGACCCGAGATAGGCGTGGCTGCGACCAAGACCTTCACTGCGCAGCTTGCAGTTCTGTACTCCTTAGCCATAAGCTATTCAGAGGATAAGGAGAGGCTGACGGAAAACCTCCTAAAGATCCCGGGCTTGGTTGAAGAAGTCCTCTCAATAGCAGACAGGATAAGGGAGATAGCCCTCAAGTATGCAGGTTATAAAAACATGCTATACCTAGGAAGGCATCTTAGCTACCCGGTAGCTCTTGAAGGTGCTCTCAAGCTTAAGGAGATATCTTACATACACGCAGAGGGGTACCCAGCAGGGGAGATGAAGCACGGTCCAATAGCGTTGATAGATGAGAAAACTCCTACCTTTGTTATATGTCCTAAGGACAAGGTCTACGAGAAGATGCTCTCAAATATAGAAGAGGTGCTAGCAAGAAAGGGTAAGGTGATAGGTGTGGGCTTCCAAGGGGATAGTGAGCTGAGAGAGCTTTGCAACGACCTTATAGATGTGCCTAGCGTCCATGAGGACCTTACACCCTTCCTCACCTCTGTACCAGTACAGCTTTTCGCCTACTATATAGCGGACTACTTGGGTTTGGACGTAGACCAGCCGAGGAACCTGGCAAAGACGGTCACCGTTGAGTGAAAAGAAACTTAAGAAGTGCCTTCTGGGTGTGTAGTCTGTTCTCGGCCTGGGTAAATATAAATTCTTTGTGCCCTTCAAAGACCTCTTCAGTTATCTCTTCACCCTTTCTTGCCGGAAGGCAGTGCATGACCTTTACATCCTTCTTGGCATGGGAAAGCAAGTCCCTGTTTACCTGATAGGGCGTGAGAGCCACCAGCCTTTCCTCGCTTCTATTTTGGTTCATGCTTACCCATACGTCTGTGTAGACCACGTCCGCATCCTTTACAGCTTCTGTTGGGTTAGGTGTTATGTATATGTAACCGCCCGTCAGCTTGCATAGGTCTTCACCGGCCTGATAGTAGTAGCTGCTTGGCTCGTACCCCTCGGGGGTAGATACAAAGAGCTTAAGTCCGAAAAGACCTGCAGCCACAAGCCATGTGTTGCATACGTTGTTTCCATCCCCCACATAAGCTATTTTTATGTTGTTTATGTCCTCTTGAAAGGTCTCATAGAGGGTAAATACGTCGCTTAGCACTTGACAGGGATGGGACATGTCTGTAAGAGCGTTTATAACGGGGATTGTGGAGTGTAGAGCAAACTCTTCAAGCTTCTTATGGGAATATGTCCTTATCACTATGCCATCCAGATATCGGGAGAGTGTCCTTGCTGTGTCCTTTAGGTCCTCACCCCTGGAAACCTGGAGGCTCTCTTCATGAAGAAAAATTGCACTTCCACCCAGCTGGTTTATGGCAACCTCAAAGGAGACCCTCGTCCTAGTGGAGGGCTTTGTAAAGTAAAGGGCTATGTTTTTACCCTGAAGGTACATGCTTTTGTCCAGCCCCCTCTTTATGCTTAGCGTATCCTGTAGTATGTTCCACCCTTCCTCTGGGCTTATGTCCCACAGATCCACAAAGTTCCTATTCATCTGTTCTATTTTAGCATGGAAGACACCCTTCTGTAACTCTTGAATACCCTTTCTACGTACTCACCGTGCCCTTTTGACTTACTTCCCTTGTTGTAGCAGTCCACTGCCCTGGGCACTTCCGCATACTGGTCCATGCACCTCCTTAGAACCATAGCGCCAAAATGTATGTTGTAGCAAGGCTCAAAGATCCAATCCTTTGGAATGGTGTACTTCTTGATCCAGTGGGAGTTTATCTGCATTATACCGTAATCCTTAGTGCCGTTTTTGTTGACGTTTACAGCTCTTGGGTTGAAGTTGCTTTCTACCTTAGCTATGGAGACAAGAAGCATGGGGTCAACCTTATAGCGTTCCCCAGCATCAAAAAAGCAATGGTAAAAAGCCCATGTGGGAAGACTGAGGGTTAGAAGCAAGAGAAAGGAAAGCATATCAATAAGATAGCATGACCTCCATGTATGGGCTCAGTTTAAACCAACTTGGTGGGCTCTCGTCCAGTAGATAAACACAACTTATGCCCTTGTTAAGGAGGTGGCTGAGCGTTTCCCTAGCTAATTGCTCCTTTTGTACATCGTACACAAGATAGCAGTCCTTATCATTTACCGTATCTATGGTGTAGTTATTTCTTAGAAAACTCAAACTCTGCTCAAAGACCACCACCTTATCCGCTATGGAATAAAACTGCGACGGTACTTTAGTTCCTGGGTTCAGTATGACTGCTTTACCCTTGCCCTTCGCGTGGTTATAGACCTGCTGATAATAGCTGAAAAGCTGAAAGTTGTTGCTCACCTCATCCACGAAAAAACCGTCTATCTGTGGGTAGAAGTTGGTCCATCTTTCCATCTCTGACTTCAAGGCTTCTATACTACGACGACCGTATTCTGTAGGGAAATAGCCAAAGATAACAAAACCCTTCTGCTTTAGCTGATTGATAACTGACTCATAATTGGGGTCTTTAGCTGGTCCAACGCCGTCACTAGGATTTATCACTACGTACACTTCCTTATTAGTATTCGTATTCAAGAGTCTTTCGTACTCCCCCCAGCTAGTAGTAGGATGGGAGTAAAGGGGGATGAGGAGAGTTTTCAGTGTGAGGCTTGGGCTGTAGGAGGATGAACCACCACAGCTCACAAAAAAAAGGCTTAAGAAGAGTAGTATCCCAGTAGTCAAAAAAGTCATATAATGATTATAACCTTTGAAACGGAGGTAAGATATGACTAAAGACTGGAAGGTTGGTACACTCTATCTTAACGACAAGACAAGGATAATAGTAATGGGCATCACAGGAAGGGAAGCTTCCCAGGTGGTCACTGAGTCAGAGGCACTGTATCCCGGATTTGTAGTGGCTGGCGTCACACCCGGCAAGGGTGGTTCTGAAGTGGCAGGAAAGCCTGTTTACAACACGGTAAAAGAAGCTTTAATACAGTACCCTGAGATAAACACGGGCATAGTTTACGTACCACCAGCGTCTGTGAAGGATGCGGTCATAGAGCTTGTGGATGCCGGTATAAGGGTCATATTCATAATAACGGAGCACGTACCCATAAGGGATACGGTTTACTTTTACCACTATGCCAAGGAGAGAGGAGTTACCATAGTGGGTCCCACATCCCTCGGTTGTATGGTGCCGTCCATACCCGCAAGGATAGGTGCTATAGGTGGTAAAAACCCTTCCATAGCTTACGAGAAAGGTGGGCTTGTGATTCTATCTAAGTCAGGAGGGTTGACAACCACAACCGCTGAGATGTTCAAAAGAAGGGGGTGGGGCGTTTACATGGCTTTGGCTCTTGGTGGAGATGTCATATCCTGCACCACCTTTGCAGATGCCATAGAAAACATCGCCGACGACCCTAACGTAAAAGGGGTAATAATTCAGGGTGAGGTGGGCGGCTCTTACGAGGAACAGGCTGCGGAAACCATACTAAGGCTTTGGAAGGAGGGCAGGTGGAACAAGCCAGTGGCTGCCTTTGTGGCGGGTAGGTTTCAGGAGAGGCTAGAAGGTGTCTCCTTTGGACACGCCGGCGCCATAGTGGAGCGCGGAAAGGGCAAGGCTACGGACAAGATAAGGGCTTTTAACGAAGTGGGTAAGATAACGGGTCTTGTAAAGGTAGCGGAGTTTTACCATGACCTGGTGCACTGTATAGAAGAGCTTGGAGTGCCAAGGGACTTTGAGGACACCACACCCGAGGGAAGGGTAAAGCCTCTTTACTCCACGATGGACGAGGAAACTTGTAAATTCAAGGCGTAGGGAGGACATCCCTCCCCTTATCTATATCTAAACAACTTGAAGGCAAGACCGCTCAAAAATAGGAGGGTAATAAAGCCAACAAAGGCTAGCAGCAGGATATACTTCACAGCTCAACCTCCGCATGCCTAGATGCATGGCACTGTATGTTTACCGCCACTGGCAAAGAGGCTATATGACATGGATAGAGCTCTACCTTGACATCCACCGCAGTAACAGCCCCACCAAAACCCATGGGACCCCATCCTATCTTGTTAGCCTCCTCTATGAGCTCCTCTTCTATCCTCCTTGCCACTGGGTCGGGGTTCCTTTCACCTACAGGTCTTAGAAGTGCCTTCTTTGCCAGAAGGGCGCAGTATTCAAAGGTGCCACCTATACCCACACCTACGGTGAAGGGCGGACAGGCGTTGGGACCGGCGAGCTTCACCGTCTCAAGTACAAACCTCCTTACACCCTCCCAACCGTCTGCGGGCTTTAGCATGGCGAGGCGTGATGTGTTTTCCGATCCTGCACCCTTTGGAGCAAATATGAGCCTTAACCTGTCTCCCGGCACCACTTTATAGTGTATTATCGGTGGTGTGTTGTCTCCCATGTTCTTTCTTTCAAACACAGGGTCATAGACCATGGAGGCTCTGAGGTAGCCCTCTGTGTAGGCTCTTCTTACACCCTCTTCTATGGCCTTTTCCAAAGGACCACCAACTACACGCACATCTTGACCCAGTTCTACAAAAACCACAGCAACACCCGTATCCTGACAGTAGGCCATACCCTCTTGCTTAGCAGCCTGAGCATTCAGGAGTATCTGCCTCAAAACCTCCTTGCCAAGTTCAGATTCTTCTTTTTCCAAAGCTCTCTGGAAGGCATAGACTACATCTTCGGGAAGCTCGTAGTTGGCCCTTATAGCTATCTCCTTTACCGCCTGAACTATATCCTCATAATGTACTTCTCGCATTTAGCATTTCCTCCACTAAAGCTATATTCTTTCTCACAGAGTTCACAGACCTTCTCCACATATCCCTTTCCTCCTCTATCATGGGTATCTTTATAACTTCCTCCATTCCACAGTTTCCAAGCTTTACAGGGACTCCCACGCAAAGACCCGGCGCTTCGTAATACTCACCCACATCTCCTTCAAGGTAGACGGAGCAAGGCATTATCCTTTTGTTGTCCGTTACTATGGCCTCTATCATCTCCACTATGGAGGCTGCGGGCGCATGGTAGGCAGATGTGCCCATGAGGTCCACTATTTCACCACCACCAAACTGGGTTCTCTTTATAAGCTCCTGTATCTTCTCCTTAGGTAGCATATCCTTTAAAGGTATACCACCCACGTTGGATATGGATATGAGGGGTACCATCTCATCCCCATGACCACCTATGACATAAGCGTGTACATCCTTAGGAGATATCCCTATCTCCTTCGATATGAAGGTTTTAAACCTTGCAGAGTCAAGTACTCCCGCCATACCCATAACCTTACTTTTGTCGAAGCCAAGTATTCTGTATACCGCGTAGGTCATAAGGTCGACTGGGTTTGTGACCACTACCACTATAGCCTCTGGAGCGTACTCCTTTATCTTCTTCGATATGGTGGACAGTATGGATATGTTCCTATCAAGGAGATCTTCCCGTGACATGCCTGGCTTTCTTGGAAAACCTGCGGTTATAACCACTATGTCACTACCGTCCAAGGCCTCGTAACCTTCGCCCTCTAAGCCGACCGTGTATCCCTCAACCTTACCGTCTATATCCAGGGCTGAGAGCATCTGCTGTATGTCCAAAGCTTTACCCTTTACGGGTTCTATGGTTCTCTCCCCATCCTTTCTTGGAAGGTCAAACATGCGCACATCCACAAGCCCTCTCAAAGCTAAAAGACTGGCAGTATGCTCCCCCACGTTTCCCGCACCCACTACAGAAACCACCTTTCTCATCTTCATAGCGTAACCTCCTGCCTGCCCTTGATCCAGTTGAGCAGTCCACCCGCAAGAAGGACCGATACCTGCTTGGGAGTAAGGTTGTATTTACAGATTATTTCCTCACCAGTTGTCCTGTTTAGTACAACTATATCCCTTCCTGAGCTCAGCCTTTCCATAAGCTGGGGGATCTCTACTTCATCTCCAAGGGAGAACTTGCTGTAGTCCTCCTTGCTTACAAACTCCAAGGGTAGTATGCCAAAGTTTACAAGGTTGGCATGGTGTATGCGGGCAAAGGACTTGGCTATAACAACCCTCACACCTAGGAACCTTGGTGCCAGAGCTGCATGCTCCCTTGAGGAGCCCTGACCGTAGTTTTCACCACCCACTATTATGTTGGCCTTCTTCTTCTGGTCCCTTATTAGCTTGGCTCTGCCTACAAAGTCTGGATCCACGTAGTGGTATACGTACTCGCTTATGGCGTATATGTTGGACCTCAGAGGTAGTATTTTTGCTCCCGCGGGCATTATGTGGTCTGTGGTTATGTTGTCTCCCACAATTAGGGACACCTCTCCCTCTACGCTTTCAGGAAGCTCGTCAAACTCGGGCAGGGGTTTTATGTTAGGACCTCTGTATATCTCCACCCTTTTGGCTTCCTCCTCGGCAAGGGGGGGAATGAAGGTTTCATCTCCATATGGGAATTTCTCGGGCATGTCCACCTTAGGCCAATCTATGCCAAGCTTTCTTGGATCAACAATATAACCAGCTATTGCAGAGGCTACGCACACTTCGGGTGAGGCAAGGTAGACCTTGGCATCGGGTGTTCCAGACCTTCCTTCAAAGTTCCTATTGAAGCTCCTTACAGAAACACCTCCGCTCGGGGGTGCATAACCCATACCTATGCATGGTCCACAGGCACTTTCCAAAATTCTTGCACCAGCCTTTAGGAAGTTGAGGAGCATACCATTCTGGGTTATAAGCTCAAGCGCCTGCTTAGAGCCTGGCGCCACCGCAAAGATCACGTCTTCGTGGACTTTCCTACCCTCAAGGAGCTTGCCCGCACGGGTTAGGTCCACAAAGGATGAGTTGGTGCAGGA
Organism: Acidobacteriota bacterium; assembly: GCA_003696155.1. Classification (GTDB taxonomy): domain Bacteria; phylum Aquificota; class Aquificia; order Aquificales; family Aquificaceae; genus Pampinifervens. The sequence continues at coordinate 10,988 of RFFP01000007.1, forward strand.
ACCGATGACCACCTGGTCCACTTTTGTACCTTCGACCTCCCTAACGGGCACCACATTGTCAGGTGAGTGGGGACAGGCTATTAAAGGCTCAAGCCTTGAGAGGTCTATCTCTATAAGCTCGTCATACTCTGCATCTGGTTCTGGAAGTAACTCTATCCAGTCTTCTTCCCTTCCCTGGGCTCTGAGGTAGGCACGGGTGATATGGTCTGAGGGAAAGATAGAAGTAGTAGCACCGAGCTCTGCACCCATGTTGGTTATGGTTGCCCTTTCGGGAACTGAAAGTTCCTCTATACCCTCTCCAAAGTACTCAAATATCTTACCCACTCCACCCTTTACGGTAAGCCTTCTGAGGAGCTCTAAGATTATGTCCTTTGCTGTCACCCATGGTGGTAGCTTGCCCGTAAGCTTTACCCCGACGATTTTAGGCATCTTAAGGTAGAAAGGCTCGCCCGCCATTGCAGCGGCCACATCAAGACCACCCGCACCTATGGCTATCATACCCACACCACCAGAGGTGGGAGTATGAGAGTCTGAACCTAGAAGGGTTTTACCGGGTTTGGCAAAGCGTTCCACGTGCACCTGGTGGCATATACCATTGCCTGGCTTAGAAAGCCATATACCGTAGCGTTTTGCTACACTCATAAGGTACTTATGGTCATCGGGGTTTTTAAAGTCCGTCTGAAGCATGTTATGGTCTATGTAGCTAACGGAGAGCTCCGTTTTAACCCTGTCTACCCCCATGGCTTCAAACTGTAGGTAGGCCATGGTTCCAGTGGCATCTTGGGTTAGGGTTTGGTCTATCCTTATGGCTATCTCCTCGCCAGGTAGGAGCTTCCCACTTACAAGGTGGGACTGGAGTATCTTGTAGGCTACCGTTCCCCTTGCCATAGAGACCTCCTTGTAAAAGGTTGTGATTTATATTATAGCTTTTTATAGGTATCTGGATACTTCCTGCTTTATGGCAGGATTTATACCAAGCTTACGGAGATATCCATCGTCCGCCTTCAAAAGTTCGTAAAGATTTGCAAAGTTTCTGTATATGAGCTTTCTTTTGACCTCGCCTACACCCTTTATCTTTTCCAGCACATCCCTTAAGCCTTCCTTCAGCCTTAACTTCCTGTTGTAGGTAAGAGCAAAGCGGTGGGCCTCATCCCTTATAAGTCCAAAGACCTGATAAAGGGCTGGGTGTTTCTTCATCCTTATGTCTTTACCTTCCTCCGTAATTAGGAGCTCCTCAGCCTTAGCAAGGGCATAGACCCTTAAAGGCAGGCAAAACCTGTCCCTTACACGAAGGGCCACCGAAAGCTGACCAAGACCCCCATCTATAAGCCAGAGGTCGGGCATGGGAAACTCTCCATCCTTTAACCTCTTTGCTCTTCTAGTTAAAACCTCTTCTAGGGCTCTGTAGTCGTCCACACCTTCAAAGGTCCTTATCCTGTAACGCCTGTATTCCTTCTTGTTCATAGCTCCCCTCTCCCAGACCACACAAGAGCCTACCGTATAGTCTCCGTAGAAGTGAGATATGTCAAAGCCCTCTATCCTTTCGGGCATTGGAATCTTCAATACCTTCCTAAACTCTTCACCGAGTAGCTCGGGGCTGTGGTAGTGTCCTATGTTCTCTCTAAGGAGCTCCTCCATGTCCCTGTCTATTCCCCTGATGTGTTGAAAGTTTCCCCTCTGGGAGAGCCACCAGAGGACCTCCTCGGAGATTTCAAAGTTGGTAATAAGATGCCTTGGCAGGGGGCTCGTGTAGTAAAAGCCCAGCAAAAACTCCTCCACCTCTTCCCCCTCCAAGGTGAATACTTGTTTGTCCACGAGCCTGCCAGACCTTACAAGAAACACACCCAAGAGCCTACCCATAAGGTAGAGCACATCTGCCTCCTTGTATTGCAGTCCAGAAACTTTCTGACCCCTTGAGAGGTTTTCTAAGGCTTGCACCTGGTCTCTGAGCATGGCGCACCTTTCAAAGTTTAGTACTTTCATCTCCTCCTCTATCCTCCTGTAGAGCTCCTCAAGAACCTTCCCAACCTCTCCGAGGAGCATGCTCACCGCAGACCTAACCGATAGGTGGTAGGAGCTTCTGTCTATGTAACCACAGCAGGGCGCACTGCAAAGACCTATATGGTAATCCATGCAAGGCTCTTTCCTTACGGGCATGGGATCGCAGGTGCGAAGCCTAAAGGTTTTGTGAATAAGCCTCTTTACCTTCCTTGCCTTTGAGGTGGTGAAAAAGGGTCCAAAGAGCATACCCCTGTGGTCAGTCCCCCTCACCACCTTGACCGTAGGAAAGGGTTCCTCGGTTATTAGTAGCAGTGGGTAGCCACCACCGTACTTGTGAAGCACGTTGTACTTGGGCTTATGGAGCTGTATAAGGTCTACCTCGAGGGTTAGAGCTTCGAAGGTGTTTCTTGTTATGAGCCACTCTACGCTGCTGGAGTTTGTTATTATTGCTCTCTCCTTGCTGTCCTTTTGGGCAAGCTTGTAATGCTGTAGAAGCCGGTCCCTTAGGTTTTTAGCCTTGCCTATGTATAAAGGCTTTTTGTCCCTCTTGAAGAGGTAAACCCCTGGCTTTTCCGGTGCCCTCTGGATTTCCTCCAGGTTTATCATGAAGATAAAGATAGATATCCTTTATGAGTTTTTCCACAGCCTTCTCTTTCATCTTTGCCTCCACTATTATGTCTGCCCTGCTTTCCCCAAATACCTTGTAGAGCCCAAGGAAGTCCTCTAACTCCACCCAATCACCATGTTCTCCGAATATGTGGGCTCTCTTTGGTTTTGATGAGAGGTGAAACTCGGGCACCTTACCCTTCCAAGTGTCAAGAACTTCCTTAGGTTCAAAGTCCGAAGGGTTTAGGCTGTGGTGGTAGTGGTCGTATACCACAGGAACATCAAGCTCTGCATCCAGAAGATCTCTGACTGTATAGTGTTTTTCGTCGTTCTCTATGGCTATTCTTCCTTTTAACCATGGGTGTTTCTTCAGAACTCCTTTGAGCCTATTTAAGCTTTGATTCTTGTCTTTGTAAACTCCTCCCCCATGGATTACCACCACGCCCTCCTCACCCACGCCGAGTGTATCAAGAACCCAAAAGTGGTATTCCAACTCCCTTAGAGAGGCGCTTAGCACCTCTTCCCTTGGAGAGTTGAGAACTACGAACTGTCCGGGATGCGTGGTGATCCTTATGGGATATTTCTTGAGGGTTTTGGAAAACTCAAGGAGCATATACTCCACAGGTCTTAACCACTCCCTTTTAAAGCTCTTGTGAGAAGCAAAAGGAACAATATCTGAGCCAAGCCTGAAAATGGACATGCCCATACTAATCGAGAGGTTCAGAAGAGCTTTGAAATCCTTAAGGTTTTTATCAACAGTTTTTAATACCTTTTCTATGGAAAGGTTTTTAAGCCTAAACTTTCTGTTGGTTGTGAGCTTGCCATCGGCGGTGGAACAGAAAAAGCCAAACCTTAAACCTCCAAATTCAACGTACATAACGCCTCTATTTAATTTAAGCTTTAAAGTTGGTGTAAGGGTTCAAGCTCACTCTTCTGAGGTTACTGAGTATACTTAAATTATGTTCATAGACAGGGTTAAAATTCACGTCAAAGGTGGAAGGGGCGGAGATGGCGCGGTGGCTTTTCTCAGAGAAAAGTACAGACCCTTCGGTGGACCCGCGGGTGGCGATGGGGGAAAGGGTGGGGATGTGGTGCTAGTGGCAACCTCAAGAAAACACACCCTTTACGACTTTAAGTTTAGGGCTCACTTTAGGGCACAGGATGGAGAGCACGGCAAGGGTAAAAACCAGCATGGGAAGGATGGGCAGGACCTTTTGATTGAGGTACCTATGGGAACTGTGGTCAAGGACATTGAAAGTGGGCAGGTTCTTTGCGACCTTGTGGAAGAAGGGCAAAGGTGCGTGGTTGCCAAAGGTGGCAAGGGCGGAAGGGGAAATGCACACTTTGCCACACCCACAAACCAGGCACCACGCTACGCAGAAAAGGGTGAGAAGGGAGAGGAAAGGTGGCTCCTTTTGGAGCTAAAGCTCATAGCAGACGTGGGTCTTGTGGGTCTTCCCAACGCGGGGAAGTCAACCCTCATCTCCAAGCTTACACGTGCCAAACCAAAGATAGCGGACTATCCTTTCACAACCCTTAGCCCTGTGCTTGGAGTTATGGAGATAGACGAAGAGACCCACTACGTGCTTGCAGATATACCCGGTCTTATAGAGGGCGCAAGCAAGGGCAGAGGGCTTGGACACGAATTCCTAAGACATGTGGAGCGTACGAGGCTTCTCCTTCACCTTGTTGACATCTCAAGTATGCGCTCCATGGACCCACTTGAAGCCTTTGAGGTTGTCCTAAAGGAGATGAAAGAATACAGCCCAGCTATGCTTTCCAAAAGGCAGATAGTGGTAGGGACAAAGTTAGATGCCCTATCGGACAGGTCCTACGTTGATAAACTCAAAGAGGAATTTGAAAAGAGGGGTTATAAGTTTATAGCCATATCCGCACTGACCGATGAAAACCTAGATGAGTTAAAATACCTCGTAGACCAAGAGATGAAGAAAGATGAGAAGGCTGGGAAAGTTTAAACTATCTCTCAAGCCCTGGCCTATGCCGGAGATGGACCTGACTGAGCTTGAAGAGTCGGAGCAGTTTGTGGACTTTGCCGAAGAGCCAAGGGTTTACGAAGGTAAAAAAGAGGAGGGACTGACCCTTTTTTTCATAGATGGTGTTCGTAGAACTGAATACGCCGTTTATATCGTAGATGAGGGGAGTGGAAAGAGCTATGAGGGTGCCTTTGTCTCCTTGGGTGCAGGCGTTATGAAGGTGGAGCGCGGGAGGCTGAACTTACTTGATGAGTCTTTCCTTGAGTGCAGGAGAGAGCGCCTACTTTTTGTAAGTGGGGACCTACAGCTAGAGGATGAAAGACTTATAGAGCTGGGGTTTAAAACCCAGCGTACCGATGGGGAACTTTCCTCCGAGATAAACAGGTATATGAGAGAAAGCTTAGAAGCTTCCATAGCTTACAAGTCTTATAAGAAAAATCCAGAGAGTATAACCATATGCGATGGCATACTCAGCCATAAACTAAAGGGTACATACTGCTTAGGCTTCGTGAAAACCATAAAAAAGCTCTACCTGAGCCCAGAGTTTGTCTTTTTGCTGATGCAACTCAAGGTTGGCCAAAGAAGTCCCATCATAAAACTGCACTATCAGAGACAGCAGGAGGAGAGGGAGAAGGTGGATAGGTACACATGGTATGTAAAGCTAAGCCCTCTTGAGGGTATGGGAAGCCTTGCGAGGCTTGAGGTTCTCAACTTTGACAGTATAGACTTTGAGAGGGTTAGGTATCTAGCAGACCTTACAGCGGGCGTGCTCCCCCTCTTTGCAAGCAGGCCCTTTCAGGACCAGAGAGCTCCTCAGAATCTGTTGCCAATAAGGAGCCTGGAATTTTTCCTTAGAAAACAGCTCGGTTCCTACCAGCTTATAAGAAAAAGGTTAGAGCAAATTATTTATGCTTGAAGTGCTTTTAAGTATAGGCAGTGCCTATCTTCTCAAGAGGGTCTCCCTTTTTTCAGAAGAACAGGCAAAACCACTTATAAACTACGTGCTTTACTTTGCCCTACCCATTCTTAGCTTCAAGGTTGGTCATGGTCTTGGATTGTCCAAGGATGTTTTATATATAGGCCTTGGTGCGTGGCTTACCATAGGTGTCTGCCTAGTTCTTGCCTTTGCAGTGGGCAGACTCCTGAGGGTAGGTGTGGCAGACCTAAAGAGCCTTATGATCCTATCCGCCTTTGGAAACACCGCCTTTTTGGGTTATCCCTACAGCTACAACTACTTTGGTGAAGAGGGGCTTAGCTACGCAGTCTTATACGACAACATAGGCTCCTTTCTGGCAGTCTCTTCTCTAGGCCTTTTAGTGTTAAAGGGAAGGGTTGACATAAGGTCTGTTGTCCTCTTCCCGCCCTTTCTTGGTATAATGGCGGGCTTTCTCCTTAGAGGCTTTGAAATACCACACTTTATTGACCAGTTTTTTAACTTTGTTTCCGCCTCTCTCTTACCTGTGGTGCTCTTTGCTATAGGGCTTGGGCTTAGGCTGTCCTTTGAGTTAAAGGATTTAAAACTCTTAGTCCTTGTCTTCTTGACAAAGATGGTCTTCTCTCCAGCGTTGGCTTTTTTTATTTTTAGCCTCTTTCCTCTAAACCCCATAGCCCAGAAGGTAGGCGTTCTTCAGTCTGCCATGCCTACCATGATAATGGCAAGTCTTTTGGTAATTCAACATAACCTAAACACAAACCTTGCGGTAGCGAGCGCTGGGCTTGGCATAGTCCTTAGTTTCTTGACAGTGCCCTTGGTTGCTATGATAATTAATTATTAGCCGGAGTGGCGGAACTGGCAGACGCAGGGGATTCAAAATCCCCCGCCCGCAAGGGCGTGCGGGTTCGACTCCCGCCTCCGGCACTCAAGGATGAAAAGGGCAATAGTGCTCCTATCGGGTGGAATGGACAGTGCCACCTTGCTGTGGCTATGCAGGAAGGAGCTTGAAGAGGTCTATGCCCTCTCCTTTGATTACGGGCAGAGGCACAGGGTTGAGCTCAAGTATGCAAGGGAGCTGGCAAAACTTGCAGGGGTAAAGGGACACATAGTGGCAGAAGTTCCACACTACAGGCTTATAAAAGGCTCAGCCTTGATTGACAGCTCTGTGGAGGTTCCCAAGGGCGAGTATCCGAGGGAAGAAGTACCCATAACTAACGTGCCCCTAAGAAACCTTGTTTTTCTCGCCATTGCGGGATCCTTCGCCGACAGCATGGGCATAGAGCACGTGGCTATAGGAGTCCATGCCCTTGACACACCATATCCTGACTGCAGGCCTGAATTTATAAGCGCTATGGAATGTGCCCTGACCACAGGTTCAGCTTACAGTACCAAAACAAAAAGGAGGATGCAAATATACGCACCCTTCTTAGGCATGACAAAAACAGATATAGCCAAGCTTGGAAGGGAGCTTGGTGTTCCCTTTGATAAAACCTATTCTTGCTATATGGGTACAGAGCCACCATGCGGTGAATGTCCCACCTGTATACAGAGGGAGGAGGCTCTAAGGGCCGTGGGCCTCTTATGAGAGTATGAGAAGTACCTCCTCAACCCTCTTTATAGGATTTTCAGACCTTAGAATGCTTCTGCCCATTACAAGGATGTCCGCACCAGCGGACAGAGCTTCCTGAAGGCTCACCGTCCTCTTTTGGTCTTGAGCCTCCTCACCCTCAAGCCTTATCCCTGGGACCACAGCAAGAAAGGAAGAGCCAAGCCTCTCTCTGAGAAGAGGAAGCTCCCTTCCCGAGCAAACTATGCCATCTAGGCCTTCCTCAAGACCGAGCTGGGCAAGCCTTAAAACGTGCTCATCTTTGTCAAGGCACATACCCAACTCTTCCATATCCTCTTTCTCAAGGCTTGTGAGTAAAGTAACCCCCAACAATCTTATCTTACCCTTTATCTGCACCGCTTCCCTTATGGCACTCCTACCAGAACTTATATGTAGCGTTAGATAGTCTGCTCCAAGGTCTTTAGCGGACGAGACTCCCTCCCTTACCGTGTTGGGTATATCATGGAGCTTAAGGTCTAAAAAGAGCTCAAAGCCCTCCTCCTTGACCTTGTCCGTTATGGTTCTATAATGACTTAAAAATAGCTTATAGCCCACCTTAAAAATTATGGGGTAGCCCCTCAGGGAAGAGATGAGGTCATAAGCCTGGGGAAGGTTTGTATCCAGTGCTATGCACAGCTTAGCCATAGAACCTCCTCTTTATATTTTCAAGTAGCTTAAGACCCATCCTTTGGCTCTTCTCTGGATGGAACTGGAAGGCTACTATGTTTTCGTACTCTACAGAGGAAACAAAGTCTACACCGTAGTCCGTCCTTGTGAGCACAATCTCTTCTCTCTTAGGTTTCGCATGGTAGGAGTGAACAAAGTAGAAGTATTCTCCATTCCTTATTCCTTCTAGGAAGCTTGACTCTTTGCTTTTCCACAGTTGGTTCCAGCCTATGTGCGGCACCTTCACCTTCGGTGGAAGGAGTACCACCTCTCCCTCAAGCACCCCCAAACCTCTGCTTTCTCCAAACTCGTAGCTCCTTTCAAAGAGAAGCTGGAGCCCCAAACATATACCTAAGAAAGGTTTACCCTTTTCTATGTGCCTGAGTATTTCGTCAAAAAGCCCAAGCCTCCTTAGGTTCTCCACCGCATCCTTAAAGGCTCCAACCCCTGGAAGGACAAGAAGGTCAGCCCTCCTTACAAGCTCGGGCTCAGAGACCACAAAGACGCTGAAGCCTACCCTTTCCATCGCCTTGGCTACACTTCTGAGGTTTCCCATGCCGTAGTCTAATATGATTGCTCTCATCATCTAAGCTCCAAGTATAAGGGATATCTCCGCCAGCTTGCCAGTGGTGAGCAAAACCCCCAAGATTATGAGAAGTAGACCGCCCACAAACTCCACAAAACCGAAGAACCTACCAAAACCCTTAACAAAACCCAAAAAGGCAGATAGAAGCCCTCCAGCTAACAGAAAGGGAAGACCCAAACCTAGAGAGTAAGATAGGAGGAGACCAGCCCCATGAAGGGCAGTTTCCTGTTGGGATGCGTACAGCAGTATGGAGCCAAGCACTGGTCCTATACATGGACTCCAGCCCAGGGCAAATAGGGCTCCCACCAAGAGGGCACCTATACCTGAAACGCTACCCTTAAGCTCCACCCTCATCTGCTTATATAGGAACTGATGAAACCCTAGCATATATAGAAAGGCAACCACTAAGAGGATTCCTAAAAGGTCGAAAAAGAGCTTCTGAGAGAGAATGCCCAAGAAGAACAAAGCCCCTATAAGGGTAGAAACACCGAGAAACTCCCTTAAAAAGTTCTGCCTAAGGAAGGCGCCCGCAAAGTGAAGACCAAAGAAAACCACAACGCCACCACCCACCTTAGCTATAGGCTCCTGATATTCTCTCAAAAATCCGCCTATGGCAGTGGCAGTTGCACCCATAAGGGTAAACACTATAGAAAAGCCAACAACAAAGAGAAGAGAGGCGATAAAGGCCTTATAACTAAACCTACCCTTATCCTTGACCTCCTGCGCACCGATTCCGGATATGTAGGACAGGTAGCCAGGGACTATGGGGAGAACGCAAGGAGATAGGAAGGAAATGATACCTGCGGTAAAGGCTATAAGAAGAGAAACATCTGTCATGAAAAAACCTCCATGCTCTATTATATTAGTCCCTGAGGACTAAAAGGGGGTCTTTACCTGCAAGGTTGTACAGTTGGGCCCAAAATAAGGTTATTCCATAGATTGCTTCCAAAAGCTGTCTTTCTGCCTCGCTTTTTTCAGCCATAGCATTGCCCAAATCAAAGGCCAATTCCAGCTCGTATTCTGACCTCCTTAGCATGAGGTTCTCCTCCATAAACCTGTCCCTTGAGCGTGCGTATTCAAGCTTTGCTTTTAAGTACTCCAACTCATAGGGTGCATTAAAGAAGATGAGCTTTATATCATCTTCCAGCCTTCTTCTTTCAACCTCTGCAGACCTCCTTAAGCTTAGGAGGTAATCGATCCTGTAGCCCTTACTGGTATCAAAGATGGGTGTAGAGATCTCAAGCCCGCTTCTGTTGGTGGATAGCTTCAAGCTAACACTAGGTGATAAGGTTTGCCCGACCATCCTAAGGTCTTCATCGTACGCTTTTATTTCAAGATCCTTCATTCTAAGGTTGGTGTTTTCCTTAAGGGCAAGCTCCATAAGCTCTTTAAATTTATCCCTCTCCACACTGGTCAGTGGTATGGGAGACAGATCTATAGTAACTTCGTAGCTCAGTCCTACTGTCCTCTTTATCTCAAGAAGGCTTTGATTGTATAAATGTTGGGCTTTCATAAGCTCCATCCTTTTCTCCCTATATATACTTTCCAAATGCGCTACCTCGTAGTCGGTGGCAAGACCAAGCTCTTTCCTCTCCCTTGCTCTATCAAAACGTACGAAGGCAACGGCCATCTCTTCCCTCTTTACCTCTGCAAGCTTTTTATAAACGTGCGCCTGTGCAAAGAGCTTTATTATTCTGAGTTGTATATCTTTCTTTAGCTGCTCCATCATGAGCTGTGCTAACGCTCTTTTTATCTTTGATATCTCTATTCTTGACTTTGTTTTTTGAAACTCGTAAAGTACGCTCACAACTGAGAGGTTTGTCTCCACCTTTAGGTCCCTCTTGTCAAAGCTGTAAAGGAGGTTAGCTCCAGCGTATACCACAGGAAGATAGTATTTCTGTGCAAGTTCATAATCTATATCCATTGCCTCTATTTGATGCTTTAGCCTTAAAATCTCCTTGTTGTTTTCCAAAGCCATCTTATACGCAGATTCAGGAGTCAGAAGCTCATAAGAAAAGGACAAGCTAAGAAGAAGCAGAAGACAAAGGAGCCTCATCGGCCTTTGTTTTCTCTTAGGAACTGCACTACATTTTTACTTTTGTAATGACCTTCGGCCACAAACCTCCCCACAAGGATAAATTCCTCAGGCTCTATGTAGCCAGGCACCTTTAAAACAATCTTCCCATCTTTGTCAAGGAACATAAATACAGGCGTGAGCCTTATGCCGTGTTTCAGAGCAAACTGTCTTTCTGTGGTCTTGCTTCCATCAAAATCTATAACTTCATTGGGACCCCTTATATCTACCTCCACCATATAGAAGTGTTTATTAAAGTACTCCTGCACCCTCTTATCCTGGAAGGTTACCCTACGCATCTTGTCGCAGAAGGGACAGCCCTCCTGGTGGAACATTATAAAGAGAAACCTGTTATCCCTTCTTGCATCTTCAAGGTCCTCCTTTAGATTGAAGAAGCTGGGCTTTAAGAAGGATAATGTGGTAAAGGCGAAAAAGGCTAGGACAACAAGAGCTAAAAGCTTTATGCCTTTTCTCGAACTCTCTAACGGAAAGTTCCCGGCTTTTTCTTTCATGATTTTAAATAATAGCGCAAACGCCCATAAGATGGAAGCTGATATAAGGGCTTGTGAAGTTTAAGCGCTCTGTTTTATGTGTAAATGCACGGATCTGGGACCAAAAAGGAGAGCTGTAGTCGCTTTAGACATGCGCCTAAAGACACATCTCCCTTAACTTCCTTCCCATCTCTTCCACGGTCATCACATGGGTATAAGCACCAGCTTCTATTGCAGAGCATGGCATGCCACATACTACGCATGTTAGTGGCTCCTGAACTATTACCGTGTATCCCCTCTTTACAAACTCCTTTGCTCCTTCGGTACCGTCGTTACCCATGCCCGTAAGGATGAGAGCGATGGGATGTTGGCAGTGGTCTAAAATGCTTTTAAAAAGCACGTTGGCAGATGGTTTTACAAGAGTAGTGGGGTTGGTGTCAACTCTCAGAATGAGTTTTCCACGGCTTTTGTCTAAGTAGTTATTGTACCCACCAGGTAATATTACCACCATGCCACTCTCCACAGGCATACAGTCATAACCCTCCACCACTTTCAAATGCGTTTCCTTTGCAAGCCATTCCGCAAGGCTTTCGGTGAAGCTTTTGGGCATATGCTGAGCCACAAGCACGGGGACAGGTATGGATTCCATGCTTTTGAGAAGCACGGGAAACACCTTGGGACCATCGGTAGAGACTGCCACACCCACCGCATCTACCCTTCCGCCTGGCTTTAGCGGCCTTACCTCATCAAGGTCCAAATTTACAGAGGAGAAGACCCTTCTTTCAGCCTGGGGCTTCCTTCCTACGTGAGCCCTTATCTTGGTTATTAGCTCTGCGGATATGCTGGACATATCAAATCTTAGTTTTTCTGTGCCTTTTTGGACAAAGTCGTGCGTTCTCGCACATAAATAAGACCGCATCCTGATCCGCCAAAAAGTTAGAACCCTTTATTGTGTCGTAAGCGTGCATTTCAGGACTGTCATCTTTTATAACGTTTCCAAGAGCAGCATTCACACCTCCCTGCGCTGCACCAGTATGAGAACGTGTAGGATACACCTTTGAAACTACCGCAACTTTTACATTAGGATCTCTGGCATCCTCTATTGCGGTGCGTAATCCAGCACCACCTGCACCAACAACTACCACATCGTAAGCTCTCATGACAAGAATAATTTTAACCGCATTTATTGGAGCAGAAGATTCTTAGATGATCTTCAGCATATAGAAAGTAAGCACAAGACAGGCTAAAAATATAACCGCTCCGTAAGTCTTATACAGCCATGTGTGTGTCCTGTAGTAGCCGATATCAACTTGCCTTATGGTCCTGTAAAAGTTTATTGTACCTATTATGAGTGTAAAAAGCCCTACGAGTATTATAAAGACACCTATACCCACTAAGCTCCTGTGATCACCCCCCAGATGTATATTAAAGACTCTCTCAAGCTGTTCCAAGAAGAACTCAAACTTCTCAATAACAAAGCCAAAGACTATCAAGGCTATAGAAGTTCTTATCCAAGCTAAAAATGTTCTCTCCGCAGCCATGTAAATTCTTGGGTCTGTAACTTCTTTTGGAGACACTTCTATACCTCCTTCTATGTATTTTATATCAAAGTAAAAGGTGAGTATACCTGCAATGATAAGTAAAGTTCCTATTATTGACAAGCCTATAGCTATGTGTTCCAACAGTACCGATACATTTATCTTTTGCGTTATATCAGCAAGTACCTCTAGCTTTCTCAGAAAAACTGCGAAGGACAGTGTGTAAAGAGAAAATCTTATGTATCCGAGGTAGGTTCTCTCCACGGACATATAAATACGAGCGTCCTTTGCGGAGGGAAGATATTTAGCAATTAGCATCGACTTATCAATTATACAACACAGAGTGTTTAAATTTCCCAGAGCATTGACTGACAACACTCTGAGCGATCTCCCACTCTGAAAGAGGTCTTGCCTTAGAACTCGCCAGAGTTTTACTCCCGCATAAGCCAAAGCCCTCAAGTGTTCCTTCCCTCGGTTGACACTCTGCTCTTGCTCTGGCTCACCCTCAAGGCTTTGTAAGTGATTTCTTAAAAGCTCCATGTCTTTGTTTAGTTTGTTTAGCTCCTGTTTTATTGCTTTTCTTTTGTAGATGTTTGTCTCTTCCTTTAGTCTTGCCTTTAGCTCTTGTTTTTTATCTTCAAGTTTTGCAATGGAGTGCCTTGTCCAGAAAGGGTTTTAGAGATAAAATGCCTAC
>RFFP01000033.1 GCA_003696155.1 Acidobacteriota bacterium
AACCTGCCACCTGAGGGCTTTCTCAATGCTGTGTAAATGCATTTTCTCCTTATGACGCACAAGGAGATTTCTTGACGCATTCACATCAGCATTGAGTTTAACTTTGTCTGATACACCCTGTGGTAACAGGTTGAAGAAAAGACCTTGCAACTCAGAAAGATAAACACCCTTAGGACCCTTCTCAAGCTTAAAGGTAAGCCTGACAATGTTGGGAATTCCCGCCTCCCGAGCTCTCTATGTCATTATAACTCAAGTTGTGCTATGTAGTCCCCATTCCCATAGACAACTATTCCCCATCCTGCAGGAACAGGTTTCACAGACAAAGGATAATACACTATATACTATAAACATGCACCAGCTTGTTATAATAGGTGGTGGTCCGGCGGGCATATCTGCGAGCATATACGCCCAGAGAAAGAGGATGGACTTCGTGCTCATTGCACGCGATATAGGGGGTCAGGTCATAAAGGCCGGTGAGATAGAGAATTACCTTGGCTACGCTTTGGTTGATGGTGTTGCCTTTGTTCAAAAGATGATGGAACAGATGGATAAGCTGGGTGTGAGGCCGGTGATTGATGAGGTGGTAGAGATAAAGAGGATAGATGATGGCTTTTGGCTCAGAACCTTAGGCGGTAAAGAGTTCACATCAAAGACCCTCCTCTTCTGCACTGGAGCGGAGCATAGGAAACTTAACGTACCCGGTGAAAAGGAGTATACGGGAAGGGGCGTGTCTTACTGCTACACCTGTGACTCTCCTTTCTTTAAAGACGTTAAGGTGGCGGTCGTAGGTGGTGGAAACTCGGGCTTTGAAGCTGCAGACCAGCTTATAAACTACGCAACGGAGATATACCTTCTTGAGCTTTCAGATAGCTTCAAGGCGGATGAGGTTCTAAAGGAGAAGGTGCTCTCAAGTCCGAAGGTAAAACCCCTCCTAAGACACAGAGTTTTAGAAATAAGGGGCGATGGAAGGAACGTAAGGCAGATATGGGTAGAAAACCTCTCCAAGAACCTGACCTATACCCTTGATGTGGAAGGCCTGTTCGTGGAAGTAGGTTTAAAGCCCAACTCGGAGCTTGCCAAATCCTTGGGTGTCCTTACAACCCAAAGGGATGAGATAATAATAGACTGTAACAACAGAACTTCAGAGAAGGGTATCTACGCTGCGGGAGACTGTACCAACATCTTCGCCAAGCAGATAATAACCGCCGCCGGAGACGGGGCCAAAGCCCTCCTTTCCATATATCACGACCTTACCTACGGCATATCTTCATGGATTTAGCAAAGCACATAGACCATTCTCTTTTAAGACCGGACCTAACCCAGAAGGATTTAGAGGAACATGTAGGTAGGTGCGTCTCCTTAGGCGTCTACTGCATATGCGTAAACCCCTACTGGGTTAGGAAGGCCGTAGAGCTCTCCGGTGAAAAGCTGGTAGTTTGTTCCGTTGTCTCCTTCCCCCTAGGGCTTGACACCAAAGAACAGAAGCTCCTACAAGCCCTTAAGGCTCTTGAGGACGGAGCAAAGGAGCTGGACATAGTTATGAACATATCCGCCTTCAAGAGCGGTCTGTACCGCTATGTGGAGGAGGAGCTCAAAACCCTTTCAAGGAATACAGAGGGAGCCATAAGAAAGGTAATAATAGAGACTGCTTACCTAAAGGAAGAAGAGAAGAAGAAGGCAGTGGAGCTACTTACCAATACGGGTGTGGAATTTGTAAAAACCTCAACGGGCTTTGCATCAAAAGGAGCCACAGAGGAAGATGTAAAGCTTTTGGTAGAGCTATCTGCAGGTAAGCTAAAGGTCAAGGCATCTGGTGGTATAAGGGCAAAGGAGCAAGCCCTTAGATTTTTAGCCTTGGGTGCAAACAGAATTGGGACCAGTAGCACCTTTGACATTTTGAAATAAAATTTAGTGCTATGGAAGAAGGATCTACCAGGGGAGGGGAGCTATCGGAGCTTTTGGAGGAGATATACAAAAGCACGGAGAGCTTGGAGCTTGGCTGTGCGGAGATAAACTGCTTTATGTGTGCCAAAGGTGGGAATCTCAGTCCTTGCCAGAGACTGAAGGAGGCGGTGGTACTCCTTCCATGGGAAAACCAGCTCATCAGAAGCTTAAACGGTAGAGCCTTTCCGGAGATAAGCCTGAACGGCTTTAGTCTGGGTTTTCTTCCCCCTGAAGAGGACTGCCTTTTTAACAAGGGAGGTTGGTGCACCGTTCACGGAAAACACCCCATAGACTGCAGGAGCTTTCCCATAGTGCCCTCGGTAAACCAAAGGGGAGACCTCATAGTTTCCATATCCATAAAATGCCCCATAGTACCCTCTTGGAAGTTTACCAAAACCTGGGTTGAAAACTGGCGTAGAATATGGAAAGTGGTACCTTTGGAGTGGTTTTTCTTCTATTCCGAGGTGCCCACAAGCCCCCTAAAACCTATAGCGCTCTTTAAGGTGGAGGAAAGAGGATGATTGAAAGGTATACAAGGAAGGAAATGGGAGAGCTCTGGTCTGAGCTCCATAAGTTTAGGTTATGGCTAAAGGTAGAGCTTGCGGTGTGTAGGGCTTGGAGTACACTGGGAAAGGTGCCAGAGTCAGCTTTAGAAGAGATAGAGAAAAGGGTTTATGTGGATGAGGGTGTGGTAGAGAAGATAAAGGAGTATGAGAGAAGATACAAGCATGACGTTCTTGCTTTTGTGTCCGCCATATCAGAGCAGATACTCGAGCACTCCCATTACTTCCATCTCGGCCTTACCTCTTCTGACGTGGTGGACACGGCCTTAGCCTTGCAACTAAGGGAAGCCTTAGAGATCCTCATTAAAGATGTGGAGTTGGTCCTTGGGGAGTTAAAGGAGCTTGCTCTAAAGTACAAGAACACTCCTATTATGGGAAGAACGCACGGTGTGCATGCAGAGCCCATTACCTTAGGGCTTAAGTTTCTAAGCTGGTATGAGGAGATGAAGAGAAATAAAGAAAGACTTATTCAAGCTCTTGAGAATATAAGTTATGGAAAGCTTTCAGGTGCGGTAGGCACTTACTCTAACTTAGATCCGAGGGTGGAAGATATAGCCCTCTCAGAGCTTGGCCTTAAGCCAGAGCCTGTGTCCACTCAGGTGGTGCCAAGGGACAGGCATGCTCAGGTTATGTTTGCTCTTTCCTGCTGTGCAAGCTCCTTGGAGAGGTTTGCCACAGAGATAAGACACCTTCAGAGAACGGAGGTTTTAGAGCTCTCCGAGCCTTTTACAGAAGGTCAAAGGGGTTCCTCTGCCATGCCTCACAAGAAGAATCCCATACATGCAGAGAGACTCTGCGGTCTTGCCCGCATAATAAGGGCAAATCTTCTGGTAGCCTTAGAGAACATACCCTTATGGCACGAGAGGGATATATCCCATTCTTCCGCAGAGAGGATAATCCTACCCGATTCCACCATAGCCCTTGATTACATGCTAAACCTGTTCCTTGAGGTGTTAAAGGGTCTTGTGGTGTACGAGGACAACATTAAAAGGAACATGGATCTATCCTTTGGGCTCTATGCTTCCTCAAGGGTTTTGGTCTTGCTTATGCAAAAGGGTATGCCCCGCGATAGAGCCTATGACCTCGTGCAGAGCTGTGCAATGAAAAGTTGGAAAGAGAAAAAGCACTTTGAGCAGACCCTCTTGGAAGAGCCGGAAATCTCTCGGCATATAACCCCGCAAGAACTCAGAGAAGTTTTTGAACCAAGTAGCTTTTTAAACAATGTGGAGCACATCTACCAAAGGAGCCTATCTTCTTGACCTAAGGACTGAAAGGCTTAGCTTTTAAAACATGAGAACCATAAGCAAAGAAGAGCTAAAGGAGCTATACGATAAGGACTTCCCTCTTTGGGTGGAGATAAACTTAGAACTTCTCAAAGAAAAGGCTTATGACCTTGTGGATTGGGAGAACCTCCTTGAGGAGATAGAGGACATGGCAAGGTCTGACCTCAAAGCTTGTATAAGCTACTTGGCGGTTATTCTGGAGCACCTCTACGAGTGGGATAACTTTAGGCATCTAACGGAGGGTGGAGGAGAAAAGGGGGGATACAGGTGGATAGCGAGCGTAGAAAGGGGAAGGGGCAGGTTAGAGGCTCTTCTTGAGGATTATCCAAGCCTAAGACCTAAGGTCTTAAAGGAAATACCAAAAGCGTGGAAATATGCCAGAATAGAGCTAAGGGGATGGCTTATAAAGAACGGCTACAACCCAGACGCTTTTAATATACCAAAAGAGTGCCCTTACACTTACGAAGAAGCTATGACCAGAGACCTAAAGAAGGAGGTACGAAATGACAAAGGCTGAACTGTATGTCCTACCCGACGAAAGAGGATACTTTGGTAACTTCGGTGGCAAATTTGTACCCGAAACCCTCATGTACGCCCTTGAGGAGCTGGAAAAAGAATACAACAGAGCCAAACAGGATCCTTCTTTTTGGGAGGAGCTCCATCTTTACCTTAAAGATTTTGCAGGAAGACCTACGCCCCTTTACTTCGCCAAAAGGCTAACAGAATACGCAGGAGGTGCCAAAATATACATAAAGAGGGAGGATTTACTTCATACGGGGGCTCACAAGATAAACAACACCTTGGGGCAGGCTCTTCTTGCAAAGAGGATGGGCAAGAGGCGGATAATAGCAGAAACTGGAGCAGGTCAGCACGGTGTGGCTACCGCCACCGCTTGCGCCCTCTTAGGTTTGGATTGCATAGTATATATGGGTGAGGAGGATGCAGAGCGTCAAAAGCTCAACGTCTTTAGGATGGAGCTACTGGGTGCTCAGGTGCGCGTGGTCAAGAGTGGAAGCAGAACACTAAAGGATGCTATAAACGAAGCCCTGAGGGATTGGGTCACCAACGTAGAAAATACACACTACATAATAGGCTCAGTTGTGGGACCTCATCCCTTTCCCATGATGGTAAGAGACTTTCAGAAGGTTATAGGAGAAGAGGTCAAATCCCAGATACTGGAGCTTGAGGGTAGGCTTCCAGATGGTGTGGTCGCCTGTGTTGGTGGGGGCTCTAACGCCATGGGCATGTTCTATCCCTTTATAGAGTATCCCGAGGTGATCCTGCTAGGTGTAGAGGCTGGTGGGCTTGGCATAGAAACGGGGAAGCATGCAGCCTCCATAAGCGGGGGTGCGGTGGGTGTTCTTCACGGTATGAAGTCCTACTTTTTGCAGGATGAAGAGGGGCAAATACTTCCAACCCACTCTATATCCGCAGGGCTTGACTACCCAGGCATAGGTCCGGAGCACGCACATCTCTTTGAAAGCGGAAGAGCTAAGTACATCTATGCTACCGATGAGGAAGCCCTGGAAGGCTTTAAGCTTCTCTCAAGGCTTGAGGGCATAATACCGGCCCTTGAACCTGCCCATGCTGTACCAAGGCTTATAGAGTTATCTAAGGATATAGGTAAAGATGGCATAGTCATATTCAACCTATCCGGCAGAGGTGACAAGGACATGCTACACGTTATGAAGCACCTTATGCTATGACTGGTAACTGGGTTATTCTGCGTTCTTGACCTAAGGACTGAAAGGCTTAGCTTCTAAAGCATGAGAACCATAAGCAAAGAAGAGCTAAAGGAGCTATACGATAAGGACTTACCTCTTTGGGCTGAGATAAACTTAGAACTTCTCAAAGAAAAGGCTTATTGACCTTGTGGACTGGGAGAACCTCTTAGAGGAGATAGAGGATATGGCAAGGTTTGACCTAAAAGCCTGCATAAGCTACTTGGCGGTTATATTGGAGCATCTTTACAAGTGGGACAATTTCAGACCTTTAACAAAGGCCGGAAGAGATAAAGGTGTTCTCAGCTGGATAGCAAGCATAGAAAATGCGAGAAGAAAGCTTAACGTTCTACTTAAGAGATATCTAAGTCTTAAGGAAAAGCTCCCTAAAGAGCCTCAGCTCGCTTGGGAAGAAGCTACTGCAGAAATAGTGGCATGGCTTATAAAAGACGGAAAAGACCCAGAAAAATATAACATACAAGAGGAATACCCCTACACTTACGAAACCGCCATTACCAGAGACCTAAGGAAAGAGCTAAAGCCATAAGGGTTGTAAGTAAGTGGAAGTTGAAGGAATTTTCATTCTGTAGCAAAGATACGGCTTAAGTCATGAAATACTTCGGGAAGGGATTTTAAGTTTATGTTATAATTTCTTCATGCCAAAGCTCTCACCAAGAGATATAAGGAGAAAAATACAGGGGATTAAGAATACCAGAAGGATAACCAACGCCATGAAGGTAGTCTCTGCTGCAAAACTCAGAAAAGCGCAAGAGCTAATATACGCCTCAAGACCTTACTCTGAAAGGCTTTATGAGATGCTAGGGAATCTTAGCTCTCACATAGACCCACAAACCCATCCCCTTTTTGAGGTGAGGGAAGAAAGAAGGGCAGATATAATAGTGGTGACCTCAGATAGGGGGCTCGCGGGAGCTTTCAACTCAAACCTTATAAAGCAAACAGAGGAGCTTATAAAAGAGAAGCACGAGAAAGGTGTAAAAGTCAGCCTAATTCTCATAGGCAGAAAAGGGGTTCAGTACTTTACAAAGAGAGACTACAGCGTCCTAAAGGCTTATGACGAGGTCTTCAGAAAAGAGATAAACTTTGAGGTGGTGAAGGAAGTTGGTTCCACACTCAGAGAACGCTACTCTAACAGAGATACGGACAAGGTATACCTCATAAACAACGAGATGGTTACAAGGGTAAGCTACAAACCTGTGGTAAGGACCTTTTTACCCTTTGCTGGTGTGGAAGGTGAAGGCAACTACGGCGTGTATGAGTTTGAAGTGGAGAAGGAGTTTTTT
Source organism: Acidobacteriota bacterium (assembly GCA_003696155.1). Taxonomy (GTDB): domain Bacteria; phylum Aquificota; class Aquificia; order Aquificales; family Aquificaceae; genus Pampinifervens. Next base: position 6,813 of record RFFP01000033.1, read on the forward strand.
GTTAGTAGGCTCATAGACCTGTATCTCAACTACCAGCTTTACAGAGCTCTGCTTGAGTCCAACGCCTCGGAGCACTTTGCCCGCATGGTGGCAATGGACAACGCCACCAGAAACGCAGACGAGCTTGTTAAGACCTGGACCTTAATATTTAACAAGGCAAGGCAGGAGTCAATAACTTCAGAGCTTACTGATATAGTCAACGCAGTTGAAGCAATGAAGTAAAGGAGGTAAACATGAAGGGGAAAATAGTTCAGGTCATAGGTGCGGTCATTGACGCAGAGTTTGAAACAAAAGAGCTTCCACCCGTTAGGCACGGTCTCAAAACGAGGCGTAAGTTTATAGACGATAGGGGCAACTGGGCAGAGGAAGACCTTTTCCTTGAGGTAGCTCAGCATATTGGAGAGAGCAGGGTTAGATGCGTGGCTATGGGTGCCACCGACGGACTTGTAAGGGGTCAGGAGGTTGAGTATCTTGGTGGTCCTATAAAAGTACCGGTGGGAAGGCCAACCCTGGGAAGGATATTCAACGTAGTGGGTCAGCCTATAGATGAGGCCGGTCCGATAAACGCTGAAGAGTTTTGGCCCATGTTTAGGGAGCCTCCACCCCTTGAGGAGCAGTCCACAAAGGTGGAGATACTGGAGACGGGTATAAAGGTGGTGGACCTTCTTGAACCCTACGTAAAGGGTGGAAAGGTTGGGCTCTTCGGCGGTGCAGGAGTTGGTAAGACCGTCCTTATGCAAGAGCTAATACATAACATAGCCAAGTTCCATAAAGGTTTTTCTGTTGTCATAGGTGTGGGAGAAAGGACAAGGGAAGGAAACGACCTGTGGCAGGAAATGAAGGAGTCGGGCGTACTTCCCTACACGGTCATGGTATACGGTCAGATGAACGAGCCTCCGGGCGTGCGTTTCAGGGTTGCCCAAACGGGTATAACCATGGCGGAGTACTTCAGGGACGTAGAGGGTCAGGACGTTCTTGTTTTCATAGACAACATCTTCCGTTTTGTTCAGGCAGGCTCCGAGGTCTCCACCCTCTTGGGTAGGCTACCCTCTGCAGTCGGCTATCAGCCCACGCTGAATACAGACGTTGGGGAAGTTCAGGAAAGGATTACCTCTACAAAGAAGGGTTCTCTTACCTCTATTCAGGCTGTTTACGTGCCAGCGGACGACATAACAGACCCAGCCCCATACTCGGTATTTGCCCACCTTGATGCAACCACTGTCTTGGCAAGAAGGCTGGCAGAGCTGGGTATATACCCAGCGGTTGACCCCCTTGAATCTACCTCTAAGTACCTAGCCCCCGAGTTTGTGGGAGAAGAGCACTACAAGACAGCTATGGAGGTAAAGAGAATACTCCAGCGTTACAAGGAACTCCAGGAGATAATAGCCATACTGGGTATGGAGGAGCTCTCCGAGGAGGATAAGGCTATAGTGAACAGGGCCCGTAGGATTCAGAGGTTCTTAGCCCAGCCCTTCCACGTGGCGGAGCAGTTTACCGGCATGCCCGGAAAGTATGTAAAGCTGGAAGACAACATAAGGAGCTTTAAGGAAATACTTACAGGAAAGTACGACCACCTTCCCGAAATGGCCTTTTACATGGTGGGCACAATAGAGGAGGTTGTAGAAAAGGCTAAGACTTTGGGAGCCAAGGTTTGAGGTCTGACGGCAGAAAGCCCAACGAGCTAAGGCCAGTAAGGATAGTAAGGGATTATCTCAAGTATCCCGAAGGTTCTACCCTTGTGGAGTTTGGAAACACAAGGGTAATATGCACCGTCTCCATTCAGGAGGGTGTGCCCCCATTCTTGAAAGGTAAGGGTCAGGGTTGGATAACCGCAGAGTACGCCATGCTACCAAGGGCCACCCAGACTAGGAACATAAGGGAATCAGTCCAAGGAAGGATTGGGGGTAGAACCCACGAGATACAGAGGATGATAGGGAGGGCCATGAGGACAACCCTTGACCTTACCAAGGTGGGGGAGAGGACCTTTTGGATAGACTGCGACGTGGTACAAGCAGACGGTGGCACGAGGACCGCAGCCATAACTGGCGCTTTTGTTGCCCTCGCAGATGCAGTTATAAAGCTCTACGATAACGGTGTGCTCAACAGCACACCCATAAAAGACTTTGTGGCCGCTGTTAGCGTGGGCATCATAAAGAACCAAATACTCCTAGACCTTAACTTTGAGGAGGACTCTTCGGCGGAGGTGGACATGAACGTAGTTGCCACAGGCTCAGGTAGTATATCGGAGATACAAGCCCTTGGCGAGGAGCATTCCTTCAGCAGGGAAGACTTTGATAAGATGCTAACCCTTGGATTGAACGGTGTGCAGCAGTTGATAGAGCTCCAGAGAACCTTTTACGATGTTCAAAATGGTCTCTTTAGAAGAAAAAACATAAAAGAAGCTAGGCTTTAACTGCCCTACTGATACTCTCTGCCAAGTATGAGCCTTACCCATCTTAGAGGACTAATTACCCCCTCCGGAAAAAAACCGAATAGGAGGGCAAGGAAGGCCGTTATTACTGGAGGTAGGACAAGCATCAGAGATAGGCTCTTTTCCCTTTTACTTTTAGGTCCACCCATGAACCAGGCGTTAAAGACCATGGGTAGCAGGTAAAGGGCGCTTAAAAGCGAGCTCAAGTAAAGTAGATAGGAAACACAACCAAAACCTGCCGACTCTGCTCCTCTCAACAAGAATTATCAGGTTGTATAGCACAAACCTCGCAAGAACATACAAGCTCGCAACATGAAAGTCCTTAGTCTTATCCCTGTCCCCAAATCTGCTTTTGACTATACCTATTACTTGCTCCACTTTATACCTGTTTCTTTTGTATATGTCTCTCTTCTCCTCATAATTCCCCTTAGCCCAAAGCCTTCCGCTGTTTCTCACTCTCGTGTGTATTGTATCCATCACAGGAATTATCCCACTCATACCTTTCTCCTTTACCAGTTAAATCTGTAGTGTATGGTTGTAAGGTCTGGGACTTTTGGGAATATGTCTTTTAGTCTTTCTTTGCCTTGTCTAAAAAGAGCTTTAGAGATAAAATACCTACCAATGAGTAAGAACTGGCGTCAGTATAACAGGGAGTTGGTAAAGAGAGGAGAAATACTTATAGCACCATCGCTTATCATAGCTGGGATGGTGTAGGGAGTGAATATGGTGGAGTTGATGAGGACAGGGGGATATTCAGGTCAGGGGGACTCTGATAGAATTCTTGGACTGGATAGAAACATAGTCTTCTTTGATGCTTTTCCCGAAGATTTTAACCCCGAAAAGCATGTGGTCATAGACATAATGAACCCCCATTATACACCCTACTACCAGAAAAACGAACTTCCTGGCGACTGGCATAATCTCACACCCATTCACTTCCTTGCGGTCAGTGAAGGCGTTAGCTTTAGAGTATGCCTTTCTTACACGCCTGTAAACCCTGTGGAAAGTAAGCCAGATTTGGTAGAAATTGCAAAGGAGCTTTTAAAGGTAGGTCTTGAAAAATTTGGAGTTGGCGGAAAGAAGAGAAAAGGCTATGGTTGGTTTGAGGTTATAGAATGAGGTTTTGCGTGGTTTTATCTTCAGAAAAGGAAAGGGCAAAAATCTCTCTAGACTACCGAAGGCGTTTCATATCCTTCTTGAAGATAGTTCTGAGAGCGGAATATTTTAAAGAAAAAGCCCCAAGACCATATACCTTTGCGGTTTATTTTGGTAAAAACAAACCTATAAAGGAAGGCTTTATAAATGAGGTTGAAAGGATAACTTTCAGGTTTTCCAGTGGAGACCCTGTGGTTTTGATGGAGTTCTATAACGGAATTTTAAGGCTAAAAAAGGAAAAATATCTGCACGAGATAGGAGACAGAAAGTTTTTGATAATTGGCATAAAGCAGGAAGAAGAAAAAGAGCCTAAAGGATACTTCAAAACCCTTTCTCCTGTAGTGGTGGACAGGCTCGGCTACGAAAAGGCGGAAAATCCCAAAGAGCGCTATGCTGTCCCGTGGGAGGAAGACTTTTTGCCTTCCTTGCTCTCCTGTGTTGCTTTAAGGTTTAAAGAGATAAAAGGCTACGAGCCTAAGTTTAAAAGCGTAGACTTTAAGCCTATTCAGGTAAAAGAGCAGGTGATAAAACACTACGGTGGTTATCTCAGGGGCTTTGTAGGGGAGTTTTATCTGTGGTTTAACGACCCAGAGGTTATGAAGTTTGTCTATCAGTATGGACTTGGTGTGCGCACAGGTCAAGGTTTTGGATATTTGCAAGTGGTATCTGAGCCTGTTGAAAAAAAATCGCAAAAGCCTATCCATCAAGCTTCTAAAAGATAGCCCAAACAAAAAGGCATAAAAACTAAATAAAATCCTCTTACTTGCTCCACTTTATACCTGTTTCTTTTGTATATGTCTCTCTTCTCCTCATAATTCCCCTTAGCCCAAAGCCTTCCGCTGTCTCTCACTCTCGTGTGTATTGTATCCCTCACAGGAATTATCCCACTCATACCTTTCTCCTTTACCAGTTAAATCTGTAGTGTATGGTTGTAAGTCTGGGACTTTTGGGAATATGTCTTTTGGTCTTTCTTCTAAGTTTATAAGGGACGGTCTTTCTAAGGTTTTTATTAGCAGTGCTGCTATTATGATGTGGTCTTTGTAGACTTTTGGTCTTCCTCTTGTCCTTGAGGTAGGTTTAAGGCTTTTGCATATTTGTTTGCTTTTTGCTATGATAAGTTTTATTAGGTGTTTCTTGTGTTTTGCTTTCATTGTTTTACCTCTTTTTTCTTTTTTTAACATTTTCCGCTTGGGTATATCAAGTTTAAGGAGTGCTTTGCTAAGAGCTTGATTTTAGAGATTTTTTAAAAGACTTGACCATAGAGACAGTAAGGTCTATAATCATCAACATGTTAAGTCTTGAAAGTGAGCAACCTTTTCAGAGTGGTAGGATTGCTCAAGGTGTTGAAAGAATGGAAATGAAAGGACTCACTTTAACGATCATAACCAGCAGGGTAAGTGGAGGATTAAACTACGGGGAGACTTTTGGAAATGTTTCAACACTTAAAAAGCTAACACTCGGCGATAACACGCAGGTGGTCTATGTTTCTGACAAGGCTCTTCGCTACAGTTTAAAAAGGTGGCTTAAGGAAAATAGGGATTGGCGGTTAATGGACGAGCAGATAAAAGACTTGGTCAGTAAAGACAAAAACAAAGAGTCTAAGCTTGATGTAGACTCCTTTGGTAAATATCTTATAAAGGAGTATCACGAATTTGACCTTTTTGGCGGACTTTTCACAAACTTAAAAGGAGTAGAGCCGAAAAAAGGTATAGATAACACTATAAAGCGCACCAGCGTTGCAAAGCTCACTTATGCTTTTTCCCTTACACCTTACAAGGGAGATGCGGACTTTTTAAACAACATAGACGCTTTCAACAGATACATAAAACATGTGGAGGATAAAGAGGAACAAGTCATAGCCTACACAGAACAGCATACAGCACATTATGTGTATACGCTCGCTGTAGACCTTGACAGGGTTGGTGTGTGGGAAAAGGAAGACCGTTCTAATGAAGATGTTTTAGAACTAAGTGAGAAGGTGCAAAGGGTAAAGGACCTTCTTGATGCTGTTTTTTACCTTACAAGAAGCATAAAAGGAAGGCAAGAAAACCTCTCTCCTATTTTCGTTATAGGTGGTGTTTTTTCGGTTAAAAATCCTTTCTTTGCAGATGCTATAGAGGTTTGTGAAGAAGGAGGAAAGCTAAGGCTTAATACAGAAAGGCTTGAGAGTGTGCTAAACCAAGTGCCAGAAAAAGATAAAGTGGTGTGCGGAATGCTTTCGGGCTTTTTTGCAAATGAGGAAGAGATAAAGAGTAAGCTGAAATGTATGGAATTAAGAGAAGCTTTTGAAACTCTCAAGTGCCTGGTGAAGAGTGCCTATGGAGTTACCGAAGTTACTTAAGTTTGAGCTGTTTGTCCCAACTGCGTGTTTCAAGACACCTTTTTCTGTTAAGGGTATAGAAACTTACCCTCTTCCACCTTACTCTACCATAATAGGTATTTTGTATACCGCTCTTGGAGAAGAGTGGAAGGGAGAGCGTTTTGACATCTCCATTCAGGGAAATTACGAGGCAATTTTTAGAGATTACATAAGGTTTAGAAAATACAACTTCAAGGACAAAAAGCTTGAAAGCTTACCACTTTCTGTGCCTACTTTTTACAAGTTTGAGTTAAAGGTTCATCTGGAAGGAGATGAAAATCTGCTTAAAAAGTTTAAAAACGCCCTGGAAAAACCCAAAACTTACCTTTATCTCTCTGGTGGCGAGTATCCTTTAAAAATCAAAGGTGTAAGGTTTGTATATGCAGAAGAGAAGCGATATACACTAAGGGAGCCTGCAACACTCAAAGCTGGCGCGTTCGTTCCAGAAACTTTGGTGGAAAAAAGTGGTATTAGCACAAAAGAAAGCATACACTACAAAGTGCCTTATTTCTTGAAAAGCCTTCAACCAAGGGAGCATTGTTGGGTTGATGTATATTATTACCCTAAGGACACAGACATTTGCGGAAAAAACCTTTTGGTTGATAACGAGGGGGATTTGGTATGGCTGTGCTGTTCATAGGAGACAACTGGCTTATGGCATCTGCAATCGTGGGCTTTTTGAGGGCTTGCGAGCTTTCAGGAAAAGACTGGGAAGGCTGGATAAAAGGTAGGAAATTAGAAGTGCCTGATAGTGTTTGGCAAGAAATGGGAAGCATACTGGGAGAAGCGCTTTTTAAGGAGGCATGTCTTAAGTCATCGGTTGAAAATTACATAAGGGATTTAAAAAGCTCAAAGAATAAAAATAAGAATAAAAATCCTTATGATGTTTTTGTTTTATCTTTGATTGGGGATTTTCACAACAACAGTGTCCTTACTAACCCTTCTTCCATAAAGTCTAATTCTTCTATACAAGAGTTAGAAAATTGGCTTAAAGGGGAAGCTATCGAGCTTTTAGAAAGTGAAGAGGAGTTTAAAAATCAACTAAAGGATAAAATAAAAAAAGCTGTAGAAGAAGCGTTGGGAAAGCTTAAAGGAGAATCGGAAAATGCGCCTTTATGCTTCTTTTGTCGTGAAAGAAAAACTTACAAATACAAAAACAAATGGAGAACCTTTGATGTTGTTCACTTTACTCCCCTTTCCGCAAGCCCCGAGACAATTGCCAACTTTTTCTACAACGGTAAAAACACCATGTATTTATGTATAGACTGTGAAAAACTCCTGTTTTTCTCTTCTTTAGCCTACACAAAAGTGGGAGAAAATTATACCTTTGCTTATCTTCCCGAAGAAAATCTTAAGGCTATTTACGATGCAAACAATGTCCTTATAAAAGAGAAGAAAATAACCAAAAATTTCATAAGGCACATCCTAAAAAGAAAAGTGGAGTATTCTTATAAAAATGTATACATAGTGGAGATTCAGAAAATAGGACAGGCTAAGGCAAACATACATGTTTTTACTTTTGACAATAGGTTATTGCCCGCACTGTATGAATATTTAGTCGGTTATCCACAAGGGTTTTTTGGTGAGATTTTTGATATTTTCCTTGATTATATAACCTCTGGTAAAAGCCTTTATGAAATGGTAAATTATATACTTTTAGGTTTCTTTTTTGATAAAAACAAGAAATATTCTGAATCCTCCTTTACACAACGGCTTATAAATCTGGGTAAAAGCTTTAAATTTTTACCTAATAAACTTACTTACTTTATAATGTTTCAAGAATACTTAACAAGTGAGGAGGGCAAAGACATGGGAGAAAAACAGATAAGCTGGGCTTATGCGGAAGGTAAAAAGCTTTATGAAAAACTTGTCCGAAAGTATGGAGAAAAAAATGTAAAAAAGCGTGTTCAGACCCTCTCTTACCGCATACTTGAGGCTGTGCGAAGAAAGGACACAGATGTCTTTGTTCAGAGTATTATAAGAGCCTATCTTGAGCTTGAGACCGAGGTGCCTGCACTCTTTAAAGAAGCTCTTGTGGACAAAAACTTCAACCGTATAGCTTACGCATTCCTTATAGGTCTAAACGGAGGAAGAACTGATGGAGGAAAGTCTGAAGGAGAAGTTGGAGAAGCTTTGGGCGAAGAGTAATGGCACAAGTATAAGAAAGCATACGGACAGACTGCTCGAGAACCTGAAAGAGTTAAAAAACCTTTATGGGGAACAAATAGAGAAAGCTATACCTGAGGAAGAGCGAGAGTTGTTTTGGAAGATTTTGGAGCTTGCCTGTGAATATCACGATTATGGCAAAATTCATTGCAAGTTTCAAGAAAAAGTAGGTAATTCAAACTGTAAATGTAGTCAACAACTCCAAGAAGTAAGGCACAATCTTATATCTCCAGCTTTTGTAAAAGCGGATGATGAGCTTGTGGAAAACATTATTGCATTGGTTGTATTACACCATCACAGATATAAAAAAGATAAAGAGGAAATCAAAAAGCTTGAGGAGGTTCTAAAGGAAGAGTTTGGAAAAGAGCTTTGTTATAGGTTTCTTCTTAAAGAAGACAACGACTATGCAATGCTTGAGAAAATTGAAGAATGCTATGGCAAAGATTATACAAAGCTTTACACTCTTATGAAAGGCTTTCTTCTGCGGATTGACCATGCAAGTAGCAGTAAGGGGGGTGTTGTAGAAAAACCACTTATAACGGACTACCAAAAAAGGGTTGAAGACTACCTAAAAACGCAAAAAAACTCTTCCCTTAATTGCCTTCAAGAGTGGGTGCTTGAGAACTTGGAAGACAATCTTTTAGTAATTGCAAGCACAGGCATGGGTAAAACGGAGGCAGGCTTTCTGTTTCTCAAAGGCAAAGGCTTTTTTATACTACCTATAAGGACTTCTGCAAACGGTATATACCTAAGGGCTTGTGATGTTTTTAATGAAGAAGATTGTGGACTTTTACACTCCTCTTCTCTTAATTTTCTTCTTTTTGAAAAAGACGGTGCGAAGGATCACTTGAACAACAACTTGGATGTGGGTATACTTGACCACATTGCGGAAAGCAGGAACTTTGCAAAACCTATAATAGTCTGCACTCCAGACCAGCTCTTTCCCTTTGTTTTTAGGTTTTACGGTTTTGAAAAGTATTTTTCTATGTTTTCCTATGCAAGGGTTGTGTTGGACGAAATCCAGCTCTATGAACCCCACACCCTTGGCTTTTTGGTGTTTGCCCTAAAGTTAATACACGAAGAGCTTGGTGGTAAAGTAATGGTAATGACCGCAACCCTTCCTGAGTTTGTAAGAGAAGACCTTAACTTTCTACGAGAATCTGATCCTTTTCTTTTTGAAAAACCAAGGCACCATATTAAGCTTGAAAAAAGATCCATACTTGACGAAGGTGCGCTAAAAACAATGATTGACAAAGCTCGTGAAAATAAAGTCCTTGTAATCTGCAACACGGTAGAAAGGGCGATAGAGTTGTATAAAAAACTTAAAGAGAAGAACGAAAGCTTAGACATAGGGCTCCTGCATTCAAGGTTTATGTTAAAAGATAGGATAGAAAAAGAGAAGGAAATAAAAAGCTTCTTTGACTCCGAAGAACGCTCGGGCATTTGGATAACAACTCAGCTTGCGGAAGTTTCTTTGGACCTTGATGCGGACTTGCTCTTTACCGAACTTTCACCAGCGGACAGCCTTTTCCAAAGATTTGGAAGAGTAAACAGAAAGGGTAGAAAGAATACAGACAAGCCTAATGCTTTTATCTTTACAGAAGATTGCTCGGGTGTTGGTTCTGTCTATAGAAAGGCATTATTTGAGCTAACAAAAGAGAAGTTAAAGGATGGGACTTTGGGGGAGGAAGACAAAGTGAGCATCGTGAAGGAAATATATTCAAAAGACACTCTTAGCAAGAGGGATGATAAATACTTAAAAGAATACGAAGAAGCAAAAGACTATCTTAAAAGTTTGTGGGAAATGTCCGTATATATCAAGGAAGGTTTTAGCAAAAAAGAAGCTCAAAAACTCTTTAGGGATATTGATAATGTTTTAGTAATTCCAGAGGAATTTAGGCAGTATGTTGAAAAGCTTTTGGAAAAAATGGAAGCAGAAAACAAAAAAAATGGAGAAAGCGAAAAATATTTTAGGGATAGGGAGGAGATATACAAATACTCCATAAGTGTGCCTAAGTATTGGTTAAACAAGAAGGTAAAGGTAAAGGGAGCTGTAGGAAATTTAAAGCCTAAAATTTTCTACATAGAAGGATGCTCGTATGACGAGCACCTTGGACTTTACTGTGCGCAAGAAGAAAGTCTTGGTGAGTTTATATGAAAGAGGAGCTGAGGCTTCTCAAGTACAGAGGCACTCAAGTTGCCTACTTTGTAGTTTGCAAAAGAAAGCTTTGGTTGTTTACCAAAGGCTTAGGTTTTGAGCATCTTTCTGAAAGGGTTGCCTTGGGAAAATTCCTTGATGAGGTAAGTTTTCAAAAGGAAGAAAAAGATATGGTATAAAAAGCCTCCTATGGCATAAGGGAAAGATACACCACACTCAATTAGCAGATTGTATTGGATGGGGATAGAAAACATAAGGGCTTTGTGTTGGCTCTTCAGATAAAGGTAAAGGTGTGTTTTAGGAGTTTAGGATTTAAATTTTGAATCGGAAATTAAATTAAGGTGTATAATATAATCATAGTGGTAGAAAAGCTTTGTAAAGCTTGGGAGTCTGTTTGGCTCCCTGTCATCTTGGCAACTGAATAGGTGAGTGTTTTCGGGTTAGGCGTCAAAATTCAAAGGGGTAGATTGTACTTTTTTCTTTTAGCTCTTTCCACTCAGCAAGGCGTTTGGCGATAAGCTCGCTCATTGAAATGCGTTTCTTTACACTCTCTGTTCTAAGCTCCAACCAAAGCTCGTAGGGTAAAATTACAGTAGTTTTAACCTCTTTCCTCTCCTTCCGCTTGCGAGCCATAGATTATATTTTACCGTAAAACCGTAATATGGTGATACGGTATTACGGCAATATGGTGTGTACTTCAAAACCTTGATTATCAACAACTTAAATTTGATAATAACACACTCAAGTGTGCATAACCTCGTATTTCCCGAAAATAACCTTCATTTGAGAAGGGTACCCCTTGACAAAAAGCTTGAAAGAGAATAAAATGAAAATAGTGGGTATGGCAGGTTTCTAATCAACCGGGTGGAGTTGAAAGCTCTGTATATGCTGGATATATCTGCGGGTGTGAGCTGTTTCTAATCAACCGGGTGGAGTTGAAAGTTTTTAGGTGAGCATTTTGCGGTGATGCCTACAAAAGTTTCTAATCAACCGGGTGGAGTTGAAAGTTTCTTGAGGATATATTATATGCAAGTCAAAAAAGGTTTCTAATCAACCGGGTGGAGTTGAAAGATAATCAAGTCTTGCAAGCTCCTCTTCAGTAAGGATGTTTCTAATCAACCGGGTGGAGTTGAAAGTTTCTTGGTAGTCAAAGAGTAAAAGCCTTATCTCATTGTTTCTAATCAACCGGGTGGAGTTGAAAGACGGATAAATCGGATAAAAAGGCCAGCAAAGTACAAGTTTCTAATCAACCGGGTGGAGTTGAAAGTGAAATACTTACCGTTAAATCCTATACTTATGGGCTCGTTTCTAATCAACCGGGTGGAGTTGAAAGTCCATTGAAGTATCTTCTGAAAGTCTTCGTAGTGCGTTTCTAATCAACCGGGTGGAGTTGAAAGTTTAAAGCTCCCTACACATATAACTATAAACGAAACTGTTTCTAATCAACCGGGTGGAGTTGAAAGTGAAAGGTTTGACACGCAGAATGTCTGGCTTAAAATGTTTCTAATCAACCGGGTGGAGTTGAAAGGTTTGTTTGTCTACATAGGTGATAGCTTGGGCTGAAGTGTCAAAAGATGGTAATCTCATAAGCTATGGGCAAATTTCTATGCACGAGCTTTTGGAAAAGAAAAGAGCAGAGCAAAGGAAGGACTACCTACACAAGCTTGCACATGAGATAACAAACTTGGCAAAGGAGAAAAGTAAAGCAATAGCGATAGAGAAGCTAAAGAAGGTCAGCAAAGGACAAAGGGGAGATGGAAGGGCGAAGCTAAGGAAAAGACTTCACAACTGGGTCTATAAAAACTTGCTTGAAAAGATAAAGACAACTGCAAGGAGAAAGGGGATAGAGGTTATAGAAGTAAACCCAGCATACACGAGCGTAATTGGGGCTTTAAAGTATTGTCCACAATATCTGATAGACAAAGATACAGCAGGAGCTTATGTGATAGGAAGGAGGGCATTAGGCTTTAAAGAAGACATACCAGAAAACTACTTAAAACTGCTAAGCGACAAAGACTACATGCTTTATTCTATTGCAAGGCTTGAAGAGAGAAAGCATGAGCTAAAGATAAAACTAAAGCAAGAGGCAAACATATACAAAAGGAAAGCCATAAAGCAAGAGTTAAGCAAACTAAACAAGGACATAGAGCTTATATATAAACATCTACAAAGCCTTGAGAGTGAGCCAAGTGCTCAAAAACAGGGGAGCCTATGGAAGGAACCTGTGAGGGGCAGGTCTTTTGACCTGCAAAAAGCTTGGCTAGCTGTCAAGGTAGCCCTCACCTTCCCTATTCTTGAAAAGTCCTTTGTAAGGGATTTTTCTCCCTTGAGGTCAATTTTGGTTTCAGGGGATTGGGATAGGAGGACAAGTAAGGCGAGACCTCTTTCAGAGTGGGTGGTCGCTCAGGGTGTTGTTATTCAATGCTCTGGGAATTTTTAAACACTCTGTTTCTAAATTGACAAAATAATTTTGAGATTTTATATTAATTACCTTAAGCCTTAGGAGGATAAAAATGAACCTCGAAGAAGTAAGTCCCGGACAGGAAGTGGTCATAACCGAGCTAAGGGGTAAGGAGGATATTCTTAAAAAAGTTGAGGCCATGGGCCTAAGGAGGGGTAAAAGGGTTCATCTTTTGCAGAAGGTGGGAAGAAACCTCCTGCTTAAACTAGACAACTCAAGGGTAGTTATAAGTAGAGACCTGGCAAGAGCCATAGAGGTTCAATGAAGACCATAACCGTTGCCTTCGCTGGCAACCCAAACGTAGGCAAAACAAGCCTGCTCAACCACCTTGCGGGCACAAATCTAAAGGTAGGCAACTGGCCCGGTGCAACCGTAGAGAAGAAGGAAGGAAGGCTCAGTTTCATGGGGCAAGACATAGTCCTCGTGGACCTTCCAGGTGTGTACACCTTAGAGCCCATATCAGAGGATGAGTGGATAGCCTCAAACTTCCTCACCGAAGGCAAACCAGATCTGGTGGTAAACGTGATAGAGACACCCAACATGGAAAGGGACCTCCTCCTCACCGTGGAGCTACTTGAGAGGGATATACCCATGGTCCTTGTCCTCAACATGTGGGATGAGGCCCAAAAGCTTGGCATAGAAGTTGATACCGAGAGGCTTTCCGAGCTTTTAGGTGTTAGGGTGGTAAAAACCAATGGAAGGACAGGGGAGGGTGTAAAGGCCATACTTCCCAACATTCTAGAGGTTATAGCCCTAAGGGAAAAGCCCAAACCTCTTAGGTATGGCAGGGAGCTTGAGGAGTTCCTTGAAAAGGTCAGAGAGAGACCTGAAGAAACAAAGGCGGAGTTAATAAGGAAACTGCTCCAGTCTCCAAAGTTTGAAACCTTAAGGGCTCATATAAAGAGGACATTAGGTAAAAACCCCTATGACCTTATAAAGGATGAGCGTTATGCGGTCGCCCACGGCTTGTACAGGGAGGTGGTTCACAGAAGAGCCCTGCACTCAAGGGATATAACGGATGCCTTGGACAAAGTTCTACTTCATCCATACTTTGGTGTGCCCCTTTTCCTGCTCGTCATGTTTTTACTCTTCAAGGTTGCCTTTGATTTCTCCTTACCCTTTATGGACTGGCTTGACAGCTTTGTAAACGGCTTTTTAGCCAGCCTGTTTTTTGTATTATTTTCCTACTTTGGCGTGGATGAGTGGGTCCAGAGGTTTGTTTCAGAGGCTCTGGTGGGTGGTGTAGGTTTTGTGCTCACCTTCTTACCGCTAATAGCAGTCATTTACTTCCTTCTTGCTTTACTTGAGTTTTCAGGATACCTTCCGAGGGTTGCCTTTTTAATGGACCGATTTATGCACCGCCTTGGATTACACGGAAAGAGCCTTATTCCCCTTCTTCTTGGCTTTGGTTGCAACGTGCCCGCCATAGTTGCCACAAGAACCTTGGAGACAAAGAGGGACAAGCTACTCGTCATTGCCATGATACCCTTTATAAGCTGTCCTGCAAGGCTCGTGGTCTTTTCCTTCTTTGCCCTGATCTTTTTCAAAAACCCAGCTCTTGTGATATTTTCCCTTTACCTCTTGGGTATTCTGGTGGCTCTGTTAACCGCCGTCTTTCTCCGAAAGACCGCCTTCTCTGGCCAGCTTTACCACTTTGTTATGGAATTACCGCCCTACAGATTACCCACCCTTAGGCTTCTCTTTAGAATAGTCTGGGTTTACGTCAAGGATTTCCTCTATAGAGCGGGCACCCTCATCTTTGCCGCCTCTGTGCTTATATGGCTACTTCTAAACCTACCACCCGGTGTGAAAAATCCCTCAGAAAGCGTGGCGGCAGGCATAGGCAAGGCCATATTGCCCATGCTTAAGCCCATGGGTATAGAGGACTGGAGGGTCTCCACATCCCTTATCCCAGCCTTCTTGGCGAGGGAGATTGTGCTTGGCTCTATGGGGACCATATACGCTGTGGAATTAAAGGGGGAAGAAAAAAGTTTTGAACCCTTGAAGGCTCTTGAGGAGCAAGTTGTGGCTTTTGGGTTTGCCCTAAAGGATGCTCTTGTAAACGTGCTGAAACCCTTACCTTCTGCCTTTGAGGTAGAGGAGGGTCATGAGGGTTTAAGAAGGGTTGTGGCGGGGAGTATGAGCCCAGCCTCTGCCTTTGCCTTCATGGTCTTCCTCCTTCTCTATACTTCATGTCTTGGCACTGTGGCAGTTATTTGGCGTGAAACGGGCAAGGTCTTTGCCTCCCTTTTTCTCCTTTACAGTCTTGTCCTGGGCTGGCTCTTGGGTGTTTTAGCCTACAGGCTCCTTTCCATATGGAGTTTTTAGCACCTACTCTCTTGGTATTTTTGGGCTTCTACCTTTGGTGGAGGAGAAGGAGGCGTTCCTGCTGCTGAATCCGTTCCAACTTATGATATATACCATATATAAATCCTCATAAGAAGACCTTAAATTTATAAAAAATCTTTAAAGGAGGGTAGCTATGGAGACTATGGAACTTCAGTATAGAGCCTACAAGCCCAAGCCCTTTACCAAGGAGGAAAGACCCCATACAACCCTGCTTTTCGGTGGTCTAACCTGGAAGCACGAAAGACTATTGCAGGGTGCTATGGAAAGGATGGGCTACAGGTCTGAACCCCTCCCCAACGTGGAAAGGCAGGATCTGGATATAGGCAAGGAGTACATAGACGTGGGTGCCTGCTGCCCTACTACCTTTACCGCTGGGAACCTTGCAAGAACCCTCATGACCAAGGCAAAAGAGGAGGGCTTAGAGAACCTTAAGAAGAACTACATCTTTGTGACCATAGGTGCATGCGGACCTTGCAGGTTTGGACAGTATCATGAATCCTACGAGCGGGTTCTTGAGGGTCTAAACATCACGGACTTTAGACTTTTCCTTCTGGACCTTCTTCAGATGGAGCAGGCTGCACCCGGTGGTGGTCTTGAGATAAGTATGCCCCTCACCTTCGGTCTTGTCTACGGCATGTTTCTCGCAGACCTAATAACGGACATGGAGTACGCAGTGCGTCCTTATGAGATGATGGAGGGTCAAACAGACCGTGTGGTAAGGGAGAGCATAGAGCTCCTCTATGAAAAGCTAAAAAGCAGGCCCATAAAGGGTAAGAAGCTCCTTTCTTTGGCTTGGCACGTGGTGACGGATTACTTTGTCAAAGCTCTCCGTGAGGTTAGAGAGTTATGGGATGGGGTAGAGGTGGACAGATTAAGGGTAAAGCCCAGGGTTAAGATAACCGGTGAGTTTTGGCTCCAAACACACGAAGGTGATGGAAACTACAACATAAAAAGATGGCTGGAAAAGGAGGGTGCAGAGGTCATACCACCGCCTATAGCGGTATGGATGGACTACCTTATAAACATGGAGCTTTTCAAGCTGGAGGACTCCAAGGGTTATGTAAAGAAGTACCATCTGAAGAAGTTTGCCATAGGGACAATCGCGTCCCTTTACAAGCTTGTTTACAACAGGCTCAGAAAAGCCCTAAACTACATACCCAACCCACTGCCAGACCAGAGGGAACTAAAGGAGCTAGCAAAACCTTACTTCTATTACAGGCTAACTGGCGGCGAGGGACATATGCTAGTTGGTAAAGCCTTATACGCTTACAGGCACAAACATGCTCATATGATATGCGAGCTTTCACCTTATGGCTGTCTTCCTAACACCATGTCTGTGGGTGCCATGGCAAAGGTGCTTGGAGACTATCCAGACCTGCTTTACGCACCCATAGAGATAAAGGGGGATGCGGAGGTGCATGCCTACTCAAGGTGTCAGATGATACTAACGGAGGCAAAGAGGAGGGCAAAGGAAGAGTTTGAGGAGGCTTTGGAAAGGACGGGCCTGACGGTAGAAAGAGTTAGGGAGTTTGAGGAGGAAAGACCAGAGCTAAGAAGGGCAACCTATAAGGTGCCCCACTACGGCTACGCGGGAACCTCTGCCAATTATGTGATGCACGTAGCAGAGCTTATGGGCAAGAGGGTAGGGACATGAGGCTCATCCTTGGCATAGACGTGGGTAGTACAACCTGCAAGTACGTTTTAACAAACCAAGAGGGGCAAGTGCTGGACAAGGCATACGAGAGGCACAACACCAAGCAAGCGGAAAAGGTACTTGAGTTTTTAAGGAGTCTTGAGGAGAAGGGTTTCACACCCGGTAGAGACAGGGTCTACATTACGGGCTCGGGTGGAGGCTTTATAGGTGAGCTCATAGGTGCCCGCTTTGTGCAAGAAGTGGTGGCAGTCTCTACTGCGGTGGAGAGGCTCCATCCAGAGGTGAGGTTTGTCAGCGAGATAGGTGGGGAGGACATGAAGACCGTCTTCATAAAAGAGCAGGAGGGTAAGAAGAATAGGCAGGTCTTCATGCAGAACGTCTGTGCAGGTGGGACGGGAACCTTCATAGAGAAGTGTGCAAGAAAGCTGGGCATAAGTTCTGAGAGGCTATCCCAGATGGGCTATGAGGGCTATACCCTACATAGGGTTAGTGCCAAGTGCGGTATATTTGCGGAGGCGGATGTCAACTCCCTTGTAAAAGCAGGAGTGCCCACAGAGGAGATAATGGCATCCCTCTTTGAGGCTGTGGTTTACCAGAACTTAGCCCAGCTTACCAAGGGTAACACACCCCTTCCCAAGGTACTACTTTTGGGAGGTCCCAACCTTTTCTTCAAAGGTCTTCAGGAGGCATGGAGGTACCACCTAAGGAGGCTATGGAAGGAAAGGGGTGTAGGGGACTTTAGTAGGGAACAGATAGAGGATCTAGTCATAGTACCAGAGAACTCCCTTTTCTACGCAGCCCTTGGGTGTGTTTTCACAGCCCTTGAGGAAGAAGGCGGCCTATACGTGGGCAAGGAAAGACTGCGCTGGTGGGTAGAGGAGGGACAGCACGAGCAGAAGTTAAAAGAGGGTAAGGCTGGACTTGTGAGCTCCGCTGATGAGCTCCAGAGCTTTAAGAGAAGCTACTCCTATGTAGTCCAAAACAAAGTAGTGCCAAAAAGGGCAAGCAGGGTAGTTATAGGATGTGACTTTGGTTCAACTACCGCCAAGGCGGTATGCATAGATGAGGAAAAAAACATTGTCTTTTCCTGCTATAGCCTGAGCAAGGGAAATCCCATAGAGGATGCAAAGGACCTATTTAGGCAGATAAGGGAATACTTGGGTGATGGTGAGGTTCTCTCTCTTGGTGTGACTGGTTATGGGAAGGACCTTCTTAAGGATGTGCTAGGTGCAGATGTGGCAATAGTGGAGACTGTAGCCCATGCAACTGCAGGGCTTCACTTCTTCCCCGATGCTGACTGCATATGCGACGTGGGCGGTGTGGACGTGAAGATAATGCTCCTAAGGCAGGGCTCGGTGGTAGACTTTAGGCTTAACTCCCAGTGCTCTTCGGGAAACGGTGCTTTCCTCCAAGGTGTGGCAGAGAGGTTTGGCATACCCCTCTCAGAATTAGCGGATAGAGCCTTTTCCGCCAAGGCTATGCCCAACTTTACTATGGGCTGTGGTGTTTTCCTCCAGAGCGATATAGTAAACCAGCAAAGGAAAGGCTGGCAGGCTGAGGAAATACTGGCAGGTCTTTGTTACGTTCTACCCTTGAACGTGTGGGTTTATGCGGGCAACATAAACAACCTCTCGCAGGTGGGTAAGAAATTTATACTTCAGGGTGGTACCCATAGAAACTTAGCGGTAGTCAAGGCTCAGATAGACTTCATAAAGTCCAAGGTGCCTGATGCGGAGATATACGTCCATCCCTATTCAGGCGAGGCTGGAGCCATAGGTGCAGCTCTGGTTGCCCTTGAACACCACCAAAAGCACAAAAGGACAAGGTTCAGAGGTTTTGAAGCGGTAGAAGGGCTCACCTACAGAGCCACCACATCAAAGGAAACAGTATGCCATTGGTGTCCCGTTAACTGTCAAAGAAGCTTCATAGATGTATACCTCGGAGAGGGTAAGGGAAGACCTTGGAGCAAGGTGCCACTGCAGGAAGGTTGGGTAAGGCTTATAGTGAACAACGCCTGCCCCAAGGGTCTTGTGGAGGACGAGAGCGAGCTAAAAGCCATAAAAGAACAGATGGAGAGGGTAAAAAATGAGTTTCCTAACATCTCTTATTTTGTCCAAAAAGAGGCCTTCAGGACAAGACAGAAGGTCCATTAAGGTAGGAGTGCCCAAGTTTTTAAACCTTTGGGGAACCCACCAGTTTTGGGTGGGCTTTTTCAACGCCTTAGGCGTGGGGAAGATAGTATTCAGCTCAGATACCTCCGAGGAGCAATACAGAGCCTACGGCAAGGGCAGGATAACCATGGACAGCTGTTTTCCCGTAAAGGCTCTTGCGGGTCATATGGGGGAGCTTCTCTACAAGGATATAAACCTTCTCTTTGTGCCCATGATTTACTCACTTCCTTCCTTCCTGAGGGGACATGTGATGGATACCTTGAGCTGTACGCGTGTGATGATGGCTGTGGAGAACATAAAGGCAGGCTTTTTGAAAGAGGGGGACGAGTTTGCCAAGAGTGGTATAAAGCTGGCTGTTCCCTTTGTTCCCTTTGCGGAGCCCCATATTCTTCCCAAACATCTGTGGGAAGGACTATTTCCAGCCATGCCAGACCTAACCCTTGAGGAAACCAAAAGGGCAGTGGAGGAGGGTTTTAAAGCCCTTGAGGAGTTTGAGAAGAGGATAAGGCAGAAGAGCCTTGAGATTATAAAATGGTGCGTTAAAAACCACAAGCCTGCCCTGCTTGTGCTTGCAAGGCCTTACCACATGGACCCGGGCATTGGACACGATATAGACGCCGAGTTTCAACCTTACGGCTTTCCAGTGCTGTGGTACAACTATCTACCTTTGGAGGACTGGCTTCTGAACTGGCTTTTTGAAAGGGACCTAAGGGCTGGGCTCATAAAAAGTCCCTTAGACATCTCCGATGTGTGGACATCCTCTTACAGCTCAAACACCAACGAGATAGTATGGGGTGCCAAGTTTGCAAGCAAGCTCCCTTGGATAACTGGCGTCATAAGGCTTTCAAGCTACGAGTGTGGTATGGACCAGCCCACCTTCACACCGGTGCAGAAGATCGTGGAGAGCTCGGGCACCCTCTTTTTTAAGTTTGGTGAACTTGATGAGACAAAGCCTGCGGGCAGTGTGAAGATAAGGGTTGAGACCATAGTCTATTATTTAGAAAAGTACTCGGAGGAGATAATAGAGAGGAAACTAAAAAGATTGGGAAGCATTCCTAAAGAGCTACTTGATTGAACTGTTGAGCCTGTAGGCCTTTAGCGTGTTCATAAGGAGGGCTGTTACCGTCATCGGTCCCACACCCCCAGGAACGGGCGTTATGGCATAGGCCTTCTCTTTTACCTCTTCAAAGTCCACGTCCCCTACTATCCTGTCTCTCACCCTACTTATGCCCACATCCACCACAACTGCCCCTTCCTTTACCATATGACCCTTTATAAGGTGGGGGACGCCCGTTGCAGATATGAGTATGTCTGCGCGCCTTGTGTACTCGCTAATGTCCTTGGTGTGTATGTGACAAACACTTACGGTGGCATCCCTCCAGAGGAGGAGAAGGCTCAAGGGCCTTCCAACTATAAAGCCCGCGCCCACCACCACCACGTCCGCACCTTTTAGCTCTATTCCATGGTGAGAAAGGAGTAGGTCTATGCCCAGTGGTGTGCAGGGTATGAACCCGTCCTCTATACGTGCCACCAGCTTGCCCATGTTCTCCGGATGGAAGCCATCCACATCCTTTTTTGGGTCTATGGAAAGTATGACCTCCTGCTGGGGTATATGTGGGGGAAGGGGAAGCTGGACCAAAATGCCGTCCACCTCCTGGTCTGCATTTAGCTGGGCAATAAGCTCCAAGAGCTCCTCAAGCCTTGTGTTCTTAGGCAGATGGTAGAGTAAGGATCTTATACCAACCTTTTGGCACGCCTTCTGTTTGTTTTCCACGTAAACCTGACTAGCTGGATCATCACCAACGAGCACTACCGCAAGGCTCGGAGCCCTGTGGCCCATGGATACATAACCTCTTACCTCTTGTTCTATCTTCTGTCTTAGTTGAAGGGAGAGAGCTTTGCCATCAAGTATTATGGGTTTTTTCAAAACCTTTTCCATTTGGTGCCCGCGGGTGTATCTTCAAGGGCTATGCCCACATCTTTTAGTCCATCCCTTATGCGGTCTGCTATCTGGAATGCCTTCTCTTTCCTAGCCATATCCCTAACCTCTATGAGAAGCTCTACTAGTTTCTCATCTAAAACCTCACCCGCAGCCAGCTCCCTCTGAACTACCGTCTTTACCTCGCACTCAGGCTTGTAATCCTCAAGAAGACCGAACACACCTCTAAGGTTTTTAAGAAGGGAATTTACCGCAGTTTCATAAGCGGAAAGCTCCTGCACCGATATCTTACCCTCCGAGTAGGCCCTGTTTTTTACCTTCCCAAGCTCGCTCACAAGGGAGTAGACCTTGGCTAAGGCTTCGGGTGTGTTGAAGTCATCGCTAAGGGACTTGAAAAACTCCTCCTCAAACTCCTTTATCCTCTCAAAAAGGGGATGCGTTCCCTTCTCTTCATAGGTTGGCAACTTCTTGAGTAGTTCCAGCTCTTCCAGAGCGCTCAGGAGCCTCTCATAGGCCCTCTTCGTCTCCTCCATCTTCTCCCAGGAGAAATCAAGGGGACTTCTGTAGTGGGTAAAGAGTACTAAAAGCCTAAGAATATCTGGATGGTACTTAGTATAGACCTCCCTCAGTGTTACGTAGTTTCCAAGAGATTTGGACATCTTCTGACCACCCACGGTCACGAGGCCGTTGTGAACCCAATAGCGGGCAAAGGGCTTACCCGTTAGGGCTTCCGCCTGAGCTATTTCGTTCTCGTGGTGGGGAAACACCAGGTCAAGCCCACCGCCGTGTATGTCTATAACCTCTCCAAGGTGCTTAAAGACCATGGCAACACATTCGGTATGCCATCCCGGACGCCCTGGTCCCCAGGGAGAGTCCCATGCAGGCTCTCCAGCCTTTGCCGACTTCCATAGAGCAAAGTCTAAAGGGTTTCTCTTTCTTTCGGATGGCTCTATCCTTGCACCCACCTCGAGCTCCTCAACGTTTCTCTTAGAAAGCTTTCCATACTCTGGGAAGGATTCTACAGAAAAGTAAACATCTCCTCCCGACTCATAAGCATAGCCTTTTTCAATGAGACCCCTTATAACCTCTATTATCTCCTGTATGTGCTCGGTGACCCTTGGCTCCACGTCCGCTGGCTTTACCCTTATGTTTTCCATATCTATGTAATAGCTGGCTATGTATCTGTTAGCTATGTTCATAAAATGGGCACACTCCTCCCTTGCTCTGTTTATTATCTTGTCGTCCACATCGGTAAAGTTGCGCACAAACCTAACCCTATAACCCATATGCTCGAGGAACCTTCTAAAGACATCAAAAACTATAAGACTTCTACCATGACCCACGTGGGAATCGTCGTAAACGGTAACCCCGCAGGTGTATATGGTAACCCTTGGTGGGTCTATGGGAACAAACTCCTCCAATTTGCCAGAGAGAGTGTTGTAAATACGGAGGCTCATAAGGTAATTTTAACCTAAAAAGGACTTTTCCAGGAGCTCTCTTATCTTATTGAAGAAAACCGCCTTCTGGAGGTCCTGCTCAGAAACCTCCCTTTGAAGCTCCCTTTTAAGACCCTCATGATTAAATTCCGCCATGCCTCTACCTCACGACTTGACTGTTCTATGCATAATATTATGCATGGGTTTTTTAGACCGCTTCAGAAGGAAGGAAGAAAAGGAAGTTCTCTGGACAAAGTGCGAAAGCTGTAAATCCATACTGTACATACCTGAGCTAAGGGCCAATCTTAACGTATGTCCCAAATGTCAGCAGCACTTTCCCATATCTGCAAGGGAGAGACTGCAAACCTTACTGGAGGAGGGCTATCAGCTCCTCTTTGAAAAGGTACTTCCTACGGACCCTCTTAACTTTAAGGATACCAAAGTATACAAGGACAGATTAAAACAGGCACAGGAGCAGACGGGTATAACGGAAGCTTTAGTGGTGGCAGAAGGCTACATACAAGACCAGAAGGTCCTTCTTGCGGTCATGGACTTTAACTTCATAGGTGGCAGCATGGGCTCCGTAGTTGGCGAGAGGTTTTACAGAGCTTGTAGGTACGCATCGGAAAAAGACCATCCCCTTGTGGCAGTTGTAACCTCCGGCGGTGCGAGGATGCAGGAGGGTATACTATCTCTGATGCAGATGGCAAAGACCTCCATAGGTGTGGGCTTTCTCAAGGAGAGGGGCATACCCTATATAAGCGTGCTCACAGACCCAACGATGGGTGGCGTTTCCGCCAGCTTTGCCTTCTTAGGAGACATAATAATAGCGGAGCCAAGGGCTTTGATAGGTTTTGCCGGTCCTAGGGTCATAGAGCAGACCATAAAGCAACAGCTACCCGAAGGCTTTCAGAAGTCCGAGTTCCTACTGGAAAAGGGTATGATAGACATGGTGGTCCACCGCAAGGACCTAAAGGAAACCCTTTACAAACTTATAAGGATGACAACTTACTGGAGAAAGCATGTGGAGGTTTGAGGAAGAGCACCCCTTTGCCCTTGCCTATAGGTTGGTAGAGGAGGGAAAGCTTGACCCTTGGGACGTGGACATATCTGCCCTAGCGAGGGCATACCTTGAAGAAATAAAGAGGAGTGAGCTCCTTGACCTAAGGGTGCCCGCAAGGGCTGTACTTGCTGCCTCCTTTCTACTCAAAAAACAGGTGGATATCATCTTTCCGACGCCTAAGGTTAAAAAGGAGAGAAAGAAGCTTAGTCTTAAGGAAATAGTGGAAGAGTTCGAAAGCCAAGAGCATGAGGTAAAGCAGGAGGTTATAGAAAAGATAGAGAAAGTAAAGAGGGTTCTTAAAAGTGTGCATGTAAGCAGAGAAAGGAGACCTCAAAGGAGAAGACGCTTTCCCATACACGTGTCAAAGTTTGAGGATGCTCTAAAAGAGCTAAAGGAGCTTCTAAAAGAAAAGGGTATGACTTTCTCTCTTTGGGAGCTGGTGCTTAACAAAAATCCAGTTCCTTACCTCATGGCACTGCTCGTTTTGTATCAGGAAGGGCTCGTGGAGCTCTATCAAGATAAACCCTGTGGAGAGTTAAGAGTGGAGGTGCTGTAATGCTACGGCTTAGATACAATGAGGATGGTCTCATACCGGTCATAGCTCAAGATTGGCGCACTGGTGAGATAAGGATGTTTGCATGGGCAAATGAAGAAGCCATAAGAAAGACCATAGAAACTGGCTACGCTCACTACTATTCAAGGTCAAGAGGGGAGATATGGAAAAAGGGTGAAACCTCTGGAGAGCTCCAGAGGGTCCTTGAGGTAAGGGTGGACTGCGATGAGGATGCTCTGCTATATATAGTAATGCAAGAGGAAAACAGAGCATGCCACACGGGAAGGAGAAACTGCTTCTTTAGAGACTTAGAGGGGCAGGAGGCAGAGAGGGTCCTGCCCTTTGAAACCTTGCAGAGGCTCCAAGAGACTATAGAGGAAAGGCTCAGAGAGAAACCAGAAGGTTCTTACACTGTCAAACTCTACATGGAGGGTGAAGACCGCATATTACAGAAGTTCGGCGAGGAAGCCATAGAGGCCCTCCTTGCCATGAAAAAAGACAACAGAGAAGAGATTAAGGCCGAAGTGTCCGACATGCTTTACCATCTTCTTCTCATGCTAACCCTTAGAGGCTTGGGTGTGGAGGAGGTCCTTTCCGAGCTTGCACGGAGGCTGGTCAAACCTCGTAGATGATGTCAAGGAGCTCCTTTGCCTTCTCTGGAGATAGCTCCTTTAGCCTCTTGTATACCTCCCTAGCCTTGGAGGTGTTGCCCATCCTTGAATAGGCTACACCCAGTTTAAAAAGAAGCTCCGCATCGTCTGGTCTGCTCTCCAGCTCCCTATGCACATCTTCTATAAACTTCTCAAGGAGTCCTTCGCCCATTTTACTGAACAAGCCCCTGTAATTCTTATCCATGGCCCTTAGACTCCGTAAAATCTGTATTTAAGTTCCTTAATTCTTTTTAGGTTTTCCAGCAGGACATCCTCTATGGTTGAGCTATAAGAGACCACCACTAAGTCAAATCCAAAACCTCCTTCCTCAAGTATGCGTCTTGATTCTATCAGGAACTCTTTCAGCACGTGGTCCAGCTCTATTTCAAAGGGGGCACCTAAGAAGTGATGGCTTATGCCAAGGAAGCTCCCAGGCTTTACCCTTACCATTAGCCTTATGGGATTGAGGCTTTCTATGAGCCTCTCCCTTTCTGTCGCATACTGAAGACCAAACATTAGCATGGCATCGGTTATAAGATGGTAGGAAGATAGGGAGACGAACTGCCTAAAACCTGTTTCTTTAAAGTCAAGCTTCAGATTGTCCTTACATGTCTCCACCCAATGGGGATGGGGATTTTCAACAAGCCAGAATATCTTTTCTGGATAGAAATTGTCTCTCTCTTGCACTCCCCATATCATGGTGGCGAGGGGCATCTTTTTAAATATAGGCTATGTTAAAGGTCATTGCTATTTTTGAGTACATGCGTAAAATACTTGCTATGATTGGTATATTGAAAAAGAAACCAGTGGATAAACTACTTGAGGCTTTAGGAAAGGAGAAGGTAAACACCTCCATAGTAGAGAGAAAACTTTACTCTTACGATGCTACACCTATACCCATAGATAGGGCTGTACCCTCTGCCGTGGTATTTCCTGAAAACCATGATGATGTGGTAAAGCTTGTAAGGATTTGCTATCAGGAAGGTATTCCCATGTTCCCAAGGGGGGCGGGCTCGGGGCTCACGGGTGGTGCGGTGCCAACCAAAGAAAACGGCGTGGTTGTTTCCTTCGAGCGGATGAACCGCTTTAAAGTGGATGAGAACAACACCACCGCTGAAGTAGAGCCGGGCGTTATAACTGCTCAGTTCCAGGAGCATGTGGAAAAGCTTGGCCTCTTCTACCCACCAGACCCTTCATCTTTTAAGTACTCGACCATAGGTGGTAACATAGCGGAGAACGCTGGGGGTCCAAGGTGTCTCAAGTACGGCGTTACCCGTGAGTACGTGCTCGGGCTTACAGTGGTTGTAAAGGACGGTGATGTGTTAAAGCTTGGAAATCCTGTTATAAAGGATGTGGCGGGATACGACCTTACCAAGCTCTTTGTAGGCTCTGAGGGCACCCTCGGGCTCATAACCTCTTCAAACCTCAAGCTCATCCCAAAGCCAAAGGCGAGGGCAACCGCCTTAGCCCTTTTTGAGAACCTTGAGCATGTTGGTAGGGCTGTGACCAAGATTATGACCTCCGGTATATTCCCATCTGCCTTGGAGTTTATGGACAGGGATGCCATAAAGGCGGTAGAGGATTTCAAGCCCGTGGGCTTACCGAGAGATGTGGAGGCTTTACTGCTTATAGAGGTGGATGGCTCACCCCAGAGCGTGCGCGAGGATATAAACCAGATAAAGGGGCTTTTAGAACCCATGGGAATAAGGGTAAAGACTGCAGAAAGCAAAAAAGAGGAGGAAAGGCTCTGGATGGCGAGGAAAAGCCTGGGTCCAGCCCTTGGAAACCTCAAAAGCGGTAAGATAAACGAGGACATAGTCTTTCCAAGGATATACCTCTCGGAAGCCATACCAAAGCTAAGACAGATAGCTGAAAAGTACCACCTTCTTATGGTAATTTTCGGACATATAGGGGATGGAAACCTACACGTGAACCTGCTGTATGACAAGCAAAACCGTGAAGAAGAAGAAAAAGCCGAAAGGGCTGTGGATGAGGTTTTTGAGCTTGCCCTAAGCTATCACGGCTCCATAACGGGAGAGCATGGGGTAGGTCTTACGAAGAAGAAGTTTTTAAAGTGGCAGTTTGGAGATATAGGCTATGAGCTCCTAAAGGGTATAAAGCTCCTCTTTGACCCTAAGAACCTGTTTAATCCAGGAAAGATGGTAGAAGTTTAAGGGCTCTTTCAAATATCTCCTTGTCCCCCTTGTATTTGAGCATAATCTTTGCCTCTTCTAAAGAGAAAAAGCCTGCTTCCTGCACCTCCCAAGAGGGTCTTGGCTCACCCTCAACATACTCCATAAGGTAGTAGATAACTCTCTTTTTTATCTTCTGCTTTTCCCTCATGTACCAGTATGTTATATCACCTATCTCGGAAAGCACCCTTCCCCTTATACCCGTTTCCTCCCACACCTCCCTCAGGGCCGTCTCCTTTGGCTCTTCCCCCTCCTCTACCAAGCCCTTAGGTAAGGTCCATACCCCAGAGGGGTTTTTTATAAGCAGAACCTTACCATCTTTAAAAAGCACACCACCTGCGGAAAACTCCTCTATCACCTCAGAACCTCTACAAGACCTTTGGATACAACCCTTCCCCTCAATATCCTATCCCCTCTCTTTACGCTTACCAGCTCGCCCATACGTCCAGAGTCCATGGCTATGCCATCAAACCTTATCTCTATGTATTCCCTTCTGTATATGACTTCCACTTTTTCACCAGCACTTACCAAGGGTAGCTCCTTAAGGTAAGACTTCCTGAGAACCGTCCCCTTAGGTATAAAGGTGCTGGCTACGTAGTTTTTAAAGTCTTCAGGGCTCAGCCTTAGGTCCGAAGGTACAGTCTTTGCAAGCCTTTCCTCCTCTTCAAACATGCTTATATCTACGGTACTACCTTTGGGGATATCTCGGAGGGCTATGTACACCTTATAGCTCCATAGAGCATCTATTACAGCTTGAAACCTTCTCTCCCCTGTGTACACGTAAGCCACAGCCCTAGCCTTACCGTGCTCCATATCCAGCTCTATCCTCTGAATCTCCTTCAGGGACTTAGGACCCAGGAACCTTACGCCTTGAACCCTTACCCCATTACCAAAACGTGTGTATATCTTCTCCTCTATAGCCTTCTCTACGCTTACATGAGCAAAACAAAGGCCAAGTGCTACGAGTATTAAGCTAAGCGGGAACATGCATAATGTGCATAAGCTCCCTTATAAGGGTTGCGGGCTGGACCTCTTTTGGGCATACGTTGTTGCACTTGTTACAGGAAAGACAGTGATACAAGTTCCCCTCCTTTACAGCCTGTATGGACCTGAGCTCCTTCCTATCCTCCCTTGGGTCGCTGTAAAACCTGTAGAACTTGGCAAAGAAAAGGGGTCCGGCGTACCTTTCCTCGAGCACCTGAGGACAGTAGGACTGACAGGCAAAGCAAAGTATGCAGTCTGCAGACCCTTCAATCTTTGAGCTTATATAAGGCGGGATGCGCGGGTCACCCTGGAACTCCTTAATCCAAAGCTGTAATCTTTTCATCCTATCTATGGCCCTTTCATGGTCCACCACAAGGTCCTTTATGACCTCAAAGTTCTTGAGCGGTTCTACAACAAGCTCTTCACCAAAAAGGACGTAAGGTAAGACCTGCTCCTTGCATGCAAGCTTGGGGAAGCCGTTCACCATGACCGCACATGTTCCACAGATACCTGCCCTACAGAAATGTCTAAAGGCAAGGCTTTGGTCTGTATCCTCTTTTATCTTCTGAAGGGCGCTTAGAAGGGTCATACCCTCCTGATAAGGCACTTCAAAGCTCTGATAGTAAGCATCTAAATCCTTTTCCTGTCTTTTTATTCTAAGTTTTAGAACCATGGCTAAATAATGTATGCTATTTTACATGCTAATCAAGAGCTTTGAAAGTAGGGAAGCCTTTTATAAGTTTCTTAAGGAGAGAATAGGTGTATTCTTCAAAGAGGCTTACGATAGGTCCTCTGAGGGTCTTTTTTATGTTTTTTACATAAAGGGGGAAGGTTTAAAACCTGAGGTCGTTCTTCCAATGGCAAGGAGTTCCTGTCTCCATGCCTTCTACGTCGAGGGTAAATACGTCCTGTGCGGTAGCGAGTCCAATATAAAAAACT
The DNA here is from genome assembly GCA_003696155.1 of Acidobacteriota bacterium. Taxonomy (GTDB): domain Bacteria; phylum Aquificota; class Aquificia; order Aquificales; family Aquificaceae; genus Pampinifervens. Next base: position 35,473 of record RFFP01000033.1, read on the forward strand.
TCTCCTCCCTTTTGGTAAGGGAGAACAAGACTTTAGCTATGGAAATACTTAAACATATTCAGGGCTATCGCAAGAGGTCTTTTAAACTTCAGTACAACTACAAGATACTTCCCTTAGGCATAAAGACGGCCATAATGGGTGTGCTCAACCTTACCCCCGACTCCTTCTCCGATGGTGGACTTTATCTAGAACCTTCCAAGGCTGTAAGCAAGGCTGTAAAAATGGTGGAAGAGGGGGCGGACATAATAGACATAGGAGGCGAGTCTACACGCCCGGGATCTAAAAGGATAAGTGCGGAGGAGGAGCTAAGAAGGGTTTTGTCCGTTTTGAAGGAGATAAGAAGGGAGCTTCCAAAGGTTTGGATATCCATAGATACCTACAAAGCACAGGTGGCAAAGGCTTGCCTAGAGGAGGGGGCGGACATCATAAACGACATAAGCGGGGGAACCTTTGACGGAGATATGTTTAACGTGGTGAGCCAGTATGGATGCCCTTACGTACTGAACCACATAAAGGGAAGACCCGAAACCTGGAAAGAGGAGCCGCCCCTTTATGAGGATGTCATGGAGGAGATCATAAGCTGGATGAGAAGTAGAATTGGGGAGCTGAGAAGTAAGGGTTTTAGTGGTGAAATAATCCTTGACCCGGGCATCGGCTTTGGGAAGCTCCCCGAGCATAACGTAGAGATACTCAAGAGGTTCAGGGAACTGAATATATTCGGAGCGCCTCTCATGGTTGGCGTATCCAGAAAATCCTTTATAGGGCTTATACTTGAGGGTCTTATAAAGAAGAAGACGGAGCCCCACGAAAGGCTCTTTGGAAGCCTGGGGGCCCTCGCGCCGGCGGTCTTAGGCGGTGCAAACATAGTAAGGGTGCACGATGTAGCTCAAACAAGGGAGTTTTTAGCCCTTTTGGATTCGGTGAGAACCTATGGTGAATTTTGACCTTCTGAGGTTTTTCTCATGGAGAGATCTGCTTGACATACTTGCTGTATCCCTCCTTTTATACGGTATTATCCACTTTCTTCGGATAACCAAGGGTTTCCAGATACTAAAAGGCATAGCGGTTCTTGCTATTTTTTGGCTCTTTGCGGAAATCTTGGGCCTTAGGGTGCTTTCCTGGATATTTGAAAAGCTATGGGCTGTGAGCCTTTTTTCCCTTGTGGTCATATTCCAGCCCGAGATAAGGAAGGCTCTTGGAAGGCTTGGACAGAGGGCTGGCATTTACACGAGCAAACCCCTAATGGAACGGGTAGTGGAAAGGGTGGTAAGGGCTTGCGGTTTCTTATCTGAAAGACAGATAGGAGCCCTTGTGGTCATAGAAAGGGGACAGAGCATAGATAACCTGGTGGAGGGCTGTGTGCTAGTGGATAGCGTAGTCTCTGCAGAGCTAATAATTACCATATTCAACCCACTTTCTCCCCTACACGATGGAGCAGTGGTTATAAAGGGAGACAGGCTTGCCTTTGCCTCTTGCATTCTTCCACTTTCAAGAAGCCAAGAACTGCCCAAGAAGTACGGCACAAGGCACAGGGCTGGTCTTGGCATATCGGAGGAGAGCGACGCCCTCTGCGTAGTAGTTTCGGAGGAAACGGGGGAGATATCCCTTGCGGTGGGGGGAAAGCTCCACAGAAACCTTGACCCTGAGATGCTGAAGGCTCTTCTAATAAAGGAGTTAAGGATTGAGAATGCTTAGAAAGTTTCTCATAAGCGATTGGCAGTACAAGCTATTGGCGCTCCTGCTTAGCATATCCTTTTGGCTTATGCTTAACTTGGGGGAAAGGGTTAGTATAAGTGTAGAAAAGAACCTTCAGGTCATAAACAAAGAAGGTGGTATGGATTATAAGGTAGACAGAAAGAGGGTAAAGCTCAGGCTCAGGGTTATCGAGAGGCTGGTCACCGAAGAGATGATAGAGGGTATAAAGGTATATGCAGATGTAAAGGGGCTATCTGAGGGTGAGTACATAATAAAGGTTGATGTTTACAACCCATCAAGGTTTCTCATAGGCATAGAAAGAATAGAACCGGACTACGTTAGGGTTAGGGTATTAAAAGCCCCCGAAGGGGGGCAGTAAAGTTCATCCGCAGGAGAAGGAGCTACCACAACCGCAGGAACCAGTCGCGTTGGGATTCCTTATGGTGAAACCACCGCCCATAAAGTCCATGACGTAGTCTAGCTCAGCGTTGTTCACGTAAGGCATAGAAAACTGATCTATGGCGATCCTAAGACCGCCGTATTCAAAGACGTTGTCTCCTTCCTCTATGGTATCGTCAAAGCCCATAGCGTACTGGAATCCGGAGCATCCACCAGGGACAACCCTTATCCTCAGTACGGGCTCTGATATGTTGTTCTCCTGAGCAATCCTCAGGACCTCCTGCACGGCCTTTTCCGTTGCGAAAAAGTTAAATCCTACTTTCTGCATAATTAACCTCCTTTAAAAGTTTTTTGCTAAAGTATATGATAGGCGGTGTAGGGGGCTTTTCAAGGGGAGGCTTTATGACGCTTATCAAATAGTGGTTTCAGCTCTGTTTATAAGCCAAAAGACTATCCCAAGGGCAAGCACCAAAAGGGCAAGCACTATAAGCTCTTCGTGTTTTTCTGGAGTAAGAGAAAGAATTAGAACCTTCCTTATAACAGCCGCAAGAGCCACGCTCAAGAAGACCTTTATGCTTATGGTTCCTCCTTTCAGACGTCTAAGCTCCCCCAATAGCAGTTCAGAAATGGCATAAAGCACAAGTATGGAACCGAGGATGCTAAGACCACCACGTTCAATGGGCAACTGCCCTATAAGGACCATGTAGAACTCATAGATTATCCAAACCATAAGGAAGATACCCACACCAAAGAGTGTAAGCACTACAAAGGCATCAAAGAGGTAGGAAATACCCTCAAGGCCAAAGATGAGAAGCCTTATATATTTGTTTTGCACAGTGTTATTTTTACGCTCCATAGTTTATATCATAAATGGGTTAGGGTTTAAAACATATAATGTATGCTCATGGCCATAGACAAGGAAAAGATAAGGCAGGCTGTTAGGCTATTTTTGGAAGGCATAGGTGAGGACCCTAATAGGGAGGGTTTGAAGGAAACACCCGAGAGGGTGGCACGCATGTGGGAGGAGTTTGAAGAAAAGAGGGACTTTGACTTTAAGCTCTTTGAGGAGTTCGGTGCATACAACGAAATGGTGCTGGTTAAGGACATAACCGTTTATTCTCTATGTGAACACCACCTTCTGCCCTTTTTTGGCAAGGCACACATAGCCTATATACCCGACGGTATAATATGCGGGCTTTCTAAGCTTGTAAGGACGGTAAGAGCCTTCTCTCTAAGGCCTCAGGTTCAAGAGAGGCTGACAAACGAGATAGCGGATTTTCTGAATGAGCAGTTAAATCCCAAGGGAGTAGCGGTGGTTCTAGAGATGGAGCACCTATGTATGTCCATGAGAGGGGTAATGTCTCCTGGGCATCTCACCATCACATCAGCCCTAAGGGGTCTTTTCCTCAACGACCTTAGGACAAGGGAGGAGTTTCTAAAGCTCATAGGTAAAATATCTTTATGAAGGTTTGCCTCATAGCCGGCTCGGGTGAACTCCCAAGGGTTTTTTTTAGAGAAGCCCTGAAGGCAGGGGTTGAGGTCTTTGTGATAGGTATAAGGGGTATAACGGACCTGCATGTAGACCAGTACATACCGCTGGGCAAGGTAGAGAGGCTCGTAAAGACATTACAGAAGGAAGGTATCAAAGATATAGTTATGCTTGGAAAGTTTGAGCACAGCCTTCTCTTTTCCCATCTTCTCACCTTGGACAGCCTAGCAATTAAGATACTCCAGAGGGCAAGGGACAGAAAACCTCAGACCCTCATAAAGACCTTTATAGAAGAGCTTGCAAGCATAGGCTTTAACTTTCCAGACCCAAGGCCTTACTTGGAGGCAATCCTTGCACCAGCTGGCAGGATGGGATCCGTTGAACCTTCAGCTGAGGCTATGGAGGATGGGCTTTGGGGTTTCCCCATAGCCAAGGAGCTGGCAAGCCTGGACGTAGGTCAGACCCTTGTGGTTAAGGATAAGGCTGTGGTGAGCGTGGAGGCTATGGAGGGCACCCAAAAGACCATAGAGAGGGCAGGAGAGCTTGCGGGCAAAGGTTGCAGGGTCATAAAGGTTGCCCGCAGGTCCCAGGACTTCAGGATTGATGTGCCCACCGTTGGACCCAAGACCGTAGAGGCTATAAAGAAGATAAGGGGCGATGCTCTCTTTGTTGAGGCAGGCAAGATATACCTAATTGACAGAGAAAAGCTTGTTAAACTCGCGGACAAACACGGTATTGCGGTTTACGGCCTTTGAAGGAAGAAGTCTATAGCTTCCTTGGGTTTTCCTTCGAAAACGGGTGTGCCTTCGCCAAAGACAAAGACCCTATCGCACCTTCTTATGTTTGAAAACCTATGAGCTACCAGAATAACAGTACTTCCACGGAAGAAGCTAAGGAGGTTTTCCAGCACTTCCTCCTCCTTTTTCGCATCTAAGGCTGATGTTACCTCATCCAAAAGAAGAAGGTCCGCATCCCTAAGAAAAACCCTCGCAAGGGCAAGTCTCTGCCTTTCTCCACCGGATAGGGTCCTATGGCTTACCCATTGTTCTAAGTCCTTCACAAAATCACAGCAGGCAAGCCTCAGAGCTTCCCACAGCTCCTCATCGGTGGCATTGGACCTTGAGATAAGGAGGTTCTCCCTGACCGTTCCCGGATACACAAAGGGTTCCTGAGAGAGGTATTGCACCCTAGACCTCAAGCAGGTTCTGTTTATATCTTTTAGTTCAACTCCGTTAATTCTAAGGCTACCTTCGTAGGGCAACAGCCCCGCAAGAACCTTCAAAAAGCTACTCTTACCTGAGCCCGTCTCCCCCATTATGCCCACCTTTTCACCCCTTGATATCTCTATGCTTACATCCCTAATAAGCTCCTGACCGTTCACACGCACTACCAACCCTGAGGCTTTTATGTCCTTGATGGGTCCACCCAATTCCAACCTGCCTTCCTTCTCTTCGGGAAGGCTGAGGAGCTCCCTTATCCTCTCAAGAACGGGCAAGGAAGCCCTGAGCTCCATTATGCCCTTCTGAGTCTCCACAAGAGGTCTTTGCAGAAAGACAAGGGCGGTAATATAGGATATGAAATCACCCGCTGTAAGCGCGCCCTCCACAACCCTATAGCCACCGTAAAGTATGACCATGGCAACCGCCGAATAACCAAAGGTATAGTTAAAGACGGAGTTTATAGCAAAGTAGAGCTCAGACTTGAAGCTAGAGTAGAAAAGCCTTCTGTTTAGTTCTGAAAATATGCCCTGAAACCTTCTCTCCGCACCTAAGCTCCTTATGCTTTCAAAGCCTCCAAAGGAGCTAAAGACCTTATCGGAGATGTCCGCGTAGCCCTCCTGAGACCTTCTAACGTGCTTGCCTCTCTTTCCCCCAAAGTATCTGACCGCAAGAGTGAGCACGGGAAGCAGGAAGAGCATCAAAAGGGTCAGAAGCCAATCCCTGTAAAGAAGCACACCCACTAGGAAGAGAACAGAAAAGGGTTCACGTATTATCTTTATAGAATAAGATCCTATTAGGTTTCTGTAGAGGTTCATATCCGATAGCATCTTAGATAGGAACTCTCCGGGTGGTACCCTGAGAAATACGGAGTAGTCCACTCTTAAGAGCCTGATGAAGGCTTCCTCTCTGAGTCTTTGCATCTCCCTTTCCGTATAGAGGTTAGAAAAGAAGCTTACGGTAAAGCTCCCAAGCTGGGCAACCAGGACAAAAGCCATAAGTTTGAGTATGGTGAACACCAACTCCTCCCCCTCTTTTAGAAAAAAGACCCTGTCAACCAAGGACTTGACCACAAGACTTACGCCCGCCGTCCCCCCAGCTTCAAGGACGGAACCTACTAAACTTAGAAGAACCAAAAGCCAGTAAGCTTTAAGCCTTAGTAAGAGCCACTTTACATTTTCCACAGAGGGAAATATTTTAATACCAGCCATGGTAAAGTGGGTTCTGGGCCTACTTATAGCCTTTTTGTTAATTGATCACCTGTGGATTCATCTCGGTGGTCCGATGATAGAAAAGGTAAGAGGGGAGTATAGGGAAGGTCTAGAAAAGGTGGTCAAGGAAGGTGAGAGGGTTGAGTTAGAGCAGACCCATAGAAAAAGCATAATAGATGGGCTCATAGAAAAGGCTAAGAAATTCCTCAAAAAGGAGGAGAAGAAGGATGGGTGAGTACAAGTTTAACACCATAGAGGAAGCCCTAGAAGATATATCTCAGGGAAAGATGGTTATCGTTGTGGATGACCCAGATAGGGAAAACGAGGGTGACCTTGTGATGGCTGCGGAGAAGGTGACCCCAGAGGCTATAAACTTTATGGCAAAGTACGGGAGGGGTCTTATATGTCTATCCCTCACACCGGAAAGGTGCGAGGAGCTAGACCTCCACCCTATGACCGCAAGAAACACGGACCCAAAGGGAACCTACTTCTGCGTCTCCATAGATGCCCATCCTAAGTTTGGAACCACCACGGGCATATCCGCCTTTGATAGGGCTGTAACTATAAAACTTGCAGTAAGTCCAGAGGCTAAACCTTCGGATTTCTTAAGGCCTGGGCATGTCTTTCCCTTAAAGGCAAAGCCGGGAGGTGTTCTTGAAAGGGCAGGGCATACAGAGGCTTCTGTGGACCTTGCAAGGCTCGCAGGTCTCTATCCTGCGGGTGTCATATGCGAGGTTATGAAAGATGACGGCACAATGGCAAGGCTTGATGACCTGATTGACTTTGCAAAAAGGTTCAACCTCAAGATAATAACCATTGCGGACCTCATACGCTATAGGCTGAAGAGGGAAAGGCTCGTGGTCAGAGAAGCTACCGCCAACCTTCCCACAAGATACGGCTTTTTCAAGATACATGCCTACAAGCATGTGCTCACGGGGGAGGAACAAGTAGCGCTTACCATGGGAGAGTGGCATGAGGATGAGCCCGTGCTTGTTAGAGTTCATTCCGAGTGCCTTACTGGGGATGTTTTCAAGTCCCTAAGGTGCGACTGTAGGTCTCAACTTGAGTCCGCAATGGAGGCCATAGCTCAGGAGGGTAAGGGCGTTCTTGTCTACATAATGGGCCATGAGGGTAGGGGCATAGGTATAGTGAATAAGATAAAGGCTTACCATCTTCAAGATATGGGATACGATACAGTGGAAGCCAACGAGAAGGTGGGCTATCCTGCGGACCTCAGGGAGTACGGTGTGGGAGTTCAGATACTTCTAGACCTAGGGGTAAGAAAGATGAGGCTACTTACCAACAACCCGAGAAAGATAGTAGCACTAGAGGGTTATGGGCTTGAAGTGGTAGAAAGAGTACCCCTGAAGGTTCAAGCCTGCGAACACAATCAGAGGTATTTGGAAGCAAAAAAGCTCAAGTTGGGACACATGCTATAGTATAGGCAGATATACCCTAAAGGTGCTTCCCCTTCCTTCGGAACTTTCCACATCAACCCTTCCTCCGTGGGATAGTGCTATATGTTTGGCTATAGAAAGGCCAAGCCCTGTACCACCCAGCTCTTTGGAGCGTGATGGGTCCACCCTGTAAAAGCGGTCAAAGATGAAGGGTATATGCTCCTTGGGTATGCCTATACCCGTATCCTCCACCTCTATGACCGCATGTCCCTCCTGCATGAAAGAGCCTACCCTGACCTTTCCACCCTTCCTGTTGTACTTTATACCGTTGTCAACAAGATTCTTCAACAGCAAAAAGAGCTTGTCCTTGTCGCCGCTAAGCATAAAACCCTCTTCCACCAAGTTCTCAAGGCTTACATCCCTCATCTGAGCTTCTTCCGAAAGAAAGTCAAAGACATCCTCTACGAGAGATCTCAGGCTAAAGGTTTCCCTTTTAAGCCTTTCCTCTCCAGATTCGAGCTTGGTTATTATTAGGAGGTCTTCGACCAAATTTCTCATGTCCTCTACACGCCTGATGGCTCTCTCTAAAAAGGTCTTCTTTTCTTCCCTGTCCTCCTCCTCATAGAGGGTTTCTAGGATGCTTTTGAGTACTGCGATGGGGGTTTTAAGCTCGTGGGATACGTTGGCAACAAACTCCCTCTTTGACCTTTCATAGCGCTTGAGCTCCGTTATATCCGTGCATCTTACCACGACCATATCGCTACCCACAAAGGTGTAGAGGGAATAATCCCTATGGCCATGGTAAAAATTGCACACCTTAGCCTTTCCGTTGGAAAAGGTTTCCGCAAGACAGCTCACCACGCTCAAGTTACCTATACACTCGTAGTAGGGTCTGTTTTCGTAATTCTCCTTTATAAGGCCCCTTCTTATGAGAAAGTCGTTGCAAAAGAGCACAAGTCCCTGTCTGTCTATCAACAGATAACCCTCCTCCACCTGGTTGAGAAACTCCTTAAGAAAGCTCATGATGGTAAATCACTTCTAGGAGCCTTTCTATCTTCTCCTCAACTTCTTGTTCTGTGCTTGCGACCACATTCACGTGCCCTACCTTTCTTCTTGGCTTTTTATCCTTGCCATACCAATATAGCTTGGCACCTTCAACGGAGAGAAGAGCCTGCAAATCAAGCTCTTCAAGGGAGAGCCCTAAGATGTTGACCATACCGGAAGGGCTCTTTAGCTTGGTAGAGCCCAAGGGCAGACCACATACAGCCCTAAGAAGGTTTTCAAACTGGGATGTATAAGACCCGTCAAGGCTGTAGTGTCCCGTATTGTGGGGTCTTGGTGCCATCTCGTTTATAAGAACTTTACCATCCCATGTGTAGAAGAACTCCACCGCCAAAAGACCAACAATGCTAAGCTCTTCCATAAGGTAGAGGACTATCTGATTTGCCTCATCTATGGAAAAGCCCCTGGTGAAGTTGTACAGAAGTATGCCCTTGTCATGGCGGTTTATGGTGAGAGGATAGAGTTTAGTATTGCCCTTCTTGTCCCTTACACCGATTACCGAAAACTCAAAGCTAAAGTCAACCAACCTCTCCACAACAAACTTCTCTCCTTCCTTGTGGTTTTTGAATACCTGATGGAGGTCTTCCAGACTGTCTATCCTGTACTGACCCCTACCATCGTAGCCAAGCCTTTCCGCCTTTAAGATACAAGGGAAACCAAAGTCTTTTACCGTTGGAGATAAACCGCTGTAGTCCGCAACTGTAAACTCAGGTATGGGAAGCCCTTTCCTTCTGTAAAACTCCTTCTCCTCTATCCTGCTTCTCTTTACCTCTAGTATGCTAAGGGATGGTGTGGTAAGGTCATAAAGCTCCTCAAGGAGCTCCTCATGAATGTGTTCAAACTCGTAGGTTATAAGGTCGCACCATCTTATAAAATCTCTCACCCGCTCTGGGGGAAACCATAGGTCTGCTACCCTGCTGGCGGGAGCCCCTGGATCCTTATCAAGAACTGCAAACTCAAGACCCAGCCTCCTGCCCTCAAGGATGGTCATCCATCCCAGCTGACCACCGCCCAGTATACCAACCCGCATAAGAAAATTATAAGACCTCTAAGTATCCAAAGCCCTGACCCGTCCTGTAGCCAAGCCCAAACTGGTAGACAAACTTAAGGAGCCGTGGGTTGTCCGTCTCTATCTTAAAGGCACCAACAAAGCCCCTAAAGCTCTCAGCCTGAAACTTGAAGAAAGAAAACTTCGGGTTGTAGCCCTTAAGTTGCTAATCTACCGTGTGGAGCTGAAGGAGTTGAGTTAAAAGAAGTAGTATACTATCCTTATGAAACTTGTTATTTTGCTACTACTCCTCTTTGGTTTTCCCTTTGCAAAGGTGTATGTTTCCCAATGGCAAGATGCAGTTACTCCTGTAATGGTAGACCATATAAAAAGAAGTCTTCAGGAGGCTGAAAAGGGAGGGGCAACCCTTTTTCTCCTTGAGCTTAACACGCCCGGGGGTTTAGAAAGTTCCATGAGGGAGGTGGTTCAAGAGTTTCAGAGGGCACATATGCCCATTGTGGTCTTTGTTTACCCGTCTGGTGGTAGGGCTGCCTCCGCTGGTGCCATAATAACCATATCGGCAGATATAGCGGTCATGGCACCGGGAACAAACATGGGTGCGGCACATCCTGTGCAGATGGGTGGTGAGAGGATGGACGAAGCAATGAAGGAGAAGGTCCTTCAGGATATGCTCGCCTTTGTGCGTAGTATAGCAAGAGAAAAGGGGAGAAATGTGGAAGTTGTAGAGCGCATGGTTAAAGAAAGCATATCTCTTACACCAGAGGAGGCGCTAAAGGAAAAGGTTATAGACTTCATAGCAGTGGACAGAGCAGACCTCCTGAAAAAACTAAACGGCAGGGTGGTAAATAAACAGGGAAGGGAGATAACCATAAAAACAGAGGGTGTGGCGGTTGTAGAAATGGGTAAGAGTTTGAGGGAGGAGTTTCTAAGACTTATAACAAACCCCACCGTAGCCTACATGCTCTTACTTATAGGTTTTTATGGCATATTCTTTGAGCTTTACAACCCAGGCTCCATAATACCCGGTGCAGTCGGTGTTATCAGCCTGCTTCTCGGTCTTTATGGGCTCGGTATAATAGGCATAAACTGGCTTGGGCTACTGCTCATACTTGCAGGGATTTTGCTTTTAGTTCTTGAGCTTATAACGCCAACCTTCGGAGGGCTTGCAATAGCAGGTGCGGTTGCCCTTGCTATAGGTTCCCTAATACTCATAAGCCCAGACTCACCTTACGGGGATATACCCTTAAGCGTCATAGCCACTATGGTGGGTCTTACGGTGGCCTTTTTCCTATTCGCTGGGAGATTAGGTCTCGCAGCGCAAAAAAGGAAAAAGATGCTCGGAACTGAGGAGCTGATAGGAGAGCGAGGAGAAGCATACACAGACTTTGTGGGTGGTAAAGGAAAGGTTTTCATACATGGTGAGATATGGAACGCGATCGGCAAGGAGGATATAAAAAGGGGAGATATGGTTGTGGTGGAAGAGGTCAGCGGAATGACATTAAAGGTGAAGAAACTATAAACGGAGAGGGCGGGATTCGAACCCGCGGTACGGGGTTACCGTACACAGCATTTCCAGTGCTGCGCCTTCGACCACTCGGCCACCTCTCCAAACCAGTAAAGATTATAAAATATTTTCGCTATGAGAATTGCCAGCATAGATGTAGGTTCATACTCTTGTAGGCTCAGCATAGCAGACTTAGATGGCGGTCTAAAATTACTGCATGAGGAAGGCATAATAACCGCCCTAGCCACCGAGCTGAAGGAAAGGGGAGAGCTAAAAGAAGACAGAATCGTAGAAACCCTAAAGGTAGTCAAGGACTTTGTTCAAAAGGCAAACTCCTTCGGAGTTCAAAGGATAAAACTTGTGGGAACAGAGGCTTTAAGAAGGGCCAGCAACTCCCAAGAATTTTTAGAAAAGCTAAAAGAGGACACAGGCTTGGAGCTAAAGGTAATAACTCCAGAGGAAGAGGGAAAGTATGCCTTCCTTTCGGTAGCCTACTCTCTTAGACCTAAGGGGAAGTTCTGCATAATAGACCAAGGGGGTGGCTCTACAGAGTTTGTCTGCGGAAGGGATTTTCATATAGAAAGTCTCACATCCTTTCCCTTTGGCATTGTTAACCTCACAGAGGAGTTTATACACAGCGACCCGCCCACAAACTACGAGCTTGAATCCCTGAAAAACTACCTTGACGAGCATATAAAGCACATAGTCCAGCCCTGCGACCATCTTGTGGGTCTGGGTGGTACTATAACCACAGTGGCAGCCTTAGAGTATGGTATTTACCCTTACAAGGGTGAAGAGGTCCATGGTAAGGAACTCCCTATTAATAGACTCATGTTTTGGCTTGAGACCCTCTCAAGCATGAAGGAAAGTCAAAGGGTTGCAAGCTTCCCCCATATTGAGCCCAAAAGGGCAAGGGTCATAATCCCAGGCCTTTTAATTTTCTACAGGAGTATGCTACTTTTTGCCAAAGAACGCATACTGGTAAGCGATTGGGGACTAAAAGAAGGCCTACTTGTGGAAGAACTACTATACTATACAACCTTTATGTAGGCAAATCTCTCCACAGCCTGCAAGTGTCCTATCATGCCTACACCCGATGGTACTATTTTGGTAAACTCGTGGAGCTTGTTCGGGTCCAGCTTAAGCCTTCGAAGGGTTATATCGCATATGTAAAAATCTACACCATAAACCGTGAGGTCCCTTTCAGCCCTATAGAGCTCTTCTATGTTTAGCTGTTCCTTTTCCCAAGGTGAGCCCGTTAGGTCTTTCATGAAGAACTTTACACCAGGTCCGTGGGCTACAACCGCTATCTTTATCTTGAAGGGGTCGTTGTTATACACGGATAGATGATTGCTTATGTTTCTCAGCATGGTTGTAAAACGATCAACCTGGGGAAAGTCGCAGTGGTATACAACACCTATGCTGGCCTCTTTTTTAACTTCCTCCATTTTAAGTCTCTGAGGGCTGGCGTTAGCAATCTTGCCAACTATGGGAACTGATGCCAAAAGAGAAAACCACTTGAAAAAACCTCTTCTGTTCATGTTTACCCTCCTTTAATTTTTCTCTGAGCTTTAGTCTAGGCCATTTCTAAAAAGGGTCAACCTGATAGGCATCATAAGGAAGGGTAAAAGGACGGCTTAAGATACATTCTTTGGCTTTCTGCTATAATTTTATACCTGTAGGCGGCGTAGCTCAGCTGGTTAGAGCGGAGATCTCATAAGTCTCAGGTCGGAGGTTCGAGTCCTCCCGCCGCCATTACTCCACGGAAACCTTTTTTTGGAGATTGTAAAGTCTCACTATGTCCTCAACAGTGTTTGCGTCCTCTGCTCTCTTGTCTTCCCTTATAAAGCTCACGGCCCTTGGAAAGCGAAGAGCATAACCCGGCTCTTCTATGGTTCTTCCTGCGGTGTGCATGGGTGAGCGTGTAATCTCATCTGCGTTCACAGTTATGACAAACTTGGGCTCTACCCATACGTCGGGTTCCAGAAGGCTGTCAACCCTTGGGTGCCTGTGAGTAAGCTTTATTCTATCTAGCATTTCCCTTAGTTCCACCCACTCCCTTTCCGTAAAGCCTGAGCCCACCTTGCTTATAGTCTTAAAGGTGTCCGCAGATGGTTCATAGACACCTACAAGCACACCACCTATGCCAAGCTTTGCCCTTGCACCTCTACCATAGTAGTAACCAAGTATGACCACGTCAATGGTGTCCGCAAGAGCACCCCTGTAGCTCCTCTTTAGCTTTATCCAGTTGAAGTTTCTTGAGCCCGCTGTGTAGGGGGCGTCCAACCTCTTAGCCATTATACCCTCTAACCCTCTGGTTATGGCGTTTTCAAAAAACTCCTCAATCTCCCTTATGCTTTCTGTTATAAATAGCTCCGAATGGTCCAAGTGTTCACCCTTTGGCACCACCTCTTCTAGCCTTCTCCTTCTCTCTATAAAGGGCTTTGGGGTGTAGTCTTCTCCGTCTAGGTAAAGAAGGTCAAAACAGAAGAGCTTTAAGGGAAACTCCTTAGCGTACTCTTGAACTCCGTACTTTCTCTTTCTCTGTATGGTTATCTGAAAGGGGTAGAACTCTCCCGTCTCTTCGTTAACCGCCAGAGCCTCTCCCTCCAATATGAGGCTGTGAACTTTGACCTCTTTGAGTATGGAGGCCTTGATTTCTGGAAACATCTCGGTCATGCGCTCTAAGTTTCTTGAATATATCTCTATCCTTTGACCTTCTTTATGCACCTGAAGCCTAAAGCCGTCGTACTTGACTTCCACAGCACAGCGACCGAGCCTTCTGACTATCTCCTCCGCGCTGGCTACCCTCTCCGCCAGGGCCATCCTTATGGGATAGCCTACCTTCACACCGAAGCTCTTTAGCGCCTCCATACCACCCTCTTTTAGGCTCTTAGCCACCAGTCCAAGGTCGGAACACAGATTGTAAGCCCTTTCTATATCCTGCTTCAACTCCTTACCGCCAGCCATAAGGGCAAGAGCATCCAGTATGGTTGCATCCCCTACCCCAAGTCTCAGCCTTCCAAGAATTATCCTCACCGCATAGCGTGCTTCAAAGCCAGAAAGTCCTTTAAGGAGGCTTATGAGCTTCATAACTTTGTCCAAGGTCCCCCTAGTCTGAGCAATGCCGAGAAGCTCCCCATAGACCTGTGAAAGGCTCAAAGCCTTCCCCTGCCAGCTGATAATCTGCTCTGCCACCTCCCCCAGATCCCCAAGCTTCTTGTATATGGTTTCTATCTGTGAGACCTTTAAACCGCACGCTTTTGAAAGAGCTTCCATAATAAGCTTTTCTGAAAGCCCAAACTCCACACCTCTGAAGGCGGGCAGTATTTCTCCCGTGGTGAGGTAAGCGACCTTGTCTACTTCATCACTATCCACAAGATGAAAAAGCCCTCTGAGAAGTTCCGCCATCTCAAGCCTGCTCGTGGTTTCTTCTATGCTTTTTAGGTACTCGCAGAACTCTTTAAACTTCATGACCAAGCCTTAACCTTCCCATGAGGTCTTTTACAAACTGGCTTGCACTCCTGCCGGAAAAGCCATGGTGGAGAGCCCAATCAAGGGCAAGCCTCTCTAGGTCTATACCCTGAAGCTCCCTTCCATTGAGCATGTGCCTTACGATGGAAAGAAACTGCTCCTTTCCAAAGGCAAAAAAGCCAAGCCTGAGACCGAACCTCTCCACGAGGGAGACTCTCTCTATGTGGCTCTCTTCGGGAAACTTCTCAGACTCTTCCCTCAGGGGCATGAGGTGCCTGCGGTTTGAAGTGGCGTATATGAGCATGTTTTGGGGTCTTTCCTCCACATCTCCATCCATAAGGGACTTGAGCACCAGAGCCCTATCTTCGTGAGGCTCAAAGGAAAGGTCATCAAAGAAGAGTATAAACCTCTCCTCCCTTTTTCTAAGCAAGCTGTAGAGCTCAGAGAGGTGCCCTATGTCCATCTTGTAGACCTGCACAAGCCTTAACCCCTCCTTGGCAAAGAGCCCAAGCATGGACTTTACCAAGGAGGACTTTCCCGTTCCCCTATCTCCCCAGAGGAGAGCATCGTTTGCGGGAAGCCCCCTCACAAACTGGAGGGTGTTCCTTCTTAGGAGCTCCTTCTGTCTGTCTATGTGTAGGAGGCTGTCGTAGCTCGGCACGTGTGGGTGCTCTATGGGCTGAAGCTCTCCATCTTTAAAGCGGTAAGCCAGAACTTCTATCCCCATCTTAGTTTCTCCTTAAGTATCTCAAAAAAGCTTCTCTTTGGGTTTGGATACATAAGACAGTAATGGGAAGACCTTTTTATCCTCAGTTCGTCAAACCTTAGAAGGTGCATACCCTCCTGTCCGTCCATGGTAAGATAGGCCATGTTGTCCTCCGAGAGGTTCAAAAGGCGTATTTCAAAGTCCGGTGGCAAAACTAAAGGTCTGTTGGACAGGGTATGGGGACATATGGGAACAAAAAGAAGGTTCTCCGAAAGGGGGTATATGATGGGACCACCTGCGGAGAGGGCATAGGCGGTAGAGCCTGTGGGTGAGGAGATTATAACACCATCCCCGTAAACTATAAGGAGGGTTTCCTCTTGGGTCTTTACCTTCACCTCCATCATCCTAGCTAGGGCACTTTTTGAGAGGACAATGTCATTAAGATAATCACCCATGAACCTCTCTTGCCCATCCCTCACGAGGTATGCGGAGAGCATCATCCTCTTTTGAGTTTTTACCCTTCCTGCGAGCACATCCCTGAGAACTTCCTCCATATCCTCCTTCTCTATCTCCGTCAAAAAGCCAAAACGCCCTTCGTTTATACCCAGTATGGGAACGCCGTACTTGGACACAAGTCTGGCACCAGCAAGAAAGGTCCCATCCCCACCTACAACCACAAGGAGGTTGAGAGAGGAGTAGTCTATGTCACAGTGGGAGCCCCTTAGGTTTACAAAGGTATAGACCTCAACCCCCTCAGAATTTAAAAAATCCCTTACCCTTTCTCCCGTCGCTCTTGCGGTAGGACTGTCCTTTATAAAGACGAGAGCCTTCATAAAAGCCTTTCTACTATCTCGCAGATGGTATGACCAAGGGTTATATGACACTCCTGTATGCGGGCAGTATCGTAGGATGGAACTAAAAAGCTGTAATGGACTATGTCCACCACCTTTCCACCATCCCTTCCCGTAAAGGCTACGGTTGTGGCACCAAGGTCATGTGCCTTTTTTAGAGCCCTTATCACGTTGGGTGAGTTTCCCGAGGTAGTTATACCTATAGCTACGTCCCCAGGCATGCATAACGCCTCTATCTGCCTTTCAAATAAGGTCTCAAAGCCGTAGTCGTTTCCTAAGGCTGTTAAGACGGAAGTGTCCGTGGTGAGGGCTATGGCGGGGAGGGCTCTCCTGTCCCTTTTGAACCTACCCACTATCTCTGCAGCTATGTGCTGAGCATCGGCAGCGCTTCCACCGTTTCCAAAGAGAAGAAGCTTGTTACCCTCTTTCAAAGCTTGGGCTATTATCCTTCCTACCTCTAACACCCTCTCCGCATAAAGCTCTACAAAAGCCAGCTTTACGTCCGCACTTTCCCTGAAGGAGTTTATAACAAGGTCAAGCATCCTTCTTTCTTAGGTCCCCCACCGTTAGGCGGTTCATCAGTTTGAAAAACTCGAGAAGTTTTTGCTTGTGATACTCCTCCTGATGTTCTATAAACCCAAAAAGCCTTTTTATATCTGGCTCCTGGACCGCCTGTATTTCCCTAGCGTACTCTCCGCCCGTTTCCTGCTCGTAGAGTATTTCACCCTTTACCTGCTCCTGCAAGCTCCTTAGGAGCTTAGGTGAAAAGTCTACTCTGCCAATCTCTGGCATTCCACCCATCTCCCCTATCTTCTCACCTAGCTTTCCCATGTGAACCATACTTTCTATGGCAAGGTCAAGCATTATATCCTTGTAATCGCAGTTCTTTGAGTGGAAGAACTGATAGAGGTAATTAATTATTGTCTGATATTCTTCCTTGAGGAACTTGTTCAGAATCTCTAAAGTCTTAGGGTCTGGTTTTTGCTCCTCAGGGGGAATGTAAAACAGTTCCTCCTTTACCTTCTCCATAAGTTCGGTAAACTCTATTTTGTGGTCTTGCTCATCCTTTATAACCCTCTCTAGGAGCTTTTTAACCGAGTCATCCTTTACTAGTTCTAACTGCCCGCTGTATATCCTTATAGCTTCTTCCTCTGCCCATACGTCTTTGGATAGCATATCTGCCCAATCAGGACCACCCACCATAATCATGTCTTCCAGCCTATCCAGAACTACCTGACCACCAAGCTGGACCACCTTTTGGGCAAACCATTTGAGATGTCTCATTTCCTGACGTGCTATCTCTTCTATCTCCGATGTTATGTTTCCGTCTGTTATCAAGAATATATGATAGAGGTACTGGACTATGGCAGAGTGTTCAAGGGCCACATTGTAAAGAAGCATGTTTATCAGTTCTCTCTTGTCCATATCACTCACCTCAATCCTATTTTGTACACCTTACTAATATACTCACTTACCATCCTATGGGTGTTAAAGTAGGGTCCTATAGTGGCTATGCTGTTCTTCATGAGCTTTACCCATTCGTCCTTATGTTTGTAGTAGGTTGGGATTATTATATAGGCCAACTTGTTGTAGAGGTCCTCAAGGTCTTCCTCGTCATTAGAGTCGGTCATATCCTGCCAGCTTGGTTTTGGACCTATGCCCCAGCCGTTGACGCCTTCTATACCACCCTCAAGCCACCATCCATCCCAT
>RFFP01000034.1 GCA_003696155.1 Acidobacteriota bacterium
AGGTCAGAGAACCCCAATAACCCAAGTTCCTTTTCTGTGAGCTTAGAACTGGTCTCTTGCTACATTAGAGGTTGAAGATGCCAAATGTCTATTAACAGCTTCCAAGGTCTTGTATACCTTCCATACGTATCTACTGGCTTCTTTCGCCTTTTTACCTTTGTTGTAGCAATCTACAGCTTTCCAATTCATACTATGTTTTAGAATACAACCCTTAAGAATATACCCACCTGCCATTACGTTTTTGCAGGGTATCCAAAGTTCTCCTTCCTCTTTTATAATACCTGCCTTTATAAGTAAGGGTACATTTGAAGAGTTAACCTGCATTATGCCTATATCATAAGAGCCGTTCCTGTTTATGTTCTTAGCCCTGGGGTTCAAGCCGCTCTCTACGTAAGCTATAACTACCATAAGCTTCTTTGGCACATGGTACACTTCTGCGGCTAAATCAAAGCATTGCGCTAGTTCCATGGGCACTATTTTATCATAGAGTAGAACAGGTTCAGAATCCTTTCAGCGGTCTTTTCCCATGTAAACTTCTTTGCCCTTTCTATCCCCTTTTTAATCAATAGAGACCTTAGATTTTGGTTATAGAGAACGAGGTGTATTTTTTTTGCCATGTCTTCTATATCCTCTGGGTCAAAGTATATGGCTGCATCACCACAAGCTTCAGGTATGGATGAGGTGTTTGAGGCAATCACGGGGCAACCGCAAGCCATAGCTTCGAGAGGCGGTAGCCCAAAACCCTCATAGAGTGAGGGGAAAACAAAAGCCTTCGCCCCTCTGTATAAGTTAGTAAGGGTTTTATCATCTACGTAACCCAAAAAGCTAACAAGATGTTCAATTCCTCTGTTCCGTACGTAATCTGTGAGCTCCTTGTAATATCCCCCCCTGTTATCGCCAACTATTAGAAGTTTCAAATTAAAATCCTTAAGCCTCTCTATAGCCTTTATGAGCTTTAGAACATTTTTGTATCTTCTTAAGGCCCCAACGTATAGTACGTATTCTTCACTGTCAGTGGCTCCTTTCTCCTCTTTTTCATAGGTGCTGAACCTTTTTAGGTTTGCACCTGGATATATCACTACTAGCTTATCATGCTCTTCTATTCCGTAATACTCAACAAGGTCTTTTTTGGTGTTTTCTGAAATGCATACCACCTTTGTAGAGCTTCTTATGATTCTAGGTAATAGGAATCTCATATAGTAGCGTATTCGTGGATACTCTTCCGGGTACCTAAATGGAAGCAAGTCGTGCACCGTTATTATCTGTTTTATATTTTTTGTAGTATATACAAGCCCTTCCGGTACAGTTGAATAAATGAGCGCACTTTTTCCAGCGGCTGCTTTTAGAAGTCCTAACTGTAGCCACATTATCCTAAGCAGGTTATTTTTGAAACCTTTTCCGGGGGTGATAGTATCTGGTGCGAGTATAAACCTATTCTTGTATTCGCTATTACGATAAGACTTTGGAACCACGGCCTTTACTTCCCTATCCCTTTCTAAAAGGGCCTCCAAAATCTCCCTTGTGTATACACCCAATCCCGTAGGATTATCATGCATAAAAGTGGCATTAATGAGTATTTCTATAGACATAAGACCTACTTACGAGTTTTCTAACTAAAATTAGAGTTGTTAGTATAAAGATTGTAAAATTATACTGTGAGGAGCCTGTGGAGCATCCACCCCCACTACCTCCCGAGCCTTCTGTCCCACCTTCTAGAGCTGCTAGGTTTGCCTTTCCGCAGCCAAAGAAGTTGTTTGGCACATTACCAACCGCTGGGTCTATCAGAGCCTGAGAACAGAGCAAGTTTTTTACCCCCTCCACAGTGAGATTTGGGCTCGCCTCCAAAAGGAGGGCAACAAGACCTGCCACCGCCGGTGCTGAAAAGGATGTTCCCGCCTCGTAGCTGTATCCTCCGCCTTCTTGGGCTGTGTAAACCACATATCCACCCGCCGATAGGTCGGGCTTTGTTCTATCGTCAACGGTGGGGCCCCTTGAGGAGAAGTAAGCGAGCCTTCCAAGGTCGTTAAAAGCCCTTGAGCTTACGCTTAGAGCCCTTAAGGTAAAGGCGCCAACAGCCAAAACCTTCCTACCGCTAGCAGGTTGACCCACGGTATAAAGATAGCCACCCATACTGTCAGAGACAGTGTAAGAAAGAAACTCGTTGGCATCAAGACCCCCAAAGAGGTCAATCCTTGATGGGCTACCGCTTACAAGGCTAAGCCTTAGTGTGTATTCGCCCGAGCAGTTATGGTCTATGTTCACAAAGCGCTTGCCGTTTAGGGGATAGCTTCGGTGCTCCATATCAAGCACGCAGGTCAGGCTTCCAAAGGGTGGGCTGTTGGGTAGGGATGACTTGCATAAGCTAAAGTCGTTGCAGAGCTCCACCCTGTAGGTGGAGTTTCCACCGTACCAAACCTCTATGGGAATGCCGCCGGTAAGCCTTACCTGAACCTCGGCCGAGCTCTGAGGTGGAACTACTGCCCTTACCCTCTTGTCTCCCTCGTTGCCGGCGGCGGCGACCACCACAAGCCCAGGTCCGCTCAGCTGTTCTATCTTCCTTTCCAAAAGGCTGTCGCCATCCCCAGGTCCGTAGTTGCTGCCCAGAGATATATTGACCACCATAGGTCTTCCAAGCTGTGTCTTCTTTTGAGAGAGGTACTCCAAGGCCCTCATAACTGTAGCATCTGTTATACTACCATCAGAGTCAGCCACCTTGACCGCCACTATGCTTGCCCCTGGTGCTATGCCATTTTTGCCCGCAAGAACGCCGGCAACTGCGGTGCCATGACCTCCAAAGTCCTTGTCGCACTCTCCCCTCTGCCTTGCCTGCCTTATGGCGCTTTGGTCAAGCTCCTGACCTGTCGTAGCATCGTAAAAAAATATGGTCCTATCCTCAAACTCCGGATGGCAAAGGTCTATACCTGTGTCCACAACTGCCACAAGCACAGCCCTTCCCGTCCTTCCAGAGAGGCTTGCGTTGGTCCCAAGGTAGTAGGAGCTTGGCAAAAGACCAAGTCTGTGAGTCTGAGAGATGAGTATGAGCCTTCCGTTTGGAGAGCTGGAGCTTATGAGGAGTTCTCCTTGGTTGCAGTTCAAGGTATTGCTGCTTTGTGCGCAACTTCCAGAAAAGCTAGGATTGGCGTTTAGGTCAAAAAAGCTCATCACCTGCCCGCTTTGAACTGGCATACTGAGGCTCATCTGACCGCTTAGATGGATGCCTATGGAGGAGCCCCTAAGCACCGGATCCTTCAGAAAGAGCCTTTTCGGTCTTTCCACATAGACTGTAGAGCTTTTCAGAAGATAGAGGCTTTTCTCTTCTACCACCTTTACACTGCCGTCATTTAGAAGTACCTTTACCTCCCTCCCAAAGGAGAGGCAGACTACTAAAAGCAAAATAAACCACATGACCATGATTTTAACCTGCTTTGGGTTTAAAATTAAAAATGTGGACAGCAAGCTTTTAAAAAAAAGGGTAGATGGGCTTGAGGAAGCTCTGATGGAGTTTGCCCACAACACAGAGAGGGCAATACAAAGCCTTCCTGAGGAGGTGGACAGACTTTCCCGTGAGATGAGAAAGTTCAAGGATGAGATGTTAACCTTTAGAAGAAATCAGGAAGAGGAGTGGAGCTCTATAGCCAGGAAGATGGAGACCATAGTGGAAGACCTTATAATACCTTCTTTAAGACTTTTTCTTGAAAGACACTTTAGATGCCATATAACCGCAGAGGGTCAGAGATGGCTCAGAAGAAGGGTAGGAGAGAGCTACGAGGCGGATGCCCTTGCGAGATGTGAGGACAAGGTTTTCCTGCTGGAGAAGAGTAAAAGTTTCTTTGATTTCTTTCCCGGGTATGAGGGGAGGGAGCTACTTCTTATACTTGGGAGCATAAGCTTTCCAGAGAGTGTTATAAAGTATGCAAGCGAAAGGGGTGTGTACGTGATGGCGTGGAGGGAGTGGGAATACACGGACATACCAAACTTTGAAGAGGTAAGAAGCTAGGGCGATGGACATACTGAGGCTTTACAAGCTCATACCCGCAGCTGAAGATGGGAGCTCTTTAGAGATTTTTGCCCCTCGGGGAGTTGACCCCTCTATCTTGGAAGAGCTCCGCTTCTTAACGGGAAAGGATATAATTCCCCGCTTTTTGCCCGAGGAGGATTTTAACAGAAGGCTTCAGGAGGCTCTTGCCCAAGAGGTGGTGCAGGTGGAGACCGAATCCGATGAGGGTTTTCAGGTAAGGGACATACTATACGAGGAGGAGACAAGCCCGGCGGTAAGCTTTTTAAATCAAGTTATCATAAAGGCTGCTACCCTTGGAGCATCCGATATACACATGGAACCCTATGAGAGCTCTTCTATCATCAGACTAAGGCTTGACGGAGTTCTTCATGACTATACAAGCATTCCCAACTCCCTTCAGGAACAGGTGGTTTTAAGGGTAAAGGTCCTTGCCAATCTGAACGTGGCAGAGAGGAGAGTGCCCCAGGATGGAAAGATAGGGGTCAGGATAGGTGGCAGGCATCTTGACATAAGGGTATCCGTAGTCCCTACCATCTTCGGCGAGAGGGTAGTGCTCAGGCTCTTGGAGAAGGGGGGAAAACTCTTAAGGCTTGAAGACCTTGGTCTTTGGGAGGAGGACCTTTTAAAACTCAGAAAGCTCTCTAAAAAGCCTTACGGCATAGTTTTAGCCACAGGTCCAACGGGTGCAGGAAAGAGCACTACCCTTTACGCTATCATACTGGAAGTAAAGAGCCCCACGAAAAACATAATAACCATAGAGGACCCGCCCGAGTATCAGATAGAGGGGGTGAGCCAAATACAGGTAAACCCAAAGGTGGGGCTGTCCTTTGCCACCGGACTAAGAGCCATACTCAGGCAAGATCCCGATGTGATAATGGTGGGTGAGATAAGAGATGCGGAGACTGCAGAGATTGCCATCCAATCTGCCCTGACGGGCCACCTGGTCCTTTCCACCCTGCATACCAACGACGCACCCTCGGCCATAACAAGGCTTTCAGACCTAGGTATAGAGCCCTTTTTAATAGCCTCTTCCCTTGAAGGGGTAATAGCCCAGAGGCTAGTAAGGAAGATATGCCCAAGCTGTAAGGTAGCCTACAGGCCCTCCAAGGAGGAGCTAAAAGAGTTTGGTCTTGAGGGGGAGCATACCTTTTACAGGGGTGAGGGCTGCGGTCAGTGTATGGGGACGGGCTACATGGGTAGGACGGGCATATACGAGATCCTTGAGTTGGACGAGGAGCTAAAGAGGTTTATACTAAAGACGCAGGACAGCGTGGAGATAAGGAGCTTTGCAAAAAGCGTGGGGTTTAGGAGCATGTTAGAGGATGGCATAAGGAAGGTTCTTGCGGGCATAACCACACCAGAAGAGGTTCTAAGGGCTGTAAAAGAATGATGCTTAAAAGGGTAATAACATCAAAGGATGGGCACAAGAGCCTGAGCATAGAGTACAACCCTATAACAAAGAGTTGGAGTCTATCCAACAGAAAGGGAAGGGAGATGTGCCTTGTGCCCTCTGACCTGACCTTTATAAAAAGAGAGGAGGGCAACAGAAAGGAGGAAAGGGAGCTCCTATCCCGCTTTAGGGGGAGGTTTCAGGAGGCAAGGCTTCAAACTTCCTTCTTCAGTGGCTTTGTTTACCTTGGTGCCTATAGAGGTGACTTTGACTGCGAGGCGGTGGAGCTTGAACCCTTTGCTCTTGCAAGGCTTTTTAGCCTTCATGCACAGGATGGTATGCTCATAGACTGGGGGAGGAGGAAGACAACTTTTGTGAGGGTCAGGGAGGGTCTCCTTGAGAGCTTCAGGGTCGTGCTAAGAGGTGGGGACTACATAAGTGAAGAGATTTCAAAGACTAAGGGCATTCCCTTAGAGTCTGTGGAGAGGATGAAAGCGTCCGATGGTCTTAGCCTAACCGAGGCGGAGAGAGCTGTAAAGACCATCTTAGAACTCTCTGGTTACAGCCTTGAAAGGGAAAGGGTTTTGCTTACCGGGGGTGGCTCAAGGCTTAAAGGTCTAAGGGCTCTTTTCAAAGAGACCATAGAACTCAAACACTGTCAGCCCGAGCTTGCCTCCTGCTTGGGTGCATGCCTCAGGGAAGTTTTGAAAAACCCCTATCCGGACTTTGAAGCAAGAGAGCTCACAAAGGATTACATAAAAAGGCTTTCCCTCTCCCTCGGGTCTTTGGCTCTATTTGGTCTTTTATCTCTAATAGGCATGCATAGGCTATACAACACCGAGCCCCTTTTGTCTGCCCAGAGGTCAGAGTTCAAAAGGCTCTTTCCCAGAGAGCCCATAGTTTCCTTACACAAACAGGTCAAAGCTAAGACCAAGTCGGGGGAGGAGTACAGGCTAAGCAAGCTCCTACTTCAGTCAAAGGATAGCCTAAAAGAAGGCATGAAGCTCTACAGTTTTGAGTACTCGGATGGAAAGCTCAGCATAAGGGGAGAGGCAGACCAAAGCATACTGCAGGGGATAAAGACCCGCTCCACAAAGACAACACCGACGGGCAGGGTGGAGTTTGAAGTGAGCCTCCCATGAACCTAAGGCTTGACAGAAGGCTTATAAATCCGCTCCTTCTTGTTCTTACCCTCTTGGCTCTTTTCTTTCTCCTTCAGAGGTACTATAGGCTAAGGGACGCCTACTATGAGGAGTACCTAAGGTACAAGGAGGTTATGCTCCTTCTTAAGAACTACCAGACAAGACAGAAGGTAAGCATAGACGAGAACTTTATAAGGTCTGAGCTTTCAAAGGTTGGGGCTGACTTTTTTTCCCTCAAGCAGTTGGAGACGGGCTACGAGCTAAAGGCTAAAAACCTAAGGGGTGAAAACCTGCCAAGGCTCATATACTCCTTGGAGCAGGCAGGTGTGGAGATAGTAAAGCTGAAGGCTGTGGACAATACAGGTCAGGGACTTTATGAGCTTGAAGCCCTTATAAGATGACCGTCCTTCTTGCCCTTGCTCTCTTTCTTTCCGCCTCTCTCGCAGTCCTTGACCTTTACACCTCTGTAAGGGGTGCTCAGATAACCATCCAGCAAGTCTATGCCAAACTTCAGGCATACTATGTTTTTAAGTCAGCCCTTTCCCTTGCCTTGGCTGTGATAAGGACCGATGACCCGTCGGTGGACCACCTAAACGAGCGCTGGGCGACGCCTATAAGTTTCAAGCTTGAGCGGGGAGAGCTTACCATTAGCATATACGACGAGGACAGGTTTTTAAACCTCAACTACGCAGGGGAGCAGAGGGAGGTTTTTGAAAGGCTTTTCAGACAGAATAGGATAGATGAAGGGTATATAGACAGGCTTTTAATATGGATGGGCAAAAAGGAGGGCTTTTACGAGAACCCTTACCCCATAAAGAGGGCACCCTTGAACTCCAAGGAGGAGCTCCTCTATGCGGGTTTTAAGGAGGAGGACTTAGTGGGTAAAACCTTAGGAAGGGATTTCTACCCAGGGCTCTGGAGCCTTTGTACCACCTTCTCTTCGGGGAGAGTAAACCTAAACACCGCACCACTTTACGTGCTCCTTGCCTTGGACAAGGACATGGACCAAACCTTAGCAAGTAAGATAATAGAAAAAAGGGCAAAGGAGCCATTCAAAAGGCTTGAGGACCTGGTCCTTGTGGAAGGCTTTACCTTTGATATGCTCTACAGGCTACGCAGATACACGGATGTAAAGAGCAGGTTCTTCCACATAGTTATGGACCTTAGGACTGGGGGCTACAGTGCCACCTTTGAGGCTATTTACGACCGGCAGGAGGGAAAGCTTGTTTACAAGAGCCTACACTGAGCTGGCTTTTTACTCTCTTTTGCTTTTTACCTTAGCCCTGCATAAGTTTTTTTCTCTTCCCAACCTTGCCACCGCCGTGCTTTTGCTACCGCTGGCTTTCCTCCCCAGAGAAGGCTTTGGGCTTAAAAGCCCCTGGAACTTTAGCCTTCTCCTTCTTCCTCTCCTTTATCCTATACATCCCCATAACTTTCTTGGGCTTTCCCTTCAGGCTTTTGCGGAAGAGGTCTTCTTTAGGGTTTACCTTATGAGGAAACTTTCAAACCTTACTGTTTCTATCCTTTTTGTCTTCCCCCATGTGTTGCTCTACGGAGGGCTTTTCTCCTGGCTTACCTTTTTTCCGTCCCTGCTCTTTGGCTTTGTCTACCAAAAAACCCACTCCCTTGCCCTTGTGAGCCTTCTGCACCTTTTTAGCAACATCCTCTGGTTTGAGCTATTTAGTAAGCTCCTCTAAAATATACCCATGCTCAGCGAAGAGAAAAAAGAACTCATACTCTCTTACCTGCCTCTAGTAAAGTCCATAGCTTATAAGGTACACAGACACCTGCCAAGCTCGGTAGACATCAACGACCTTATTGGTTACGGTGTGCTTGCCCTCATAGAGTCTCTGCCCAAGCTTGACAAAAATAAAAACCCTACTGCTTATCTAAAGCTTCGCATAAAGGGTGCCATGTACGACTACCTTAGACAGCTTGACTTTGCAAGCAGAGGCATAAGACATAGGGAGAAGTCTCTCAGAGAGGCTTTTGATAGGTTCAGGCTTGAGAGGGAAAAGGAACCAACCGATGAAGAGCTTGCAGAGTTCATGGGTGAGGACTTAGAAAAGCTCAGAGAAGACCTGAAGGCTGTGACCTTCTCCTACCTTCTTAGCCTTGATGAGCTTTTTCAAGAGGGAAGGAGCTATGAGGAGCTTTTTGAAAGTTCCATTGAAAACCCCGAGGAGGCGGTTATAAGGGAGGACATAAGAAGGAGGCTGATAGAGTCCATTGAAAGGCTGGACCAAAGGGAAAAACTTGTTCTTCAGCTCCTTTACTACGAGGAGCTTCCCCTAAGGGAGGTATCAAAGATTATGAACCTATCCATGGCAAGGGTCTCGCAGATAAAGAGCTCCGCCATAGAAAAGCTCAAGAAATTCCTAAGCGACCTTCGATAAGATTTATGAGCTTTTCATAGGTATATCTTATCTCGTAAGCCATGTTCACAAGCTTAGCGATCCCTAGGGCCTCCGCTCTTCTGACTAGGGGCATGACAGACCTATTTAGTTGGTCTTTGTACTCCTCAAGGTCTGCCCTTAGCTCCTCTTGGGTGAGGTCTTCAAGGCTTGCCAGATAGCTTTTGTAGAGCATCCTTGCTGAGATAAGGCTATGCTCGAGCTCCTTCTCTATATCTCCTTTGTCGAGTCCTGCCTTTGTAAAGTCCGCCATGGCTATATTTTAAGGCTCTACCACAACGCAGTGGTGGAACTTTAAAAACCTTTCTCTAACATCTCTGACCTTTTGATAATCAACTTCTTTTATCCTCTGGGTGTATTCAAGGTCCATCCTCCATCCAAAGCCCATAACTTCAAAAAAGCCAAGATACCACGCCTGCCTTGCCCTTGTCTGATGAGCAAGAAGGAAGTCTCCGATTATCTTGTTCTTTGCCAGCTCCACATCCTCGGGGTTTATCTCGTGCCTCTTAACCACCTCTATTAGGTCCTTAATTGCCTGCTCCTTCTTTTCCGGAGAGGTTCCTATGTAGGCTATGAGCCTTGGGGAGCCAAGTCGTGTGGGATAGGTGGAGTAAACCGCATAAGCGTATCCCTTTTTTTCCCTTAGCTCCTTGAAGAGTTTGGAGGTCATACCATCTCCAAGAACAGCATCCAGAACCTTAAAGGCAAAGTAGTCCTCACCTCGAAAGGCAGGCGCGTCAAAGGCGCAAAGTATGGTAGCCTGAGAGCCTTCCCTTTTTACCCTCTCAAGTAGGCTTAAGCTTATGTCCGCCTCTTTGACCTGGTATGCGTACTCACCCTTTGGAAGCTCAGAAAGAGCATCCTTTAAAAGGGGTAGCACTTCCTCAACTTTAAAGTCACCCACAAGACTTACCACTGTATTTTTAGCTTTTAGAACCTCCTTCCATCTTTCGACCACATCCTCCCTTGTTATGCTCTCCAGGTCCTCTTCCTTTCCTAAGGGTGCGTATTCATAGCTTGTCCCCCTGTAGGTTATCTGTCTTAGCCTGTCCATGGCAAGCTCATGCCCCCTTTCCTTCCTTGAACGTAGGGCTTTGAGGGTGTTTTGCTTTTCCCTCCTTAGGTCCCCATCTTCAAAAAGAGGTTCAGAGAGCATGCTCCTTATAACATCCAAAGCCTCCCTTAGCCCCTCTATCTTCGTAGAAAAGCTGATCTCCACGTAGTCATCGCTAGCAGAGGCTGAGACAAAGCCTCCGTAATCTTCAAACATGCTGGCTATTTTGTAGGCATCGTGCTTCTTTGTCCCCTTTGTGAAGAGTATGGCCATTAAATTGGTAACCCCCCTCTTCTTCTCTCCGTGGGTGCCAGACCTTATGAATATACTTCCAGAGATCAGACCCTTTCCGTGGGTCTCTTTAAGTATTATCTTAACCCCGTTTTCAAGTGTGTACTCTCGCAACCTTGCACCTCCAAAGGAAAGACTAAGCAAAAAGAGGAGAACAATTATAAATCTCATCTCTTGGGTACCATAAGGACCTCGCTGTAAGGCTTGCTCAGTAAGTCTCCTATCATCCTCACCAAGTCATCTTTCCTTACGCTCCTTATGTTGTTTTCAAAGAATTTGTAATAATCCAGAAGGCCCACAACTGCAAGGGAATAGCCTATGTAATAGGAATCTGTCTCTACCCTTTCAAGGGAGAAAAGGGTAGAGTTTATAAGCCTCTGCTTTGCTTTCTCAAACTCCTCTTCCTCTAGGCTCACCGTGAGTTTTTTTAGGAGCTCAAAGACCTCAGCCTTTACATGTTCAAGTTTATCCTTTTCAAGGGTTGCATAGACAAAGAATATGTTATCCTTCGGCCTGCCAAAATCTCCGGTGGATATGGAGTACACAAGACCCTTTTCTCTGATCTCTCTGTAGAAAAGGGATGTTCTACCGCTTCCCAGTATTTGATCAAGCACCAAAAGGGTGTAATACTCTTTAGTGCCTATAGCTGGGGCCCTCCAGCCTATTAGCCAATAGCTCTTTTCAAGCCTGCGGTCTTGGAGCTCTACCTTTCTATTTTCCAGCTGTTCAGGCTCTGGCAGCTTTTGAACCTTTGGGACCGCTCTTCCTTCCTCTTTACCAAAGGTCTCAAGAACTGCCCCCTTGACCTCCTCGGGCTCCACACTGCCCACTACTACTATGTACATATTTTTAGGCTGGTAGAAGTTTCTGTAAAACTCTAAAAGCATCTCCCTTGTAAAGCTCCTTATGGTCTCCTCGTACCCTATTATGGGATGGCGGTAGGGTGAAACCTTGTATATGGTCTTTTCAAACTCCTCCCAAAGGAGAGTGGTAGGGTTGTCCTTTCCACGCCTGAGCTCCTCTATAACTATGGGCTTTTCCTTCTCCACCATATCCTGCAATAGGAGAGGTCTTTGGGTTAGCTGGTAAAGCACATCAAGAGCCTGCCTCCAATAGGGTTTTGCTATGGTTATATGGTAAAAGGTATAGTCCTTTGACGTGCCAGCGTTTATGTTGCCCCCTAAGCTCTCCACCACGTAATCCAGCTGTCCATAGGGATACTTTTCAGAGCCGTTAAAGAGCATATGCTCAAGAAAGTGGGCAATACCCTTTTGGTGGTAGTCCTCGTAAGCGGAGCCTACCCTAAACCAGACATGGATGGCCACAGCTTCCGTATCCTCCCTATTTTTTATCACCAGCGTTGCACCGTTGTCTAGCCTATAGGTTTTGAGATCCATAGAAAGGGCCAAAGTTGCCATAAGCCATACCTCCAAGATGGTTAAGATTAGAACCATACTTAAGGGCTAAAGTATAACCCAGTGGTATGTTTTTTCAAGGGTTGTAAATGAAACTCAATTAAACTATATTTATGCTATGCCCTTGGATGAGCTAAAGTCTAAATTCGGGCAGTTTTTAAAGCAAAGGGGGCACAAGATAACTAGGGGCAGGTTTGAGATAATAGACAAGATAGCAAGCTACACCTCCCATTTTGAAATAGAGGACCTTGTAAGATGGATAGCCAGCCAGGATAAGGGTATAGCAAGTAGGTCTACAGTTTACCGCACGGTAAGATTGCTACAAGAGTTCGGCGCCATAAGGGAGGTTATAAAGCTGGGGAACCGTACCATATACGAGTTTGTCGCAGGCAAACCCCATCATGAGCACCTCATATGCGTTGAATGTGGTAAAATCATAGAGTTTTACAGGGAGGAGATAGAGGAGCTCCAAGACAGGGTCTGCGAGGAGCACGACTTTATGCCCATAAACCACAGGCTTGAGATATTTGGTATATGCTCAGAATGTAAGGAGGGAAAACTTGAGAGTAGAGAGCTGGAATATAGAGCTTAAGACCACAAGGGAGGAGCATATAAAACCCTCGCCAAACTTTCAGGAGGTTCTCCAGGAGTTGGTCATTGAGCAGGATAGCAGACCTGCACCGCTTAACCTGAATGCAAGTATAATCAACAAGGTTGAGGAAGTTTCTTTCAAATACTCCATACCAAAAGAACTCATCCTCGCCATAATAAAGCATGAGAGCAACTTCAACCCAAAGGCTTACAACAAAAACAAGGACGGCACTGAGGACAGAGGCCTTATGCAGGTCAACTACCAGCATAACCTTAAGCTCATGCAACAATACGGCATATCAGACCCTGACCAACTCTTTGACGTGGATACCAACATAGAGTTGGGCGCTCGCATACTCTACGAAAACTACAAGAGGTTTGGAAACTGGGTAATGGCTGTAAAGGCTTACAACGGCCTAAAGGCAGACAACTGGGATTATGTTAGGGGTGTTTTTCAGAAGGTTTCCCTCTTTAGGTGATGTGTCATGAGAATAGAGGAGCTTCAGGAGAGGCAGAAGGAGTTTCTCAAGAACGTATTTGAGATTGAGGAGCTTCCAGAGAGTGAAGAGCTTGAGGATTTTCTTTCCTCCAGGGGTTGTAAGCTCTATCAGTGTATGGGTTGTGGGAAGCTGATTTTCCATGATAACTATGAGTTTTGGAACCTCAGCGATTGCTGCGATGATAATTCAAAGCTGGTAGAGGATGGTCTTCTCTGCGAGGTTTGCTACTCAAGAACACCAGAAAACCTGAAACATTGGATATTCTTCAGGCCTACTTACTACAAGGATGTAGACTTTAAAATTTAAGTATGCCTCAAATAGGAAGTATAGATGAGGTAAAGAGGTTCATAAAGAACACATCACCCAATACCGCTATTTACGTTGGTTGTGATTCAAGACAGGTTAGGAACCACACGGTCTTTGTCTCTGTTGTGGTTGTTCACATAGACTCCTGCAGGGGTGCCAAGATATTTTGGAGGGTGGATAGGGTAAACAGGATAAGGTCTCTACGTCAGAGGCTTCTTGAGGAGGTTAGCAGGGCGGTTTATTTAGCCCTTGAGATATCTGAGGTTATAGATGGAAGGCCCTTTGAGGTGCACCTTGATATAAACCCGAGCCCAGAGCACAACTCCAGCGTCATACTTAAGGAAGCCATTGGCTATGTCCTTGCACAGGGGCTGAAGCCTGTGGTGAAGCCCCATTCTATAGCTGCAACAACCGTGGCAGACTACATAACGGGTAAATGTTAGAAGCTGTACTCACCCGAAAGTAGCTTCTTGTAAAAGCTCTCCGGTAGAAAGACGTGCCTGTGCATGTCCGCAGAGTAGAGCTTGGTCTGCACTCTAACCTCTCTACTTGGCTCCCTTACGGGGTGCTTTTTGGAGCCTATGGACATGGTCCACCAATAGCCTGCATAACCAGGTATGACCGCCGTATATAGGTCTACTACTGGAAACACCTTTTTAAGAGCTTTCTGAATTCTCCTTACTATCTCTACGTGGTAGTGTATGGACTCGGTCTGACCTACATAAATGCCGTCCTCTTTAAGAGCTCTGAAGACATACTTGAAAAACTCTTCTGTAGTGAGCACATGGGCAAAGCCCACTGGGTCCGTGGAGTCTACTATTACAACGTCAAACTCATCCTGATAGTCTTGAATGTACTTGTAGCCATCCTCGTTCAGCACTATCGCTCTTGGGTCTTCAAAAGCGACGGCCATCGTGGGTAAGAACCTCTTCGATACCTCTATAACCTCCCTGTCTATGTCAACGAGCACAGCCCTCTTTACCTCCTCGTGCTTTAGCACCTCCCTTAAAACACCGCCATCACCACCGCCTATTATTAGAACGTTCTCCGGGTTTGGATGGGCATAGAGGGGCACATGGGCCATAAACTCGTGATATATAAACTCGTACCTTTCATCGCACTGAGCAACACCATCAAGGACTAAGATTCTTCCGAAGTGTGGGGATTCCACGACCATAATTTCCTGATACTCGCTTTTTCCATGATAAAGCACGTTGCTTATTGGATAGCAATGTCTTATGGGTGCGTAGGGGTCTCTTTCCATGAAGAAGGTGTCCATCATCTTTTTTCACCTCTTTATTTTTGCCATGTATTATACAACAGTAAAACCTCTTCCAGTTTCAATGCCTCAACCCTAAGCATGGGGTCTATGTTTAAAGAGATAAGCAATTCTTCTGGGAGTTTACTTTTGAGGGCCTTCCTCTTGGAAGAGTAAAGCTTTGTTAGAAAGGCCTTGTAGTTTTCAAGGTCCATCTGGGGTGGGTTCTCTTTTCTCGTGAACCTCAAGAGGGCTGACTGTACCTTTGGAGGGGGTCTAAAGAACCTTGCGGGAAGGGACATAAGATAGTCCACATGGTAAAAGGTTCTTACAAAGGTTGAAAGCCATGATGGGCCCTTCTTTAGTTTTTCCCCCACCTCCTTCTGTAGCATATAAACCGCTTCCCTCACGCATCTGTGTTGAAAGATGGTCCTTTCCACTATAAGGCTTGCCACATTGTATGGAAGGTTTCCAAAGACCTTAAGGTCTGGAGAGAGGGAGCAAAAGTCAAAATACCTTGCATCTTCGTTGTGTATTCTAATCCTTGGATCCTTTAAGTTTTCCATCAGGAAATTGACCATTTGAGGGTCCAACTCTAAAAGGTGTATCTCTTTGAAGGGGTACTTTAAAACCTCCTTCGTGAGGTTTCCTGTCCCTGGACCTATCTCCAGAAGAACCTCATCCTCCTTTGGGTCTATGAGCTGTGCTATTTTTGAAAGTACATCCTTGGCAACCAACAAGTGCTGTCCAAGGGCTTTTTTTAGCCTCATGTGTTAGAATAATCTAACATGTTTCTCTTTCTTCTCCCTTACAGCAAAAGTCAGTCTGGGATAAGGTTAAAGGACTGTAAAGATGGGAGGTTTGAACTGCCAGAGATCGAGCCTCTGGCAAGGTCTGTAGAGAGGGAGTTTCTAAAGGAGAGCTTGCCCCCTTCACCCCTTTGGAGGAGATACAAAAATGCCTTCTGGGAAAGCCTTGAGTTTTGGGTTCTTCCACCACCCGTTGCTGAGTATATAGATGGCCATTCCTTTGTGCCCTCACCCGTATACGGGCTTTTAAAACCCTCCGCATGCCTTCCCTACCTTCCCGTGGGCTGGGAGGAGAGGTACAAGGGAAAAAGCCTTTTGGGCTTTTGGAAAGAGCATCTAAAACCCTTAAGCCCTAAGCTCTTTAAAGGCAGGCATGTTATTAACTTCCTCAGTTCCAAGGAGGCTTCCCTCTTTGACCTTTCCCATGCACAGAAGGTGATAGAGTTTGAGTATTACAGAAAGGGAAGAAGGGTCAAAAATCCTATGAAGCACAGGGCTTACACCCTCAGATATATAGCGGAAAAGGGCTTAAGTCTTGATAAGTTAGATAGAATAAACTTTTACGACTACAAAGTCACGGAGGTGCTTCAAGGGAAAAGGAAGATAAGGGTTATTATGAAGTCGGAGGGAAGGTATGAACTGTAAGCTCTCCATAGTTATACCTGCCTTCAACGAAGAGGAAAACGTGCCCATACTCTACAGTAGACTTAAGCATGTGCTAGAAAGGCTTAGCTGCGAATACGAGGTCATCTTTGTGGACGATGGTTCCACAGACCGCACATGGGAGAGGCTTAAGGAGGTAGCCAAGAAGGACAGCAGGATAAAGCTTCTGCGCTTTAGCAGGAACTATGGACAGACTGCGGCCATGTATGCCGGCTTTCAGCACGCAAAGGGTGATGTAGTAGTAACTATGGATGCGGACCTTCAGAACGACCCAGAGGACATACCAAGGCTTCTAGAAAAGATGGAGGAGGGCTACCATATAGTAAGCGGCTGGCGCAGAAACAGAAAGGATCCCTTTTTTTCAAGAAAGCTCCCTTCCATGATTGCCAACTGGCTCATATCAAGGGTTACAGGTGTGGAGCTCCACGATTATGGATGCACCCTTAAAGCCTACAGGGCAGACATAATAAAGAGGCTCGAGCTTTACGGAGATATGCACAGGTTCCTTCCAGCTCTAACAAAGAGCTTGGGCGCAAGGGTCACGGAGATAGAGGTAAGGCACCACCCTAGGATACATGGCAGGTCAAAGTATGGAATAGGCAGAACCATGAGGGTATTGTTGGACATAATGCTTGTTAAGTTCCTTAACGAATACTTGAACAAACCCATGTACATATTCGGTACACTTGGTTTTATCCTCCTCTTTACTGGGCTTTTAGCTCTTTCCTATCTTGTATCCGTAAAGCTCTTCATGGAAGAAGACATAGGCAAAAGACCTCTTCTTTTACTAAGCGTGCTATTTATCCTTGCTGGCATTCAGCTCCTCTCCACCGGCATAATAGCGGAGCTTCTCGTTAGGATATATTACAGGAGTAAGAGTGAAAAGCCTTTTATTGTAGAGGAGAAGGTAAACTTTGACTAGACCTGTGCACCGTCCAGTATGCGATCGCATCCGCAGGTTTTCTCTTGGGGGACTCTCCTTATGAACTCTACCAGGATTGCCCTTATTTCCTCCTCTTTCTTTTTCATAAGGCTTATAACCTCTTCACTTGTAAGCCTGTAACGCGCTATCCCTGCGGCTGGGTTGGAAACTACGCACAGGCTTGCATAGCACATGGTAAGCTCCCTCGCAAGGACAACCTCTGGATAGCCCGTCATACCCACCACGTCACCACCAAGCCTTTCAATAGCCCTAATTTCTGCAGGCGTTTCAAATCTGGGACCTTCCGTGCACGCGTAAACACCCGAAGGATGGTAGGTAAGTTTGAGGTCTTCTAAAACTTCAGCTAATAGGCTTCTCATCTGAGGGCAGTAAAGCTGGCTTGAATCTATATGAACCACCTTGTTAGAGTTAAGTAGCTCTCCAACCCTGTCCTTGTCCTCTACCTTTAGAGAGAATTTACCTTCGTAGTATGTGGATTCTCTGCCCTTGGTAAAGTCTAGAAGGTCGTCAACTATTACAAAGTCCCCCGGTTCAAACCTTCTATTTATAGCACCCACTGCAGAAAAAGCCAGCACCCTGCTAACACCCAGCTTCCTTAAAGCCCAGAGGTTTGCCCTATATGGCACAAGGTGGGGAGGGTAGACATGTCCTTTCCCATGCCTTGACAGAAAACAAACCCTTCTGCCATTTAGCTCCCCTACCACCACCTCAGAGGAAGGTTCACCGAAAGGTGTGTCAATTGAGAGCCTGTCAACTACCTTAAGACTCTCTATCTCGTACAGTCCGCTACCACCTATTATTCCTATCATAGTTCCCTCGAAGGACACAGGTCATAGAGAGGGCACTCATGGTGCTTTGGCCCTTTTGCTGTGCATATATACCTGCCAAGGAGTATAAGAAGGTTGGAAAACTTACCCCATAGGTCTTTGGGAACGAGCTTCATAAGGCCCTCTTCTATCTTTTCAGGCTTGCTCTCCTTTGTAAGCCCAAGCCTTTGGCTTACCCTTGCCACATGAGTATCCACCGCTATACCTTCATTTTTACCGAAGGCGTTATAAAGTATTATGTTGGCGCTCTTACGGCCTATACCGGGCAGGCTCGTAAGCCCTTCCATGGTGTCCGGAACATCTCCTTTAAATTTTTCCACTATCATCTGACATGCGGACTTTATGAATTTTGCCTTGTTTCTGTAGTAGTTTATCGAGCTTATATCCCTTTCCAGCTCCTCAAGAGGCACCCTAAGATAGTCCTCACAGCTTCTGTACTTTTTAAAGAGTTTTTCTGTAACCTCGTTTACCTTCTTGTCCGTTGTCTGGGCAGAGAGAAGAACGGCCACAAGGAGCTCCAAGGGGTTTGAGAAGTTAAGCTCAAGCCTGTCTGGGAACACTCTTTCAAGCTTCTCAAGCATTGAGCTTATATCAGGCTTCACTATTATTATTTTATCACGAGCATGGAAAACATACCTATCCTGCTATATGGTCTTCTCTTTCTAATATTGGATTTTATACCAAGGCAGAGGCTGGTAAGAAAACTTTCCACGCTATACACAACATCCTTCTTACTCTTTTTTGCTTCATCACAACTTGGGAGCAGTTCTCCTGCTATCTTTATGTGGGTCTCAATCTAATAGCTCATGTTATGCTTCTTACAACATTTCTTTATAGCTATAGGACCTGAAGTTTATAAACAACAACTACGGAAGTACAGAAGTAGATGAGTATATAGTCGGTCTAGCTCAGGTTCTTCTTAACTCCATAAGGCGAGGGCAGGTGCGGTAGAAGGTATTAGTAGGAG
>RFFP01000008.1 GCA_003696155.1 Acidobacteriota bacterium
AGGGGACAATGTGGAGATAGAGGTGGAGCTGGTAAAGCCTGTGGCCATGGAGGAGCAGCTGAGGTTTGCCATAAGGGAAGGTGGCAGAACGGTAGGTGCCGGTGTGGTGACTAAAATATTGGAGTAGTGCTATGGAGCAGGAACTTATAAGGATAAAGCTCAGGTCTTACGACTATAGGCTTCTTGACCAGTACGTGAAGCAGATAATAGATACGGTTAAAAGGACAGGGGGTGTGGTAAAGGGCCCCATCCCTCTGCCAACTAAGAAAAAGAGGTGGATAGTGCTCCGTTCTCCTCACAAGTTTGAACAGTCAAGAGAGCACTTTGAAATAAGAGAGCACAGAAGGGTGCTTGATATAACAAGGGCCACCTCTCAAACCATTGAATCTCTTAGGGACCTTGCCCTTCCTGCTGGTGTAGATGTGGAGCTCATAATAGGGAGATAAAGATGGCTATAGGGCTGATAGGTAGAAAGTTAGGTATGACAAGGGTATTCCTGAAGGACGGTACGGTCCTTCCCGTGACCGTTGTAGAGGTCAAGCCCAACTATGTGGTTGGGATAAGGAGCCAAGAAAGGGATGGATATTCGGCGGTGCAGGTAGGAGCTTTTTCATGCAAGGAAAAGCATCTGACCAAGGCGGAGCTTGGACATCTGAGCAAAGCGGGAGTCCAGCTTCTGAGAGAGTTAAAGGAGTTTAGAGTAGAAAACCCACAGGAGTATAGGGTTGGACAGGAGCTCCGAGTAGAGGAGGTGTTCAAGCCTGGTGAGCTCGTGGATGTAGTAGGAATAAGCAAAGGAAGAGGTTTCGCCGGTACTATGAAGAGGTGGGACTTTGGTGGTTTTCCCCAATCCCATGGACACAGATACCACAGGGCGGTGGGTTCAATCGGAAACAGATCAGATCCAGGTAGAGTTTGGAAGAGTAAAAGGATGGCAGGACATTGGGGCGCAGAGCCTATAAGGGTTCAGTCCCTTCTTGTAGTTGACATAGTTCCTGAGGAAAGCCTAATCTTGCTTAAGGGCTCTGTGCCAGGTCCTAACAAAGGTATGGTATATCTGGAGAAGAGTAGAATAGCGGGCAGAAAGTCTCAGAGGTTAAAGCTAAACAGGTTAGCTCCTATGGTTGAAAGTCTACTTAAAGGAGAAGCAAAATGAAGGTCCTGGAAGTTAGTCTCAACCCCGAGGTCTTTGGTGTAGAGGTTAAAAAACACGTGCTTTGGGAAGTGGTAAAGTGGCAGCTGGCAAGCAGGAGACAGGGTACCCACAGCACCAAAACTAGGGGTGAGGTATCTTACAGCGGGCGTAAGCTCCTTCCTCAGAAGGGAACGGGGAACGCAAGACACGGCGACAAAAGTGCCAACATATTCGTGGGCGGTGGTGTAGCCCACGGTCCAAAGCCTAGGGATTACTACTACAGCCTGCCAAAAAAGGTAAGGAAGTTGGGCTTAAAGATGGCTCTGTCTCTTAAAAGCAAGGAAAAGGGCTTGTTGGTGGTTGATGGTATACATATAGGAGAAGTACCCAAGACGAAGAGGGCCATTGAACTCCTTAAAGACCTAGGTATAGATAAGGATAAGGTACTCTTGGTACTTCCACAAAAGGAAGAGGTTGTGTACAGGTCCTTTAGGAACCTGCCTAAGGTAAGGGTGCTTCCAGTGGAAGGACTCAATGTCTATGACCTACTATGGGCGGACAAGGTAGTTCTAACCCAGGAAGCACTTGATAAGGTTTACGAGAGGTTGCTGTCATGAAGAGGCCGGAAGAGGTTATAATCAGACCCATAATAACAGAGAAGAGCAACAGGCTTATGGAGGACTATAAGAAGTACACCTTTGAGGTGGCTATGGATGCTACAAAGCATGAGATAAAGCATGCGGTGGAGAGTCTTTTTGGTGTTAAGGTGTTAAAGGTTAACACCCTGGTAGTAAAGCCAAAAAAGAAGAGAGTTATAGGGAAGTTCAGAAGGTACGGTTACACTAGGGCTTACAAAAAGGCCATAGTCACCGTGCCACCTGACAAAGAGATAGATCTAACAGGAGTGTAAGGATGGGCGTAAGAAATTTAAAGGCTGTCACCAACGGTCAGAGGCATGCCATACTTTATGATTTTGCAGAACTTACACGCAGCGAGCCTGAGAAGTCCCTTACAGTATACTGGCATAGGGCCAAGGGTAGGTCCCGTCAGCAAGGTAAGGTGACTGCAAGGGGTAGAGGCGGAGGACATAAAAGAAAATACAGGCTCATAGACTTCAAGAGGGATAAAAGCCTCGTGCCTGCAAAAGTTGCCAGCATAGAGTACGACCCAAACAGGTCTGCACGTATAGCCTTGCTCCATTATTTGGACGGGGAGAAAAGGTACATAATATGGCCAGAGGGTCTAAAGGTGGGTGATACTGTCCTGTCCATCTCTTACGGGGACGCAGAAGCGGGAAAGGAACTGCCAGAGATTAAGGTGGGTAATGCACTCCCCCTTAAGTACATACCGGTGGGAACGGTAGTGCACAATGTGGAGCTTACTCCGGGTAAAGGCGGACAGATAGCGCGTGCTGCGGGTATGTCTACCCAGGTGGTAGGTAAGGTGGGCGAGTATGTACAGCTAAGGATGCCCTCAGGTGAAATAAGGCTGGTGCACCAAAGGTGTATGGCAACGGTTGGTGTTGTTGGACTTGCAGAACACGAGCTTGTAAAGTATGGAAAGGCTGGTCGCTACAGATGGCTTGGCTGGAGACCTAAAACAAGGGGAACGGCTATGAACCCCGTCGACCACCCTCATGGTGGTGGTGAGGGCAAAACCAAGGGTAAACACCCAGAGTCTCCCTGGGGTTGGAAGACGAAAGGCTATAAGACAAGAAGGGGTAAAAAGTACTCCGATAACTT
The DNA here is from genome assembly GCA_003696155.1 of Acidobacteriota bacterium. Lineage (GTDB taxonomy): Bacteria > Aquificota > Aquificia > Aquificales > Aquificaceae > Pampinifervens. Next base: position 2,878 of record RFFP01000008.1, read on the forward strand.
TATTCTTGTTTCAAGAAAGGGTAAGCCCCTAAAGGGAGGTGTTAAGTAATGGGTTTTAAAGGTGCCTGGAACAAAAGAAATAGGCTCATAGAGGACCTGGACAGCTTTTTAAAACTATACAAAAAAACACAGAGGATTTACAAGAAGGTGAGGGCTGTACAGCACACACCAGAGCTTTACCAAAAGGCTTTAGAGAAGTACTACCAAGTTTGGGAACAGTACAGAAGCATCGTTAACAAGAAGGCATGGGTTGACCCAAAGCTCTGGGCGCGCATTAGAAAGATGAATCAGATAGGTGACAGAAAGGTCATAAAAACTTACAGCAGGGACACAACCATAATCCCCGAGTTTGTGGGGCATACCATTGCGGTCCATAATGGCAAGACCTTTGTACCCGTTTATATAACCTCTGATATGGTTGGGCACAAACTCGGTGAATTTGCCCCCACAAGGACCTTTAAGGGGCATCCTGAAAAGTCTGCAAAGGCTACAAAGAAGAAGTGAGGTAAGAGTCATGGAGGCAAGAGCGGTTTTGAGATATGCGAAAGCTTCATCTACAAAGCTTAGACAGGTACTAAGGGTTATAGGAGGCATGAAGGCAGGCGACGCCCTTTACCAGCTTAGGTTCATACCAAAAAAGTCCGCCCGCATTGTGGAGGGTGTTCTAAAAAGCGCTCTGGCAAATGCAGAGCAGAAGGGTATGGACTTGGATAAGCTCTATATAAAGAAAGCGGTTGCGGACGAAGGTCCTATGTATAAAAAGTGGATGCCAAGAGCCCACGGCAGGGCTACCATGTTAAGGAAACGCACATCCCACATAACCATAGTTCTTGAAGAGAAGGAGGAAGATTAATGGGCCAAAAAACTCATCCTATTGGCTTTAGGGTAGGTGTTATAAGGGATTGGACATCTAAGTGGTTTGCGGGTAAGAGGGACTATACCCAGTACCTTCATGAGGATATAAGAATAAAGGATTATATAAAGAAGAGGTACGCATCCGCTGGCATATCAAAGGTTATAGTTGAGAGGGCGTCGGACAACGTAAAGGTAAGGATACTCTCCGCAAGGCCAGGGATAATAATAGGTAGAAAGGGTGCGGAGGTAGAGCAACTCAAGAAGGATATAGAGTACATCACAGGTGGTAAGCATGTAGTAATAACGGTAGACGAGGTTAGAGTCCCAGAGCTGGACGCCCAGCTCGTTGCTGAAGAGATAGCCCTTCAAATCGAAAGAAGGGTATCCCACAGGAGGGCGATGAAAAGGGCCATAGACAACGCCTTTAAAGCTGGTGCTAAGGGCGTAAAGGTTCAGGTAAAGGGCCGTATAGGTGGTGCGGAGCTGGCAAGAGCGGAGTGGTTTTTAGTGGGAAGGATGCCCCTTCAAACCCTAAGGGCCGATGTGGACTACGGTTTTGCCACTGCTCAGACCAAATACGGCGTTCTCGGAATTAAGGTGTGGATATACAAGGGGGATGTGCTAAAGGGCGGAAAGGAGGAGATCATTAAGAAGATAGAGGAAGACCTCAAAAAGGCGGAAAAGGAGGTATAAGGTATGTCCTTTTTAGCACCAAAGAAGACAAAGTTTAGAAAGTCCCAAAGGGGAAGTATGAAGGGTAAATCCTTTAGAGGTAACAGGCTTGCCTTTGGTGAATACGGCATACAAGCTTTGGAATCTCATTGGATAACTCAAAGACAGATAGAGGCAGGACGTATAGCTTTGGTTCGTGCTCTGAGGAAGGGGGCGAAGGTATGGATTCAGATATTCCCTGACAAACCCTATACAAAAAAACCCAATGAGGTTAGGATGGGTGGTGGAAAGGGTGACCCCGAGGGTTTTGTTGCGGTTGTGAAGCCAGGAAGGATTCTTTACGAGTTTTCTGGAGTCTCGGAGGAAGTGGCAGAGGAGGCTCACAAACTGGTTTCCGCTAAACTCCCCATAAAAACCAGGCTCGTAAAGGTTGGAGGTGTAAAGACATGAAGTCAAGGGAGCTCAGAAAGCTCGGTTTGGAGGACTTGAAAAAGAAGGAAAGAGAGTTAAGAAGGGAGCTATTAAGGTTAAGGTTTAAGAGGAAGATTGAAGGACTTCCTAATCCCATGAGTATAAGGAACACAAGAAGGGACCTGGCAAGGGTCCTTACTCTGATAAGGGAGAAAGAGTTAAGAGGTGAAGGATGATGGAGAAAGCTTGGCATTTAAAGAGAAAGGAGCTCGTAGGTGTTGTGGTCAGCAACAAGATGGACAAGACGGTGGTTGTGAAGGTAGATAGGAAAGAGGCCCATCCGCTTTATAAGAAGCATATAATAAAGAGTAAAAAGTACCACGCCCATGACCCTAACAACGAGTGTAACATAGGGGACCTAGTTGTCATAAGGGAAACAAGGCCCCTGTCAAAGACCAAGAGGTGGGTCGTTGTAAAGATACTTCAGCAGGTTAAATCTGCTGAGAGGAGCAGTTCACAGCAGTAAAATATCTTTATGTCCCTTCTTCTGCTTCTTCTCCTTTTTTCCCTATCTTCTGCTCTTGAGGTTATATCCGATAGACTTGAGAGGTTGCCAGATGGAACCATAAGGGCTGAGGGTGAGGTAGAAGTATTTTATGAGACCTACTATATAAAAGCGGATATCATCAGGTATTTTCCGGAAAGGAGGCAAGTATATGCGGAGGGAAGGGTCTACATTAGGTCCATGGATGGAAAGCTTGAGGTCCGAGGAAAGGAAGCCTACCTAGACCTTAAGGAGGAGGTAGGATACTTCATAGATGCAGAAGGAAGGTTTGAGAAGTTCAACTTTACCGCAAAGAAGGTGGAAAAGGAAAAAGAAGTCTATAGGGTTGAAGAGGGTAGTATAACCACGTGCCCACCAGATAAGAAAGAGATGAACCTCTGCTTTTCAAGGGCGAGGATTTCGGAGAGGTATGTCTTTAGCGTAGGAAACTCTTTAAACCTCTTTCGCATACCCATAGCCTATCTGCCCATAAGCATCTTCCCAGTGGGTGAGAGAAGGTCCGGTCTTTTACCACCTCTCATAGGTTCTAATACTTACAACGGTATTATATACCAGCAACCCCTTTACTGGGCAATATCAAAGGATAAGGATGCAACCCTTACCTTGGACTTCAGGGACAGGCAGGCTAAGGGGCTGTCTGTGGAATACAGGCAGGCTATAAACAGGAGTATAGACCTTATGGGTCTTATCTCCGTATACAGGGAGCCCACACCCCCAGGTAGATGGTGGGATGGTAGAGAACTGATTACCTTTAAGGAGAATCGCTACAGGCTCAAGTTTGACCTGGACCTTGACAACCTCAAACTTGGGGTGGACACCTTATCGGACCCCTATTTTATGGAGGACGTATACTTTCACACTGCGGACCGAACTGTGCCCTATCTTTCCTCCTATGTGAGTTACATAAGGGAGTGGGATAGGTTCATGCTAGTCTTTGACCTGAAAAGGTTTTACGATACCACATCAGAGGACAACAGAAAAACCCTTCAAAGATTACCAGAAGTAGGCTTTTATCTGAAGAGTTTCCCCTTACTCCCTTTTCTCTACTTTGACCTACAAACCTCTTATGCCAACTTCTACAGGGAGGAGGGGCTTAGGTCTCACAGGCTTCTTTTCTTTCCTCAGCTCCACTTGCAAAAAAATTTATTGGGAAGAACCCTGTTGACGACCCTTACCTTAGAAAACCTCTTCTACATCAACACTGAGGGCGGAAACTATGAAAACAGGAGCGTAGTCGGCTCCTTGAAATTCACCGAGAGGGCTCCCTTTTTCTACGACACAGAGCTAGGGAAGCTAAAGGTAAAAAACCTCTTAGATCTATCTTTCCAGTACAGACCTAGGGGCTATAACAATCCGAGGTTTGACCCTCTTGACGAGATAGAAAAGCTAAACCAGATAGGGATAAGTTTGAGGAGTTATGCCTATTATGGAGACCGCAGTGTGTACACCATCAACCTCGAATCTGGCTATACTTCCTTAGGAAGGTACAGCTATGGAGGAAAGACACTAAGGGGTAATCTTCTTCCCTTAAAAGCCCAACTTGCTTTCTACCCCTTTGAGTGGTTGAGATTGTCCTCCGATATGGTATACAGCTTAGAGGATTCGCGCCTTCTTAAAAACGTGAGTTCTTTGAGCCTTCTATACGGTAATACGGAGTTTAGCTTGGGTGAGGCTTTGGAGAAGGATGGACTTGGGAATAAGCTTAACGACCAGCTAAGCTTATACTTTTCCACGGGTTATGCAAATACAAGGCTTGGTTTTAAGGCAGTAAGGGACAGAAATATAGACAGGTACATACAGAAGCAGCTAAACCTTGATTACATGGGTGCATGCTGGAGCCTTGGGTTACTGCTTAGAGACATATACGATGGAAATAAAAAGGCAAACATAAAGGAGGTTTTTTTAGTTTTTAACTTATTCGACCTTCAGAGGTTTACAGTGCCGCTGAAGAGGTGAGAAGGCTCTTTATCTTTCTTGTTTGGCTCTCCACATCCTCGTAGCTGAATATGCCAGAACCTACCACTAGAATGTCTGCACCTGCCCTTGCAAGCTCTACTATATTTTCTTCTTTCACTCCACCGTCTACCTGTATAAGCACCCTGGGGTTTATATCTTCTACCATTCCCTTCAGCCTTTTTAACCTTTGAAGGGACCTTTCTATAAACCTCTGTCCTCCAAAGCCAGGGTTTACCGACATAAGAAGCACAAAATCTACGTAGTTGAGGATTTCCTCAAGAAGGTTTAAGGATGTTCCCGGGTTTATGACCACACCTGCCCTAGCTCCTAGCTTTTTTATGAGCTCTATGCTCCTGTGTATGTGGTAGTTGTTCTCTATATGTATGCTTACCATGTCTGCACCAGCCTTTATAAAGTCAGGTATGTACTTATCTACGTTTTCTATCATGAGATGGGCATCTAGGGGTAGACTGCAGTACCTTTTTATACTTTCAAGGAGCACAGGTCCAAAGGTTATGTTGGGGACAAAGTGTCCATCCATCACATCAAAATGGATAAGGTCTGCTCCACCTCTCGCACAGGCCTGAATCTGCTCCCCTAGCCTCCAGAAATCTGCAGACAGTATAGAGGGGGCCAAAAGCTTCACTCCGCCTCCTCCTCAACCCTTATGAGCACGGGCTCACCCTCTACCACGGGTAGCTCCTTTATCACCTTTAAAGCTCCCCGCATATCCCTCTCATAGGCCTTGTGGGTCAGTATGACTAAAGGAACTATGTGCTCCCCTTCTCTGCCCGCTATCTTGCACACCTTTTCTTTCTGAAGGACGGATGCTATGCTTATGTGGTAGTCTGCAAGCACCCTGGATATGCTCGCAAGCACACCAGGTCTGTCTGGCACATCAAACCTTACGTAGTACCTGCTGTAAAAGTTCCTATTTACCTTAAGTTCCCTGCCTTCCCACCCCATCCTGTGGGTATATATACCTTTGCAGTAGACTATTCTTTGGGCCATATCCACTATATCGGACACTACCGCGGAGGCGGTAGGGTGGGAGCCCGCCCCCCTTCCGTAAAACATGGTTTTACCCACAAAATCCCCATCCACCGTTATAGCGTTGAACACATCCCTCACCTTAGCCAGTGGGTCATCCTCGGGTACAAAAGTGGGATGGACCCTTACCTCTATCTCCCCATCCCTACTCTTAGCTATGGCGAGGAGTTTGAGCGTGTAGCCTAGGTCTCTTCCAAGCTCTATATCCAAAAGGTCTACCTTCCTTATGCCCTCTACAAAAACCTCTGCAAAGGAAAAGAAGGAGCCAAAGGCTATATAGGAAAGGAGGGTTATCTTGTGGGCTGCATCCCAGCCATCTATATCTAAGGATGGGTCAGCCTCTGCATAACCCTTCTGTTTGGCTTCCTGAAGGGCACTTTCAAAGTCTATCTCCTCTTCCAGCATACGCGTGAGGATGTAGTTGGTGGTGCCGTTAAGTATGCCGTAAACCGCCCTTATCCTGTTTCCCACCAAAGACTCTCTAACAGCCTTTATTATAGGAATGCCACCGCCCACCGAGGCTTCAAAGCCTATGTAAAGCCCTCTTTCCTCTGCAAGTTTGAAGAGCTCATAGCCATCTTCCGCAAGAAGGTGCTTGTTAGCTGTGACCACATGTTTACCCCTTTCTAAGGCTTCTTTTATAAGATCCTTTGCAAAGCTCTTGCCACCTACGAGCTCCACCACAATGTCCGAGCTTTCCAAAACCTCGCGGTAATCTGTGACTCTTAGATGCCCTGGAACTTCAAAGGGTCTTTGCCTTTCCCAGTCCTTGTCCGCCACCTTGGTGAGCTCTATACGTACACCTGCTTTTTTCTCTATAAGGTCCGAGTTCTTCAGAAGCAGTTGGACCACGCCCGTGCCTACAACTCCACAGCCAACTATGCCGACCCTTACCATGGCTGTCCCTTCTCCTTACTGGTTCTGTATGGTATGGGTATATACTGGACCGATGGCACCTGAGAGCCCACCGGCTGAGGGAAGAGTTCCATAAGCTGATAGACCTCTTCGGGAATCTCTGTGGAGAGGTTAAGACCGAGAGCCTTAAGATGCTCCACCGTCAGAGGAAAATCGTGGGTATATTTACCCGATGCTAGCTCCTCGGCTATCCTCTCCGCCTTACTCTTCTCCACACCATTTTGTAGCTGAAGCCATAGGAGGTAATCCTTCATCTGGTTTATAGCCTTTTGAGCTATATCTGCCAGTATTAGAGTCTGGTCCTCTATGTCCTTTGTTTCCTTAGTTTGTAGCACCTTAAGTATGGAAGCTGCGGGCATCTGTCCAACCTGTGGGTCAACAGGTCCAAGCACCGCGTTTGGGTCCATCACTATTTCATCGGCAGCTAAAGCAAGAAGGGTACCGCCTGACATAGCATAGTGGGGCACGATTACTCTAACCGGTCCCCTATGCCTTACCAAAGCGTTGGCTATCTGGGTTGCCGCAAGGGCAAGCCCACCCGGTGTGTGCACTATGAGGTCTATGGGCATATCGGGGGGTGTGAGCCTTATGGCTCTTAGAACTTGCTCCGAATCTTCTATGCTTATGTAACGGAATATGGGAATGCCTAAGAGGCCAAGGCTTTCCTGTCTGTGTATTAATGTTATAACCCTGCCACCCCTCTTCCTTTCTAACTCGCCTATGAGGGCTTCTCTTGCCCTTGCCAAGGCATAGCGTTTCCAAAAGGGCAAAATTATAAACAGAAAAAGCAAAAGTATCCAAAGGATATTGAATAAATAAGCCAGAGGGCTTATAAGAGGCTGGTCCATAAGAAAATTCTATCATACAGACAAGCCCATCAAAGCCAGTTGACAGAAAGCCCTAATAGTGTTAACTCAACTATAAGAAACTTCTTCGAGGTAGCAGTAGCTCCCTTATATATGAGTTTATTTAGTTGGAAGAACTGTGGGATAATATTAGCCCCATGTCCCGAGCGTTCCTCATCATAAAGGCTGATGCCATAAAGCAGAATGTGAGAAGGCTTTTTGAATTTTCCGGCAAGCCTCTTATTGCGGTCATCAAGGCAAACGCCTACGGTGTGGGTATGGTACAAATAGGTAAGCTTTTAGAAAGTTTGGAAGAGGTTTCAAGCCTGGCGGTTGCCTGTGTGGAGGAGGGTATAGAGCTAAGGAAGGCAGGTATAAGAAAAAAGATACTGGTGCTTGGTGGTGTGCTAAGAGGCGAAGAGAAAGCCTTCTTAGATTACGAGCTTACTCCTGTGGTTTCTCATAGGGAGCATCTTAGAGCTTTGGAAGGTCTAAACATACCCTTTCAGGTGAAGTACGACACGGGCATGGGTAGGCTTGGCTTTTTTGAGGAGATAATTGAGGATCCAAGGATAGAGGGTGTGCTCAGTCATATGTCCAGTCCCTTGGACAGAGAGTTTTCCATAAAGCAGATAGAAAGGTTCAGGAGGATATTAAGCCATTACCGCAACCTTAAAATGGTCCATATGGAGAGTTCTGCGAGTGTGCCTTACAGGCTCAACTTTACGACCCATATAAGGGTGGGACTTGCCCTTTACGGTGAAAAGCCAGCACCAAACTATCCTATAGAACTCATTCCAGCCCTTGAGCTCTATGCCAAGCTTATATCGGTTAAGACCTTGCCGGCAGGCTATCCTGTGTCTTACTCAAGAACTTACATGACATCAAAATCTACAAGGGTGGGCGTGGTTGCCTTTGGCTATGCGGACGGGCTAATGAAGAGCCTTTCCAACAAAGGAAAGCTATACTACAAGGGGCGTTCCGTTAGCATAATAGGCAACATAACTATGGATATGACCATGGTGGACTTTGAGGACATACCCGCAGAGGTGGGGGATAATGTACAGATAGTAGGGCCAAATCAGAGTTTTTCTGAGCTGGCGAAAACTGCCGGCACCATACCTTACGAGCTTATGACCAATCTTTCAAGTAGAATAGAAAGAGTATTATGTTGATAAGCTTTGAGGGAATAGACGGCTCTGGTAAGAGTACACAGGCCAGGAGACTCTATCAGTACTTAAAGGACATGGGCTATAGGGTATCCTTGTACAGGGACCCAGGAAGCACGGAGCTTGCGGAGAGCATAAGGGAACTCCTCCTTAGATACCACATGGACCCTACTACCGAGCTCCTGCTCTTTGAGGCAGCAAGGTCCAGCCTGGTGTGGGAAAAGGTCTTCCCCGACCTAAAGGAGGGCAAGATAGTCTTGCTGGATAGGTTTATCGACTCTACAACAGCCTACCAAGGTTATGGAAGGGAGATAAACCTTGGGACAGTGAGAATACTAAACCACATAGCAACAAGGGGGAGAAAGCCCGATATTACCTTTCTGTTTAACCTGCCCCTTGAGTTGGCCCACAGAAGGATAGAAAGCAGGACACGTTTTGAGGAAGGCAATTACCTCAGGAAGGTAAGGGATGGCTACATACTCATAGCCCATGAGGAAAGGGAGAGAATTGTCATGCTGGATGCGAGCAGGGGGGAAGAGGAGATCTTTGAGGACATACTGAGGACTCTAAGGGAGAGGCTTTCCCTCCCTCTCTGATATATTTTTTTTATCAGGAGGTGGAGCATGCAGGATTGCATCTTTTGCAAGATAGTTAGGAAAGAGATACCATCAAAGGCTGCCTATGAGGATGAGCTTGTTTATGCCTTCCACGATATAAACCCTGTGGCACCCACCCATATACTCATAGTGCCAAAAAGACATATAGTTGGTGTGCAGACATTGGAAAGGGAGGATGAGTCCATTGTTGGTCATATGTTTTATGTAGCAAGGAAGATAGGGGAAGAGCTGGGACACGCACCCGATGAGTATTTAAAGGGTGGCTACAGGCTTGTGTTTAATGTGGGCAAAGACGCAGGGCAGAGCGTTTTTCATCTTCACCTTCATTTCATAGCAGGGAGGAGAATGGAGTGGCCACCGGGCTAATTTCTTTCAGGGATTACATGGCTCATAAGGTCAAGGAGTACTACGCGGAAGGTTTTAGAGAGGACTTTTTTACAGCGCCCGAGCTTGACAGGTCCTTCGGTTACGCAGTTGCCCAGGAGATCTATCATCTTGTAAAGGATTATCCCAAGCCTCTTCTTTTGGAGCTTGGCGCTGGGAGTGGTGTATTGGCCTTTGACATCCTGACCTTCTACAGGAAAAACCATCCGGACTTTTTTCAAAGGCTAACCTACTTCATCTACGAGTTTAGTCCATATCTCAGGGAGGTCCAAAAGGGGAAGCTTAGGGCTTTTGAAGGTAAGGTCTTCTGGTGTGAGGAGCTCTTCCCCATAGATGGTGTGGTATTTTCCAACGAGTTTTTTGACTGCCTTCCCGTTCATGTGGTAAAAGAGGGGAAGGAGCTGTACCTTTCAGAAGGTAAAGAAGAGATATGGGCTGAGTTCTGTGACACAAGGATTGGAGATTTTTTGGAGAGGATGGGCTACATGGGGCTTAAACAGACCCTTGAGGTGTGCCTTGACTGTCTTGATTTTCTGGAGGTCCTCTCTCAGAATTTAAAAAGGGGATATCATCTTGTGATAGACTACGGCTACGTTTCAAGGGAGCTAAAGAGGTTTCCCAAGGGTACACTCTTGGGATACCGCTCCCATAGGGTGGCGGATCCGCTTGAAGATACAAACAGGATGGACATAAGTGCTTATGTGAACTTCTCCGCCTTAGAATACTACGGAGAGCAAATGGGTCTTAAGAAGGTTTACATGAAGAGCTTAAGGGATTTTTTGGTTTCCAGTCCCGTATTCATGGAAGAGCTTGAAAGACTGTCCCTTTCAGAAGATGGAGAAGATATAGAAAGGTTTTCACGCCTTAAGACCATGCTTGTGAGCATGGGGGACCGCTTTAAAGTGCTTCTTCAGGAAAGACTATAATAGCTTTAGCTCAAGCTCGTAGACCTCACCTCTGTTCTGTATGGTGAGGGTGCCTGTCTTACCCGTGATAACCAGAATCCTGCCGTCCCTCGTGGTAAGTACTGCCTGAACAGCCTCTTCCAGTGTACCGCCTCTCAGAGGCTTTACAAAGAGCAGGTCTTTCCTGCGCTCCCCTATTAAAAACAGCTCTCCCCTGTTGTACTTTAATATGTCAAAAAACCTCTGAGCCATGCCTGCATGGTTCTTTATTACAAGGGCAAACTGAAAATCCAGGAATTTAACCACCGAACCTTTTGGGTTCAGCACAAAGTTTAATCTCCCCTGTTCCAAAGGTATTTCAATAAAGTTGTACGACCCGCCAAAGCCCTCCTCCGTTGAAAGGACCTCTCCATCTCCCCTAAAGACCCTAACCCTTCCTAAGGTATCGGTGAAAACAAGATAATCGTTGTAGTAAAAGGCACTGTCAACTCTGAACCCTCTTGGCGGAAGAAAAGCACCCACTTCCTTTATGCGCTCGCCTTCGAAAGACAGCCTTACCGTCTGCCCGAACCTGTCTCTGAAGCTAAACCTTTGGCCCACAAAGGTTTCTGTGGGTCTTCTCTTGTCCAATACGGAAAGGAAGTAGGGAATATTTCTCTGAACTACAGCTAGCGTGTCCCCCACAGCCTTCATAACTATGGAGCTTGGGCTGTCCCCAGAAACCATGTTTACCAAAAGGTACTCCAGGTTTGGCGAAATTTTAGCACACTGCACACCCACACCCACACCCGCAGGCAAGCTGTACTCTGACCTTTTAACTAGGTCGTTCTTAAGAAGCTCGTAAACCTCTATCCTGTTGCTGTAAAGAACAACTAAAAACTCCTTCCCGCTAACAAACTCGCACAGGTCTGCGGAACTGGGCACCGATGGTAAGGCTTTAAGCAGTCTGGGTTTTGCCAAAAGACTTATGTCCTCAGGGCTTACCCTACCCCCTATGCTGGCAGGCACCTGTTTAGGAAAGGCAACATAGGTGAGGGGAGAGCCCCTAAACTCAACACCTATTCCATCCTTAAATTCCCTTATGGCATAAGTGCACTCTTTCTTCTTCTGAAGGTTCTCAATCACCGAACTCAGCTTGAAATACCATTCATCTGAACCATCAAAGCAAATCTCCTCCGCTCTCAGCCTTATCCTGTCTCCTTCCTTTGGAGAGCCCTCAAGAACCTTGGCGTGGGAAAAACCATCTTGGACATCCTCCACCACCAACCTGCCTACTTTCTGAACTTCTTTACCTATCACCCTCTTTGTAACAGGATGGACAATGTCCGCACCCTCCCTGAGTATGTAAAACTCCTCACCTTTTCTAGCCCTGTCTTTTCCAAGGTCTATTAAGACCCTTTGAGCCTCTACCTTTACAACGTAACCCTCCCTTTGAAGGAACTCCCTTATACCCTGCAGAGGGTCTTGTGCCCATATGAGGGATAAGGTTAGAAAAATAAACAGTATCAGCCTTGCCATAGCTCTTCCAGCTTTCTAATTATAGCAGAGGTCATACCTTCCGTATTGACCTTTGTAGAACCCGCTGAGTATATGTCCGGTGTCCTGTAGCCTTCCTTTAAGACCTCTTCTACAGCCCTCTCCAAAAGGTCTGCTTCTCTGGTGAGACCTAAGGAGTGTCTTAGCATCATGCCCGCAGAGAGTATGGTGGCTATTGGGTTTGCTATACCCTTGCCCGCTATGTCTGGAGCGGAGCCGTGCACCGGCTCATAGAGGGCATACCTATCTCCGAGGCTCGCAGATGGGAGCATGCCCAGGCTCCCCGTTATGACCGCAGCCTCGTCGGACAGTATGTCTCCGAAGATGTTACCAGTAACTATTACATCAAAGGAAGATGGACGCCTGACTATCTGCATGGCGCAGTTATCCACGTACAGGTGCTCAAGCTCCACATCTGGGTAGTTTTTAGCCTCTTCCTCAACCACAGACCTCCAAAGACCGCTAACCTCAAGCACGTTGGACTTGTCCACGCTTGTTAGCTTTTTCTTCCTTCTCATTGCAATCTCAAAGGACTTTCTAACAACCCTCCTTATCTCATCTTCTGTATACCTCATGGTGTTTATGCCAACCCTTCTGCCCTCCTCCACAAATATACCCCTTGGCTCTCCGTAATATACGTCGCCTGTAAGCTCCCTGATTACTATAAAGTCTGTTCCTCTCACCACCTCATCCTTTAGAGGTGAAGAGCTTATCAGAGGTTCGTAAACCTTTGCAGGCCTTAAGTTGGCATATAGGTCTAAGGCCTTCCTTATACCAAGAAGGCCCTTCTCGGGGCGTTTCTCTGTGGGCAGGTCATCCCATTTGGGGCCACCAACTGCACCCAGTAAGACAGCATCTGCGCTAAGACACAGCTCTATGGTCTCCTGAGGAAGGGGTGTGCCCTTCTGGTCTATGGCTGAGCCCCCTATGAGGGCCTTCTCAAAGGAGAAGTCAACCTTGGCAAGCTCCCCAACTTTTTGGAGCACCCTAAGGGCTGAGCCTATTATCTCTGGGCCTATTCCATCCCCTTCTAAGACGGCCACCTTGAAGACAGGCATACTGTGTATTATACTAAATCCTATGCTAGAACTACTGACAGAAAAGTTCACAAAAGCTGTAGGAAGGCTTAAGGAGACGAGAAGGTTAACTGAAAAGCAGGTCAACGATGTGCTAAGGGATGTGCGCGCTGCACTCATAGAGGCGGATGTGGATTACGAGGTGGTTAAAGATCTGCTGAAAAGGCTTAGAGAAAGGGCATTGAAGGAGGACCTAAAAGAGAGCACATCACCTATAGATAGCCTTCTTATCACCATGTACGAGGAGCTTGTTAAAACCCTTGGTGGGGAAAAGCAGGAACTTAAGAAGGGTGTGGTCCTATTTGTAGGTCTTCAGGGTACGGGTAAAACAACCACCATAGGCAAAATAGCCAACTATCTAAGAGGTCAGGGCCATAAGGTGGCAGTGACTTCTACCGACGTAAGGCGCCCTGCGGCCATGCTTCAGCTCCAAAGGCTGGCTGAAAAGGTTGGCGTGCCCTATTATGCCTTTGAGGAGAGTCTCTCCCCTGAGGATATAGCCAAGAAGGCGCTGGAGAAGTTTAAAAAAGAAGGCTTCGACTACCTGCTTGTGGACACCGCAGGAAGGCTCCACATAGACGAGGAGCTTATGGAGGAGCTAAAAAGAATAAAAGATCTCCTAAAACCATCAGAGGTGCTCTACGTTGCAGATGCCATGCAAGGACAGATAGCCTTAGAGTCTGCAAGGACCTTTCACCAAACCTTAAGTCTGACAGGTGTGGTGCTTACCAAGATGGACGGTGATGCAAGGGGTGGAGTTGCCCTTTCGGTAAGATCCGCCTTGGGTGTGGGTGTTAAGTTCATGGGTGTGGGGGAGAAGATAGAGGACATAGAACCCTTCTACCCCGATAGAATAGCCCAGAGGATATTAGGGCTGGGTGATATTCAGACCCTCATGGAAAAGGCCCAAAAGGTAATACCTGAGGAAGAGGCTCAGGGCCTTGCTTTGAAAGTGATGAAGGGAGAGTTTGACCTTGAGGATATGTTAAAACAGCTGAGGTTTATAAGGAACATGGGACCTCTGGACAAGCTCCTGGGTATGTTGCCCGGTATAGGTGCCCAGCTCAAGGGTCTTAAGATAGACGAGAAAAAGTTTAAGAAAACAGAGGCTATAATCCTCTCTATGACAAAACAGGAAAGAAAAAATCCAAAGATAATAAACATGAGTAGAAAGCAAAGGATAGCCAAGGGTAGTGGTACCACCGTCTCGGACGTTAATAAGGTCCTAAAAGAATACGAGGAAACGAAAAAGATTATAAAGAGGCTAAAGGGCATGCAGGGCATACCTTCTTTACCAAAGCTACCCTTCCCTTTTAAAAAGTAAGCAGTCAACCCCTTTTTCTTCTATCGCCTTTCTTATGTCCATGTGCGTTTCCCTATACTCCTCTCTTTCACCCTTCTTAAGAGCTTCTTCTATGTATTCAAGAGCTCCGCAGTAGTCTCCAAGTTTGTAAAGAGAATAGGCAAGGTTGTTAAGCACATCCCCTTCTCTATTTATATTGAGGGCTTTCTCATATAGACCTACTGCCTTTTCGTATTCGCCCCTTTTGGCGTACAGATTGCCAAGGTTGTAGTAAGCCTTCCACTGTCTCCTGTCCTTTTTGATAGCTTTTATGTACTCCTCTTCTGCTAGGTCTATCTTGCCCTTTTTCTCGTATATGTAACCAAGGTCTATATGCTCCTCTGCTGTCAAGGGGTCCCTCAAGAAAACAAGGGTAGGTAAAGAACAGGAGCTCATCAGAAAGATGAGCACAAGAATCCTAAGAGTGCGTAAGAAGGTCATAAGATATATGGTATAATATCTTTTGGAGGTTAAGCAATGCCAATAACAGTAAGAGTGCCCACTCCCCTAAGAAGGATTACCAACGGTCAGGGTGAGGTGCAGGTTGAGGCAAGGACTGTAAGGGAAGCTGTGGAAAAGCTTGAGGAGGTTTACTCAGGATTTAAAGAGAGGATCATAGACGAAAAGGGAGAGGTCAGAAGGTTTGTAAACCTCTATCTGAACGATGAAGATATAAGGTTCCTAAAGGGCTTGGACACAGAATTAAAAGAAGGGGATATTCTATCCATAGTCCCGGCCATAGCCGGGGGCTAGAAGTATTATAGATACGTACGTTCGATATGCAAAAGTATCTCTTCAAAGAGTCTTTCCGCTACATACTCCGAAGGCAATTCTACAGCTATTCTCTCTACATTACCAGTTTGTATAACTACCCTATTTCCCTTTAGTTCCAAAATCTGTATATGATAGTAGGGTATAACCGTAGTTTTTTCCTGATTCTTGTATATGATGTATCTGTTCTCCAATTCAATACCTAGCTCTTTAAATTCGTCTCTTATCTTTTTCATGTCAGCCCCGGTGGTATCTTTATAGGGCTAACAAAACTCCTCGGCTCTTCCTTTACCACCATAGCGTACACACCATAACAGTATCTGCTGAGTTCTACAACTCTACCGACTCTTATATTTGTCTCCTCGAGCATAAGCCCCACCTCCCACTCAGAGTAAACCTCTTCCAGAGGCGGTCCCTTGTCCCTCTCCTCCTTTTTCCATTCTATTATACAGAGATAGGCTATCGCTTTGCAAACCCTTTTCACCTCTTCCATAAAAGCTATTGGATCCTCAAGCTCATGGAAGACAAAGGCCATAAAAACAAAGTCTACGGTACCGTCTTCCAAGGGTAGCTTGTACTCTTCAGACTTTAGAACCTCCACATTGAAAAGGCTTAGCTCCTCTACTTTTCTTCTTGCATAATCTACAGCAAGGGGCTCTATGTCAACGGCGTAAACCTTGCCTTCATCACCTACAGCCTCAGAAAGGTATGGAAGATAAAAACCAGCACCTGTGCCTATGTCAAGCACGGTCATACCCTTTCTAAGTCCGAACTCTCTTAGAACCTTTTTGGGGTCAAAGAACTCAAGCCTAGATGGGTCATCAAGCTTTTGGAGCTTAGAGGGGTCAAACTTGTGAGCCATGGAAAAATTATAAGAGCTTTAAAAGCTCTCTGAGCTCTTTTATCTCGTCCCTCAGCTTTGCAGCCTTCTCAAACTCCCACCTTCTGGCACATTCCCACATTTCCTTCTCAAGCCTGTTTATCCTCTCTATTAAGTTCTCTTCGGAAGATATGCCATTGGGCAGTTTGAGTGGGAGCTTCACATAGTCTAGCTCCTCTATGGCCAATAGTTCTTTTATAGGCTTTACTATGCTTTTTGGGGTTATGCCATGCCTTGCGTTATACTCTTCCTGCACTTTTCTCCTTCTTTCCGTCTCCTCTACAGCCCTTTTCATGGACTCTGTTATCCTGTCCGCGTAAAGTATGGCTTTGCCATTAACGTTTCTGGCCGCACGGCCTATGGTCTGTATGAGGGTAGTGTAGCTCCTCAGAAAGCCCTCCTTGTCCGCCTCTAGAATTGCCACCAGTGAAACCTCGGGAAGGTCCAATCCTTCACGCAGGAGGTTTACCCCTACTATCACCTCTATACTACCCTCCCTGAGCTCCTTTACTACCTTTGCCCTTTCTATGGCATCAAGGTCAGAGTGCATGTACTTGGCTTTTATGCCCCTTTCTCTTAAATACTCGGATACCTCCTCTGCAAGCCTTTTGGTAGTGGTAAGAACCAAAGCCCTCTCTCCTCTTTTCCTTTTTTCCTGAATCTCCCTAATGAGGTCCTCAATCTGGCCTCTTGTAGGTCTTATCTCCACCTGTGGGTCCAATAGCCCCGTGGGTCTTACTATCTGCTCCACTATTACACCCATGCTTCTTTGCACTTCCCAGTCCCCCGGTGTTGCGGACATGTATATAACCTTGTCTATACGCTCCAAAAACTCCTCAAACTTGAGAGGTCTGTTATCCAAAGCGGAGGGAAGCCTCCAACCGTACTCAACTAGCTTTTCCTTTCTTGAACGGTCCCCGTTGTACATAGCCCTAATCTGGGGCAGGGTTACGTGGGACTCGTCCACTATAAGGAGAAAATCCTCCGGGAAGTAATCCAAAAGGGTAAAAGGTGGCTCGCCTGGCTTTCTTCCCTCAAAGTAGCGTGAGTAGTTTTCTATGCCTTTGCAGTGCCCTATCTCCCTTATCATCTCAAGGTCGTGGCTTGTCCTCTGGTAAAGTCTCTGAGCTTCTATGAGCTTGCCCTGGGACTTGAACCAGTTTACCCTCTGCGTAAGGTCCTTCTCTATCTCCTCCAAAGCCTTCTCTATGGTTTCCCTTGGCGCAACATAGTGGGAGGCTGGGAAGAGCACAACCTTTTTCAGTTCCTTTATCTTGTGCCTGTTTATAGCATCCATGAGGCTTATGCTTTCCACCTCATCGTCCCAGAATTCAATCCTGAAGAGATGGTCTTCCATGTCCGAAGGCACCACCTCAAGGGCATTACCTCTAATGGCGAAGGTTGCCCTCCTTATGGCGTAATCGCTCCTTTCATAGCCTATCTCTACAAGCTTTCTTGTTAGCCTGCTTAGGCTCAGCTTCTGCCCAACCTCTATGGGAATCCTAAGAGAGTAATAAGCCTGAGGTGAGCCAAGACCATATATGCAGGAGACGGAGGCAACCACTATAACGTCCTTCCTTTCTAACACGGAAACGGTGGCAGAATGTCTGTAGCGTTCTAGTATCTCGTTTATGCTAGCATCTTTTTCTATATACAGATCCTTTTCAGGTATGTAGGCTTCTGGTTGGTAATAGTCGTAGTAGGATATAAAGTACTCTACCGCATTCTCTGGAAAGAGCTCCTTTAGCTCCCGGTAGAGCTGGGCTGCTAGTATTTTGTTGTGGGCTATTATGAGCGTTGGTCTATTGTAGCGTTCTATTAAATTAGCTATGGTAAAGGTTTTTCCCGTGCCCGTGGCGCCTAAAAGCACCTGCTCTCTTACACCTGCTTCTAAGTTTTCTAGAAGTTCCCTTATGGCCCTTGGTTGGTCTCCGGCGGGCCTAAGGTTTGTCTTGAGCTGAAAGCCTTCCAAAGCTTGCATGCTTTTATAATTTAGCCGGCTTAAAGAATCTTCCAACCATCCGATATAAACATCTAAGAAAACCTAAAAGGAGGTAAAAACCATGGCACTAAGAGTGAACTTTAACTTTGAGGCGTCTGCCACACACACAGCCATACTCAGCAATGAGAGGGATATGAACAAGTCTCTCTTAAGGCTTTCTACTGGGCTCAGGATCTTAAATGCAGCAGATGATTCTGCAGGTATGTTTATAGCAGACCAGCTAATGGTTGTGGGCTCGGGTCTTGAAGAGGGCAACAGGAACATCCAAACGGGCCTTTCCGCCTTGAGAATAGCAGAGAGCTCTGCAGGGCAAATATTCAACAGGCTAAACGAGATATACAAAAGGACCATAAGGGCAGCGAATGACATAAACGACCCCAATGCAAGGGCAAGCCTACAGAGGGAAGTAAACAATCTAGTGGATGCTATACAGAAGATAGGTACAGATACAGAATACAACGGCATAAAACTTCTTGACGGCACCTTTACTAATAAGTATATCCACTACGGACCAAGGTATGCGCAAGCCATAGAGGTAAACATAGGTGATGTAAGAGCACAGTCTTTGGGAGCCCACACGGTAAGCGGAACTGGCAGGGTGGTTACCAGTTCTGCTAATCAGGCTATTTCTGCCCTGGAAACTAGCAATGACAATTATGCCCTTGCAAGTGGTGAATACTTAAGAGTTGCTGGGCAGACGGTTCTGGATGGCACCGCTACAACAGTATTAGTGGATGCAGCAACCGCTGCAAGAAACATAAACAACGACCCTACCTTGCAATCTGCGGGCATAGAGGCAGTTGCCAAAAACAAAAGCATTGCAGCCGACTTCACGGGTGTGGTCTCTGGGGATGCTGGGGATACGGTAACCTTACACTTCTTTGTGGGTGCCAGAAATGTTAGCTCCGCCAACTTTTCAATTACTGGTGTAACTGTAAATACAACTCTTTCTGAGCTTGTAACCCAGATAAACAGCCAAGCGTC
>RFFP01000035.1 GCA_003696155.1 Acidobacteriota bacterium
GGCTTTAACCTTAACTACGGAGAGCTTTACCTTTATGCACCAGTAGACCCCTACTTTGACCTTTTTGCCACCATACCTTTTTCCGAAGAAGGCTCTGAGATTGAAGAGGCTTACGCAGTCACACGCGGTCTTCCTTTTGGTCTTCAGCTAAAGGTGGGTAAATTCAGAAGCTCCTTTGGAAGGCTAAACGCCCAGCATCCGCATGTATGGGACTTTGCCAACCAGCCCCTTGTTTATAAGGTCTTTTTGGGTGATGATGGGCTAACAGAAAAGGGAGTTCAGTTAAACTGGCTTGCACCCACACCCTTTTACCTTCTCTTTGGTCTGGAGGTCCTGCAGGGTGAAAACGAGCAAAGCTTTGGCACCGATGGTTTTCTATCAGTCGGAGACACGCGCAAGCCAAATCTTTATTTGGGCTTTGTGAAGACCTCCTTTGATATTGGCAACCTTTCACTGCTCACAGGTCTCTCTTATGCGACAGGACACACCAGAATAAACCACCTTGAGACTGACAACCCTCATGCCTTTGCAGGAAAGACTAAGCTCTACGGGTTTGACCTTACAGCCAAATACCTTATTGACTCTTACAGGTATGTGTCCTTGCAAGGTGAGTATATCTACAGAGACCAAAAGGGAACAAGATACGCTTACGACAACAACAATAACCTTATAACTTCTTCTGTTAGCAAAAAACAGGCAGGTTTTTATGCGCAGGCGGTCTGGAGGTTTGCAAAAAGGTGGAGAGCAGGCATCCAGTATAACCTCATAAACAAGAACGATGTAAAGGTTAACGCGCAAAAGAGAAACCTTTCTGACAATCTACCTGCCTATTATGCCATGCTTGAGTTTAACCCTACAGAGTTCTCAAGGGTCAGGCTGCAGGTAGGTCAAAACAGGGCTTTTTATCACGAGGGTCAAAGGAAAACGGTAAACGAGGTGATACTTCAGTTTAACTTTGCTATAGGAGCCCACGGTGCCCATCCCTTCTAAGGAGGTCTAAGCGTGCTTAAGGTGTTTTTAACACTGCTTTTTGTGGTAGCTCTTTCTTTTGCTCAGCTTAGAGTAGTTGCCACATACCCATGGATAGGCGAGCTTGTAAAAGAGATAGGTAAAGATAGGGTAAGCGTGTATGTTATAGCCAAAGGCACAGAAGACCCTCACTTTGTGGTGCCAAAGCCATCACACATAGCCAGGCTTAGAGATGCGGACCTTCTTATAGCGCAGGGTGCAAGCCTTGAGGTGGGCTTTCTGCCCCCTCTTTTACAGCAGTCTAACAATCCCAAAGTGCAACCCGGAAGAGAAGGCTTTTTGGAACTATCGGAGTTTGTCCAGATTATACAAAAGCCAGCGAGCGTTTCAAGAGCTATGGGTGATGTGCATTCAGAAGGAAACCCCCACTATCAGCTTGACCCTCACAACATTCCCCTTTTGGCAAAGGCGCTAAAAGAAAAACTTTGCCAGCTTGACAGTAAGAATTGCACCTACTACAGGGCAAACCTTGAGGACTTTTTGGCGCGATGGGAAGGTAAGCTAAAAGAATGGGACAAAGGCCTTGAAAAGCTAAGAGGCACAAAAATCATAGAGTATCACAAGCTCTTTGACTACCTTCTTGCAAGATATGGAATTGTTCTTGTGGGAACGCTGGAGCCTCTCCCTGGCATTCCCCCTACCGCAAGCCACATAAACAACCTCGTAGAGACCTCTAAAGGTGTAAGGTTTATACTACAGGATGTTTACCACGAGAAAAGAACCGCTCGGTATGTGGCTCAAAAGCTGGGTGCCAAACTTGTGGTGCTTCCTCACGATGTGGGAGCCCTGCCGGAAGCAAAAGACCTCTTTTCTCTCTTTGACGAAATACTAAGGAGGCTACAGTGATAGATGTGTTCCTGCACGCTCTTATCCTCTCCTTTATCCTACTGGGAATTCACGCTTACTTTGGGTTTGAGATAGTAAGAAGAGGAATAATATTCACAGATATTGCCATAGCGCAGTTTTCCGCTGTAGGGCTTGCTATATCTTTGCTTCTTTATGATAAGTCCTCTTACGCTTTGGCTCTTCTTTTTGCCATTTTTTCAAGCTTGCTTGTAGCCCTATCCCAGAGAAAAAAAGAGTATGCTGAAGCCTTCATAGGCATACTTTACGCTCTTGGCTTTTCCTCTGTGGTGCTTTTGCTCTCTAAATCACCCCATGGAATGGAAGAGTTTTTAAACCTTACCGCATCAGACATCCTCTTTGTGCAAAAGAGGGAAATACTAAAGACAGCCTTGCTTTACACACTCTTTGGTCTTTTAATATACCTTAGAAAGAGATTTCTAAAAGGTGCGCTAAAAGAGTTTACCTTTTTTGTTCTTTTTTCTCTTACGGTGACAAGCTCGGTAGAGCTTGTGGGAGTGTTCATAGTATTTTCTATGCTTGTGGCACCCGCACTGACTGCAAAACTCTTAAACAGAGGTCTTCTGTTTGCATGGGTTTATGGCTCCCTTGTGAACACCTTGGGTATTGTCATCTCTTTTCAGCTTGACCTTCCTACGGGCTTTAGCCTTGTGTTTGTGCATTCCCTTTTGACCGCTCTCGTATTTTTAGGCAGGGTCTTTATCTGAAAAACAGGCTTTTGTTGAGCTGCTCTAAAATTCTCAGACCATTGACACAAGCCAATTTAAATAGACACGTTAAAAATCTACAAAATCAAGCTCTTAGCAAACCACTCCTTAAACTTGATATACACAAGCGAACATAGCAAAGAGCAAGCAAATATGTAACAGCCTAAAACTTACCACATAATTCTTGTTGAAAGGATTTTATTTAGTTTTTATGCCTTTTTGTTTGGTCTATCTTTTAGAAGCTTGATGGACAGGCTTTTGCGATTTTTTTCAACAGGCTCTTGCAAATGTTGATAATGGGTCTTATTTTTGTTATAATCATGATAATAAATCTCATTTTAAGGAGGTGATGAGATGACGGCTCTATGGTCTTTGCTTGTGGGCCTTGTGGCCCTTTTTAGCTTTTCCCTTGCCCAGGAAGTCGTTATCTACTCGGGAAGGTCTGAAAGGCTTGTAAAGCCCGTGCTCGATGAGTTTTCCAAAAGGACGGGCATAAGGTATGTGCTCCATTCGGCGGGTACGGTAGAGCTCTACAATAAACTCCTGGCGGAAGGGGACAGGTCCCCCGCAGACCTCTTCCTTACGGTGGACGGAGGAACACTGGAGAGAGCAAGGATAGCTGGTCTTCTGCAGCCTATTAGGTCTGAACTGGTGACTCAAAAGGTGCCTTCTCAGATGCGTGCACCGGACAACAGCTGGGTAGGAGTATCTCTGAGGTTTAGGGTGATAGCCTACAACCCAAAGAAGGTAAAGCCTCAGGAGGTTAGAGACTTTGAAAGTCTTATGAACCTAAAATGGAAGGGCAGACTTGGCATAAGAACGGGTTCTAACGTCTATCCCCAGTCCCACACAGCCATGATGATAGCGGAGAAGGGAGAGGCCTACACGGAGAGGTTCCTAAGGGCCATAGTGGCCAACGCAGGGGACAAGATATATCCCTCGGATGCCAGAATAGTAGAGGCTATAGCAAGGGGTGAGATAGATGTGGGCATAGTGAACCACTACTATGTGCACCTTCACCTAAAGAAAAACCCCAATGACAAGGAAAACCTTGCCTTTGTTGCTCCGTCTGGGACAGCCTATAACGTATCCGGCGTAGGTCTTCTGAAGACCAGTAGAAACAGAGAAGCTGCGATAAAATTGATAGAGTTTTTAGTCTCCGATGAGGGTCAGAGGCTCTTTGCAGAGGAGAACATGGAGTATCCGGTCAACCCTAAGGTACCCGTACCAAAGGATATGATACCCAGAGATAAGCTGAAGCTAAGTAAGGTTTCTATCCATACCATGGGGCTTTACATGATCACAGCCATGGACCTCATAGACAAGGTAGGCTATAGGTGATATGCTAAGGCTGTTTGCCGTTGGGGTTGCAGTTCTTGCCTCCCTCCCCCTTTTCTTTACCCTTTACGGTGGACTTACTGTGGACCCAGAGCTCTGGGTAAAGCTTTACCAAACCAGGCTTAGTGTGCTCCTACCTAATACCCTGAAGTTGCTTCTTTCTGTGGGCTGTCTTGTCCTTTTGATAGGCGTATCGAGCGCTTGGCTTGTGAGCAGGTATAACTTTCCCGGCAGAAGGCTTTGGGAATGGCTTTTAGTTCTTCCCTTCGCCGCCCCTGGCTACATCCTTGCCTATGCTTACGCCAGTATAATGGCTCCAGGGGGACCAGCTCAAGAGCTATGGAAAAGCCTTTTTGAGGACCTTCCCATGCCTTCACTCTACTCTTTCTGGGGTGTCTCTTTGGTCCTTAGCCTGGTAAACTACCCTTACGTGTACCTCTTGGCAAGGTCAAGTTTCTTAAGCCAGAACGAGCAGTATCAAGAGATAAGCAAGGTGCTAGGTGCCTCAAGGCTTAAAAGGTTCTTCAGGGTGAGCTTGCCTCTTGCCTACCCGGGCATAGCGGCAGGCCTGTCTTTGGCTCTAATGGAGGTGTTGGCAGACTTTGGAACGGTTAGCCTGCTGAGATATCCTACCTTCACGGAGGCCATATACAGGCAGATGACAGGAAGGAGTGACCCTTACGGTGCAGCAGCCTTGGCCTCCCTTCTTGCCACCTTTGCCTTTTTGCTTCTAAGTACAGAAAGGTACTTCAGAGGCAAGAGGTCCTTTGAACAGACAAAGAGCTTTAAGCCACCAAAGGCAAGGGAGCTTTCCCTTCTTGGCAGCCTTGCGGTCAACATATATCTATTTTTGCTTTTAAGTCTTGCCTTCTTTATACCTATCTCCATGCTCCTAAAGATGGCTTTGACGGGTGCATCCCAAGGTGCCCTTGACCCAAGGTTCTTTAAATACGCCTTTAACAGCCTCCTTGTGTCCTTTCTTGGAGCTTCTTTTGCAACCCTGCTGGCTCTGCCCATAGCTTACCTTCATGCCAGAAGGAGTGATTTTTTAAACAGGGCACTCTTTTATATCTCTTCCCTGGGTTATAGTTTACCCGGCCCAGTGGTCGGAGTTGGTCTCTTGCTGACTGCTACCGCCATCTTTGACTGGCTCTATGGAAGTCTTACCCTGCTAGTAAGCGCCTATGTGGTGCGGTTTATGAGTGTATCCTTGCAATCCCAGGACTCTTCTCTTTCTATGGTATCAAGGTCTAAAGAAGAGGTGGCAAGGACTCTGGGAGCAAGCACATGGAGGACCTTCTATAGGGTGCTCCTACCCCTTATCAAAGGTGGGCTATTCTCAGGATGGTTAATCGTATTCGTTGACTGCATGAAGGAGCTCCCAGCAACCTTGCTTTTAAGACCCTTGGCTTTTGATACCCTAGCTGTAAGGGTTTGGATCGATGCGGCGGAGTCTTTATGGGAAGCGGCAGCTGTGCCTGCACTCATGATAGTGGCCGTAGGCATTATCCCCCTTATTATAGTTATAGGGAAGATGGGTTATAAGGATGGGTGAATATCTGGTTCTTAAAGACGTATCCAAGAGCTTTGGGAAAGTTCATGCTGTTAGAGACCTAAGCTTAGAGGTACAAAAAGGGGAGTTTGTTTCTCTGCTTGGACCCTCTGGTTGTGGTAAGACCACGGTACTAAGGCTTATAGCTGGGTTGGAAAAGCCCGACAAGGGCATTATAAAGATAGGAGAGAAAATACTTTCAGGACATGGTTACTGGGTTCCTCCGGAAAAGAGGAGGATAGGGCTTGTCTTTCAGGATTATGCCCTATTTCCCCATATGACCGTCTTTGAAAACGTGGCCTTTGGGCTTGCTGGACTTAGTAAGAAGGAGAGGCAAGAGAGAGTTATAGAACTCCTCAGTTTAGTTGGACTTGAACATGTGGCAAAGAGATATCCCTCAGAACTTTCTGGTGGACAAAAGCAGAGGGTAGCCCTTGCCCGTGCTTTGGCTCCCTCACCTGAGGTGATGCTCCTTGATGAGCCCTTCTCCAACCTAGATGCAGACCTAAGAAAAGATCTTAGGGAAGAGACCAAGGCCATACTCAAAAGGAGTGGGACAACCACCATACTGGTGACCCATGACCAAGAGGAAGCCTTGTCCCTTTCCGACAGGGTGGGTGTGCTATGCTGTGGGAAACTTGAGCAGATGGGCACACCGGAGGAGATATACCACAGGCCCATGACCCGCTTTGTGGCAAAGTTTGTGGGAAGGGGGAGCATAATCGCTGGGAAGGTAGAAAAGGGACGATTGGTTCTTCCCTTTGGTGATGTGGATCTAAACGGCAGGGCTCCGCCCATAGGTGAGAGGCTGGAGGTGCTCATAAGACCAGAGTACGTATCCCTATTGCCAGACCCCCAGGGAGAGGGGGTTATAGTTTCCGCAGAGTTCATGGGTTCTGAGGTCTTTTACGAGGTCGAACTTCCTGATGGCACCATACTTCAGTCCGCTATGCTTTCAACGGTAGTCTTTAGCGTAGGCACAAGGGTGAGACTCAGAGTGGATAAAAAGCAGGTGGTAATCTTGCCTTAAAGCTAAATGGATTGTGTTGAAAACGGGTTGCTCTCCCTATGGAGTGAGCCTTTATAAATTTAAAATAGGGACCATGTGTAGAAGATGCTTAACCGTAGTTATCTTACTCCTTGGTTTTACCCTTGCCCTATCGAGGGAGTTCAAAAAGCCTGAACAAGCCCTATTACAGATATACAAAAAGGCTCAGCTAGAGGTCAAAAAAATAGTTCTATCGCAGGAGCAGGTCCAGGAGGTTCAAAGGCTCTCGGGCGTGAGGATAGATAAGAAGGAGGTCTCTTGGTATATAGTTAAGAAAGGGAGCCAGACCATAGCCTATGGCTTTGTAGATACCCACGTAGTGCGTACTCGCACAGAGGTTGTTCTTTATACCATAACGCCCGAGGGAAAATTGGACGTGGTAGAGGTACTCGCCTTTAACGAGCCCCTTGAATACATGTCTGAAGACCAGTGGCTAAAGCTTTTTGCAGGCAAACAGCTCAACAAAGACCCCCTCAAACTGAAGCGTGATATACCCAACATAACAGGTGCCACACTTACCGCAAGGGCCATAACAGACAACGCAAGGAAGGTCCTTGCCCTCTGGCAAGTGCTTTTTGGAAGATGAGGTTCTTTGTATCCTCAGATATAAGGAAAAATAAACCCCTTTTCTACGGTGTGCTTTTCTTCTTGGCTTTTACCCTGTTCTTCTGGCTTGCCTCATGGCTTCACTTTTATTCCAAATACGGCTTCTCCAAGGAAAGCCTCTTTAGGTACTACTTTGTGGACCCCCAGTTTCCTGAGAGGATATCCATAGGCCAACTATCAGAGGACATACATGTGGGTCTTTTCCTTCATGCCATGACCCTTATGGTGCTCTTCTCACTAATAGGCATAACGAGGGTGAGGTTTAAGAAGCTTCTAATCATCCTTTCAAGCTTATCTGCCCTTCTCTACATAGTGAGCGACCTGATAATCTACCTTTTTGGTGGCGTTTTTCTAAAGCTCGTTAGTTTCCTGGTTTATCAGGTTCTTTTTATTCTCCTTTGGTCTTTCACCCTCTGGGGACTTACCACAAACAACGGACAAAAAGGGAGCACTTCAACGGTCAAGAGTGTAAGCTTTATCTTTTCCCTTTTTTCCCTTCTTTTTCTCCTCTCTAACTTTCTAAACTTCTTTGTCAAAATGGGATTTGGTATTAACAGCATAAGCAATTACTACCTAGGAAATCCAGAACTCCTCATAAAGAGAAAGACCTTGGAGGGTGTCTTTAAGGTCTTTTATCCCCACCTTGTATCTATGGCTATCTACGTGCTTACCCTATCCCACCTCTTGCCCTTCTCCAAGGTAAGCAGAAAGAAGAGCATATTCTTTGGCTTTTCCATGTTTATCCTTTCTTCCCTTGATAACTTTTCAAGCTTGCTTATCCTCTATATGGGTACACCCGTAGCTTACCTCAAGCTACTGAGCTTCTTGCTCTTTCAGCTCCTTGCCCTGTATGCTAGCCTTCTCATCATGGCTGCCTCTCTTAGGAGGGAGGAGTATCCGGCACTCTATCTATAAAGGCTTGCTTTATGGGGCACACATTTGTATATTTTTATATCCCCTACGGAGGAGAAGATGCAGAGGTTTATGCTAAAGTCTAAACTTCATAGGGTGAAGATAACGGGTGCAGAGCTACATTACGAAGGAAGTCTCTCCATTGACCTTGCCCTCATGGAGGCTGCGGACCTTTTACCCTTTGAGAAGATAGAGGTGTACAACGTAAACAACGGTGCCCGCTTTTCCACTTACGTCATACCGGCGCCCAGATACTCGGGAGAGATAAGACTGAACGGAGCAGCAGCAAGGCTCGGGGTTGTGGGTGATATAGTCATAGTAGCATCCTATGTTCTCCTCTCTGAAAAGGAACGGCAGGGCTTTAGCCCTAAGCTGGTGTACGTGGACGAAAATAATCAGATAAGAGAAATAAGGAGGGATATGGTTATAGAGGGTGTGGGAAGTACCTATGATTGGTAAGGTCTTCCGCATATTCCAAGAAAGGGGAGGTGTCTTAAAGACTCTGGACCTTTGGGACTGGTACGAGGGGCTGGACCACAAAAGGCAGAAGGCGGTAAAGTACTACTTTTCCCTGAAGAGCATAAAAAACCTTAACTTTCCCTATAGGTCTAAGCACTTTGACAGTGGAGAGGTTCAGAATGTAGGTTATACAAAGGCCACCTTTCTTGGAAGCCTTGCTCAGGTTGCTCTTTTGGAAGGGGACTATAGTATAGCAGAGTGGCTTTACCTTGAAGCCCTTAGCCTTTCACAGAGTGCCTACGAGAAGCACCTTATACTCAACGACCTTGTAATGCTTTCCCAAAAACTCAAGGACTTTGAGAGAATGGAAAGGTATGCGACCATGGACCTGGAGCTCTTTGAGGAGTATGCAGAAGAGTTAAGAGAAAAAAATGGGGGGCAGCTTCCCCAGATAAACTCCTATGAGGTACTTCTGTATCTTCTTGAAAGGAAGGGAGAGAAAGAGAAAGCACTGCACCTTTTAGAAAACTTCAGTCTAAAGGGCGTGCCCCATCCTTATTATGAGCAGTTAAGAGAGAGACTCATAGGTGGGCTATCATAAGCTTCTGAGGAAGGTTGTCACCCTTCAGAGAAAAAGGAAGCTAATTCAAGAAGGCAGTAAGGTGCTTGTGGCCTTCTCCGGCGGTGTGGACTCGGTTGCCCTAACCCTATCTTTCTTGGATCTTTGGGACTTTTTCAAGATGGGCAGGCTTGCCCTTGCCCATATAAACCATGGCTTAAGGGAGAGGGAGGCCCAAAGGGATGAGGATTTCTGTATAGACTTCGCCAGTAGGAAGGGGCTGGAGATATTTGTGAAGAGGATTAAGGTGAGGGAGCTGGCAGTGGGAAGAAACCTTGAAGAAGCCGCAAGGGAAGAAAGGTACAAAGCCCTTAGGGAGATAAAAGAGAGGGAAAGCCTTGACCTTATAGCCACGGCCCACCACCTTAAGGACCTGGTGGAAACCATGCTTCTATGGCTTGTCAGGGGTGCAGGAAGGGAAGGTCTTCTTGGCTTTGATGAAAAAGAGGGGGACATAGTAAGACCCCTTTACCTGGTGAAAAGAGAGGAGATAGAAGACTACGTAAAGAGCAAAGGGGAGAGCTGGGTTGAGGACTCTACCAATTACGACCTGAGGTTTGCAAGGAATAGGATAAGGTATAGGGTGTTGCCCGTGCTCAAAAGCATAAACTCAAATCTAGAGGAGTCCTTTTTACGTCTGAGGGAAGTCTTGAAGGAAGAGGAGAATCTCCTAAAAGAGCTAACGGAGAGAGCTATAGAGAATGTGGTAAGGGATGGCACGATAGACAGAGAGGCCTTTTTAAACCTTCCCTATGCACTTCAGAGGAGGGTTATTTACAAGCTATTTGGTTTGAGAAGCTTAAAGGAGGTGGACAGGATGATTAACACCTTGAAAAGGCGTGCCTACTGATTATCTTAAATCTCTTAGTATGGAGGTGTTTTCATGCAGTGGATGAAAAGTCTTTTTATATGGATTGCCTTACTTGGTCTTATGGTTCTTGCTTTCAATCTATTTGAAGGTAGTAGAAGGGACTCTTCTGTAAAGACTTCTGTCAATACGGTTCTACAGCTTGCGGAGGAGGGGAAGTTAAAGGAAGTGAAGATAAGGGATAACGTGTTAACCGGTATAACTACCGAAGGTCAAAAGGTAGAAACGGGCATACCACCAGGCTCCGATTTGGTGAGTAAACTCATAGAAAAGAATGTTAAGGTGGACGTGTCCACACCAGAACACAGTGGATGGTTTATGACCTTTCTAATCTCTTGGCTTCCCATACTTCTCTTCATAGGCATTTGGATATACATGATGAGGCAGGTGAGCGGGGGAGCCAATCCCAACTCAAGGGCCTTTAGCTTTGGTAAGAGCAGGGCAAAGGTCTACATAGACGAAAAGCCGAAGGTCACACTCCAGCATGTAGCGGGTATGGAAGAGGTAAAGGAGGAGGTTAAGGAGATAATTGAGTACCTTAAAGACCCCGTGAAGTTTCAGAGGCTTGGGGGCAGGCCACCTAAGGGTGTTATGTTTTACGGCGAGCCCGGTGTGGGAAAAACCCTCTTGGCAAAGGCCATAGCGGGAGAGGCACACGTACCCTTTATATCCGTCTCCGGCTCGGACTTTGTGGAGATGTTTGTAGGTGTTGGTGCAGCCAGAGTTAGAGACCTCTTTGAAACCGCAAAAAAACACGCTCCTTGCATTATTTTCATAGACGAGATAGACGCGGTGGGACGTTCCCGTGGTGCAGTGAATCTGGGTGGCGGTCATGACGAAAGGGAGCAAACCCTCAACCAGCTTCTTGTGGAGATGGACGGCTTTGACACCTCGGAGGGTATCATAGTTATAGCTGCCACTAACAGACCAGACATACTTGACCCAGCACTGCTAAGACCTGGCAGGTTTGACCGTCAGATTTACATACCAAGGCCCGATGTAAAGGGAAGGTATGAAATACTCAAGGTTCACGCCAAGGATAAAAAATTGGCCGAAAACGTGGACTTGGAGATAGTCGCAAGAGCGACTCCAGGGTTTACCGGTGCAGACCTTGAAAATGTGTTAAACGAAGCTGCCTTGCTTGCTGCCAGAAGGGGTAAAAACGCTATAGAGATGGAGGACATAGAAGAGGCCATAGACCGTATAACCATGGGACTTGAGAGAAAGGGGATGGTCATATCTCCTAAGGAAAAGGAGAAGATTGCCTATCATGAAATGGGACACGCCATCATGAGCCTTATGGTTCCAGGTTCTGACGCCCTTCACAAGGTTTCCATAATACCAAGAGGTATGGCACTTGGGGTTACTCAACAACTACCCATAGACGATAAGCACATGTACGACAAAAAAGACCTTTACGGAAGGATACTGACCCTTATGGGTGGTAGGGCTGCGGAGGAGATATTCTACGGAATGGAGGGCATAACCACGGGAGCGGAAAACGACCTTCAAAGGGCTACCGAGCTAGCTTACAGGATGGTATCCATGTGGGGTATGAGCGATAAGGTTGGTCCACTCGCGGTAAGGAGAACGGTAAACCCCTTCCTAGGTGGTATGACTACCTCTGTAGATATAAGCGAGGAGCTAAGGAAAGAGATAGACGAAGAGGTAAGAAGCATACTGGTGAAGGCTTACGAGGAAACAAAGAAGACCGTTCAGGAGAATGCGGAAGCTATCAGGGCTGTCGTCAAAAGGCTCTTGGAGAAGGAAACCATGTCCTGTGAAGAGGTTGTGGAAATACTCAGGCTGCATGGAATAGAACCCGTAAACGAATGTAAAAAGGAAGAGCTCAAACATGAGAAGAAAGAACAAGTTCAGGAGGTAATAAACTAAACAGGAGGTAAGGTATGGGAATGACGATAACTGAAAAGATTCTGGCGGACCACGCAGGTAAAAAAGAGGTCTATCCAGGTGAGCTCATAACCGCCAAAATAGACCTGGCAATGGCCAACGACGTTACCGCTCCGCTGGCCATAAGGATACTTGAAAAGTACGGTATAAACAGGGTATTTGACCCAGAGCGTATAGCCTTGGTGCTGTCCCACTTTGTGCCTGCAAAGGATATAAAGTCCGCAGAGCAGGCAAAGATGGTGCGGGACTTTGCTCGCAGGCACAACATAAAGTGGTTTTTCCAAGAAGGGGAAGGTATAGAGCACACCATCCTTCCCGAGCAGGGTATAGTGGTGGCGGGCGACCTTGTGGTAGGTGCGGATTCCCATACGTGCACCTACGGTGGTATAGGAGCCTTTGCCACAGGAGTAGGTTCAACGGATATAGCCTATGCAATGGCCACTGGCGAGATATGGCTAAAGGTTCCCCAGTCTATGAAGTTTGTATTTTACGGTAAGCTCCAGCCCTGGGTTTCTGGCAAGGACCTTATTCTTTACACCATAGGACAGATAGGAGTGGACGGTGCCCTCTACAAGGCTATGGAGTTTGAAGGAGAAGCTATTAGAGATCTATCCATAGAGCAAAGGCTTACCATAGCCAACATGGCCATAGAGGCTGGTGGTAAAAGCGGTATAATAGCACCCGATGAGAAGACCATAGATTACCTCTCCCGAAGGGCTAAAAAACCATGGAAGGTTTACCAGAGTGACCCTGACGCCCAGTATGAGGTAATCTACGAGTGGGATGCAAGCAAGATAGAGCCCTTAGTAGCATGGCCCTATCTGCCCTCCAACGTGCACCCAGTTTCTCAGTCCACCCACATAAACGTAGACCAAGCCTTTATAGGCTCCTGTACCAACGGCAGACTGGAAGACCTCAGAATAGCCGCCCAGGTGCTTAAAGGTAAAAAGGTACATCCTTACACCCGTTGCATAGTTATACCCGCTTCCAAACAGGTTTACATGCAGGCTTTAAAGGAGGGTCTTATAGACATCTTTATAGAGGCGGGCTGTGTGGTTTCGGTCTCCACATGCGGTCCATGCCTTGGTGGTCATATGGGCATACTGGCAGAGGGGGAAAGATGCATATCTACGTCCAATAGGAACTTTCCCGGTAGGATGGGGCATCCAAAGAGTGAGGCTTACCTGGCTAATCCAGCGGTCGTGGCAGCAAGCGCAGTCCTTGGTAGGATAGCTCATCCGGAGGAAGTGGTCAAGAAGGAAGAGCTTGAAGGGGTTTTTGCTTGAGGCAGACCTTCACAGACTTGCCCACTGGCTCAGACTCCTTGGGCAGGACGCCATCCTCCTGCCCGGTGATATAAACAAGGCGGATGTGATAAAACACCCTGAAAGGGTTTTTATAACCACATCAAGAAAGCTTGAAGAGCATTTCAAAGCTTGGGGCATAGACTACCTTATACTGCCTAAGGAGGACTGGAAGGTTCAGCTCTGTCTTCTTATAAAATACTTCCAAATAGAGCCCGTGCTTAAACTTGACAGGTGCTACCATTGTAATGAGAGGCTTTTGAGTATAAGTAGAGAAGAGGTAAAGGAAAGGGTGCCGAAGAAGGTTTACCTGTATGGAAGAAACTTCACCCTATGTCCATACTGTGGTAAGGTCTACTGGAGGGGTTCTCACTATCCAAAGCTAAGAAGAACCCTAAGGGAAGTGCTTGGCAGTTGTTGAATTTAAGTATCCCTCTACCTTCTTACTCACCTCATAGCTTGCCCTGATGCAGTCCGCAACGGATACACCGTATAGGTAGTTTCCTGTGAGAAAAAGGCCGGGGTTTTCCTTCTCCAAGTCCCTTGCCAGATCAAGGTACTTGCCATAGCCCAAGGTGTACTGAGGTATAGCCCTTTTCCAACGGGTGAGGTTGATAAACTCCACCCCTTGAATACCCAGAACCTCTTTTAGCTCCTTCTCAGCGGTAGCATAGAGGGCTTCATCCTCGTAGTCTATAACCTCTGGGTCTGTGGCACCGCCCATGTATATGGTAAGAAGCTCCCTGTCTTCTGGTGCACGACCTGGAAAGAGCTGAGAGGAAAAGAGCACACCGAGGATACGCTTACCCTCCACTCTTGGCATGAGAAAGCCAAAGCCCGGTGGGATAGAACCTTTTTTTACCACCGCATGCAAAACTACAATGGGTGCGTAGTATATCTTGTCAAACTCTTCTGAAACGCTCCATGATATCTCTCTAAGAAGATAGCTTGCGGAGGTGGCTGGTGCAGATATTACTACAGACCTTGCAGTATGCTTGCCTCCTTTGGCATCCACATGATAAACCCCATCCTTTCTTCTTATCCTAAGGACCACATTTTCCCTTTCCAGCCTTACCCTTGAGGCAAGATGCTTTATAAGGCTATGGTTTCCATTCTCAAAGGATATAAGCTTACCAGCTGGACCTAAGGCTTTCAGCTTTATGGCACCCTTTATAAGGCTTCCAAATCTTTGCTCAAGCTCGTAGACCCTACGCACTGCATACTTTACGGAGAGCTCCTCAGGGTTGCCCGCATACACACCAGATATGAAGGGAGCTACTATGTAATCTAAAAACTCCCTGCCCAGACGCCTCTTTACAAACTCCGCTATACTCTCCTCCGTCTTCACAGAGGGTGAGACAAAAGGTTCTTTTAAAACCTTTAGCTTAGCTCCCAAGGAGAGAAGGGGAGAGGTAAAAAACTTAATGGGAGATATGGGAAGGGGTGTAAGTCTGCCCTTCTTGTATATGTATCTAATTTTTGAGCTCTCGCTCGCATACTGAGGCTCAATACCTACCTCCTTTAAAAATTCCTGTACCTTTTGGTCTGCAAGTATGGTCTGAGGACCAAGCTCTAATATGTAGCTGTTCTTTTTCAGTGTCTGTATGTTTCCCCCCGGTAGCTCCTCCTTCTCCAAGACTAGGACATCATAGCCCTTCTTGGTAAGATGAAAGGCAACAGAAAGCCCAGATATACCCGAGCCTACAACTAAAACGTCTATCATGTCTTGTAGGGTACTCCCTTGAGAGGAGAAGAAGGAACAGCGTATGTCCTTTTGGGCATCCTCCCCGCAAGGTAGGAAAGCCTTCCCGCTATGGTAGCGTACTTCATAGCAACCGCCATCCTTATTGGGTCCTTAGCCTCAGCTAAGGCGGTGTTTGTGAGAATACCGTCCACCCCAAGCTCCATAACGGGTGGTATATCCGCAGCACTGCCTATGCCCGCGTCCACAATTACGGGCACAGAAACTGCCTCTTTTATAAATATGATGTTGTAGGGATTTTGGAGACCGAGCCCAGAACCTATAGGAGCGGCAAGAGGCATAACCGCAGCACAGCCCACATCCTCAAACTTTTTAGCATAAACTGGGTCATCAAAGATGTAAGGCAGAACCACAAAGCCCTCCTTGACCAAAAACTTAGCAGCCTCAAGGGTCTGCTCCATGTCTGGAAGCAGGGTCTTTTGGTCTCCTATAACCTCAAGCTTTACCCAGTTTATACCCGTTGCCTCACGGGCAAGCATGGCAGTTTTTATAGCCTCCTCCGCTGTATAACAGCCAGCAGTGTTGGGAAGTATCTGGTATTTGCTTGGGTCTATGTAGTCAAGAAGGTTCTCCCTTGACCTGTCTGTTATGTTAACGCGTCTGACGGCAACCGTTATTATCTCAGCCCCGGAAGCCTCTAAAACCTCCTTGTTCTCCTGAAAGCTCTTAAACTTACCCGAGCCTATCATAAGCCTTGAGGTAAAACGCTTACCGGCTATCTCAAGGTAGTCATCCTCAAGAAGCTTTTCGTAGTCTAACATTTAGCCACCTCCTACTATGTTTACTATCTCAACCCTGTCGTTCTCTTTAAGTATGTAATCCGCGTAGGCGCTCTTTGGCACAACCTCCTCGTTTACCGCCACCGCAAGACCCACAGGTCTTATCTGTATGTCCATGGAGCGAAGCAGTTCCGCTACGGTTATGTTATCCTTAACCTCAAGGACCTTTCCGTTAACCTGTAGCTTCATGCTAAGGTAATAATTTAACCCATAAGTGTAAATCTTCGGAAATAGATTACATAGCTCATACATGCCTACAAAATAACATCTTGGGACTGCCCATAGTTTAGCTTAACAAAAGACAAAAGCTCTGCTATGCTTGTTATAGGTTTGAGGGCGCAAAAACTCTTGACATCTTGGCAACTGAATAGGGTTTTGGTTGTTTGGTGTTTTGATGCCGTTTTGCACCACCGCCCATTTTGGGAAAATAACCTTCATTTGAGAGGGGTACTACCTTGATGAGAGGCTTGATATTGCTTAACTATTTTTTATGTGGTGAGGTAAGGTTTTAAGCCCACTGGGTGGGGTGGTGACCCTTTTGACTTCAAAAATGTAGTTGCTAATCTACCGTGCGGACTTCTTTCTTATAGTTCCGCCCTTATCTTCTTTAAAAGTTCTCTTATTTCTGGTCTTATCTCCCCGTAGTTGGGTTGGTCAACCAAAGTTTGGTACATATAGCTTCTGTCCAATTCATCTTCAAACTCCTCAAAGTCCACGTTCATGAGCACTCTCTGGGCTTCGGGGTTAAGCCTCTGGGTTATGTCCCTGCCTGAAAGGGAGCACCATATAAGCGTCCATGCCCTTGCAAGGGCCACCGGATGGTATCCACCGCCACCCAAGTATATGCCATCCCCTAGCAAATCCCTTATAAACTCAAAGGATCTAAGAAAGCCCCAGTTAGAAAGTTCAAACTTGGAAAGATAATCCTCTCTAAGAACGTCAGTCCCAAGCTGCAGCACATAAACCTCTGGATTGTATATGTCCTTCACCGCAGGAAGCACACCCTCAAGAACATAAAGGTACTCCCTATCGTTCACACCCTTTGGTAGTGGGATGTTTAAATTGTATCCCTTTCCCTTTCCGCTTCCCCTTTCTTCAAAAAAACCCCTTTTGAAGGGAAAAGCATAATCGGGTGACTGGTGCAAGGATATAACAAAAACTCTGTCATCCTCGTAAAAGAAGTCCTGTACACCATCGCAGTGATGGGCATCTAAGTCTATGTAAAGTATTCTCTTAAAGCCCTTGTTGAGTAAATGCTTAAGGGCTATGCCCGGGTCGTTTATAAAACAGAAGCCATTAGCCTTACTTGGATAGGCATGGTGCATGCCACCCGCAGGGTTGAAAGTAAGGTAGCCTTCAAAAAACATATCCACCGCCTGTAGAGAAGAGCCAGTGGCAAGCAGGGAGCCCTTCCACATGGCTGGGGATATGGGGTTTTCGTAGGTTCCTATGTTAAAGGTCTCTCTAACGTGCCTGTTCACACATTTACATCTATCCACATCTTCAAGGGCTTTTATGTAATCCTCTGTGTGAAAAAGAAGTAGCTCCTCCCAAGAGGCAAACCTGCTCTCCAAGAGCTCCTTCCCCTCAAGCAAACCAAGAGCCCAAAGTAGCTCAAGGAGCAAGGACACCCTCGGAATTCTAAGGGGATGGTTTGAGCTGTAGCGGTAGTCTTTATATCTAAGACTACCTATTAGTAAGGGTTTCCTCTGCATAACTTTTTACTAAGTTATGTATCTCCCTGTAGTTTATGTCGCCGGCTAATACGTAGCTTTTTCCTGCATAGTTAAACTTTTTTGAGACGGTTATACAAAAATCGTCGGTAGCCTGCGAAATGTATATGGGAGAAAGATAGACATCCTCATGGCTTGCTTTTCTAAAGTACTCCCTTTCGGACCTATCCGCACCTTTCCTACCCGTCTTGATTGGATAGTTTTTCTTCGGATTTATCACATTGTTTGATATCTGCAAGCCTCTTTCGTTCATGACATAAAACAGTTCAAAGTATGGGTACTCTTTGAAAAAGTCATAGAGCAGAAACTCCCATATGTCCATATCATTCTCTTTTAGCCTTTCCGCTATACGTTGAAAGTCTTCCTTTATCCTTTCCCTTATTTTGAATATAAACTCCCTCCTTTTATACTCACACAGTACAACGGAAGGTTTTTCGCCATGAAAGATAAAAAAGGATGCATCCTGTATGCTATCCAGCCTGCTTTTGAGCTCCGCCCTAAGCTTAAAAAACTCTTCAAAGTCCTTCACCTCTTGTAGAGAAATGCAATAACCATGCACATAGACAGGTTTTATCTCCGCATACAGCAGGGAAAACTCCTTATGAAACTCCTCGTATATCTCCTTCACCCTTTCCTCGCTTAGCTTATATTTTGAAAGCACGTACACCTCCCTATCCTCATAGGATAGCCCTGTTTCGCCCTCTATATCGCTTTTTATGTCCTCGTACAGTATCTTTATAAGACTTTCCTCCTTTGAGGAACCTAACATATCCCTGAAATGCTCTAGACCGCTCATATAAAAGCCGTATAAAAAGTAGGGCTGTCTGAAAAGAGACCTGAGCTTCTGAAATATGGGCACCGTGGTCTCTTTGAACATGTTTATATAGTGGAGTACAACCTCGTAAAACAGCAGTCCGATGTAGGAGCCTTTCCTGTCTACCAGTATGATTGGACTTTTAAAGCTGTTGAAGAAGTCCAGAAGGGTCGTCAGTTGTTGAGGCTTTACTGTGGAAATCCTCAGTTTCATAAGTGGCCTTGCAAGGTCCCCAACGGTAAGCCCCTCTCTGGACTGCGCCCTTATTAGGTCTATTTTTCTTATAACGCCTACTGGTCTGTTTTCCTTAACAACAACCAACAAGTCATATATCAGATGCTCTTCAAAGGTCTTTAATCCCTCTAGTATACTAAGGTCATACTCTATCTTGGGTATACCTGTGGTGAGCTCGGATAGGTCAATCTCCTTCATATATGAGGTCCCGAGAGGTATCTTCTCCTACTATCCACCGCTACAAAGGCAAGGAAGACAAGAGTGGCAAGGATGAAAAAGCGTGCAACTACCACCTCTGTGCCCATCTGGCTTAGTACCTGGGGAGCTTTTACTATTCCCCACTGGTAAAGGAGAAAAACCAAGAATACGGGGGACACTACGGCGAAAAGGTATACAAGCCCTTTTGGAATTTTTACAAAAACGTCCCTTGTAAGCTCGTGGTGTAACCTGTTGACTCCAAATATCCACACAAACACTACTATCTCCACAAGAGCAAAGAACACAAGCATAAAGGTACCAGCCCAGAAGTCTACCTCGTCTATAAAGCCCGGCAGGAAAGCAGACAAGAAGGCTCCCACACTTACCATAGCCATAGAGACGTTAACAGCCTTTGTATGACTCCAGCGCATCTCATCCTCAAAGAGGGATATAAGGGGTTGGGTAAGAGCCAAAGAAGAGGTAAGGGCAGCAACAAACAGAAGGAAAAACCATACCGCGGAAAGAAAAGAACCCAATGGAAGAGCCATGAGAACTGCAGGCATGGACATAAAGCCAAGCCTAAAGGTGCCTTCTTTGGCAAGCTCTGGTACCGCAAGAGCTCCAAACATTGCAAAGGCAGCGGGTATGGCTATGGACGCTCCTATTACAACCTCCACGAACTCGTTAATACCCGCTGTCCAGAGGCCAGCCTTCAGGACATCTTCCTTAGCCTTCACATAGCTTGCATAGGTGGCTATGGCACCCATACCAAGGGATAGGGTAAAAAATATCTGTCCCGAAGCCTCAAGCCAGACATGAGGGTCGTATATCTTGCTAAAGTCAGGGGTGTATATGAAAAGAAGACCCTCAAGACCCCTACCACCCTTTATAGATAGAGAAACAGCTCCAAGAAAAAGACCCATTAGAAGAAGAGCGGGTATACCAAACTTGGCGGTGAGCTCTATGCCCCTTACCACACCCCTCTGGAGTATGTACCAGTTGACCAAGAGGGTGACCACCAAGAAAAAGATGGCAAGGTATGAGGGCTGTGTATAGCCTTTGAAAAAGTCCACGTAAGGAGTCATGGCAACCTTTGGGTCTTGGCTCCCCACAGGAGTGGGCATCTGTCCAAGAAGGGAAAGCACCGAAAAGCCCAAGGTCCAAGACTCTATGTATATGTAGTAGCAGACTATGAGGAAGGGTATGGCAACACCAAGGGAGCCAAGAACCCTTGCCCAGTTGGCATGATGGAAGAGAGAACCCATTATGCCTGTCATAGAGCCGTGTCCCTTTGCTCCTGCGTACCTGCCTATTACCCACTCAAGTACCATAAGAGGAATACCAAGAAATATAAGAGAGATAAAGTAGGGAACCATAAAAGCACCACCACCGTAGAGGGCTACCTTTGATGGAAACCTAAGAAGGTTGCCCAATCCCACTGCATTGCCCGCAGCAGCAAATATTAGACCTATTTTCGTTGCCCACTGTTCCCTGTTTCTCATAGCTTTAGCTTCCTAATCCTCTCCGCAGCCTCTAAGAGCCTTTCTGTGGGCACGGTCAGGGATATTCTAAAGTATCCCTCTCCGTACTCGCCAAAGCCGTTGCCCGGCGTACACACTATACTACATTCATCCAACAGTTTGGCAACAAAGTCCGCGGATGTATAACCCTTGGGCACCTTCACCCAAAGGTAGAAGGTGGCATCGGAGCTGTAAACCTCAAGGCCTATGCCCCTAAGGGCAGAAACCATAGCCTCCCTTCTATTCCTGTACACATCCCTTATCTTCTGAACCTCATCTTCGGGCAGGCTTAGGGCTGTTATGGCTGCTTCTTGAATGGCTTGAAACTGCCCCGAGTCCACGTTGGTCTTTACCTTACCGAGCCCTGCCACAATATCTGCGTTGCCTACCGCCATACCTATACGCCAGCCCGTCATGTTAAAGGTTTTGGAAAAGGAGTGAAACTCTATAGCTATCTCCTTTGCCCCATCTATCTGCAGTATGGACATGGGCTTTTCTTCGCCGAAGTACATCTCCGAGTAAGCAAGGTCCGAAGCCACTATTATGTTTCTCTCCCTTGCCCAGGCTATTAGTTCCTCGTAAAATTCCTTGCTTGCTGTGGCTGAGGTGGGATTGTTTGGATAGTTGACCCATATTATCTTTGCCCTTCTTAGGACCTCTTCGGGCACTGACCTAAAGTCTGGCAAAAAGCCGTTCTCTTCCCTAAGGGGCATAAGGTATGGTTCTCCACCTGCAAAGAGGGTTCCTATTTTATAGACAGGATAGGCAGGGTCTGGACACAGGACCACGTCCCCGGGGTTCACAAAGGCTAAGGGAAAGTGGGCTATGCCCTCCTTTGAACCTATTAGAGCTACCACCTCCTTTTCAGGGTCCAGCTCCACACCAAAACGCCTCTTGTACCAATCTGCCACCGCTTGCCTGAAGGAGAACATACCCTCGTAGGAGGGATAGCGGTGATGTTCGGGTTTTTCTACAGCCCTCTTCATAGCTTCCACTATAGGCTTTGGTGTGGGAATGTCCGGATCGCCCACTCCCAGGTCTATAATATCCACGCCCTGCACCAACTTTTCCCTTTTTTTCTTGTCTATCTGAGCAAATAGGTAAGGGGGGAGGCTTTTTATCCTTTGAGAGTACTCAAGCATGTCTTCCTCCTGGAGATTTTGTATTATTATACCCGATGCCCACTCTAACCCTTAAAGTTCCACCACAAGAAAAGGATAGGCTAAAGAAAGAACTCTTAAAGATGGGTTTTGAAGAGGGTTTTGTGCCAAATACGGTTTGGTCTCTTAGATGTGGCGGGAATCAAGCTCTTCTTTACCCGTCAGGTAGCCTCCTGCTTCAGGGCGCCCATGCACAGGAGCTAAAGGAGAAAATCCTCAGCCTTTTGTCTTCACTAGACAGAACTCAGATAGGCTGTGATGAATCCGGTAAGGGGGATGTATTTGGTCCTCTGGTGGTCTGCTGTGCCATAGTTAAGCCAGAGTACTACAAAAAGGTTCTCTCTTTAAATCCTAAGGACAGCAAGAATTTAAGGGATGACCATTTGAAAATGTTGTACAAGGCTCTCAAGGAGTTTGTAGAGCACAACTGCCTTATTCTTGAGCCTCAAGAGCTCAACAAGCTCCACGAGGAGTTCAAAAACCTAAACAGAATTCTTGACTATGCCTACGGGCAACTTTTGGGAAGTCTTTTCCAGAGCTATCCGGAGGCTCAGTTTTTTGTGGATGCCTATTCAAAGAAAAATCCCTTTGGTGATAAGGTTGTTTATGAGACAAGGGCGGAAGAGAGGTTAGCGGTTGCCGTTGCAAGCATCTTGGCAAGGGGAAAGTTCTTAGCTTGGCTTTCTTCCCACGGTCTTCCCAAGGGTTCTTCAAGGGAGGTAATAAACATGGCTAAGGAGCTCCTCAGAAGAGAACCAGAAAGGGCTAAAAGAGTCTTAAAAACCTTCTTCCTATGAGCTTTACAAGAGCACTCAGAAGAAAAAGCAAGACCATAAGCCCCACAACCGCACCCCCAGGCGGAAGGTCAGCGTATAGGGAGAGGATTATACCTACGACCAAAGCCAGTAAGGAAAAGAAAAGGGAAAGCATAAGGCTGGATGTGAAAGACCACGACAGAAAAAGGGAGGTCATGGGAGGTATGGATATAAAGCTTGCGGAAAGCACCAGACCCACCACCTTTATGGATAGCACTATGTTTGCAGAGGCTATGGCCACCAAAAGATAGTTCAACAGGTTTACCTTTACGCCCCTTAACCTTGCCAATTCTTCGTTAAAACACAGAAGCATCAGGCTTTTAAAATTGAGGAATACAAAGCCCACAGTAAGGGAAGAAACCGCAATAGAAAGGTAGAGTTCCTCTTCCGTCACCGTTAGCATACTTCCAAAAAGATAGGAGTATAGGTTGGTTCCTAGGTTCTGGCTCACCCCGAGGATAACGATGGCAAGGGCAACACCGAAGGAAAAAAACAGGGACACAAGGGTATCCGCTGGAATGGATTTTTTATCTATCAGAAACTGAAGAAACAGGCCCAGAGCTACAGTGTAGAACACAGTAAAGGTCATAGGTTCAAGCCCAAACACTAACGCTAAGGCTATACCACCGAAGGCAGCATGAGAAAGTCCTGCGCCCAACATGGCAAGCCTTTTGATTATTAGAAAAACTCCTATCAGAGCTGTAGAGGAGGCTATAAGAAAAGCAGACAGGAAGCCCTTCCAGAATAAGAAAAAGTCCATTCCAAAAATTTTACCTATCTTATTATCCATGGACAAAAACAAGGAGCTGGCACGCATATTTGAGAAGATGGCGGACATCCTTGAATTCCTCGGAGACAACGCATACCGCATAAACACCTACAGAAGGGTTGCCAACATCCTCTCTGAACTTAGCACAGATATAGAGGAGCTTGTAAGCACTGGGAAGATACGTAGCATTCCGGGCATAGGGGAGTCAAGCTTGGAAAAGATTTTGGAGTATCTTCAGACGGGCAAGGTATCAAAGTACGAGGAGCTTAGAAAAAAGGTGCCCGAAGACCTTCTGGAGCTTATGGATGTGCCAGGGATAGGACCAAAAACTCTAAAGCTTGCCTACGATAGACTGAGAATAAGGACAAAGGAGGACTTTATAAGGGCGGTAAGGAGCGGTATGCTGGCAACCATTCCCGGTATAGGAGAAAAAAAGGTAAGCAACATAATGAGGGGTTTGGAACTGTGGGAGAAAAGTAAGGAGAGGATGAATCTTATAGAAGCCTACCATATAGCAATGGACTTACTCAAACATTTTGAAAAGGTGAAGGAGCTTTATGAAAAGCTAGAGCCGGCGGGTAGTTTAAGAAGGTACAAGGAGACAGTAGGGGATATAGACCTGCTTATCTGTGCAAGGAGGGAAAACTGGACAGAGCTACATAAGCATTTTGTAGCCTACGAGGGTGTGCAGGAGGTTCTCCTTCACGGTGAGACCAAGTCTAGCGTAGTTCTAAAAAACGGCAAGCAGGTGGACCTAAGGACTATAGAGCCCCACCAGTGGGGTTCAGCCCTTCAGTACTTTACAGGCTCAAAGGAGCACAATGTAAGGATAAGGGACATAGCTAAGGCTAAGGGTCTTAAGCTCAGCGAATACGGTGTGTTTAAGGCAGATACGGAGGAGTGGCTAGGTGGGAGGACGGAAGAGGAGGTTTACTCCCTTCTTGGTATGCAGGTGCCACCGCCCGAGCTCAGGGAAAACGCTGGCGAGGTAGAGCTTGCCCTTGAGGGAAGGCTTCCAAGGCTTGTGGAGCTTTCGGATATAAAGGGAGACTTTCACATGCACAGCAACTGGAGCGACGGCATGGCAAGCTTAGAGGAGAT
Source organism: Acidobacteriota bacterium (assembly GCA_003696155.1). GTDB lineage: Bacteria > Aquificota > Aquificia > Aquificales > Aquificaceae > Pampinifervens. The sequence goes on from RFFP01000035.1 coordinate 24,103, forward strand.
GGCTCGGGCCTGCTTTGAGCTGGGATACAGATATATGGTTATGGGTGACCACTCTCAGTCCTCAAGGGTTGCCAACGGCCTTGACCCTGACCGCTACAGGGAGCAGTTCAAGCTCATAGAGAAGCTAAACCAATATTACAATCCTTTGGGCTTCTACATACTCAAGGGTTGCGAGGTGGATATACTACCGGATGGCTCTTTAGACCTGCCCGATGAACTGCTCGAGGAGTTTGATTTTGTGGTTGCATCTATCCACTCACGCTTTAACCAGGATAACACTTACAGGATACTAAAGGCTATGGAAAGCCCCTATGTGAACCTTATAGGACACCCAACGGGTAAAGCCTACGGTACAAGGGAGGGCTATCCAATAGACTTTGAAAAGGTTCTCAAGCAGGCCAAAGAGACGGGAACGGCTCTTGAACTTAATACCCATAGGGCAGACCTTTCTCCAGAGAAGGTAAAAAGGTGCATGGAAGAAGGAGTTATGATAGCTATAGTGACCGATGCTCATTCGGTAAGGCATCTATCTTACATCAAGCTGGGTGTGGGTCTTGCGAGAAGGGGCTGGGCTGTGCCTGAGCTTGTGCTTAATACGAGGGATTTAGAAGGTGTTAAGGCGTTTGTGGAAGCTAAAAGGAAGAAGATGTTAAGCTACATAACTTCTTAGAACTAACTCCGAGAGGAGGGCAGGTAGCACAGCTTAGGATATTTACCAATTCAAACAGCGACTGGATTAACAAACGTAAATCCAATAGGCAACTGGTGTGGAATGGAGGATGAAGACTTGCTTGGCTGTTTTAGCAGTTTAAGTAAAGCCCTACATGAGACATTGACAAGGCGCATCATATGTTATAAATTTTTTGAGGCATGGCACAGATTGCTAACTTAGAATGCTTTAAGTTGCTAATCAAACATGAAATAGGAGAGCTTAAGCGTATCAAGAAGGACTTAAATCTTGATGAGCATATACCTGGAGTGGACAATTTTTCTATAGTGCTCTTGTACAGTGAGTTTTCGCTAAAAGATTATCTTCAGAGCGTTGTTTCCTCGATGAGGGCTTCTGATATAATCGCTACACTTGATAATTTCATCCTTTGCTTGCTTCCGGGCACGGATAAGGAGGGAGGCATACACCTCGCTGAGGGTATAAAAGATTTTCTGGGAGAGCGTGGTTACTACATAGTGATCACTTATCCGGAGGACGGGAGCTCATACGAGGAGCTGATGGCTTCTCTTGAACTATATTCAAGCTCCAAGGGTAAGCGAGTGCCAGCCCTTTAAACCTTAAGACTATGAAGGTAGAGTACATTGTTAGAAGGGTAAAAAAGGATAAACTCAAGTCAATAGCCTACAAGATAATAGAAGGTAAAAGGCTTTCTTACGAAGATGGCGTCAGTTTATTCTATGATGCTGACCTTGCCTATGTGGGTGCTCTCGCGGAATACGTAAACCGCAAAAAGAACGGTATGTTCGCCTACTTTATAGTAAATAGGCAGATAAACCCCACCAACGTGTGCGTATACCAGTGTAATTTCTGCGCCTTTGGTGTTACCAAATCTGACCCAAGGGCTTACGAGATGACATTGGAAGAAGTGCTTAAAAAGGCCGAAGAGACCTACAGGCAGGGTGGTAGGGAGGTTCACATAGTGGGTGGTGTTCCACCCAACTGGCAGGTTGAGGATTACGTGAGACTGGTGAGGGAGATAAAGAGGAGCTTTCCAGACCTTGTGGTAAAGGCTTGGACTGCCATAGAAGTGCACCACATGAGTAAGGTCTCAAAGAGGAGCTACGAGGACATACTTAGGGAGCTAAAAGATGCTGGGCTTGATGCCATGCCCGGCGGTGGTGCGGAGATATTCTCTGAAAGGGTAAGAAAGGTAATAGCACCTTACAAAGCCAATGCGCAAGAGTACCTTGAGGTACACAGAACAGCCCACAGGCTCGGCATACCTTCCAACGCCACCATGTTATATGGGCATCTGGAGACCTACGAAGAGAGGGTGGAGCACATGATAAAACTTAGGGAGCTCCAAGATGAAACGGGGGGCTTTCAGGTGTTCATACCCCTTGCCTACTGGCCAGAGGGTACAAGACTTGGAGGCAAAAGGACCTCTTCCGTCGACGACCTAAAAACCATAGCCATATCAAGGTTAATCCTTGACAACTTTGACCATATAAAAGCATACTGGATAACACTGGGAGAAAAAGTTGCCCAGATAGCCCTAAACTTCGGTGCAGACGACCTTGACGGAACTATAGAGGAGGAAAAGATTGTCCACTCCGCAGGTACCAAGTCCGCCCTAGGGCACTCAAAGGAAAAGCTTATAAAACTCATCAAAGATGCGGGCAAGGTTCCCGTGGAGAGGGACACCTTCTACAAACCAGTTGCCATATATGGTTGAAGAGTGTTACCATACTAGGTAGTTTTCAAGGAGCCTTTGGCTCCCTTGACATCTTGGCAAGTGAATAGGGCTTTGGTTTTTTTATGCCGTTTTGCACCACTGCCCATTTTGGAAAAATAACCTTCATTTGAGAGGGGTACCCCATTGATGAAAGGCTTGATATTGCTTAACTATTTTTTATGTGGTGAGGTAAGGTTTTAAGCCCACTGGGTGGGATGGTGACGGAGGAGCTTAGCTTGCTGCTTTTTCCCGTAAAAGCTTCCTAAGACTTTCCGCTATGCTTTTCATCACGGGTTCTATCCTATCGTTTACCTCTAAGAGACTTCTGTAGAGCTCCTCGGGGCTTACTTCCCAGCTACTTATGAGTTTGTTCTTTAGGTTGGTCATCCTGAACACATCCATGTAGTAGTCCTGGGGCAGAGCTCCTATTTCCACAAGCTTGGAAAGGCAATCATCTCCAAACTTCTTTACGCCAAACTTTGGGGCTAAGTGCCTGCAGATATCAAAGAGGCTGTCGTAAGCCACTATATAAAAGTATCTCACCCTATCGTAATACATGGGCTTTTTTGAAAACTCCTCTAAACCTTGAGAAAGGACAAAATCTATTTTTCTTACAGACTCCTTTATCCGCCCTGCCTTTTCGTTCAGGAGCTCAAAATCAATAAGCAATGGGTTTTTTGTATCTCTTTTAACAAACTCCACCACAGCCTTAGCATAGTCCTTAAAAAGGTGCAGGTTTTCATGTATAAAACGGTAGAGCTCAGAGGGTGGAAGGCTCTCCTTTAGGTCTCTAAACTTTAGATAGAAGTCTGTTAGCCTTTGGAGGGCTTGCGCACCTTCCATACCCACAAAGCTACCCATCTTACTAAGGCAGTCCTTAGAACTTGTCTTTATGTTGTAGACCGCAGAAAGGTGTCTGCACACACGCATGGAGCTTTCAAAGGCTAGGTTAAAGCCAACCCTTACCTTGTCCTGAAGTAGTGGATTGTTTGTAAACTCCTCTTCCACGGATGGAAGGTTTTTCCTTATCTCACCGTAGGCTTTCTCAAGACTGCTGAAGGCTTCAAGTATGAGGGAAATCTTTGGCTTTTTCTCCATTAGGATAATTTTAAGTCCAGTAGAAGAGAAGGAAGACTGCAAAAGCTCCCATCTTCCAAAAGCCTGGGGCAAAGTATAGATAAACTGCATTCAAAAGGCAAAGGAGCGCAACCTCCCAATTAGACATGCCCTTAGTAAGCTCCCACTCAAATTTTCCAAAAAAGTTTACAAGTGCCAATATAAGCTTGCCCAAGAACTCCATGGGCGCAGTGGGCAGGCTAAAAAAGCTTAGGAGCTCAAGGACGCCATAGAAGGTAAAGAGAAGAAAGAGAGGGCTGACCACAGGTGTAAAGGGGATGCTGTTGGGCGTGCTCGTGGAAAAGCTAAGCACTATGGGAGCGGTGCCAAGGAAGGCAAAGAGGGAAAGCCAAAAGGGCACTATAAGAATATTGACGGGATGTTCCCACTTTGGCATATCTTTTGTAGAGAGTATAAGGTACAAAGTTGCCATAGAGGAAAGCCAGAAGGAGTAGGAGTAAAGATAATCAGGATAGATAAGCAGTATAAAGGAGCCCGAAAGCAAGAGTATGGAAAGCATATTGGGAAGCCCTTGAAGCTGTCGCACTAGCACGAAGAGAAAGAGCATAAGGTAAGCCCTGAGAACGGGCGGGTCCAGTGGCACTACTAAAAAGGTATAAAGGGTGGTGCCCAAAAGTCCCAGGAGCATACCATAGTGGTAGGGGGCAAGCCATCTAAGGATGAGAAAGACCACCGCAAGATGACCACCGGAAACCACAAGTATGTGTAAAAGTCCCGTAGTCCTAAAGCTTCTTTGCTCCTCATGAGGAAGATGCTCCTGAGACTCTCCAAAGAGGTAGGAAAGGGTCAGGGCTTCAACCTCTCTGTCTTCTATCCTTTCCTTTGCCCTTTGGATAAGCCTGTCCCTTATAGTTGCATCCTCAGAGGGCAGACCAACCACGTCCCTGTAGTCCGCAGATAGTATGACAAAGCCCCTGCTAACTCTGACCTTGGCATATATGTCTAAGACCTTTGAAGGAAGGTCCAGAGTCCTATAAAGGTCAAGAAGGGCATGCCTGCCGTAAAGCTCCGCAAAGTCCCCACCTACAACCTTTACCCTCATCCTTAGTTTGTTTTCCTCAAGCTGTGGAGAGCTTACAAGTTCTACCCTTACAAGTCCCTCACCTAGGTCTTCCTCCCAAAGAAAGTCCCTCTCCCTCTCAACTCTGAAGTAGGCAAGGAGCACTACGAACAAGAACAGAAGGAGCTGTCTTACTTCCCCTCTCACAGGAAGAGATTTTAAACCTCTAAGAGTTCTTCCTTACTTATGTAGTGCTGAACCCTTTGAATATCCTTTGCCTTCCCACTCTTTTCTTCTACGTCTACTATCACGGCGTTAAAAACCAAGTCCTCTTTTTCTTCCACCTCATACTTTTGGGGTATACCCCTTGTAAACCGGTCTATGGCCTGTTTTGGCTTCATACCTATGGCAGAGTACCAACAGCCCGACATACCCACATCGCTCACATAGGCAGTGCCTTTCTTTAGGATTATCTGGTCCGCGGTTGGTACGTGGGTGTGGGTGCCGTAAACCACGCTCGCCCTTCCATCCGCATATATACCAAAAGCCCACTTTTCTGAAGTGGTCTCTGCATGAAAGTCCACAAGGATTATACTTGTTTCCCTTGAAAGCTCTTCATAAAGCCTGTCAAAGAGAAGGAAGGGATTATCAAGGTTTGAGTCCAATAGGGACCTTCCCATAAGGTTTATAACACCGAACTTAGTACCTTTCTTCTCAAAAATACCGTAACCCCTTCCCGGCACTCCATCTGGGTAGTTGGCTGGCCTTAGGAGGTTGTCCACCTTATCTATGAAGTCATAAACCTCCTTCTTGTCCCATATGTGGTTTCCCGAGGTCATAACATCTACGCCCATGGAGAGGAGCTCCTGATAGACCTTTTCTGTCATACCAAAACCGCCCGCCGCGTTCTCCACGTTTACCAGTACCACATCCACCATATCCCTGTAGCCAGCAAGGGCATAATTGAGTGCCTTCCTTCCTGGCTTTCCTATTATGTCTCCTACTATTAGGAACTTCATAGTTCTTCTGGTGCGGGTGGAGGGAGTTGAACCCTCACGGCCAAAAGGCCACTGGATCCTGAGTCCAGCGCGTCTGCCAATTCCGCCACACCCGCTAAAGGTTATATTTTAATACGAAGTGTTGCATCATCTATTTTTTTTAGGCTGTAGGGCGTAAACATGTTCCATCACGTGGAGGTATAACCTTCCCTTCTGATCGGGGATAGGAAAGTAAACAAAGCCCTTTAGCTTAGCCTTTGGAGCCAGAGCTCCAAACTGAAAGGCTTTTTGTACTATATTGGTGTAGTATCCCGGGTTAATGTACAAGTGGTAGGACGCATACCACGAGCTAAAAGGTCCGGAGGAATAACCAAAACCCACGCTAGAGCTATACCTTATGCTGTATAATTTAACCCCTATGAAATTCTACTTAACCACACCCATATACTACATAAACGATGTGCCCCACATAGGACATGTGTACACCACCGTCTCCGCGGACGTGCTCGCACGCTATTACAGGGGTTTAGGTTATGACGTTTTTTTCCTAACGGGCACCGATGAGCACGGCCTCAAAATACAGAAATCCGCAGAAGAAAAAGGCATTAGCCCGAAGGAGCTTGCGGACATAAACTCGGAAAACTTCAAAAGGCTATGGGAGTTTATGAACATAAGCTACCAGAGGTTCATAAGGACCACGGACAGGGACCACGTGGAATTTGTAAAGGAGATGTTCACAAAAAGCTACGAAAAAGGGGACATATACTTAGGCGAGTACGAAGGCTGGTACTGTGTAGGATGTGAGGAGTTCAAGCCCGAGTCAGAACTCCTTGATGGAAACCTCTGCCCCATACACCTAAAGCCCTGCGACTACATAAGAGAGCCCTCTTACTTTTTCAGACTTTCCAAGTATGAGAAAGCACTCCTAGAGCTCTACGAGAGATCCCCAGACTTTATAATGCCGGAGGGCAAAAGGAGGGAAGTTATAGCCTTTGTTAAACAAGGTCTTAGGGACCTTTCGGTAACAAGACCAAGAGGTAGGGTAGGATGGGGCATAGAGGTGCCCTTTGACAAAGACCATACCGTTTATGTGTGGTTTGATGCCCTATTTAACTACCTCTCCGCAGTGCAGGACAGACCTCACTACTGGCCTGCAGACCTGCACCTTGTGGGAAAGGATATCCTCAGGTTCCATGCGGTTTATTGGCCCGCTTTTCTTATGTCCACGGGCTTTGAACTACCAAAGAGCATATTTGCCCACGGCTGGTGGAAGGTAGAGGGTCAGAAGATGTCCAAGTCCCTGGGTAATGTGATAAACCCTTACGAGTTTGTAAAGGAATGGGGTCTTGACGAGGCGAGGTACTTCCTACTTCGGGACATGCCCTTCGGAGAGGATGGAGACATAAGGAAAGAGTCTCTTCTAAAGAGGATAAACGGTGAGCTTGCCAACGAGATAGGAAACCTCTACAGCAGGGTGACTGCCATGGCTCTTAGATACTTAGGTGGCAAGGTCTCTGGAGAAAAGGACCAGGAGTACCTAAACCTCGCCATAGAGCTAATCAGGGACTATCACAAGTATATGCGTGCGGTAGACTTTTACAATGCCCTAGAGACAGTGCTCAAGCTGGCATCTTATTTAAATAGGTACGTAGACACGAGTGCACCCTGGAGCCTTGCAAAGAGCGATGAGACTGCTTTGAGGAAGGTTTTGTATACCCTTACCAACGGGCTCCACCTTATAGCCTGCATGCTTGAGCCCTTTATGCCTAAGAAGATGGAAGAAGCTCTTAGGAACCTCTCGCAAGATGTAGGGCTACAAGACCTAAAGCCTTATAAAAACAGAGAATACCTTATAAAGGACAAGGTTATACTTTTCCCAAGGAGGTAAGCCATGAGCCTTACACCCTACGATGAGGCTTTAAAGCTAGTTCTTGAAAATGTGAGCACCCTTGGAAAAGAGAAACTCCCTCTTTGGCAAGCCCTTGGCAGGTTTTTAGCAGAGGATGTGGCATCCCATACGGACATGCCCCTTTTTGACAACTCCGCCATGGACGGATACGCTGTAAGGGCTGAGGACATAAGGGAGGTTCCAGCTAGGCTAAAGCTTATAGGGGAGATGCCAGCAGGGGGTGAAGGCTCTCCCAAAGTGGAGAGGGGAACTACGGTAAAGATTTTCACCGGTGCACCCATACCAGAGGGAGCGGACACGGTGGTGCCCGTAGAGCTCACAAAGGAGGCTGATGGCTACGTAGTTGTAAACAAGAGCCTCCCCATGGGCTCAAACATCAGGGTAAGGGGTGAAGAGGTAAAGGCGGGCGATCTCTTGCTGAAAGAGGGCACAAAAATCAGAGGCTACGAGCTTGGACTTCTTGCATCCCTTAACAGGGTTTTCGTTGAGGTCTACAGAAGACCAAAGTTGGCAATACTTGCCACGGGTGACGAGATAAAAGACCTTGGGGAAACTATAGAGAAGCCTTCTCAGATAAGAAGCTCTAATAACCACACCCTGTACGGAAGGGCTCTAGAACTCGGATGTGATGTCTACCATCTTGGGCTCGTAAGGGACGAACCAAGGACCATAGAGGAGAAACTAAAAACTGTGCAGGATTATGACGTATTTATCACAACAGGGGGGGTCTCGGCGGGCGAAAGGGACTACATCAAGGAGATCGTGCTTTCTCTTGGTTTTGAAGTCCTGTTTCACAAGCTTAGGATAAAGCCCGCCAAGCCTGTGCTTTTTGCAAGAAAGGGAAGAACCCTCTTTTTCGGACTTCCGGGCAATCCTGTCTCCTGCGCCATTGCTTTTGATCTGCTTGTGACCCCGGCTCTTTTGAAGATGCAAGGTTATAGGGAAGAGTTTCCCAAGCTTTGGAAGGCAAAGCTGGTCAGGAGCTTTTCAAGAAGGGATTCAGAAAGAAGAGAGTTTTTAAGAGGTAGGTTATGGTTTGATGGGGAGCTCCTGTGCGATTTTTCTCCTAAGAACCAGTCCCATATGCTTACCTCTTACATTGGTGCCAACTGTTACATAGTGGTCTATGAAGACATTAAAGAGCTCAAAGAAGGGGACAGGGTAGACGTGTTCCCCTTTAGTATAGACTAATCCTTGTCCTTTTTCTCTCCATATAGCCCTTTCTGAGTCTGTAGCCTTCCTCTGGATATAGCCCATAATATAGGTTCTGCACGTGATTCCCTTCTACGAAGAAACACCACCTTTCAAGAAGGCTACCAACCAACAAGCTTGCAAAGGTAAGCGCATAAAAGGTATAGTTGTAGTTGCCCGTAATCCAAGAGTAAAGGATAAGGAAAAGGGGTACTACAAAGGTAAGTATGTAAGCTACTGGCAGGACAGAGTTTAGCAGTTCCTTACCCTTCTTGTAGTAAAACTCTGTGGTGCAATAGTTGTCAGTGGTCGTTCCCGTATCCAAAACCTTTATAGGCCTGTTATGGGGAAGGTTTAGAGCCTCGTTTATGGTAGGCCTTGGTATTAGGAACTGCCTTACGTTGAAGGCTATCCTGAAGGCAAGACCCAAGGAAACAAAGAGAAAGGTCAGAAATAGATAGATCCCTATAAACTCAGCTCTGTAGTGGAAGGTGAGAGCCAAAAAGGCAGAAGAGCCGAGCATAAGATACATGTTCAAATAGTAGAGAACTGTTAGGGAAGTGTACCACTCGAGCACAAACCTGTTAGAGGCGTATATCATAGCTGTGGAGAGTGCAGAGAGCCAACCAAGGATAAAAGCGACTATGCCGAAGAAGTGTTGAATGGGCATGCTCAGGTTAAAGTAGTAAGAAAGTCCGTATAACAAAAGAAGAAAGCCGTAGGCTCCGCTAAAGACTGCCTCACGGGAAAGCCAAGAGGTATGGAACCTCCTTATAGCCTTCCAAGCCCTTAGTTTATGCCCAAGATGAAAGCTTGCTCCTATAGCACCTAGTCCTATTAAGACCAAGGATATAACCAGAGAGATTAGAACCGCCTGTTTTGGCATGGCGGTATTCTTATCAAAGAGGGTGAGAAACTCCATAAAATAGGTAAAGGTAAAAAGGCCTATGGAAACACCAGCGGTTAAGAAGAACCATATAAGAGACAGTGGTGGATGCATGTCTAACCTCCTACGTGATGTCTTCTCAATACTTCAAGGAAAAGGGGATTATCGTGCTTTAGCAGATGCTCGTCCACGTGAACCTTTGTTTCCGTTCTTGGAAGGTAATGGTTGCCGGGGTTTGTACCCATGTCTGGGAAGAGGACAAAACCGTTTCGTTCCTTAATGACTCTGTAGACCTCGCTGTTGGGGTCTTCTATGTCTCCGAAGAACCTTGCTCTCGCTGGGCAGGTAAGCACACAGGCTGGCTTTCTGTGCTCTGGCGGGAGGCTCTCATCATATATCCTGTCTATGCAAAGGGTGCATTTTTTCATCACCTTGTCCGCCTCATCAAACTCCCTACAACCGTAAGGACAGGACCAGGAGCAGAGCTTACAACCTATGCAGTCGTCGTAGTTGACCAGCACTATGCCGTCCTGTTCCCTTTTGTAGCTGGCACCGGTGGGGCAAACTGGTACGCAGGGGGCATCCTGGCAATGAAGGCAAGATTTGGGAAGGTGGAAGACCTGAGTATCCGGATAGCTACCCACCTCGTAGCTCATTATACGGTTGTACCAAACACCTTGGGGAGCCCTTCCGTAGGGGTCAAAGTCTGAAAGTGGACCAAAGGCGGCCTGCGTGTTCCACTCCTTGCAGTTGGTAGCACAGGCATGACAGCCAACGCAGGTGTTTAAGTCTATTACTAAAGCAAACTGTGCCATGTCAAACCTCCCGCTTTGAAAGTTTACGCTTCAAAGAAAGCAGTTTTTGAAACAGTTTTGTGGATATATCCTTCATTTTTTCAAGGTTTTCTTTGTCCGTTCCTTTTCTTTCTTTTGGGTCTATTCGCATGCTAACTTCATGAAACTCACAGTGCAAAGCCTCAATTTCTTCAACCTCTAAACGTATGTCTCCTGGTAGCACTTCCTCCATGGGAGCCATATTCTCGTCCCACCTTTTGCCAAAGGCACAACTATGACAATCTTTGTGTTCAAAGGTTGTGCCCTCTTGCATGGCTTTTTCTAGCTTGTTTATGTAAATAGCATGTTGGGATATGTAAATATCTACATCCTTTATAAATTCCGCAAGCTTAGTCAAAAGCATTGCACCCACCTCCTCATTTATTCAAACACCTCCGCAAGGTCTATCTCTAAATTTAAAAGCTCAGAGCTAACTTTACCTTTACCTCTTGCTTGGGAGAAGAGCTTAAAACCCTCCTGAGTGTTGACATAAACCTCAAAAGTCTTCCTCTTTGGGTCTACTATCCAATACTCTTTCACACCCGAGCGCTCATAA
>RFFP01000036.1 GCA_003696155.1 Acidobacteriota bacterium
AATGCTCTCCTTTTCGGTTCTCCTTATCCTGAAAGCCACACTCAGGACAAGTCCTGCTTGTATAGTTTGCAGAAACTATGTAATGCTGGACGCCAGCTAACTCACATAGCTCCTTTATTCTTTTTAGAACATAACCATATATCCAATAATTAAATTTCCTATTAACATCTTTTCTCCACTTACTTGATTTACCTTTCTTTAAGTTTTTAAGCCTTTCTAAAACTGGACTAAAACTTCCATCTATGACTTGTTTCAAAATTCTGTTTATTTCAGTCTTTAAAAAGTGCTTCGCTCTTTTCCAATTCTTACTTCCCTGTTTCTTAGGCTCAATTCTTTTCTCAATGATTCCTTTGACTTCTTCCCCAAAAATCTCTTCATCTGAAGTTGTAATGAGCTTTCTGTAGCCTATATCAATTCCTTTTGGCTCTTTACTCTCAAGATTTACTTTTTTCTTGAAAATTAATTTTAGAAACCACCTACCATCTTTTTTTAACAGTTCTATGTCTGAGCATAATTGGTAGTCATCAAAATAACTGTTTGCATACTCATAACTCTTTACAGGAAAAGCTATCCACCTTTCATTTCTGCTGTCCCTTAGCTCAAACCAGTAATCATAGGTGTTTTGACCTCTCTCAAGCCTAAAAACTCTGCTGTCAAGCTTTAGGCTGATATTTTTAATTTCTGGCTTTTTTGTTTCTTTCTTCTTTTTAAGCTTTCTAAAACCTGCCTTCAAAATTGCCTGTGCTTGAAGCAGTGCATTGCCTAAATATCTCTTTGATAGCCAAGTTTCATAAGGGTAAATTTTCGCATCTTCATAACTTGGTAGTTTTTTTCTTCCCCACCCTAAATCAATAAAATACTGCAAAGCCTTTTTATACTCTTCCCACAATTCATCAAGAAATCTCTTCTTTCCAGTGTTTGCGAACTCCAAAGAAAAAATTAAGCTACGCTTAATCTCCTTTTCCATCCATAACTGACTTCTATAACAATTATAGGAGTTCTCTTCAATCTTGTCAAGCATAACACATGGCTATGTTTGTCTATATCCTTCTATTAAATCAGTGATTAGTGGTTTATACCTTCCAACCTTGTCCTTTCCTCACCCTTTTTAAATACAATTACAGAAGGAAGCTTATACTTCTTCAAAAAGAACAGCTCGGAATCTTCATCCACATTCACATAAAAAACATCTGCTTTATCTCCGAGAAGCTTTTCTATTTCCCTTATAACCACGTCAGTGTCAAATATCTCCCTTATCTTATCCTTCTTTATCTCAGACCTTACGTAAAGCACAAAGCTATCTTTGGCTTCTATAAGCCTAAGAAACTCCTCTTTTTTCAAGCTCTTCATATTCTATACCCCATTCTTTCAACTGCGTTAGAACCTCATCTATCAAGACCGGCATGTTTCCCTTTACGGTTGGGGAAAGCTCTAAGGATATGTCCAAACTTTCCGGCTCCATACCTATGAGCACCATCTCCTTTGGTTTCTTACCCCTTATCTCCGCAAGGCCAAGCACCTCTTGAATGCCGAGCTCATGGGCCGATACCTTTTTTCTGAAGTAGGTTCTCACCTCATTGTCCCTAAACTTGTAAAGTGTGCCTGGGGGAGAACCCCCGAGGACCGCATCTATGAGCAGAAGCCTATCAAAGCCCTCCATAAAGTACAGAAGGTCAAGGCCAAGGGTCCCACCATCCATAAGCTCCACCCCTTGGGGGAAGGTATAGCCTTTCCTTAGCTCCTCTACAGCCCTAACACCAAGCCCCTCATCCGAGAGGAGTATGTTACCAACCCCTAAGATTAGGGTTTTCAAGCCACATCCTCCACATCCACAGGAGTCTCTTTAAAGTTCTTCATACCGTTGAACATAGAAGAAACCTCGCCCTCCTTCTCTATTACATCAAAGCGTATAACTAGGTAAACGTGCACTATGGCAAAGATTATAATGAGCCATGCAAACCAATGGTGCCACATATGGACCATGAACTCACCACCTAATAGGGGCACAACCCAACCAAAGAGCTTAGCCCAAAAGCCCGATGGGTCCGAAAGACCGTACATGGCAAAGCCCGTGATAATCATAAAGGCTAGGGCAAGGTAGAGGAGGAGGTAGGCAAGCCTTGCCAATGGGTTTCTAACATAAGTACGGTGCCAGGGCTTTATGAAGATGTAATGAAGGACCATCTCCACCAAACCTTTCCAGAAGTTAGCCCTCCAGACCTTAGGTATAAAGAGCCTGTCCCCCTTGTAGAAAAAGGCTATAAAGAGGCGGAAGAGGAAGGAAAAGAGGAGCACGTAGCCCGCAGAGAAGTGTATAAGTCTTATAAAGTCCATGGTAAGATTGCGAGCGTAGGCATAGGTCGCCTCATGCCCCACCGAGCCTATAAAGAAGGGGTTCCCTATGTAGAGACCCGTGAGAAAGAGGGTAAGGATGGACAGGAAGTTGACCCAGTGCCATATTCTAAGGGAGGGACTAAAGATGTATATCCTCTTTACTGTCTCTTCTCTCATGGCTTACCTCCTCAAAAGCACGTGGGCTGGGAGCCCTGAACCTTAACCTCAACTATCTGCCTACCCTCTGTATCGTATATGTGAGTGGAGCATGCAAGACATGGGTCAAAGGAGTGGATACCCCTTAGAACTTCTAAGGGTTTGTTGACCACCTGAAGGGGTGTGTCCTTCATGCACTCCTCAAAGGCTCCCTGACCACCCATAGGATCCCTTGCTCCACCGTTCCAAGTGGTTGGCACGACGCACTGATAGTTTTCAATCTTTCCATCCCTTATTATCACCCAGTGGCCTAAAGCTCCCCTCGGGGCCTCCGTAAGCCCCACACCCTTTGCCTCCTTGGGCCAGGTGGAGGGTTCCCACCTTTCCATGTTAGCAACGGATGTATCCCCGGCCTTTATGTTGTCGTAAAGCTTCTTCAAAAAGTAGAGGTTTGCAGCCACACCCACCTGCGCTTCAAGACCCCTCGCTGCGGTCCTTCCCACCGTTGTGGTAAGCCATACATGTGGAGGTAGACCAAGCACTTCAGACACCGTATCTACCTGCTTTACTATCATCTCATCCATCCAGCTCGGCTTTATATGTCCTTGCTTGACCGCGGTGTAGGTTACTATGTACCTAGCCAGCGGTCCAACCTCGCAGGGTTTTCCTTTCCACCTTGGAGACTTTATCCAGGAGTACTTGCCCTTCTCGTCGAGGTACTTCCAATGGGTCTTTGTTCCCTCCTTAGGACCGGTGTATTTGGGCTGGGTTATGCCGTTCCATGGATGGAGGCCTTTGTTCTCATCTGGGTAGCTGTACCAGGAGTGGGCAACAAACTCCTGAATTACTTCAGGGTCTGCAAAGTCTTTGCCCACAAGGGTATAGTACTTGGCTCTTTCTACTCCTTCCACAAAGTCCTCCACCACCCCGTTGGAATGATAGAGGACCTGCTTATGGTACTCTCCATTCCTTATACCGCTGTAAGGTTCGTCGGGGAACTCACCGTAGCCTATGACCCTCCTCTTGGCAAGCCCACCACCATAGACCTGTCCCTTCTGCACGTATATGTGACCTATGGCCAAAAGATCCACAAGGTAAAAGAGATTTACCGCCTCAGCCTGCGTGTATATGGCATCTTCCACAACCGCAAGCCTTTCTGCGTTTACGGGTGCGTTCATATCGTCCATAGATATGGAGCAGCTCATGCCGCCCACTATGTAGTGGGGATGGGGGTTTTTACCGCCAAAAACCACCTGAGGAATAAATAGCTCCCTTTGTACATCTAACATGTTCAAATAGTGAGCAACGGCCATAAGGTGAACTTCTGGGGGTAAAAGCTTATAGTCTGGATGGTCCCACCAGTGGGCTGCAAATATACCAAGCTGTCCGCTCTCCACTATCTTCTTAATCTTTTCCTGAAAGGCTCTGTAGTAACCCGGAGTTGCCTTTGGGAACTTCTTCGGATAGGCTCTCCTACCTATGGGGTCGGGCATGAGGTCGGCGATGGCTCCGTACTTCTCAAGTAGCTGGTTTTGGAGCACTGCGGTCTGCACAGGGTCTGCCTTAAGGGCCTCCACGGGAGATACCCAATCAAGGGCATGAAGGTGGTAGAAGTGCACCACATGGTCATGAACTTGCAGTGCACCGTACATGATGTTCCTTATGTAATTGGCGTTTTTTGGTATCTTTATCTCTAAAGCATCTTCCACAGCCCTAACCGATGCTAAAGCATGAATGGATGTACAAACACCACATATCCTCTGAGCAAAAGCCCAGGCATCCCTTGGGTCCCTGCCCTTTAGTATGAGTTCTATACCCCTCCACATGGTACCAGAGGATACAGCATCGGTCACCTTACCCGTCTTCTCATCCACTATAAGCTCAATCCTTAAATGTCCCTCAATCCTTGTGACCGGGTCAACCACAACCCTAGCCATGTTTATTCACCTCCTTTGTTTGGTTTTGACCTTATCTTTGATATAACACCGTGAGCCACAGCTCCGGCAGCTGCCGCAGCAGCCACAGCCATACCCACCTTGTCTGCGTTAGCTTCAACGCTGGGCACGGGAATGGTAGTGAGCCTTTGGTAGAAAGGTCCGTTGTCCCAGAAGTTCTCCTCAGAACAGCCGATACAGCCATGCCCAGCCTGTATAGGATAGGAAAGACCATTGTACCAGCGTATGTTTCCGCAGGAGTTGTAAGTTGTCGGACCTCTACATCCCACCTTATAAAGGCACCAGCCCTTCTTTGCCCCCTCGTCGTCAAACCTCTCCACAAACTGACCGGCGTTGAAAAAAGCCCTCCTGTAGCACGTATCGTGTATCCTGTTTCCATAAAACTGCTTAGGTCTTCCCTGAGAGTCCAAGGGAGGGATACTGTCAAAGAGTACAAGGTGCATTATCACACCTGTCATAACCTCAGCTATGGGCGGACAGCCGGGCACCTTTATTATGGGCTTATCCTTTATTACCTTGTCTATGGAAACGGCGGTGGTTGGGTTAGGCTTGGCAGCCTGTACGCATCCCCAGCTGGCGCAAGAACCCCAGGCTATGACAGCTTTTGCCCCCTCCGCAGACTCCTTTAGGTGTTTTAAGAAGGGCTCACCGTTGACAATGCAGTACATCCCATCCTCTCCCAGAGGAGGATTTCCTTCCACGGCCAGTATGTAGTTGCCCCAGTATTTTTTTATTATTTCCTTCCTATGTTTTTCTAAGTCTTCGCCCGCCGCCGCCGAAAGGGTATCGTCGTACTCAAGGGATATCATAGAAAGAAGGACGTCAGAAGCTAAAGGAGTAGCAGACCTTATAAAGGACTCGGAACAGCAGGTGCACTCAAGCCCATGTATCCATAAAACGGGCACCCTCGGCTTTGTCTCCATTGCCTTCACCACCTGGGGAATCATAGAAGGGGAGAGGCCCATTATGCCCGTCATCAGAGTAGCAAACCTCAGAAAATCCCTTCTATTGACGCCGTGCCTTTTAAAGGTTTCCCAGAAGGTTTCCATGCCTTACCTCCTTACTGAATATTCATTCATAAGTATAGTATGGATCATGAACCCTGTCAAGAAAAATTTTTTATGCCCTTTATTAAAGCCTCTTATTTTTATTACTTTTATTAAAAAAGTAAGATTGCCAACCTGTGTGTTTTGATTATCATTTCAGGATGAACGAGTGTTCAGGAGGTTTGCATGTGTTTAGCCGTACCTTCTAAGGTGGTAGAGCTTATGGAAAGCAACACGGCCCTTGTGGAGGTTTTTGGCACTAGGAGGCTCATATCCCTGGACCTTCTTCAGGAGGAGGTTTCTGTGGGTGATTGGGTCCTTGTGCATGTAGGCTTTGCTATACAAAAGTTGGACGAAGAGTATGCCTTAGAGACATTAAAGCTATTTGAGGAGATACTTGAGGAAGATGATTACCCTACTTGAAGGCTTTAGAGGCTCTGAGACCATAAGGAAACTTGAGCTCAAGATAAGGGAGCTAATAGAAAAGCTTGGAAAGACCTTAAGGATAATGGAGTTCTGCGGTGGTCATACCCATACCATAATGAAATACGGCATAGACCAGCTCCTTGAAGGCTATGTAAGGTTTATACATGGACCTGGCTGTCCTGTATGCGTCCTGCCTATGCAGAGGGTAGACCTTGCCATAGAGCTCTCAAAGGCTGGAGCCGTTCTTTGTACCTACGGTGATGTTTTAAGGGTTCCTGGTTCTGGTGGGAAAAGCCTTATGGATGTGAGGGCTGAGGGTGGAAGTGTTCGCTCTCTGTATTCCTGCCTTGATACCCTGAGAATAGCTCAGGAAAATCCGGCACAAGAGGTGGTCTTTTTCGCCATAGGCTTTGAGACTACAACTCCCCAAACGGCGGTGCTCATACTGAAAGCCAAAGAGCTTGGACTTAAAAACCTCTCTGTGGTGTGCAACCACGTTATAACCCCAGCAGCCATACAGCACATACTAAACGCACCAGATATGAGAGAGTACGGAAAGGTAGACATAGATGCCTTTATAGGTCCAGGGCACGTGAGCACCATAATAGGTACAAAGCCCTATGAATACTTTGCGGAGGAGTTTTTAAAGCCTGTGGTCATATCGGGCTTTGAGCCTTTGGATGTGATGCAGGCTGTTTATATGATAGCAAGACAGCTTTTAGAAGGCAGGGCTTATGTGGAAAACCAATACAGTAGGGCTGTAAGGAGGGAAGGAAACCTAAAGGCTCAGATGTTGGTCGCTGAGGTCTTTGAACTGAGAAAGGAGTTTGAGTGGAGAGGTTTAGGGAAGGTGCCTTACAGCGCCTTGAAAATAAATTCAAGGTATGCGGACTTTGACGCAGAAAGGAGGTTCAACCTAAGTCTGCCGGCAGCCAGGGAACATCCCGCTTGCATATGCGGTAAGGTTATAAGGGGAGTGGTACTACCAACGGACTGTAAGCTCTTTGGCAGTGTATGTAAGCCGTCCCATCCCATAGGATCCTGCATGGTCTCTTCCGAAGGTGCCTGCAACGCTTACTATCGCTACCGCCTACCTTCATGAAAGTCCTTCTCTTTTGCCATCGCTTTAACTCCCTCTCACAGAGGTTTTACTGCGAGCTTTCCGAGAGGGGTCATGAGGTCTCCATAGAGCTGGACGTTCATCCCAAGCTTATGGTGGAGGCCGTGGAGCTCTACAGGCCGGATTTAGTAATAGCACCCTTTTTAAAGAGAAAGATACCGAGGGAAGTTTGGGAGAGGTATCCGACCTTTGTGGTTCACCCTGGACCGCCCGGCGACAGGGGACCCGATGCCTTAGACTGGGCCATACTAAGGGGAGAAAAGGAGTGGGGTGTGTGCGTACTAAAGGCAGTAGAGGAGTACGACGCAGGAGACATAGTAGCCTACAGAACCTTTCCCATGAGGCTTGCAAAAAAGTCAAGCATCTACAGGAAGGAGGTCACAGAGGGCGCGATGGAGTGTCTGCTTGAACTGTTGGAGGACAAGGTGGAGGGAATACCTCAAAAGGAAGGAGAGCTAAAGCCCAAAGTCGGTCAGGAGCTGAGGAAGATAGACTGGCAAGAAGATAGCACAGAACACATCTTAAGAAAGGCCTACGCCTCAGAGGGCCAGCCGGGCGCGTTGGCAACATTGGAAGGTCAGGAGTATTACATCTTCGACGTACATCCAGAGGAGGAGCTGAAAGGTAAACCTGGGGAGCTCTTAGCGTACAGAAACGAGGCGGTCTGTATTGGGACCAAGGACGGTGCCCTCTGGGTTGGCTACATGAGGGAGAAGCAGAAACACTCCATAAAGCTACCCGCCCTCCGTATATTACCTAAGCGGGTGGCAGAAAAACTCAAAGAGGAACCCATAAAGCCTTGGGAAGATGTGGGCTTTAAAACTTACAGGGAGATTATCTATAAGGAGGAGATGGGTTTAGGGCTTATTTACTTTAACTTCTACAACGGGGCCATGTCTGCAGGGCAGTGCGAGAGGCTCTTAGAGGTTGTTAGGGATGCAAAAAGTAGACCCTTAAAAGCCATCGTCCTCTTAGGCGGTGAGGACTTTTTCTCCAACGGCATGAACCTAAACACCATAGAGGCGTCGGATAGCCCTGCGGACGAGTCCTGGAGAAACATAAACGCCATGGATGACCTGTGTGAGGAACTGCTGACCACCTTGGATAAGCTGACCCTAGCCGGACTAAAAGGTAACGCAGGAGCAGGGGGCTTTTTCTTGGCTCTTAGCTGTGACCTCATTTTTGCAAGGGAGGGGGTGGTTTTAAACCCACACTACAAGAACATAGGCAACCTCTATGGCTCGGAGTTTTGGACTTACACCCTACCAAAAAGACTAGGATGGGAAGGTGCTAAAAAGCTTATGGAAAACCGCATGCCCATAAGCTCAAGAAGGGCTTATGAGCTTGGATTAATAGATGGCGTTTTTGGCAAAAGCCAAGAGGAGTTTGAGGAAAAGCTCAAGGATTATCTTAAAGACTTTGTGAACTCTCCGGAATTTGAGGGCTTCCTGGCAAGGAGGAAAGGGGAGAAGCTAAGAGACTGGAGTTTAAAGCCCCTCAGTGCATACAGGGAGGAGGAACTCCAAAGGATGAAGCTTAATTTCTACGGCTTTGACACCAGCTACCATATAGCACGCTACTACTTTGTAAGGAGGTTTTTACCCTTCAGAACACCACCCTACCTTGCGGTCCATAGGAGGTTGGCATGAAATCAGAGCACCTTAAGACAGTGGAAAAACTCTTCGGTAAAGTAACAAGCCCAGCTCAGGACAAAAACTCCCGAGGAAAACCTGAAAAAGCTTTACGATAACTCATACAGTTTAAACTGGGTGATGCAGGCGGTCTTACTAAATGAGGTTTTTACGAGAAGCAAGGGTTTAAGGTTTGTCGTTTTTATACCTTGTCTCACAAAAGAAGGGAGCATTGGGTTGTTGAGGAGCCCAAAACCTTGCAAAGGGATGACCTTATAAAAGTTGTTGAGCAGATAGAGGAGCTGGTCAAAAGGCTCTTCAAGATAAGTTAAGTTTATCTCTTATATAAGTAGAGCTTATATTAAAATTTTAGCTCAGGTATGATTGACATAAGCAAGCTTAAAACCTTTGTAGCTGTTGCAGACCTTGGGAGCTTCTCAAAAGCGTAGGAAATTCTATACATAACCTAGCCTGCGGTAACTCAACAGATTAAAGCCCTTGAGAAGATAATAGGAGCCAAGCTCTTTCAAAGGCAGGGTGGCAAGATAGTCCTTACAGAAGAGGGCAGGAGGATATACGAAATAGCCAAAAACCTGCTTTGCAACTATGAGGAGCTAATGGAAGAGATGGCTCGTATAAAAAAGGACTTCAAGGACAGCCTATTCTTAGGTGTTAGCACAACCTTAAGCGAATACAAAATACCCGAGCTTGTGGTAGAGTTTCACTCCCAGTTTCCTAACACTACCATAAGGGTTGTAGTTGAAAACTCACAGCATATAGAGGAAGGTGTAGCTTCTAGTGTTTTAAACCTTGGTATAATTGAGCGTGAGCCTTCTGACCGCTTTAGCTCTGTAAAATGGTTCATGGATGAAATAGTCTTTTTTGTTCCAATATCCAATCCCCTTGCCAAAAGAGGTGAAATAGAGCCTGAGGAGTTATACAGCATAGACCTTATATTTAGAGAATCAAGCTCAGGGACAAGAAAGGTGGTAAAGGAGGAGCTTGAGCGCCTTGGAATAATATTTGAAAAGCTAAACATAAAGATAGAGGTGAACTGTGGGAGGTCTATTCTTCATATGGTTAAGTGTGGCTACGGTGCAAGTTTTCTGTCAAGGGGTTTGGTGGAAAAGGAAATAGAGAGGGGGACAGTGGTGCCGGTGAAGATAAAAGGCTTTAACGCAGTGCGATGGTATTATATCATCTACTCTGAAAGGGAAAGGCTTAGCTTTTTGGCTAGCAGGTTTATGAAGTTTTTGCTTTCAAAGACCACATCGGAGCTTGTAGCATGATAGGGGTTATATTTGATGTGGACGGTGTTATAATTGATGTAAAAGAGTCATACCACTACGCTATAAAGTATACAGCGGAGGAGTTTTTAAACAGAGAGTTGCCCATAGAAGAGGTAAGGCGCATAAAGTTTTCAAGAGGTATAAACAACGACTGGCTTGCAACCCTTGAGGTTATCAAAGAATATGGCAAGGAGGCTGATCTAAAAGAGATTATAGAACGCTTTAACTCTGTATACCGTAGCCTTAGGGACAAAGAAAGGCTTATGCTATCACCCGAGTTTTTCAAAAGCCTAAGGGAACAGGGTCTATCCTTAGGTGTGCTAACGGGAAGACCAAAGGAGGACCTTGAGTATGCTTTTGACAGGTTTGGACTGTGGGAGTATTTTGACTTTGTGGTGCACGAAGAGACCATACCACAGGAAGAACTAAGAAAGCCACACCCTTATGCGCTCCACTTTTGCATTGAAGGTCTTAATGCGGAAAAAGCGGTCTATATTGGCGACAGTCTTGCGGACTGGAGCATGGTAAAAGACTACAAAAGGCTTTACGAAAAGCCCGTCGCTTACATACACATGGGTGAGCCTTTTGGGTTAGAAGGTGTTATACTGTCTTGTTCTGAGAGACTTCTTGAGGACCTTCAAGAGGTTTTGCGTAGTCTATGAGAAGTATGGGTATGTCTTCCTCTATTGGGTAATAAACTTTACAGCTTGGACAGATTAGGATGTTTTTCTTTTCGTCATAAATCAGGCTACCTTTACACTTGGGGCAGGCAAGTATGTCCAAAAGCTCTTTGTCAGGCATTACACTAAATTTTATCCCCCTACTTTGAACATTTCAATCTTCTTGAGTGCAATCCCTTTTTTCAGTAGCTCAAGCCTTTGCTCCGAGTATCTGTCCTTTCTTAAAGACCACACATTTTTGACAAGGCTTCTTATCTCTTCGTCGCTTGCATCTGAGCGCAAAAGGTTTTTAACATCGTGCCCATCGCTTGCAAAAAGGCAAGTCAAAAGCTTTCCGTCCGCAGTAAGCCTTAGTCTGTTGCAGTCTCCACAGAAGGGTTGGGTTATAGAAGATATAAAGCCTACTTCAACCCCATCGTCCTTGTAGCGATAGCGCTCCGCCACCTCACCTCTGTAAGCACGCTCCACAGGCTCAAGCTCAAAGTGTTTTTCAAGTAAGCTAAGCATCTCTCTAACAGAAAAGACCCTATCAATAGACCAAGAGTTTAAGTTTCCCACATCCATAAACTCTATGAATCTGACTACCACACCCATAGGTTTAAAAAACTTGGCTATATCTACAACCTCATCGTCGTTAAGACCTTTAGCTACGCATACATTCACCTTTACAGGACGCAAGCCCACCTCAAGAGCCTTTTCTATACCTTCCAATATCTGAGAAACCTTTACCTTCTTGCCTACAAGGTAAGAGAGCTTTTCATCTTTCAAAGAGGGAAGGCTGACGGTTATCCTTTTTAATCCTGCCTCTTTTAAAACCTTTGCCTTTTCCTTCAAAAGAAAGCCGTTGGTAGTAAGGCTAAGGTCCTGTATGCCTTCAAGACCGCTCAGCACTTGTATTAGGTTTTCTATGTGCTTTCTTAAAAGGGGCTCTCCACCCGTTAGCCTCACCTTTCTTATACCAAGGGGAATTATGGCTCTTACAAACCTGGTTATCTCCTCAAAGCTCAATATCTCCTGCCTTGAAAAAAACTCATAACTCTCTCCGTCGGGCATACAGTAGGCGCACCTGAAGTTGCACCTGTCTGTTATGGATATCCTAAGGTCTCTTAACTCTCTTCCTAAAAGGTCTTTAATCATGCGCCAAGAACCCACTCACTTTTTCCATCCTTGAAAACTTCCTTTTTCCATATGGGTACTCTCTTTTTCACCTCATCAACCACATACCTGCAGGCTTTGAAGGTTTCCTCTCTGTGTCCACCAAAAACAACAACCAAAAAGGAAGGCTCGCCAACCTTTACCACACCAAGCCTGTGGTGAACCATAACCTCCTTGACGGGAAAAAGCTTTAGTGCCTCTTTCCTTATTTCATCCATCACCTTCAAAGCCATTTCTGGGAATGCCTCATAATGAAGCTCAACCACAGGACCATCTTCTGGTGCAGAACGGGCTATGCCCAAGAAAACCACACTTGCCCCACAGTCCTCTGGAACAGCATACTCTTGCAAAACCCTTTCCACTCCTATCCACTCAACTCCGATATATACTACAGGAACCATGATTGTTTAACAATATATAACATCTGCGAGCTTTTTTGCAGGTTTATCTTCTTCTTAAACTGTAAAGGGCACTGACTAACAACACCCTGAGCAACCTCCCAATCTGAAAGAGGTCTTGCTTTTCTCACCCCTTATTCCAACCCTTCAAAGCCCTTTAAAGGTTAATAAACTTTATTCTTAGCCGTAGTAGCCTATGATTTATATGTCATTCCTTGTTCTGAGAGCTGGCACATTTTTGGCTAACCTGCCGAAGCTCTTTTTTTATTCTCTTAGTTTTGCGCTCAGCGTATTCCTTGATATGCCCAGAAGCTGAGCAACCTTGCTCTTGTTTCCACCGTATCT
>RFFP01000037.1 GCA_003696155.1 Acidobacteriota bacterium
ATACTTCTTTATCCTGTATACATATAAGCTCAAAGCCTTTTCCGCATCCCTTACCCCTTTTCTTGCATCCTCTATCAAGCGACGCATGTCTCCATCGCCTGTCAAGCCCTTTATCCCACACTCTTTATAGAGGAAACTTTCCACCTCCTCTGGAGTTTTGCCCATCTTGAGAAGGTAAAGGACAACACCCGGGTCAAGGTCGCCAGCCCTTGTGGACATAACAAGACCTTCCAAAGGTGTCATTCCCATGGATGTGTCTATCGGCTTGCCCTTCTGAACAGCACATACGCTTGCACCACTTCCCAGATGAAGCATTATTAGGTTAAGAGTGTTTACCCTTTTTTTCATGAGCCTTGCGGTTTCCTGAAGAAGGTAGGAGTATGATATGCCATGAAAACCATACCTTTTTACACCCTTCTGGTAAAGCTCGGTGGGTAGAGCGTAAGCCCTTGATGTAAAGGGTAGGTCTTTAAAGAAGGATGTATCAAAAATAGCATACTGAGGCACATGGGGTAGCTCTTGTATGCACACCTCAACACCAGCAAGGGCGAGGGTGTTGTGAAGCGGAGCAAAGAGGGTTAGCTCCCTCAGTTTTTGCAAACCGGCATGGTCTATGAGCATGGGAGAGTCCATGTCCATGCCATGAACCACCCTATGAGCTATTAAATCAACCCTTTGAGCAGTCCTCAACACCTCTCTTACAATACTTTTGCAGTCTTCTACGCTCTTAGCCTTCAGAGTAGCGGTCCTTAGCTTCCTCAAGCCTTTAAAAAAGGCGTATTTAAGGGTTGAACTGCCGTAGTTGAACACAAGGCAGTGTTTCATAGCCATTCTAAGCTTGGGTCGTCCACGCCGTAGGCGTAGGCATGTTCAAGTGCTGATATCTGCATGTCTTTTAGTTTGTCTTTAAACTTCCCTCCTTTGCCCTGAAGCTTTGGCACCCTCTCTATAACATCCATAGCTATGCTGAAACGGTCTATCTGATTGAGTATGGCGAGCTGTAAAGGTGTGGTAATGCCTCCCCTACCCTTCAAAAAAGGCGACAGGTAAGTGGCGTCTATCCCTATCTTTCTGTTCTCCCTGTAGCCCCTCACATGAAGGTTAGAATGGTTAGTCCTTCTGTAAGTTAGCCTGTGTATGAGCCATGGGTATCCGTGAAAGTTAAATATTATAGGCTTATCCTTTGTAAAGTAGGCGTCAAAGTCCCTGTCGGTAAGCCCATCGGGATGCTCACTGTTGGGTGTCAAGCAAAAGAGGTTGACCACATTCACAAACCTTATCTTCAAATCAGGGAAGGCGTCCCTTAGCATAAGTGAAGCGTAAAGGGCTTCTTTTGTGGGTATGTCCCCACAGCTTGCTATCACCACATCAGGCTCTTCCTCTACATGACTGCTTGCAAAGTCCCATATGCCTATTCCCTTTTCCACATGCCTGAGGGCGTTGTCTATACCAAGATACTGAGGGTGTTTTTGCTTGTCCGCAACGATTATGTTTATCCTGTTGGTGCTTTGAAGACAGAGCCACACGGTGCAAAGCAAGGTGTTGGCGTCGGGTGGAAAATAGACCCTAACCACATTAGGCCACTTGTCCACTATGGTGTTTATAAAGCCAGGGTCCTGATGGGTAAAGCCGTTGTGGTCCTGCCTCCAAACTACCGATGTTAGAAGAAGGTTCAAGGAGGATATGGGCATTCTCCAAGGCACATCGGAGGATATGTCAAGCCATTTACCAAACTGGTTTACCATGGAGGATATGATGGGTGCAAAGCCCTCGTATGTATTTAAAATGCCGTGCCTTCCTGTGAGTATATAACCCTCAAGCAAACCCTCAACCGTATGCTCAGAAAGCATCTCAACAGTCCTTCCAAAGGGGCTAAGGTATCCTTCGTCCTCGTCCTCGGGAAGGGTTTTTGCCATCCATGCTTTGCCAAACTCAAAAACATCGTAAAGCCTGTTGGAGTGGGTCTCATCGGGTCCAAAAACCCGGAAGTTGTTGGGGTTTTTTCTTATCACTTCCCTTAAAAATCTCCCCAAGGGTCTTGTGTTTTCGTAGAAGGTCTTCGTTGGCTCTTTTACATCGACCGCCATATCCCTCAACGGGGGCAGTTTCAGTGGCACCCTCAAAAGCCCTCCGTTGAAATAAGGCGTGGCACTCATCCTTTTGCTTCCCTTGGGTGCTAAGCTCCTGAGGTCTTCTCTTAGCCTTCCCCTATCGTCAAAGAGCTTTTCGGGTTCATAACTTCTTAGCCACTCTTCAAGCACTTTAAGGTGTTTTTCTACTTCCGTTATGGGCACCTGATGGGACCTCCAGTAGCCCTCTATGTAATGCCCGTCCAACTCCTTTGGAGCGGTCCAGCCCTTGGGCGTTTTTAAGATTATCATAGGCCATTTGGGTCTAAAGGGTCTTTGGGAAGACCTCGCCTCCTGCCAAACATCGAGGATTCTCTCAACGCACCAATCCATAGCCTGTGCCATCTTCTCGTGAACTTCAAGAACATCTGAGCCTTCAACAATCACAGGCTCGTAGCCATAACCTTTAAAGAGGTTGAGAAGCTCTTCCTCTTCAATCCTTGCGAGCAGTGTGGGGTTGTTAATCTTGTAGCCGTTTAGCGAAAGAACCGGTAAAACCGCTCCATCTCTTACCGGGTTTATAAACTTGTTGCAGTGCCACGCTGTGGCTAAGGGCCCTGTCTCTGCCTCACCATCTCCTACCAAGGTTATGGCTATAAGGTTTGGATTGTCAAAAACCGCCCCAAAGGCATGAGAGAGGCTGTAACCAAGCTCCCCACCCTCTTGCAAAGAGCCGGGTATTTCTGGCGTGCAGTGGCTTCCCAAACCTCCTGGGAAGGAAAAGGCTCTAAAAAGAGCTTTAAGACCCTCCTCGTCCTGACTGAACTGAGGGTAGTATTCGCTTAGAGTTCCTTCAAGGTAGACGGGTGCTATAAAGCCAGGTGCTCCGTGTCCAGGTCCGCACACAAAGATGCAATCAAGGTCATAGGTGTTTATAACTCTGTTGGCATGCACATACACAAAGCTTATGTTCGGACTTGCTCCCCAATGTCCCAAAATCCTTCTCTTTATATGCTCCTTTTTAAGAGGTTCCTTGAGCAAGGGGTTATCCCACAGGTATATCATACTTACGGACAGATAACAGCAGGCTTTCCAGTAATCCACGAGTTTTTCTAAATACATAATAACAGCCTCCCCTTTCTTAAGTATAGATTATAACATACCCGCCAAAGTGTTTAAAAATTCTTAAGGCATTGACCTAAAACGCTCCGAGCAAGCCTTCACTCTGAAAAGGCACCAACCTTACTCACCGTCCTATCCCAGCCCTCCACTAAGTTTTTGTAGAGCAATCCTCCACACATAAACAAAAAACCGCTGGGTATATACAATGTCCGCCCATACGGACATCTTTTGTTAAGCGGAAGGGGACATACCTCCTAACGCCCACTTTTGGGGTAAGGAGTTTTCGGGCTTTGCTTTTTGGCTTGTATCAATGGTTTGAGAATTTTTAAACAGCCCTCGGACCACTGAGCCTGTTGAAAAATTCCCAAACCATTGACACAAGCCAATTTAAATAGACACCTAAGAAATCTCCGAAAATCAAGCATTTTGTAAACCGCTCCTTACACTTGACATAACTAAGAGAAAAGGTTAAAAAAGGAAAAGGGAGGAAAAGCAATGAGAGCAAGAACCAACGAACTCCTAATAAAACTTATAATAGCAAAAAGCAAGGAAATATGCAAGAGCCTTAAACCTTCGCAAGCCACAAAAGGAAGACCAAAAGTCTACTAAGAGAAGTAAGCTCTCATGTAAAAACAGAGCTACTTGTAGGAGTTGTAAAGAACAGAAG
>RFFP01000009.1 GCA_003696155.1 Acidobacteriota bacterium
AGGGGACAATGTGGAGATAGAGGTGGAGCTGGTAAAGCCTGTGGCCATGGAGGAGCAGCTGAGGTTTGCCATAAGGGAAGGTGGCAGAACGGTAGGTGCTGGTGTGGTGACTAAAATATTGGAATGAGGTGTGAGAGATGGCAGCAGTGAGAGAGATCATAGTTCTTGCCTGTACTGAGTGTAAGAGGAGGAACTACTCCACAACTAAAAACAAGCAGAAGCATCCTCAGAGGATGGAGCTGAAAAAGTATTGCAAGTGGTGCAAAAAGCATACATTACACAGAGAGGTCAAATAAGGGGCACTAGCTCAACTGGCAGAGCGCGGGACTCCAAATCCCGCGGTTGGGGGTTCGAGTCCTCCGTGCCCCGCATGGAGCAGACATGGAAAGAATAAAGAGCTTCCTTAAAAGTGTAAGGCAGGAGATAGACAGGGTTTCGTGGCCAGGTAGGGAACTTGTCACAAAGGCTACGGTTAGTGTTATAATATTCTCTTTGGTTTTTGGTATAAGCCTGTGGGTTTTTGACCTTATCTTTACCAGGCTTATACACTTTTTGCTTTCTTTGAGAGGTTAAGGTTATGGATGAATTTAGGTGGTACGCTCTTCAAGTTGAGGCCGGGAAGGAGGCTACTGCAAGGGAAAACCTCCTGAAGGTTCTTGAGCTTGAGAATCTTCTCCAGGACGTGGAAGATGTGGTAGTCCCCGCCGAAGAAAAGGTGGTTATAAAAACCATGGGCAAAGAAAAGTACAGGCTGTCTTTACGTGGTAACAACAGGGACATAAGCGTGCTCGGAAAGAAGGGCGTTACTACTTTTAGGATAGAGGGCGGTGAAGTAAGGGTTGTGGAAAGTGTGGAGGGTGACCTATGTGCAGAAGCACCACCCATATCAAAACCTGGACAGAAGATCACCTGCAAGGAAAACAAAACGGAGGCAAAGATAATACTCGAATCTAAAATGTTCCCTGGGTACCTACTTATAAAGGCAAAGATGAGCGATAACCTCCTCAGGGCAATTGAAAAAACACCCCATGTTTACAAGCCTGTTCTAGTTGGTGGAAGGGTTGCACCCCTAGAAGAGAAGGAAGTCGAAAGGATAGTGGCCTTCGTGAAGAAAGGTGTAAGGCCCGTGAGAGTCCTCTATGAGAAGGGAGACCAGGTGAGGGTTATAGAAGGTCCTTTCATGAACTTCACCGGCACTGTGGAAGAAGTCCATCCAGAAAGGGAGAAAGTAGTAGTTCTCATAAGTATATTTGGAAGGCTTACCCCTGTTGAGCTTGACTACTCTCAGGTAGAGAAGTTGTAGGAGGTCAAAGATGAAAAAGGTAACTGCAAAGGTTGAGCTTATGCTACCGGCCCAGCAGGCAACTCCTGCACCGCCAGTAGGACCGGCTTTAGGTCAGCACGGTGTTAACATAATGGAGTTTGTCAAGCAGTTTAATGCAGCCAGTAAAGACTTTGAGCCAGGAACGGTAGTGCCAGTAGTTATAACCATATACCAGGATAGGAGCTTTAGCTTCATAATGAAAACTCCGCCCGTCTCCTACCTGCTAAAGAAATTCGCTAAGGTTCAGAAGGGTTCCTCCGACCCAAAGAAGCAGAAAGTCGGTGGGGTGACCCTTCAGCAGGTGGAAGAGATAGCCAAAATAAAGTTAAAAGATATGAACACAAAGGACATAAAGGCTGCCATGAGAATGATAGTGGGCACTGCCAAAAGTATGGGTATTGAAGTAGAAGGTTGGAAGGAGTAGAGCCATGGAAAGAGCCAAAAGGTACAAAAGATGTCTGGAACTGTATGACAAAAAGAGCCTTTACACTGTAGAAGAGGGCACCAGCATTCTTAAAAAGCTTCATCAGGAGTGCGGACCCAAGTTTGACCAGACCGTTGAGCTTGTAATGAGGCTGGGTGTTGACCCCAAGTATGCGGACCAGATGGTCAGGGGTTCGGTAGTCCTTCCCCACGGG
Source organism: Acidobacteriota bacterium (assembly GCA_003696155.1). GTDB lineage: Bacteria > Aquificota > Aquificia > Aquificales > Aquificaceae > Pampinifervens. The sequence continues at coordinate 1,963 of RFFP01000009.1, forward strand.
CTTGGAAGGGAGCTTAAAGTGCTGGTTCTTGCGGAGGGTGAGTATCAGAAGATAGCTAAGGATGCAGGAGCGGACTACGTGGGCGGCGAGGACCTTATCAACAAGATAGCAAAAGAGGAGTGGGTAGATTATGACGTAGTTATAGCCACGCCTGAGATAATGCCAAAGGTGGCAAAGCTTGGTAAAATACTCGGTCCCAAGGGGCTCATGCCCAACCCAAAGACGGGCACGGTAACATCAAACGTAAGGCAGGCAATAGAGGAAGCCAAGAAGGGGCGAGTTGAGTTTAGAGTGGACAAAACGGGTAACCTTCATATGCCAGTGGGCAAAATATCCTTTGAAGAGCAAAAGCTTATAAGCAACGTATACACCGCTATAGATGCGGTTGTAAAGGCCAAGCCCCCAGGTGCAAAAGGTCAGTACGTGAGGGGTATTTTCCTATCCCTTACCATGAGCCCATCGGTAAAGCTGGACATCTCCACAACCCTAAGAAGACTACAGGAGTTAGTAGCATGACATCCTTTTGTGAAATAAGGAGGTTAGCATGAGAAAGAGCTGGGAAGAGAAATCCAAGTATGTGGCTTCCTATAAAGAGAGGATAGACCGCTCTAGCCTTGCGGTATTCTTTGATTTTACGGGTGTTGATGCACAAACCATGGCAAGGCTTAGGTTTGATGTAAAACAGAAGAAGGGGGAGGTTCTTGTGGGCAAGAGCACCCTTCTATACAGGGCTTTTATGGATACGGTCCTTTCAGACCACAGAGAGGTGCTCATAGGTCCCACGGCGGTCGTTTTTGCTTATGATGACCCTGTGGTTGTGGCAAAGACGCTTTTTGAGTTTGCTAAAGAGCTGGATAAGGACAAACCCCTTTCCAAGATAAAAGGTGGGTATATGCAGGGTAGGTTTTTAAAACCATTGGAAGTGCAGGCTCTTGCAGAACTCCCCTCAAGGGAAGTCCTAGTTTCAAGGCTTATGGGTGCCATACAAGGCCCCGTATATGCCTTTATAATGGCCCTAAAGTCCGCACCTCAAAAGCTCGTACTTACACTCAAAGCTATAGAAGAGAAAAAATCTTAGTAAAGGAGGTATAGATATGGCAACACTTACCATTGACGAGATAGTGGAAGCCATAGGGAATATGACCCTGTTAGAGGTCGCCGAGCTTGTAAAGAAGTTAGAAGAAAAGTTCGGTGTCTCGGCAGCTATGGTAGCAGCCGCCCCTGTGGCAGCAGCAGGAGCACCAGCGGCAGGAGCACCAGCGGTGGAAGAGAAGACAGAGTTTGACGTCATACTCAAGTCTGCAGGTGCCAACAAGATAAACGTGATTAAGGTGGTCAGGGAGATCACAGGCCTAGGACTGAAGGAAGCAAAGGACCTAGTAGAAGGCGCTCCCAAGCCCGTAAAGGAGGGTGTGCCTAAGGAGGAAGCGGAAAAGATAGCAGCTAAACTTAAGGAAGCTGGTGCGGAAGTAGAGGTAAAGTAAACGCTCCCAAGATGGGATATGCTAAGGGCCCCTACCCCCTGTATATACAGGGGGTTTTCTGTTTTTATGTTGACACATCCAGCCTCCTGGTATATAATAAAAGGTTTATCTTAGAAACTCAAAAGAGGGTTGAAATATGAAAAGAAACATGCCCCTACCAAGAAAGTTTTTTGGAAAAGAGGAGGAACTGGTTAGCCCACCTGACCTTCTCTTTCTCCCTAGGGAATCCTTTGAATCCTTCCTTCAGTTCTATAAACCACCCCACGGTAGAGAAAAGAAAGGGCTTGAATACATATTTTCCACATCCTTTCCCTTCAAGGACCCTGATGAGAAGATAGTTATAGAGTACATGGGTTATGAAGTGGGAGAGTGGGAGTGCAACCGATGTGGATACAAAGCCCATACGGACCAGACCTTTTTGGCAGGTTATGGTGTCAAATGTCCAAGATGTGGAACCCTCTTGGTAAACAAGGAAAAGTACACAGAAGACGAATGCAGGGTAAAGGGGTTTACCTATTCTATACCTCTCAGGGTTATGGTAAGACTACGTACCAAGACCAAGAAAGGTGAAAGGCTTAGCGAACCAAGGAAGGTCTACTTTGGTGAAATACCCATGATGACCCAAACTGGCTCTTCCATAATAAACGGAAGCGAAAGGGTTGTGGTGAACCAACTCATAAGATCTCCCGGTGTCTTTTTTGAGGAGAAGGAAGAAAGACAGAAGGATACAACCATAACACGTATGCTTTACAGGGCGAGTATAATCCCAGATAAGGGCTCACGCATAGAGTTTGAACTGTCCAGCACGACGGATATACTTTCCTCTAGGATAGACAAAAGGAAGGTGGGCGGAACCTTTGTCCTAAGGGCTTTTGGCCTTGAGACATCCTATGACCTTCTAAAGTACTTCTATCCAGAGACTAAGGCCCTCTTTGTGCAGGGGGGTGGGCTGTTTGACAAGCATACGGGTGAAGAGTACAGGCTAGAAGACCTTGAAGACCATTATCTCTTTGCAGTGTTAAGGTACAAGGCAAAGGTGGAGGAAAGGGGCGTAGAGGAGGAGATAATAGAGGAGAGGTTTATAGAGGAGCTTGGACAGTTAGAAAGGCTGTTAAAGGATGAAAGGATGGGGATAGAGCTCCTCACAGCCCTACCCCGCGAGAGCGCAGTAAAAAGCCACTACGGTAAGATAATGATTGAAACCCTTATAGCTGAAACGTCCCCAAGAGAACCTGACAAGAAGAGTCCCATCAAAATACCTGCGCGCTTCACCCTTAGGGACTATGCCCTTATAGATATATATAAGAAACTTAGGGCAGTAGAGCCCATGGTCATGGAGCTGGAGCACCTTGTCAACAGGGCAAGGTCTCACTTTGACCTGTACTTCATGGACCTTACGAGATATGACCTTTCCAGGGTTGGAAGGGTAAAGTTAAATGCCAAGGTTTACAGAGTCCCAAGGGAGTTAGGACCCGAGGATTTAAACAGACTGAGGGATCTCCCCCCTCTTATACTTGCGGAAGACTTAGACGGTTACCCATCTGGTACACCCATAAATGAGGAACTTTTGGAAAACATTCTCAAGTCAAGGAACAAGGTCAAGGTTAAAGATAACACCGAAGGAAAAGCGCGCTTTCTCTCAGTTAATGACCTCGTGAATACAATAAAGTACCTCATAAATCTCAGGTACGGCAGAGAGAAAAAAGACGATATCGCCTACCTCGGTAACAGAAGGATAAGGGCAGTTGGTGAGCTTCTTGAAAACCAGGCAAGGGTAGGCATTGCCCGTATGGAGAAGTTTTTCAGGGATAGGTGCACCGTTGTTAACCCGGAGGACCCTAACCTAAAACCTCAAGACCTTTTAAACCCAAGGTATCTAACCAGCAGCATATACGAGTTTTTTAAGGGAGGTATGCTCTCTCAGTATCTCGATAACACAAATCCACTTTCTGCCATAACCCACAAAAGAAGGCTCTCCGCTCTGGGACCGGGTGGTCTTACAAGAGAAAGTGCCAAGTTTGAAATAAGGGACGTTCACCCGTCCCATTACGGAAGGATATGTCCCATAGAGACACCGGAGGGACAAAACATAGGCCTGGTGACGTCCTTAACCGTATATGCCCAGATCAACGAGTACGGATTTATAGTCACGCCTTACAGAAAGGTGGAGAATGGTGTGGTCCTAGAAAAGGTTGAATACCTTGCCGCTTACGAGGAGGAGAACTACGTCATAGCCCAGTATACTCCCACGGACCAGGAAGGTAGAATACTCAGCGACAGGGTCTATGTTAGGTACAAGAACGACATACAGATAGTACGCCCTCAGCAGGTGCATTACATGGACGTTTCACCGAGACAGGTTATATCCGTGTCCGCTTCCCTCATACCTTTCCTAGAGCACGATGACGCAAACAGGGCTCTGATGGGTTCTAACATGCAAAGGCAAGCCGTGCCCCTTATGTTCACCTCCCCACCTCTTGTGGGTACGGGTATGGAGAAGAAGGTCGCCTTTGATAGCGGTGCAGTCGTGGTCGCAAGGCGCGGTGGTATGGTGGAGGAGGTGGACTCCAGAAGGATAATAGTCAGAGTAAACCCAGAAGAGATAAACATGAACGACCCAACGGATATAGGCATAGACGTTTACGAGCTTAAAAAGTTCGAGAGGACAAACCAAAACACCTGCATAAATCAAAGGCCAGTTGTGGTAAAGGGTCAGAGGGTAAGCAAAGGTGAGCTACTTGCCGATGGACAGTCTACCTTCAGGGGTGAGCTTGCCTTGGGTAAGGATGTGCTCGTTGCCTTTATGCCCTGGAGGGGTTACAACTTTGAGGATGCCATAGTTATATCGGAGAGACTTGTCAAGGAGGACGTATACACCTCCGTACACATAGAGGAGTTGGAAGTAGAAGCAAGGGAGACAAAGATAGGAAACGAAGAGATAACGAGGCAGATTCCCGGTATTCCTGAAAGGGCACTTTCCCACCTAGATGAGTTGGGTATAGTAAAGATAGGAACTTACGTAAAGCCTGGCGATATATTGGTAGGCAAGGTAACACCTAAGGGTGAGGCCCAGCTGACTCCTGAGGAGAAGCTCCTTCAGGCCATATTCGGTGAAAAGTCAAGAGATGTGAAGGACTCATCCCTCAGATGTCCACCAGGCATAGAAGGTGTGGTGGTAGACGTAAAGGTCTTTGCAAGGAAAACGGGGGAGAAGAGGAATTACCTAGCGGAGGCTGTGGAAAGGGCCGAAAGGGAGGAGTTGGAAAGGGAACTGGAAAAAAGGAAAAGGCTTATAGTGGAAGGCAGGAACGGTGTACTGAAGGGTCTTCTTCTGGGTAGGAGCATAGAGAGGGAGATAACGATAAAGAAGAAAACCTATAGCCCTGGTACTAAGATAGACGAGCAGACCTTTGAAGCCCTTCTAAACTATATAGTCACAAGACCGGAGAACATATTTGAAGATGCAGAGCTTTGCAGGAAGATAAACGAGCTCAGAGAAAGGACCAAGTCGCAGGTGGACATGCTGACAAAACTCTACGAAGAAAAGATGGAGTCTATCGGCAGAAAGAGTGAGCTTCCACCTGGCGTTATAGCCTTAGTAAAGGTATACATAGCTCAGAAGAGGAAGATAAAGGTAGGAGATAAGATGGCAGGTCGCCACGGAAACAAGGGGGTAATTTCCGTAGTCCTTCCCGTTGAAGACATGCCCTTCCTTGAGGATGGAACACCCGTAGACATAGTGCTAAACCCCTTGGGTGTGCCCTCACGTATGAACGTTGGACAGATACTGGAAACACACTTGGGATGGGCATCCAAAGAGCTTGGAAAGAAACTGAGGGAGCTAGTAGAGGATGGAGCAGACAGGAAAGCTATAGTGGAGTTTCTTAAAGAGGTATACTCCGTGGGTGACCCTTCGGGTGAGGTTCAGAAGAGGCTGGAGGAGTTTCTTAATTCCTTAGACGAGGAGAGCTTTGAGGAGTTGGTAAGGCTCTATAAGGAACTCGGCATTCCCATGGCTACACCGGCCTTTGAGGGTGCCAGCGAAGAGCACATAAGGTCGCTTCTGAGGATGGCCGGGCTTCCAGAGGATGGTAAGACGGTGCTGTACGATGGCAAAACTGGCGAGCCCTTTGACATGAGGGTGACGGTAGGATACATGTACATGCTAAAGCTCATACACATGGTAGATGATAAGATACACGCGCGTAGCACTGGACCTTACTCCTTGGTCACACAGCAACCTCTTGGGGGAAGAGCCCAGTTTGGCGGTCAGAGACTTGGAGAGATGGAGGTGTGGGCTTTAGAGGCACATGGTGCAGCTTATACACTTCAGGAGATGCTCACGGTCAAGTCAGATGATATAGAAGGTAGAACCAAGGTGTACGAATCCATCGTGAAGGGTAAGTACATATATCAGCCGGGAGTGCCCGAATCCTTCAGAGTGCTTGTTAGAGAATTAAAGGCTCTTGGGCTTAACGTTAAGTGTGAAAATGGGATAAGTATGCCCTGTGACCAGGTGGAAATTCAGGAGGAGTAGAGATGAGAAAGGGTCTTTTACCTTTTGAAAAGATAAAGCTCATGCTTGCCTCACCTGAGGATATACTGAGCTGGAGTTACGGTGAGGTAAAGAAGCCAGAGACCATAAACTATAGAACCCATAAGCCTGAAAAGGATGGTCTTTTCTGCGCCAAGATATTCGGACCCATAAAGGATTACGAATGTCTATGTGGTAAGTACAGAGGGAAGAGGTTTGAGGGTACTATATGTGACCGATGCGGTGTTGAAGTGACAAAGTCCTACGTCAGGAGGAAGAGGTTTGGACATATTGAGCTTGCAGCCCCGGTTGCTCATATATGGTTCCTCAAAAGCACACCCTCCAAGATAGCAACCCTGATGGGTCTTTCCGTGAGAGACGTGGAGAGGGTTGTCTACTTTGAATCTTATTTGGTAATAGAGTATCCTATGAACGAAGAGGAAGAGAAGGTTTTCGCACAGCTTGAAGAAACCATCCCCATCAAAGATGATATGGGGAACACAAAATTTGTAAAGCTTCATGTTGTAGACGAAGAAACATACAACAGCGAGTTTGCGGTGAGCCTGGAGCACAAATACGAAGGGGGTATGGGAACGGAGATAGTAAAGAAGGTGCTCTCAAGACTTGACCTTGAAGCGTACGCGGCTAATCTCAGGGAGGAGGTAAAGCCTTACAGTCTGGGCTACGAAGACCTCTCTGTAGAGCTCTACAACCAATACAGAAAGGTCTACGAGAGGATGATAAAGGTTATAGCTGAGGACTTAAGGCTCTATGGTGTTGACATAAATCCTCCAGAGGGGATGAACCTGGAGCAGGCGCTCCATAAGGTCATATGTGAAGAGCTCTACCTTGACATAGAAAGCGGCAATCTGTACCAAGAACCCTGTGAAAATTGTAAGACGGGTAGGGAAGCCATCCAGGCTTATTACGAAACCGTCAAGGAGAGAAAGAAGGATCTTCCCATATTCGAGAAGATAAAGCTCGATGTGCGTAATGCAGTCCTTAAGGAGGTCTCAGAGTCAAAGATAAAGAGGCTTCTTAGGGTTTTAAAACTTGTAGAGGACTTTATAAAAAGTGGGAATAGGCCTGAGTGGATGATCCTTGAGGTCCTTCCAGTTCTTCCGCCTGAACTTAGGCCCCTCGTTGCCCTCGACGGTGGGAGGTTTGCCACCTCAGACCTAAACGACCTTTACAGGAGGATAATAAACAGGAACAACAGGCTAAAAAGGCTTATAGAGCTCGATGCACCCGAGATAATCATAAGGAACGAAAAGAGGATGCTTCAGGAGGTTGTGTCCGCCCTTATAGACAACGGCAAGCGTGGAAGGGTTATAACACAAAATGGAAGGGCTCTTAAGTCTTTGTCCGATTATCTAAGGGGGAAGCAGGGCAGGTTCAGGCAGAACCTCTTAGGTAAGAGGGTGGACTATTCGGGCAGAAGTGTTATAGTGGTAGGTCCCGAGCTTAAGATGCATCAGTGCGGTCTTCCTAGGATAATGGCTCTTGAGCTTTTCAAGCCCTTTGTATACAGAAGGCTTGAGGAGAAGGGATACGCCACGTCCATAAAGAACGCCAAGAAGCTCGTTGACCAGAAGACACCAGAGGTTTGGGAGTGCCTCGAGGAGGTGGTAAAACAGCATCCAGTCCTCCTAAACAGGGCTCCCACCCTTCATAGAATGTCCATACAGGCCTTTGAGCCCGTGCTCGTGGATGGCAAGGCTATCCAGCTACACCCTCTTGTCTGCCCACCCTTTAACGCGGACTTTGACGGAGACCAGATGGCTGTGCATGTGCCTTTGGGCATACACTCCCAGCTTGAGGCTTACATACTTATGCTGTCAACTCAGAACATCCTCTCTCCGGCTCATGGCAAACCCATAACCATGCCATCGCAGGATACTATCCTTGGTGTGTACTACATGACACAAGAGGTGCAGGGCGTAAGGGGAGAGGGCAAGCTCTTTTACAGTAGGGAGGAGGTGCTCTTAGCTCTTGAGAATAAGAAGGTAGATATGCACGCGAGGATAAAGCTGAGGCTGGAAGACGGAAAGCTCATAGAAACCACAGCTGGTAGGGTTCTCTTTAATAGCATACTTCCTGAGGGGCATCCCTTTGTAAATGAACCAATGGACAAAAAGAAGGTTTCAAAGCTCATAGCCAACATCTATAACCGTTATGGTACGGAGATAACCGCAAAGTTTTTAGATGATCTGAAGGAGCTAGGTTTTAACATAGCTACAAAGGCAGCAGTTTCTATAGGAGTTGAGGACCTGCAGATACCTAAGCTGAAGAGAGAGATAATGCAGAGGGCTTTTGAGCAGACCGACGAGATAACCGAGCTACACAGAGGGGGTATAATCACCGCAAAGGAGCGTTACAACAGAATAATAGACCTCTGGTCCGAGATAACAGATAAGGTTTCCAAGGCCATGTTTGAGGAGATAGAGAAAAGCACAAGGAAGGAGGGAGAGAAGGTATATACGGGTATATTCAACCCCATATACATGATGGCCAATTCGGGAGCACGTGGAAACAGGGACCAGATTAGACAGCTTGCCGCCATGCGGGGGCTCATGGCAAAGCATACGGGTGAGTTCATAGAAACACCTATCGTTGCCAACTTTAGAGAAGGACTTTCTGTTCTCGAGTACTTCATCTCCACCTATGGAGCGCGTAAGGGTCTGGCGGACACCGCACTAAAGACCGCCTTTGCCGGCTATTTGACAAGGAGGCTTGTGGACGTAGCTCAGGATATTACCATCGGGGAGACGGACTGTGGAACCTATAGGGGTATATTGATGGAGCCCATAGTTGAGGGTGGGGAAGAAAAGGTCTCTCTAAAGGACAGGATAATAGGCAGGACCTTAGCGGACGACGTGGTTGACCCTTACACTGGAGAGGTTATAGCCAAGAGAAACGATATAGTGGATGAGCCTTTGGCGGACAGGATAGTGCATGCAGGTATAGAGAAGGTGCTTGTTAGATCACCCCTCACATGCGAATCCAAACATGGTATATGTAGCATGTGTTACGGATGGGACCTATCCCAGAGAAGGCTCGTTGACATAGGTGAGGCGGTGGGTATAATAGCGGCCCAGTCCATAGGTGAGCCCGGAACCCAGCTAACCATGAGAACCTTCCATATTGGTGGTGCAGCTGTAGCGGAAAGGGTGAAGGGAGAGCTATACAATGAGAAGTCTGGTTATGTAAAGTACTACAACATAAGGCTCATAGTTAACAGGGAAGGAAAAAGGATAAACGTATCCAAGGATGGGGCTGTAGGTGTGGTAGATGCAGAGGGTAGGATGATAGAACGCCATGCAGTGCCTTACTCTGCAAGCATACTTGTTGAAGAGGGTAAGCTCATAGAGGCCAACACCCTCATGGCAGAGTGGGATCCATTCAACACATACATAATCGCGGAGGAGGCAGGAAGGGTTGAGTTCAAAGACATAGCCTTAGACATAACGGTCAAGGAGGAAAGGGACCCTCTTACTGGAAGAACATCCACCATAGTATCCTTTACAAGGCCAAAGGACGCCATGCTCCATACACCCAAGATAGTGGTAAACACGGACGATGGCAGAGAGGTGTCTTACGACCTTCCTGTGAACTCCATAGTTAACGTGCCCTCGGATAAAGTTCAGATGGAGTGGCTCGTATGCCCCACCTGCAGTGAATCGGAAGGTACGGAGATACAGCATAAATATTACACCGTTAAGGACTACAGGGTTGAGCCAGGTGACGTGCTTGCGCGTATACCTAAGGAGATGGCAAAGGTTCGTGATATAGTGGGTGGTCTTCCCAGGGTGGAGGAGCTTTTTGAAGCAAGAAAACCTAAGAACCCAGCCATGCTTACAGAGATAAACGGTACAGTAAGGATATACGAGGACGCGGACGAGGTTATAGTCTTCAATCCAAAGACTGGAGAGACGAGGAAGTACGATATAAAGAGGGATGAGTACATACTTGTGAGCCACGGCCAGTATGTACAGAAGGGCGCAAACATAACAGAGAGCGTAAAGGCAGAAATAGACGGTCAGGTCAGGATAAAGGGTAAAGGGTATAAGGTTGTAGTTTACAACCGAGAGACGGGCATGCAGAAGGAGTACTTCGTACCCAAGGGTAAGCACCTGCTTGTAAAGAACGGGGATACGGTATCTGCGGGAGATCAGCTCACCGATGGAACACCGGTACCAGAGGAGATACTGAAGATAAAAGGTGTAGAGGAGCTCCAGAGATTCTTGCTAAAAGAGGTACAGATGGTATACAGACTTCAGGGAGTGGATATCAACGATAAGCACTTCGAGATAATCATACGCCAGATGCTTAGGCGTAGGAGGATAGTGGATCCTGGGGACAGCAGGTTCTTGGTAAACGAGGAGGTGGAGGTGGAAGAGCTCGAGCAGGAAGTGAAAAGAATAAGGGAAGAGGGCGGTAAGATACCAAAGGCGGAACCCATACTTGTGGGCATATCAAAGGCTTCCCTGAGTTCCAGAAGTTGGATATCTGCAGCCTCCTTCCAGGAGACAACTAAGGTCCTTACCGACGCAGTCTGCGAGGGCAAGGTAGATGACCTAAGAGGTATAAAGGAGAACGTCATAATAGGGAACCTCATACCTGCAGGAACAGGAGTGCAGGAGTACGCTGAGGTAGAAGTTCTGGAAGAGGAAAAGGCAAAGGTTTTTAGAGACATGTTATAATATACAGCTTAGGAGGTTTAAGATGCCTACCATAAACCAACTGGTAAAGCAAGGTAGGGAAAGTAGGAAAAAGAGGAGCAAGGCGCCTGCCTTGCAAGGTAATCCGCAGAAGAGAGGAGTCTGCGTAAGGGTATACACGGTAACACCCAAAAAGCCAAACTCAGCCTTAAGAAAGGTGACAAGGGTAAGGCTCTCCAACGGTATAGAGGTTACCGCATACATACCCGGCGAGGGACACAACCTTCAGGAGCACTCCCTTGTGCTTGTTAGGGGTGGAAGGGTTAAAGACCTGCCCGGCGTAAGGTACAAGGTAGTAAGGGGTGCTTTGGATACCGCGGGCGTTGCCAACAGAAGACAGTCTAGGTCTAAATACGGAGCCAAAAGGCCAAAGGCGGGACAGCCAGCAGCTAAGGGAGGTAAGAAGTAATGCCAAGAAAGGGCCCTGTCGCAACAAGAGAGATAAGCCCAGAACCCAGGTATGGTGATGTCCTAGTTCATAAGCTCATAAACAAGGTAATGAAAGACGGTAAAAAATCTGTGGCCGAGTGGATAGTGTACACCGCCCTTGAATCTGCAGCGAAAGAGGTGAACATGACACCCGTGGAACTCCTGCATAAGGTGATAGAAAAGCTAAAGCCCGAGTTTGAGGTAAGGCCCAGAAGGGTTGGAGGCGCCACCTATCAGGTTCCCGTGGAGGTCCCACCGAGAAGACAGATAAGCCTTGCCATTAAGTGGCTTGTGGATGCTGCAATGGAAAGGTCAAGGCATAGAGGGAGCTACACTATGGTGGAAAGATTGAAAGCTGAACTCTTAGATGTTCTAAACGACAAGGGTGGAGCCATAAAGAAAAGGGAAGACACCCACAGGATGGCAGAGGCTAACAAGGTCTTTGCCCACTTTAGATGGTAAGGAGGATGCCATGCCAAGGTTAGTGCCAATAGAGAGGTTAAGGAACATAGGTATAGTTGCCCACATAGATGCGGGCAAGACCACAACAACAGAAAGGATACTCTACTACACGGGTAAGACCTACAAGATAGGCGAGGTCCACGAGGGTGCAGCCACCATGGACTGGATGCCCCAGGAGAGGGAAAGGGGTATTACCATAACGGCTGCAACCACAGCCTGCTACTGGAAGGACCATCAAATAAACATAATAGACACGCCCGGACACGTGGACTTCTCCGTGGAAGTGGTACGTTCTATGAAGGTCCTGGATGGGATAATCTTCATCTTCTCCGCGGTGGAGGGTGTACAGCCCCAATCGGAGGCTAACTGGAGATGGGCGGACAGGTTCAACGTACCCCGTATAGCCTTCATAAACAAACTGGACAGGCTCGGTGCGGACTTTTACAGGGTCTTTGGGGAAATTGAGAGGAAGCTTAGTATAAAACCAGTGGCTGTACAGATACCCATAGGTGCGGAGGAGAATTTCAAGGGTGTGGTGGACCTCATGGATATGAAGGCCATAATATGGCTGGAGGAAACCTTGGGTGCCAAGTATGAAGTGGTGGACATACCAGAGGAATACCTGGATAGAGCTAAAGAGTGGCACGCAAGGATGGTTGAGTCTATAGTGGAGAAGGACGATGAGCTGATGATGAAGTATTTGGAGGGCGAGGAGATAACCACAGAGGAGTTAAAGAGGGTACTGAGAAAGGCTACCATAAAAAGGGAGCTTGTGCCGGTGTTATGTGGCTCCGCTTTCAAAAACAAGGGTGTTCAACCCCTCTTGGATGCGGTCATAGATTATCTACCCTCTCCTCTGGATGTTCCTCCAGTGAGAGGCACAAATCCTAAGAGCGGTCAGGAGGAAGAGAGGAAGCCTATTGACGAGGAGCCCTTCTGCGCCTATGCCTTCAAGGTGATGAGTGACCCATACGCAGGACAGTTAACCTACTTTAGGGTCTTCTCAGGCAAGGTAACAGCAGGATCCTATGTTTACAACGCTACCAAGGACAAAAAGGAGAGGATAGGAAGACTTTTGCTCATGCACGCTGCATCGAGGGAGGACGTGCAAGAGGCTTCTGCGGGTGAGATAGTGGCTGCAGTTGGAATGGAGGCTACCACAGGTGATACCCTCTGCGATGAAAAGCATCCCATACTTCTTGAAAAACTCGAGTTTCCCGAGCCCGTCATATCCATGGCTATAGAGCCCAAGACCAAAAAGGACCAAGAGAAGCTCTCTCAAGTGCTCAACAGGTTTATGAAAGAGGATCCAACCTTTAAGGCTTCTACAGACCCAGAGACAGGTCAGACTCTCATACATGGTATGGGTGAGCTTCACCTGGAGATAATAGTAGACAGGATGAAAAGGGAGTACGGTATAGAGGTTAACGTGGGTAAACCGCAGGTTGCTTACAAGGAGACTATAAAGGGCAAAGCGGTTGGAGAAGGTAAGTTTATAAGGCAAACGGGTGGTAGGGGTCAATATGGACATGCCATAATAGAGATAGAGCCTTTGGAGAGGGGACAGGGTTTTATTTTTGAAAACGCCATAGTAGGTGGCATCATACCTAAGGAGTTTATACCCGCTGTAGAGGAGGGTATAAAGGAAGCAACACAGAACGGAGTTTTGGCAGGCTACCCTGTGGTAGACTTAAAGGTGAAGCTTTTTGATGGTTCTTTCCACGAGGTGGACTCCTCAGAGATGGCCTTCAAGATTGCGGGCTCTTTAGCTTTTAAAGAAGCTGCCAAGAAGGCAAATCCTACTCTCCTAGAACCCATTATGGAGGTGGAAGTAGAGACTCCGGAGGATTACGTGGGAGATGTCATAGGAGACCTGAACTCAAGGCGTGGCAGAATCGTGGGCATGGAAAACAAGGGGATTATTACCGCTATAAAAGCCTACGTACCCCTTGCGGAGATGTTTGGATACGCTACCACCCTTAGGAGCTTGACACAGGGAAGAGGAACCTTTATAATGAAGTTTTCCCATTACGATGAGGTTCCCCACAGCATAGCGGAGCAGATAATAGGGGAACGGATGGCTTTAGCTAAATAACAACAGGAGGTAAACTTATGGCAAAGGAGAAGTTTGTAAGAGAGAAGGAACACGTAAACGTAGGAACCATAGGGCACGTTGACCATGGCAAATCCACCCTCACCTCTGCCATAACCTGCGTGCTTGGTGCAGGGGTCTTACAGGGCGGAAAGGCAAAGTGCATGAGGTACGAAGAGATAGACAAGGCACCAGAAGAGAAAGAAAGAGGCATTACCATAAACATAACCCACGTGGAGTATGAGACACCGAAAAGGCACTACGCCCACGTAGACTGTCCTGGGCACGCAGACTACATAAAGAACATGATAACTGGAGCAGCCCAGATGGACGGGGCAATTTTAGTGGTTTCAGCTGCAGACGGCCCCATGCCCCAGACAAGGGAGCACGTACTTTTAGCACGTCAGGTAAACGTGCCATACATAGTAGTATTCATGAACAAGTGTGATATGGTTGACGACCCAGAGCTTTTAGACCTTGTGGAGCTTGAGGTAAGGGAACTCTTGTCCAAGTATGAGTTTCCTGGGGATGAGGTACCTGTGATAAGGGGTTCAGCCCTTGGAGCACTTCAGGAGCTAGATGCAGGCAAACCAGACAGGTGGTGCAACGCCATAGTAGAGCTCATGAACGCCCTAGACGGGTATATACCCACACCACAGAGGGAAGTAGACAAACCCTTCCTGATGCCCATAGAGGACGTATTCACCATATCTGGACGTGGAACAGTTGTAACGGGAAGGGTAGAGAGGGGTATGCTCAAGCCTGGAGAGGAAGTAGAGATAGTAGGCTTGAGGGAGGAGCCTCTCAAGACAGTGGCCACATCCATAGAGATGTTTAGGAAGATACTAGATGAGGCACTACCTGGGGACAACGTAGGCGTACTACTCAGGGGAGTAGGCAAGGACGATGTGGAGAGGGGGCAGGTTTTGGCAAAGCCTGGAAGTGTGAAGCCACACAGGAAGTTCAGGGCACAGGTGTACGTGCTTAGCAAGGAGGAAGGTGGAAGGCATACACCCTTCTTTATAAACTACAGACCACAGTTTTACTTCAGGACTGCGGACGTGACAGGGACGGTGGTGAAGCTGCCCGAGGGGCAGGAGATGGTGATGCCAGGGGACAATGTGGAGATAGAGGTGGAGCTGGTAAAGCCTGTGGCCATGGAGGAGCAGCTGAGGTTTGCCATAAGGGAAGGTGGCAGAACGGTAGGTGC
>RFFP01000010.1 GCA_003696155.1 Acidobacteriota bacterium
ATAAAAAAAGAAAATAAAAAATAAATAATAGGAGCCCAGAATTTCACACCTGTGAAAAATCCAAAAATCCACCTCTCTAAACCTTGATTCCCAATGGTTGGAAGTTATATGATTTATATCATAAAAGAATTTCACACCCCCTTCTGAAGTCTTTGATTCTCAAGCATTTCAGAGGCCAGAATTTCACACCGAATTTCACAGGAATTACACACCTACCTGTGAAATTCTTCTGAGCTTACCAGCCTCTCAAAACCCAGATCCTTTAAGAGCTGATAGTCCTTTTTTATGTCCCTTCCTGCCCTTGTTAGATAGCCACCAACCATTAGGGCGTTGGTCATAAGCACCGCCATACCGTGAAAGTCTCTTAGGTTTTGCTCCCTTCCACCACACAGTCTGAGCTCAGCCTTTGGGTTGGTAAACCGGAACATGGCTATTATCCTTAGAGCCTCCAACGGTGTAACACCGGTGGCGCCTTCCATTGGCGTACCCTCTATGGGCATAAGGAAGTTAAGGGGGATGGAGTCAACCTCAAGCTCTCTATAAGTTAAAGCAAGGTCTACCCTATCTTCCTTACTCTCTCCCATTCCAAATATACCACCAGAGCACGTGGAAAGCCCAACAGCCTTTATGTTTTTTATTGTTTGTAGCCTTTCCCTCCAGGAGTGGGTGCTTACTATATTGGGGAAGAAGTTCTCCGAGGCTTCAAGGTTATGGTTAACCCTCCTTACTCCAGCTTGTTTTAACTTCTCAAGAGAACCTTTATCTAAAGTTCCCGCAGAAACGCACACATTTATGGGAAGACTCTCTTCCTTTATCTGACTTATTGCCTCGCATATCCTTTCAACCTCTTCCTCTGTTGCAGACCTTCCGCTTAGCACTACGCAATACCTGTTAGCTCCGTACTCCACACCTCTGTACGCGCCCTCTAATATCTCGTCCTTGGGTACAAGTGGATATATGTTTATTGGCGTTCGGTAGAACTTGGACTGGGCGCAGAATCTGCAGTCCTCAGAGCAGGCTCCACTCTTGGCGTTTATGATAGAACAGAACTCTATCCTATCCGGCGGATGGAACTTGTCCTTTACCTTCTGTGCTAGATAGGTCATCAGGGCTATGTATTCCCTTGGCACATCCAGAAGGATTAGAGCCTCTTCCCTACTAAGCGGTCTATACTCTAATGCCTTTTCAGCAACTCCGAAAAGAAAACTTTCCCATCTATCCATGAAGACCTCCTTCTACTTTTAGAGCTTTTAAATATATATCTCCTGTGTAAGTTCTCCTCCATAAGACAGTCTATCAAGAAGAGCCTTCGCCCTCATTGAGTTTATAGGAATCTCCAAAATTTCATCCCTAGAGTAAACCACTATCCTGTCTTCTAGTACTTCCAGTTTGTCCGGAGGCCTTCTATCTTTGGAGAGAAGCACGTTCTTATTTGCCAGTGTTTCACTGTTATATACCTGCATGTTGACTAAATTATTTTCCTTATTCCTAGGTTGGTGTGATGAGGGTCAGATTTAAGATAGTGGTGCTAAAGGAGGGTAAGAAGCTTACAAGGGAAGAGTTAATTAACCTAAAAGACCCTCTGCACGTAGGCATTAGGTATATACTTGAATTCAAATACCTTGAAGCCACCAAGTGGCTCATGCTTTCCGAGGATTCTAAGGAGAAGTATACCCTTCTTGCCCTTGTTAACTATGCCTTGCACCAGAATGAACAGGCAAGGGATTTCTGGCTCGAGGCACAAAAACACGATAGGAGAACACCCTATACTATAGCCCTTGAGATATATCAGGAGGGAAAGAGAATATTCATTGAAAAGCCACAAGCCTTTTTACCTGATTTTGTATGAGCCTTGCAAAGGCAGAGGGCAATTCTGAGATATGCCCTATCTTTATCCCCGTACCTTCAAAGTAGTAGTCTATATAGTTTCTTTCCCTTCCCAAGCCTATTCCTATGAGCTCCATCCTACCCTTTATCTGCCTTATCATCTCCTTTAGCTCTTCACCCTTCAAGCCTCTTGTGGGCTCCCCGTCAGAAAAGACAAGAAGGCATCCTCTTATATGGTTTTTCCTACAGAAGAGCTCCGTATCCTCATAGGAATAAAGTATGGCCTTTTCAAGGTTTGTAGCACCACCCACAAGTTTAAACAGCTCCACTATTCTCCACCTTATGGAATTGTACTCCTCATCGAAATCCTTAAGCCTGTAAGTTTTTTCACTGAATACGTCTATGGAAAAGGGCATCCTCATACTGTGGATTATCTCGCAGAAAAGAAGCAAGGCCATTATTGCATTTTTTATCTTGTCTTCCCTTTTCATTGAGGAGGATATGTCTATCAAAAGTTTGAAAGCCAACTCCTTTTTTATGGGAACATGTCTCCTCTTGTACATCCTACCCCTTTCCATAGGTATCTCTAAATTAACCGCCTTATTGTCAATCCTTCTACCGTAGAAATACCCACCTACCCAACCCTCATCTTCCAAGGGCATTATCTTCTGAAGCTTTCTTTTCATAGATTCTAAGTACGGTCCTATATCCCTTAGCATGCTTCTGTACACGGAAAACTCCCTTTTGTCCATACCGTAGGCCCTTCCATAGAACTTATCCTCTTCCGAGAGCTCCTCACCACCTCTACTAATGTTTGGACTTAGGAAGCTTTCTCCCATCTCCTCCCACCCCTTTACAAGAAAACTGAGAAAACCCTTATGTTCTATTTCCACCTCCAGGGTTTTTGGTAAGAAATGTCTTATAAACTCTACATCCTTTTCTACCATATCTATGTAAGACATCTGCTTTAGGTAATCCTTCATCCAGTCGGGCAAAGACCTTAGACTTTTAAGCACTTCTTTTCTATATCCTTCATCCATCTGTGAAGAGTCCTTTTCCTTATGGCAGACTATAATTTCTTGCATATGCTGTGGCAGTTTTTTTAGAAGGTCAGTCATTATCCTTCCTCTATGGGCGTCTTGTCTTACTCTCCCCCTTGCCTCATCCAGTAAAAGGTCTATGTAGTTGAGCTCCTGAGCTTTTTCAATATAGCTTATGTACTTTCCCAGCAGGTCCTCTATCAGGATATCGTAGGCATCTTTATTCTCTGCACAAACATACTCATAGAGGAACCTCTCCAAGTCCTTCTGGAGCCTCTCCTCACAGAGCCACTTCCTCAGAAAGGAGAGGGAAAAACGATGATGAGGGTAGGAAACCTCCACATTCCTTAATACATCTCTATACCTATCTATTAGAGGTTGTAGGCTTGATGGATGTTTTTGGACTATTTTTTCGTCAACCTTCAGGGACTCTAATACAGAGTATAGAACGAGGAAGGATGTTGGGGGAAAGCCAAACTTGAAAAACTCCCTCTGTCCAAGCTTCCAAAGGTAAAGGTCGGTGTTAAACAGATACTCTATCTCATGCCTTATGGCGTTTATGGCATAGTCTTCCTTTCTCTTTGAAAGTTCGTTGATATAGAAGACAACTCCTAAGGGGCGTTTTGCAGAGAGTGGTATGTCATCTACCTCCCCCTTTGCCCACATCTCCGTAAGAGGCAAAGAGATAGGGTCATAACCTGCCCCCCATCCCTCATAACTTCCCTGAACTTCTATGCCGTACTCATCACTGAGGAGACTCTCTACTATCTTCCATCTTTCTTTCACTTTTCACCTATGACCATTATGGCACCTGGTCTTTTTATCCTGGGTACCACCATCTCCATCACTCTGAAGTGATGTACCATGTTGCTTGTTTCTGTAAAGGCAAGGCTTATATCAAGGGCAACCACCATGTCTAAGTTCTGAGGCCCAGATGAGATGAGTATTGCCTTCCCTTCAGGTACTATGGGCGTGTGGTAAACATCGGATACCAATTTTCTTATCTGCTCTATCTCAAGAAGTCCTGTGTTGTGGTAAACCCTGTTGAGCTTAAAGTATTCCCTTGGATTTAGCAGAAGATAATACGGACCGTAAAAACCCTTCTCCGATAGCTTTGATATACCCAAAGATACGTCGTTAAAGGCGTTGCCCATAACGTCCCAATCGCTCATGGACATGGTTTGGCGGCCTTCAACGGTGAGAAGCCCCTCCATATCCAGTTTCCTGTTTCCATGTATCACAAGGGTATCCTCTGCCACCGCAGTTGCAAAGGCTGCGGCTGCCGCTTGAGATGTGTCCATTGGAAGGTTGAACTGCCTAAAGTATTCTAAATCTCTCCAGCTTACAGTGAAGGGTTTGTATATAGTGGGTATGCTTACATGTTTTCTCCTACCCGTTCTTACAGGCTCACATATCTCCATCTCCTCTCCAGGCCTAACCTCACAAACACCCGGCTCAACACCCAAATAGACATCGTAGGATACCATTTGATGGCCTGGTCCTATTGGTCCAACAACTGGCATGAACCTTCTGCATATGAGGGTCTTCTTAGCAACATCAACTATGGTATTTTCAAGGTAGTCCCACTCTTCAAAGGAAAGGGGCGATTGGTCTCTTCCGAGAAAATCCATCCTTTTACCTCCTTTTTCTAATTATTAAATTATACGCCAGTATTCTTCAAAGGCTATCCAAGTCTTTGGAATGATCTCTCTTAGGTTGTTCCAGCTCCTCATGTATTTTTTTCTCTTGTTTGCTGCCCTGCTTAGGCTTTCTCCAAAGGTATCCCATGCTTCCTCTTCAAACTCCTCAAGGCTTGACAGAACTATTGCCCTTGCTAGCATACTGCCAGACAGTACTGCGTTGGCAATTCCACCACCAGTTATGGGATGACAAAAACCCCCGGCATCACCTATTAGGGCCACTTTCCCCCTTACCAAAGGCAGGAGCCCATCTGCGGGTATCCATCCCCCCGTTCTCTTTATTATCCTACCTTCCACCATACCCTCCGCACAGACCTCATCGATAAACCTCCTGAGGCTTTCCATAGGGTTCATACCCAGAATTGGGTCCACACCGATGCCCACGTTGGCAACCCCTCCCTTTGGAAACACCCATCCATAGCCACCCGGTATGTAATCTCTGAAGTATATAAGAAGGTCGCTAAGCCCTTTTCTTAGGGGCATTGTTACCTGTGCTGTAGTTAGGAAGTACTCTGTAGCCTTCCCCGTAAGCTTGGCCACCTTTGACCTTGGACCGTCCGCACCAACCAGCATATCCGCCTCAACGCAAAATTTGCGTCTGTCCTCTATGTTTTCCAACCAGACCTTTTCATCCTCAAAACCTAAGAATCTTGTCCTTAGCATGTACTCCGCACCCTTTGCCTGCGCAAGCTTGGCTATGTTGAGGTCAAAGACCTCCCTGTTTAGGACAAAGCCCTCGGACCACATGCTTACTTCCTCGCCCCATGGTGTGAAGTGGAGCATGTTTTCAACCCTCTGAGCTATAGACCCGTCAGTGAAGAACTCTTTGAACTGACTGTAGAGCTGAACGGGAACAAATTCGGCGCACTGTACTGGCAAGCCTATAGCCCTTTTGAAATCCACCACAAGGACACTCACACCCTGCTTTGCAAGTGTGTAAGCACACGTGGAGCCTGCCGGTCCACCCCCAACTATCACAACATGGTACTTTGTCATCTTATAGTTTTAGAAGGCTTGAAGTTTAACGTGTATCGCTCATCTATGTACATCTCTACGTCGGTCTTTGGGTTCCTTATGAACCTACCACACATCCTTCTGACCTTAAATACGCCAAAGCCCCTAAGCTCCAGCCTGCCCCTTTCAAGTGTGATATTGGTGATTTCCTCAAAAAAGCTATCTACAAAGGATTTGGCCGCCTCTTGGGGGATGGAAAACTCCTTACTTAGCTTTTTTATCAGGTCCGACTTTTTCATTTTTCTCCTCCAAGTAGAAGGTTCTTACCCTTGAACCTTTGCTCGTTGCTATGGCTCTGTCCTCCTTTCTGTAATAAACTATCTCGTCAGCCTCCACAAAGTTTGGACCTTCCTCAACCTTTGCCTTACCCTGAAGGGTTATTATATCCCTCTGGAAGTCGTATATCATCCTGTTTGCTGAGGCTTTTCTTTTTTCTTCTGCGTATTTCACCCCTCCTTCGGCCTCTGCAAGCTTTGCCTTCCTGTTTTCTTCAAGGTATATGATTACCCTGTCCGCTGTAATTATGGCATTACCTCTTGTTATCTTCACATTACCCGTATATATAACCTTGTCCCTTTCATAGGTGAGATTATCCGCTTCCCCAACAAGAGGTTGAGAAAGTGCAAAGGTAAAGGCGAGCAAGATAATAAAAAAAATCATTGCTGTACCACCTTAGCATTCCTAATTATAACCCGCGTGGGCTTCAGGAATATCTCAAAGCCCCTACCTTCCACGGAGTTCTTTCCCTCTACCACCTTTATTCTTCCTTCTCCCCATACCTTACCCTCCTTAAGGTCAAACTCTGCACGGTCTGTGCTTGCATTAATACCATCTTCCAGAACAATATAAACATTACCAGATAGATACCCTATTCTTTCAGACCTGTTTAGAAAGGCGGTATGAGCGCTTAATTTGTTTTCACCAGAGTTTATAGTTGCGTCCTTTAACTCAATCTTATCTCCCTCAACCTTTAAGGCTTTCCCGCTGACAGTCCACTCTATACCCTTTTTGCCATAAACTCTAATGCTTACTTCCTCAAGAAGACTGCTACTCTCAGTGGAGTTTATTTCATTCCTAACACTCTTCACATAGAGGCTTAAAAGGTAAGATGTGAGGATTATAAAAAAGCTTGCCAGAAGCACCCTTAGCATAGGTAGTGGTTCAATAACTCCTCCCAGTCTCCCCTAATCCTTAGGAGAAACTCCACAGCTTCCCTTACCGCACCATAGCCCCCCTTTATCTCCGTGGTGTAGAGGGAATATTTTTTTACCTCTTGCGGTGCATCTGCCACACACATGGGGAAGCCCACCCTCTTAAGCACTGGTATATCCACAAGGTCATCTCCCAGATATGCAAACTCCTCAAGTTTTATACAGAGTCTTTCCGATATACTTTGGACTATGGGTAGTTTTTCGTTGTACCCAAGATGTACCTCATCAAAACCGAGCTCCTCCAATCTCCTTTTGAGAGCTTCACTTTTTCTCCCAGAAAGGGCGCCTACCTTTAAACCTGCTCTCTGCGCTAGCTTTATGCCCATACCATCCCTTACATGAAACACCTTTATCTCTTCACCCTGAGAGGTGTAGTAAAGCCTTCCATCTGTAAGCACACCGTCTACATCCATGAGAAAGAGCCTTATCTTTCTTGCCCTTTCTCTTATATCCATCCTAAGCCTGTGCGTATCTTTCCTTTAGTCTCTTTATCCTCCAGAGTGCCTTACTGTCCTCTGGGGTTATAAGGCTGTAAGCCTTACCATAGGCACCTATCCTTCCCGTTCTGCCTATTCGGTGTATGTAAACCTCTGGGTCCTCTGGTATGTGATAGTTTATAACAAGGCTCACGCCCTTTATGTCCAAGCCTCTAGAAGCCACATCGGTAGCTACAACTATCTTGACCTTACCATCCCTGAATAGTCTTAAGGAGCTCTCCCTCTGCCTCTGGGTCATATCTCCATGCAGAGAGACAACGTTGAAGCCTCTTTTTTTCAGCTCCTGCGTTATGTCTTTTGCGTCCTTTTTAGTTTTTACGAAGACTATAACCTTTTCAAGAAGGTGTTCTCTTAGTAGCTTTTCAAGCTCGGCGAGCTTCTGTATGGTTGAGTTAAGTTTTATAAGTCTTTCCTCAATCTTGGGTTTCAGCTCCTCCGTTATAACCCTGACGAACTTGTAGTCCTTTCTTAGGTGCCTCTTTGCAAGCTCTTCCACCTCTTTAGGTATGGTTGCTGAAAAGAGAAATGTCTGCTTTTCCTTTGGAAGTTGGAGCATTATCCATTCTATGTCTTCTATAAAGCCCATATCAAGCATGAGGTCTGCTTCATCTAGGACAAAAAAGCTAAGGTTGTCAAAGTTAAAAAGCCCCCTCATGGTAAGGTCTTTTATCCTTCCCGGCGTCCCAACCACTATGTTGGGAGTAAACTTTGAAAGAATTTCCAAATCCTTATGAACAGGTGTACCTCCGTAAAAGCAGAATACCTTTAAAGCCTTGTACTTAGAAAGGGCATAGAGCTGTTCCTTAACCTGAAGGGCAAGCTCCCTTGTTGGAGTCATTATAAGAGCTTTTAACCCATCCTCCTTTTTTACCTTTTCTATTATGGGTATGCCAAAGGCGGCGGTCTTGCCCGTACCCGTTGCTGCCTGTCCAAGTAGGTCATAGCCCTTTAAAGCTAGGGGGATAGCCTCCTTCTGAATAGGCGTGGGTTCGGAAAATCCCATGTCTTGCAGTGCCCTCTGAACAAGGGGGCTGAGCTGTGAAAATTTAAAATCCATTTTTTCCTCCTGCCAAATAATTATAAGCTTTTAAGAAGGCTTTACAAGGTCTTTTAAATATAAGGATATAAAAATATTATGAAAATAAAAATAAGTTGACAATAATTCTCAATTAGATTATTGTTTTTATCACTAAGTCCAGGAGGTGAAAAACATGGAGCTCACAAGAAGGAGCTTTCTAAAGGTCTCCGGTGCATCCATAGGTACTGTCCTTACGGGCGGTTTAGGTTTTGACCTAAAGCCAGCCATGGCTAGGGTGCAGGACCTTAAGATATCTAACGCAAAGGCTGTTAAAAGTATATGTCCTTATTGCTCCGTCTCCTGTGGAGTGGTTATATACAGCCTTACCGACGGTGCTATGAACGTAAAGCCTAGAGTTATACATGTGGAAGGCAACCCAGACGACCCAGTAAACAGGGGAACCCTCTGTCCAAAGGGTGCAACCCTTAAGGACTTCATAAACGCACCCAACAGGCTGAAAAAGCCCCTGTATAGGCCAGCTGGCAGCAAGGAATGGAAGGAGATAAGCTGGGAAGAGGCTTTGGACAGAATAGCAAGGCTTATAAAGGACACAAGGGACAGAACTCTTATAGAGAAGGACGAACAGGGGAGGATAGTAAACAGAATGGAGAGTATGGTCTGGGTGGAGGGTAGCACTATAGCCAACGAAGAGGGCTATCTATGGGTAAAGATGGGGGTAGCCCTTGGTACAGTCTTGAGGGAAACGCAGGCGCGAATATGACACGCACCCACGGTGGCCAGTTTGGCCCCAAGGTTCGGAAGAGGTGCGATGACCAATGGGTGGAATGACATAAAGAACGCAGACCTAATCCTTGTAATGGGGGGGAACCCTGCGGAGAACCACCCATGTGGCTTTAAGTGGGCAATAAAGGCACGTCAAGAAAAAGGCGCAAAGATCATATGCGTTGACCCCAGATTTAACAGGACTGCCGCAGTTTCTGACATATTCCTCCAAATAAGGCCTGGTTCAGACATAGCCTTTATGGGGGGTCTTATAAACTACCTTCTTCAGAACAAAAAGTACAACGAGGAGTATGTAAAACACTTTACCAACGCAGCCTATATAGTAAAAGACACCTACAGCTTTGACCCGCAGACGGGGCTTTTCTCCGGTTATGACCCAGAGAAGAAGAAGTACGACCAAACTCTTTGGGCTTACGAGCTTGACGAAAAGGGTCAGGCTAAAAAGGATATGACCCTTGAAGACCCAAGGTGCGTTTTCCAGCTTATGAAAGAATTCTATTCAAGGTATACTCCAGAGGTTGTGGAGAAGCTAACGGGCATACCAAAGGATAAGTTCTTAGAGGTGGCTAAACTCATAGCAGAAACAAGCGCACCTGATAAAGCTATGACCCACCTTTATGCTCTTGGATGGACCCATCACTCAACTGGCACGCAACTTATAGGTTCCATGGCCATATTGCAGCTTCTCCTCGGTAACATAGGCGTCCCCGGTGGTGCCATAAATGCCCTAAGAGGGCATGCCAACGTACAGGGTATGACAGACCTTGCTGCGGAAAGCAGGTTCCTACCGGGATACCTGAGACCACCCAGGGCAGACCAGCAGACCCTTAAGGACCACATAGAGGCAAGCACTCCAAAGGCTGTAGACCTTTCCATGAACTACTGGTCAAACTACAGCAAGTTCTTTATAAGCCTTCTGAAGGCATGGTATGGGAAAACTGCCACGCCGGAGAACGAGTTTGCCTACCACTACCTTCCAAAAATGGAAAAGCTCCTATCTCTAGATGAGATACTAGACAGGATGTACAGAGGCAAGATTGAGGGTCTTGTTTCTGTGGGTATGAACATATTGGCAAGTGGTCCAAATGTAAGGAAGACAGCGGAAGGGCTTGGTAAGCTCAAGTGGATGGTTGTGATAGAGACTTTTGAAACGGAGATGGCAAGCTTTTGGAAACATGTGGAGGATCCGTCTAAGGTGCAAACGGAAGTCTTCTTACTTCCTTCTGCCATTTTCGCAGAGAAGGAAGGGTCCTTCACCAACAGCGGTAGGGTTGTAAAGTGGAAGTACAAGGCTGTTGACCCACCGGGAGAGGCAAAGGACGAGCTGTGGATCGCTGGCCAGCTCTGGATGAGGATAAAGGCACTTTATCAAAAGGAAGGTGGCAAGTTCCCAGACCCCATACTCAACCTTACTTGGAACTTTAAAAACCCCTACTATCCAACTGCTGAGGAGGTCTTGCACGAGATGAACGGATACGCCTTGGAAGATATAGTGGATGACAAGGGTAACGTAGTGGCAAAGAAGGGTGAAAGGGTTCCTGGCTTTGGTGCTCTGAAGGATGATGGCACAACTGCCTGCGGAATGTGGTTATATTCGGGCATATTCCCTCAGGCTGGCAACAGGGCAAAATCCGTGGACACCTCAGACCCTTCCGGTCTTGGTGTATATCCTGGCTATGGTTATGCCTGGCCAGCAAACAGGAGGATACTCTACAACAGGGCATCCGCAGACCCAACGGGTAAGCCCTGGAGCGAGAAGAAGAAATACATATGGTGGAACGAGGCTGAGGGCAAATGGGTGGGCCACGATGTACCGGACATAAAGCCAGACCTAACCCCCGATTATGGACCCTTTATCATGCTTCCCGAGGGAAGGGGTAGGCTTTTTGCTGCCCAGCTTGTGGACGGTCCTTTCCCCGAGCACTACGAACCCTTTGAAACACCTGTGGAAAACATCCTACATCCCAAAACGCCCTTTAACCCTGTTGTGAAGGTTTACAAGTCTGACCTTGACCTGCTTGCCAAACCAGACCAATATCCCTACGTTGCTACCACATACAGGGTTGTGGAGCATTTCCATTACTGGACAAAGCATATATATGGAACATCTGCCCTATTTCCCAAGATGTTTGTGGAGCTCCCCGAAGAGCTTGCAAAAGAGTTGGGCATAAAGGAGGGTGACCTAGTTAAAGTGAGCACGCCAAGGGGGTCTGCCGAAGGATACGCCATGCCTACCAAGAGGATAAAGCCCCTCACCATAAACGGCAAAAAGGTTTACACGGTGGGCATACCCATACACTGGGGCAACGAGGGTATGGTTAAGGGCGCCCTTGCCAACATGCTGACGCCCTTCGTTTGGGATCCAAACTCCCAGACTCCCGAGTTCAAGGGCTTCCTATGCAAGGTTGAAAAGGTAAAAGCCTAAGGAGGTGAGAACATGGCCACAGTTACGACAGAAGGAACCGTTGGTTTGGGGCTTAGGCGGGTCTCCGCCTCCAAGTCTCCAGACCAGAACATTAAAAAATCTGACCAGCTTGCCATACTGGTGGATATATCTAGCTGTATTGGTTGTAAGGGCTGTGAGGCAGCCTGTTCCCAGTGGCATGACCTAAAACCACCTCTCTTTGCAGAGGAGAAGGTCTTCACTGGATATCAGTCTGGTCCCGGTCTTGCTCCCAGTCTTTTTATGTTTATGAGGTTCCAGGAGGCTGAGACGGAAAAAGGTCTTACATGGTTCATTACCAAGTACCAGTGTATGCACTGCTCCGACCCCGGATGTCTTAAGGCCTGCCCTTCGCCCGGGGCTGTTATTCAGTACTCCAACGGCATAGTGGATTTTGATCATTCTAAGTGCATAGGTTGTAAGTTCTGCCTTTCTGGATGTCCCTTTGATGTGCCAAGGTACGATGCCAACAACAAGCCATGGAAGTGTAACTTCTGCGTGGACAGAGTTTCCGCAGGGCTTGAGCCCATGTGTGTAAAAACATGCCCAACCAACGCACTGCACTTTGGCACTAAAGAAGAGATGCTAATCAGAGCAAACCAGCTACTACAGGGTCTTAAAAAGAGGGGATTTGATAAGGCGGTCATCTACGACCCGCCCGGTGTTGGAGGAACAGGCTACATATACCTACTTCCCCATGGAGATAAGCCCGAGATGTACGGTCTTCCTAAGGAGGCAAGTATATCACCCTTGATAAGCCTGTGGAAGGGTCCAGTGAAGCTCATAGGCTCTGTAGTGTTGTGGGGCACTCTGCTTGGCGCCTTTTTGCAGCTTATCCTATTCGGACCTATAAAGGTGGGAAAGAAACATAAAAAGGAGGAGTGAAATGGAGGACGTTAAGAATCTGGAAGAGGTTGAGGTAGAGAGGTTTTCTGCCTTTGACAGGTTTGTACACTGGCTCACTGCCATTCCCTTTGTGTATCTTTTTCTGTCAGGCTTGGGTATGTACTCACCTAAGTTTGCTTGGTTGCTCCCTTTTCTTGGTGGAAGAGAGTTCTCCGCCTGGCTTCACAAGTGGGCTGGTGTGGTCTTTACCATAGGAGTCCTTCTTATGTTCCTAAGATGGGCAAAGGACTTTGTGCTTGATAGCGATGACAGAATATGGCTTGCCAACGTAAAATACTATCTAAAGGGTGAGGAAGAGAAGCTTCCAGAAGCTGGTAAGTACAACGCAGGACAGAAGCTTTTCGGATGGATGGTGTTCATAGGTGGTGCGGTATTTCTCATAACCGGCGTTGTTATGTGGTTTCCTGAGACCTTCTCTACTACCTTTGTGAGGCTTGCCATACTTCTGCACGAGATAACCTTTGTAGTTGTGGGTGCGGGCTTTATAGTGCACCTGTACATGGGGACGGTGGGTGTACCAGGCTCTCTTTCAAGTATGATAACTGGCAAGGTCTCAGCCCTATGGGCAGCTTCTCACCATCCCAAATGGTTCAGAGAGGTCATGAGAAAATGACAAATATAAACATACCTTTCTTGGGAGGGAGGGAAAGCCTCCACAGGAGGGTGAATATCCTTAAGTCCAAGTATCCGGAGGCTTCGGAGCTCTTGGACTTTTACTGGGACATATACAGGCTCCAAGAGGAGCAAAAGGAACACATCAGAAAAAAAGGAAAGGATTGGAAAGATTCCAAAGACTGGTTTATAGAGCTTCTAGACTTCTGCATCCAAAGGGGAAGCCCTGTCATAAAGGAGAGGGCAGAGGAGCTAAGGCATGAAGATTGGAGTGAGTTGGTCCACAGAATGGAGAGGTTTTTGATAGAAAAGGAGGAAAACCTTTTGGATAGGTTTTTCTTTCTGTCTTTCCTTGCACCCTTTTATGAGCTAAAGAGGGAGATATTAGATATTGACCCATACAATTGGTTAAGGAACCACTGCCCTGTGTGCGGTTTTAGACCAAGCCTTTCCTACTTGGCGGATACAGAGGATGTAGAGGGTGGCAGGTTTCTTGTCTGTCCACTTTGCGACAGCCATTGGCTCTATAACAGGGCTATGTGCGTAAGCTGTGGCAACGTGGAGGATGAGAGCATAGACTATTACTATGACCAGTCTAACAGTGCGGTACAGCTACAGGTATGTAAAAGATGCGGGTACTATATTAAGCTCGTTGACCTGCGCATAGATGGGCTTGCCATTCCGAGGATGGACGATGTAGCAACCCTCACCTTAGACCTTTGGGCTGAGGAGAGGGGCTTTAAGAGGTTCGAGAAAAACCTCTTCGGTCTATGACAAGTAGGAGGGTGCTCCTTAAACTCTTTCTATCTGTCCCTTTTCTGAGCTGGACAAGAAAGATGGAAGATATAGATGTGCTGGGCTGTAAGATAAAAAGGGATAGGCTTTACAGAGTTAACGAAGAGCGTATGCTCTTCCAGTGGATAAAAGAGGAGAAAAAGGGCATATACTCCGTGGGCTTTATGCAGGTTCTTTCTTCCCTTATATATCCCCTTTACGCCATTAAGATTAAGCCCGTTGGCACAAAGGTAGAATACGACGGCAACCTTGCGGTGGTGGAGTCTGGTAAAAAGGTGTCCACCTTCCCAAGCCCTTTAAGCGGTGTAGTGGTTGGGGTAAACCATGCCCTTGAGAAGGACCCATCCCCCATAGTTTCCAAACCATACGAGAGCTGGATTGTAAAGATTGAGTCAAGCAATCCAGAAGAGATTAAGAGACTAAAGAGGGCCGAGGATGTGATTGATGTTGTAAAGCGTACAATTATCTCCGAAAGAATTGAATGTCTTCCCAAGACGCATTAGGATGTTTAAAAACACTTGAAAACTGTCTTTGGGAGGCTGCATGCGCAATAAGGGGTCCAGTGGATGCCTCTAAGTACAAGGATTACATACTGCCCCTCCTGTTACGGAAGCCTTGAGCTTGCGTAGGATCTAGTGCAGAAAGACCCCCACCTAGTGAGGTTTTACATACCAAAACCGCAAGATGGGAAAACATAAGAAAGCAAACCACCAAACTTGGGAAAACCTAACCGATTGTGTAAGAGAGATTGCCAAGTATAACCCTAAGCTTAAAGGGGTTATAGACATCGTAGACTATAACGCCACCGCAGCAGGGCAGAGGATAATAAGCGACGATAACCTAAGGCAGTTGGTTGACATACTAAGTAGGTACAGGCTAGGGCTTAAGGATGTGGAGCCAGACATCTTTGGAAGGGCTTACGAGTATCTTCTTAGGAAATTTGCGGAAGGTTCGGGGCAGTCCGCCGGAGAGTTTTATACTTCAAGGGAGGTAGCCTTTTTGATGGCTCGTATAGTGGACCCACAGCCCGGCGAGGATATATATGACCCTTGCGTGGGTTCAGGCGGACTTCTTATTAAATGTTATTTGGTGTTTAAAGAAAAGTACGGCAAGGATATAAATATATCACCCTCAAAGTTCTATGGGCAGGAGATAAACCATACTACTTATGCCATGGCTAAGATGAACGCTTTTATACACCATTGCCTTGTCCGAAAAGAGCTTTAGAGATAAAACACCTACCAATGAGTAGGGACTGGAGTCAGTATAACGAGGAGAAATACTTATAGCACCACCGCTTATCAGAGCTGGTATGATGTAGGAAGTGAGTATGGTGGAGTTGATGAGGACAGGGGATACTCAGGTCAGGGAGACCCTAACAGAATTC
>RFFP01000011.1 GCA_003696155.1 Acidobacteriota bacterium
ACCTCAAAAATATCTGCAAAAGGTGAAGTCTTTGAAGTGTAGCTCTCATCAACTTCTATTACTTCCATCCCAAGTTCTCTGGCTTTATACTTTATCAACTCTATCAACCTTCTAAATGGTATTGAAACAAAAGCCTGATTAGTTTTCTTTCCTAAATCTATTCCATTTTTACTTTCAATCGCATCCTTTCCTATGTAAATAACTTTATGCCCTGTTTCATAAAGCAAATCTACTAACTTCCTTGCTATCTTATGAAGGTTATTGTCCATCCACCTTTTCCTGTGTGCAGATAAAACTTTGTTCTTTATCTCAAGTTCTTCTATCTTTCTTTTAACTTCTTTTGTGTTTTGATAATCTCTTTCTTTTGTTTCATTGTTTAATACATCAATCTGAGACATTATTTTTGCTTTTTCTTTGTTAAACCATTGGTTGAAAGATTTTATCTCTTTACCAGAGATTATAAAACTCTTTATTGCTGGATTTTCACTTACAACACATAAAAGCTCATCTAATCCTATATCTACCCCTGCTCTGTATTCTCCTTTAGCTTTTTTATCTTCAATTTCCTGCTGGTAGACAATATCTACATAAAGGTCGTCTCCAAAGAATTTAAGTCTTACTGACGAGATATCATAAGGAAGGTCCTTAGGAAGTTTGACTTTTAGATATTTTCCTTTTCTCAATCTGATTATTAATTTATCTTCTTCTATTTTGAAGGTGTTAGCGTTTGCTTCTACTGAAAAGTTCATCATTAGTGAAAGTTTTTTTGGCTTTGGTGGTTTAGGCACTGATTTAAACTTTTCAGGATTTTTCCTAAAACTCTCAAGAGACCTAAAGAAGTTTGAAAAATCTTTTATAACTTGGCGAATGATGTATTGAGTAAGAGGAGGATTGTCTATTTTCTCTTTCTGAGCTTTGAGTTTCTCAAGTAGTTCCTTTAGCTCAGGATTACTTTCTATGTTTCGTAGCACATCTTGAAATTTACTTCTGTATTTGCCTGAATAATTTTTAGCAACCAAACCATATATAATGGATTGATTGAGAAGTCCTTCTTTATGAAGAGTGTAATATCTACTGATAAGAATAATGAGCATGTTTCTAAAGTGAGCAAGGTCTAAGAGTAAAGTTCTGACTTTATTTTTCCTTTCTTTCCCACTTACTCTTATAGGAAGGACTTTTTTATTTATCAAGAGCATTTCCTATTTATATCCTTAAAACTTCCATTACTTCTTTCGGTTTCATAAAATATAACCATCTGAATATGTTTTGGAGTTGTAACCACGTATCTTACTGTGTATGCCCTTTAGCGTTCTCAATGCGGTACAAGTCTGTAAAACCTCTTCTTACCCACCTGAAGCCTGAGCTCTTTATCTACCTTTATGTCCTCGTTTGGGTCTTGCACCTTTATCCCGTCTATCTTTAAACCTCCACCTTCTATCACCCTTCTTGCGGAGTTCTTAGAGGCCTCTATGCCAAGTTCAAAGAGCAGTTCGTAGGCTTTCCTTGTGTAGCCCTTGGGCACCTCTATTATGGAAGCATCTTCTGGAAACTCCTTCTGGGAGAAGGTCCTTTCAAAGAACTCAAGGGCACGGTCCGCATCCTCACCTGAGTGGTAGCGTGAGACTATGTAATGGGCTAGCTGTTTCTTGGCCTGCATGGGATGGAGCTCCCTTTTTATCCTCTCTATCTCCCCTTTTGAATAGTCAGTGAGAAGCATGTAGTACTCCCACATGAGCTCGTCGGATATGGACATTATCTTGCCAAACATCTGACTTGGATCCTCTGTTATACCCACGTAGTTGCCATAAGACTTGGACATCTTGCGCACGCCATCCAAACCTACAAGGAGGGGTAAGGTTATACATACCTGAGGCTCTTGACCGTAGCTCCTCTGAAGGTCTCTGCCCACCAGGAGGTTGAACTTCTGGTCTGTGCCTCCAAGCTCCACATCTGCCTTGAGAAAGACCGAATCATACCCCTGCAGAAGGGGGTATAAAAACTCGTGTATGTAGATGGAAGTGCCTTCTTTGAACCTCTTTGAGAAGTCTTCCCTCTCAAGCATGCGGGCAACGGTGTACTTACCCGCAAGTCTTATAATACCTTCTGTGCCCAAGTTGGAAAGCCATGTGCTGTTAAAGACTATGCTTGTCCTTTCGGGGTCAAGCACCTTGAAAACCTGATGCTCGTAAGTTTTGGCGTTTTCTAAAACCTCCTCCTTGTTTAGGGGTGGTCTTGTCTCGCTCCTTCCCGTTGGGTCACCTATCATGGCGGTAAAGTCGCCTATGACAAAGTAAACCTCGTGACCAAGCTTTTGAAACTGCCTGAGCTTC
Organism: Acidobacteriota bacterium; assembly: GCA_003696155.1. GTDB lineage: Bacteria > Aquificota > Aquificia > Aquificales > Aquificaceae > Pampinifervens. The sequence goes on from RFFP01000011.1 coordinate 2,331, forward strand.
TGAAGGAGAACTGTATGTCCAAGGTGAAGGTCTGGAGCAGTAGGATCAAAGCCAGCCTTTACCCTGAGCGGTCTTCCTCTTTTTAACTTCTCCAGGAGCTCCTGCTCCTCTATTAGCTCAACTGTGCCCTCCTTTATGAGATTTAGCTGCTCTTCGGGGGGAAGGTTTTTCTGAACTGACATGGATTTAAAATTATAGCCTATGATGGAAAGAAGCTTTCTCTTAGGTGGAGCGTGGGTAAAGAAGAAAGAAGGCATAGAGGTAAGGTATCCTTACGACGGCAGGCTTGTGGCTCTTGTCTCCAGAGCTGAGGAGGAGGATGTCTATAGGGCCATTGAGCTTGCCAAAGAGGGCTTTAAGGAGCTCTCTTCACTTACCGCCTACGAGCGCTATAAGATACTCATGAATGCAAGCCGCATACTTGAAGAGAGGTCTGAAGAGTTTGCCAAAAGCTTGGTCCTTGAGGTGGGCAAAACTATAAGAGAGGCTCGTACAGAGGTCCAAAGGGCTATACAGACCCTCGTCTTTTCCGCAGAGGAGGCTAAAAGGGTAGGTGGTGAGGTCCTTCCCATAGATGCCCACCCTAACGGAAGGGGCAAGGTAGGCTTTTACATACGCCAGCCTGCGGGCTTAGTCTCAGCCATAACACCTTTTAACTTTCCTCTCAACCTTTCCATGCACAAGGTAGCTCCTGCTATAGCCGCAGGCAATGCGGTCCTTCTCAAACCTTCCGAGCGCACGCCCATAACGCCCCTAATGCTTGCCCAAGTCCTTCTTGATGCTGGCCTTCCACCTAAGGCTCTATCTGTGCTTCCCGGATATGGAGATGTAGGCAAGGCAATGACCACCCATCCCGATGTTAGGGTTGTTTCCTTTACGGGCAGTAAAAAGGTGGGTGAAATAATAACCCGTCAGGTGGGCATAAAAAAGGTGGTCTTAGAGCTTGGTTCCAACTCAGCTATAGTCCTTCACAAAGATGGGGACCTAAAAAAGGCTGTCCAAAAGACGGTTGCGGGCGGATATGCCATAGCGGGTCAGGTGTGTATATCGGTGCAGAGGGTGTTTGTGCATGAGGAGCTTTTTGAGGAGTTTTTGGCGGAGCTTGAAAGGGCTGTAAGCACCCTTAAGGTTGGAGACCCAATGAGAGAAGATACAGACATAGGACCGATGATAGGTATGTCGGAGGTAGAAAGGGTCCAAGAGTGGATATCGGAAGCCTTAGAAGGTGGTGCAAAGCTGATAACCGGTGGTATATCCTGCGGAGACAAAGTATCTTCGATGCTTATGCCCACGGTTGTGTCTTTGGTTCCCAAAGAGGTTAGGCTCTTTAGAGAAGAGGCTTTTGCTCCTGTAGTGGTGGTAAACCCATACAAAGAGGTAGAAGAAGCCATAGAGCTGGTAAACGACTCAGAATACGGTCTTCAGGTGGGTGTTTTCACAAAGGACATAAGCACCGCGTGGGAGTTTATAAGGAAGGTAAAAGCAGGGGGGGTGCTTATAAACGAGGGTCCTAACTTTAGGGCAGACCACATGCCCTACGGCGGTGTAAAGTACTCGGGCATTGGAAGAGAGGGACCAAGGTTTGCCATAGAGGACTACACAGAGGTTAAGATGGTTATCTTTGACCTCAGTTAAAATATATCCTCATGAGTGTGAGACATCAGGTAAGGTCCTATGTGGAGAGACTTTTTGAGAAGCTAAAAGAGCCGGCGGGTGAATACACCATTTACAACATATACTCCCCCGTTTATGTGCAGAGGGAAAACCTACCTGTAAACCAAATAGACATAGAGGAGTTTGAAATCGTAGATATAAAGGTGGACTTTACAAACCAAGAGAGTATAAAGAACTTTCTTGACAAGACCACTAGGGAGACTTTAGAGAGAGAAGTCAAGGGCTTCTACCTTCTAGCTCTACTTCTTGACAAAGATGGAGAGTACATCCTCTCTTCGGAAAATCCCATGGCGGAGGAGTTAAGGGAAGGGTTGGTAAGACTTATAGAAAGTTTGAAGGAAGAATGATAAGTCTTATCCTTCTCTCTGCAGGTGAGGGAAGGCGCTTTGGAAGGAAGAAGCAGTTTGAAAAGCTTTTGGGAAAGCCCCTTTTCATGCATTCTTTGGAGAGGTTGTTGGGAAGGTTTAACGAAACTCTCATAGTTTTGGATAAGGATAGCATGGACACACCCATGCCAGAGGGAGTAAGGAAGGTAGAAGGTGGTAAGGAAAGGCAGGACTCGGTCTTTAATGCCCTCCTTGAGGCAAGGGGGGATGTGGTACTGATACATGACTGCGCAAGACCCTTTGCAAGCCTAAAACTTTTTGAGAAGGTGGTAAACCTTGGAGAGTACGACGGAAAGATCTGTGCTGTTCCTGTCAGAGACACGTTAAAGAGGGTTGCAGGTGGTATGGTCATAGAGACGGTGGACAGGTCGGGGCTTTGGCAAGCCCAGACACCTCAGGCTTTTAAAAGAGGTGTGCTTCTTGAGTGCCACTTTAGGGGTAGGAGTGAAGGCTTTTTTGCAACGGACGATGCCATGCTTTTGGAACGCTATGGCTATAGGGTTGGTGTGGTCGAAGGGGAGTTTACCAACATAAAGATAACCTATCCAGAGGATATGCTACTGGCGGAGGCTATTGGGAAAGTACTTTTAATATCTCCCTAAGAGCCTCCCCATCCACGGCTCTACTTTCGTCACCTATCCCTTCCACTCCAGAACATAGCAGTAGAGAGTTTAGGACAAAAATGCTGTCACACTTTTCCATATCCCTAAGTTTTATCCTCTCTTCCTTTATATCCATCCTTTTACTGAGTAGCTCCAAGGTTGTGCCCCATAAAAGGCCACATTCTTTAGCCGGCGTATAGAGCCTTGAGCCCTTTAAAAGAAGAAGGTTGGCGGTAGAGGTTTCGCAGAGCTCTTCCTTCTCGTTCAGTATGAGCCCATCGTACATACCTTTAGCCTTTGCCTCTTTTTTTACCATTAGGTTGAAAAGGTAAGAGGTGGTTTTGTGTCTGCATACAGGATCCGAAGAGTGTCTGCGAAAGCTTGAAAAGATAAGCCTTACCCTTTCCGGTTGCGGTCCAAGAATCCCTTTGATTATAAGACCTTTGTAGCCTTCTGGTCTATCAGTAAGCGCCTTTTTTCCTTTTGATATGAGTAAGTATTTAACGTAGAGTTCATCACAGCCTAAGGTTGCCTTTTCCAAAGCTTTTTTAAACTCTTCGTAGCTGGGACAGGGAATGCCCAAGTAGTCTGCAGAGCTTGAAAGTCTTTGGTAATGAAGCTTTAGCTTCTCTTCCTTTGGTCTCCATCTTATGGTCTCAAAAAGGCCCTCTCCAAAGAGTAAGGTACGGTTGGGCATTTATGTAAACAACAATCTTAACACCTGCCTGAGGCTCTCCAAGTCCATCTGTCCCGGTGCCACCGCCGAGCCCACGAAGGAGTAGGTTATCACAGAGCCAAATACAGGACCCGCAATCCTTGATAGCCTGCCCCACTCACCCATGGCTATGAGTATCTTTTCTCCATCCTCCTCTTTTCCAAGGCATAAAAGCTTAGCGGTATCCTCATAAGAACGTGCCATCACAGAGACCTTTACAATGTCCGCAGACCATCTCCGAGCTTCTCTAAACACTTCCTTCAGTATCCAGCTGGGGGGTGTAAGTTCAAAGTTGTGATAAGAAACTATAAGCCTTTTGCCCGATTGCTTTACTATGTCCCTTACCTCCGAGATTATATCTTGGGATGAGAGCTCTATGTCCGTATAGTCACTGTATGGTGAGACCTCTCTGAATATGTCAAGCCTCTTCTCCACCAAGTGCCCACCCTCCTCTGGGCTCCTTATAGTCAGTATGGTCTTGAGACCTGCCTGATGAACCCTATTTAGCAGTTCAAGCACATGCTCTGGGTCTTTATTTTGGAACAGGTCTACCCTTAGTTCTATTATGTCTGCCCCGCCCCTTTTGCAAAGCTCTAAGTTTTCCTCAAAGTTTGAATCAGAAAGGGGCACTGCTATCAGCATCAGCCCTTGCTTACCCTTCCCAATATCTTAAGAGGCAGACCAAAGACCTTGGTAAAGCTCGCACCTGCCTTGTGGTCAAAGGCATCCTTCTCCGAATAAGTAGCAAGGTCTTCCACATATAAAGACCTTGGAGAATACCTGCCTACTACCTGCACACTACCCTTGTAAAGCTTAAGCCTTACCACGCCCTCTACGTACTTGGACAGGCTAGAGGTGAAGGCATCCATAGCTGACCTTAAAGGTGAAAACCAAAGCCCCTCGTAAACCACTTTGGCGTATTGGCTAGGTATGTGGCTTAAAAAGTAGTGGAAGGTAAACCTATCCAAGGTTAAGGAGAGAAGGTCCCTATAAGCTTCATAAAGCACCGTAGCCCCCGGTGCTTCGTAAACCTCCCTACTCTTTATACCCACAAGCCTGTTCTCCACCATGTCTATACGACCTATGCCATGCCTACCTGCCAGTCTGTTGAGGTCTATTATGAGCTCACCGAGAAGCTCGTATGTCTTCCCATTTATTGAGATAGGCGTTCCCTCTTTGAACCCTATCTCTAGGTACTCGGGCTCGTCTGGTGCTTTCTTAGGAGAGACTGTCCACTCAAAGGCATCTTCTGGGGGCTCAACCCATGGGTCCTCCAGGGGACCGCACTCTATGGATATGCCCCAAAGGTTCTTGTCTATGGAGTAGGGCTTTTCTTTTGTCGCTTTTACGGGTATGCTGTGCCTGAGGGCATAATCTACCTCCTCCTCCCTTGATTTGAACTCCCACTCCCTTACGGGTGCGATTACCTCTAATTCTGGGTTAAGAGCCCAGCTTGATAGCTCAAACCTCACCTGATCATTACCCTTACCAGTGGAACCGTGGGCAACGTAGTCCGCTCCGTATTTTTCCGCGTGCTGGACGAGTTTTTTAGCTATGAGGGGTCTTGAGAGGGATGCACTAAGAGGGTACTTACCCTCGTAAAGAGCCAAAGCTCTAAGGGTAGGCAGGCAGTACTCCCTTGCGAATTCTTCCCTTAGGTCCTCTACAATAGCCTCCACAGCACCAGAAGCTTTTGCCTTTTGTGGTATCTCTGAAAGTTCCTCGCCCTGTCCCACATCGGCAGTGTAGGTTATCACCTCAAAGCCTCTGTCCGTAAGCCAGCGGACTATTACAGATGTGTCTAAACCACCAGAATAAGCTAAAACCACCCTTTTAGGCATAGAGGTATTATACGACAAGTGCTATATCTCCAAACCCTTTAGATAGAACTTCCACCTCGGTGGAGACAGGCTTGAGGCACAGCCCAGAGAGGAAAGGTCATATATTTTAAAGGCCTTTGGGTTTTGTGGTTCATGCACGAAGAAAAAGGTAGTACCAGCTGGTATGTAGGAATTGGAGCTTTTCCATTTTTTTATCTCTTCGAGTATCTCCGTAAGTTTTCTCTTCACCTGCTCTGTGCTAAGGACCTCCCTTTTCCCATCCCCTTCGTAGAACCATTCTCCATCCTCTATCCTTTCTATTATCTCCGCCAACCTTTCCTCTGAAGGAACGCCATAAAACCTCATCTGAAAACCTGGTTATCAAAAGTGTATAAAACTATACACTTTCGGCAGACCTATTTGTATCCCGCCAATTTAGGTTAGCCCGAAGGTCTGCAGGCGGTATTAGGCTAACCATAGTCCCTGCACCAAGCACAGGAACTAACCTACTTGGTATCCTATCCCAATCCACTAAGAAAACTCTCAGCGGAGATAAATCCCTTACAAAGGATTTACCAAGAATAGGAATACCAAAGGCTACCTTAACAACTCTCCAAAGTTTGTAAGAGTACTTGTCCTCTTCCCTCACAAGTTCCTTCCTTTGGTTGACTTGATGTTGGGGCTTTGGATTGCTGTTAAGGTTTTTCAATCGTAGAGTTAACAATTTGATATCTTTATTAATTTTACTAATTTCTTGTTTAATTGGTTTTCTTTTATAAATGTTTTTCTCCTCCTTTAGTTGTTGTTTTAACTCCTCTTTCCTTTCCTCTAATTTAGCTATAGAGTACTTAAGATATTCTTTGTTTGAAAGAAGTTTTAAATAATTCTTTGGAATATCATCTTCAAAACCTAATGCCCTTCTACCTATTACATAAGCTCCTGCTGTGTCTTTGTCTATCAAATAGTTTGGACAATACTTTAAAGCTCCTATTATACTCGTATATGCTGGATTGACTTCTATCACTTGTATCCCATTTCTTTGTCCTAATATTTTTATCTTGCTAAGCAGTGATTTATAAGAGTATTGCTGAAATCTTCTTCTTAGCTTTGCTCTCCCATCTCCTCTGTAATAATTACCTACACTCTTTAACCTTTCTATTGCAATAGCTTTCTCTTTTTCTTTTGCATAGCTTATAACTTGATAAGCTGTTTGCCATAAAAGATATTCTCTTTGGTTTTTAGTCTTACCTATTAGTTCATGCAGACTTATTGACTTATAGTTTGTTAGATTTCCATCTTTACTCACATTAGCAAGTGCAATATGAAAAGGTGATGCGTTTATGTCTATGCCTACAATGCCGTTTTCTTTTGTGTATTTAACTTCAGGTATATGTTCTTCATAGCTAATGTTTGCATAAAATTTGCCATCTTTTAGTTTTATCTCAACAGAGTATGGAAAGTAATTACCTGTAATCTCTGCCTCTGTTAGTCTCCATACAAAGTCTATCCATTTGTCTGTTTCTCTTTTGACGCTTCTTATCACTTTAGCTTTTATCCACTGTCTGTTGCCTATGGATATTCTTAAAAACCAATTATCGTTTTCCTTTATTAGCCTCAAATTAAGGTTTCCAGATTTAGATTTATCTCCTCTTGAGTAAAGGAGTGTTCTTTTTTCTTTCCAGTTTGATTTGAGTTTTTCTCTTTTTTTACCTGTTAAGTGTTTATTTTTTAACTTTTCAAAAAGTTTTCTGCCACCAAATATAACTTTTGCAGGATTTTGGTTTTTCTCTTTACATAAGTTTATAACACTTTGAGCTTTCATTATGGTATCATCTGTGTA
>RFFP01000012.1 GCA_003696155.1 Acidobacteriota bacterium
GCTAAAACCCTTTCCCTTTCTTCTTCTCTGGGAAGAAGCTCCTCAAGGAGCCTGTCAAATTCCTTTCTTATCCTCTCAATCTCCGCAAAAGGACTCCACAGCATAAGTCCTCTCCTCATGGTTACCACCTCCTTTATAGGATTTATGTGAATAAATTTAAGCCTTCTTATATAAGATGTCAAGGGTCATCTTCTCTCCATCTTCTGTAAAGGCTGTGTTCAATCCTAAGGCTATCAAGCACCTTACCCACCATAAAGTCTACAAGCTCTTCCATACTCTTTGGTCTATGATAAAAACCGGGGCTTGCAGGCATAACCGTTGCACCAGCTTTTACCGCCCGGAGCATGTTTTCAAGGTGTATGGCGGAATAGGGCGCTTCCCTAACAAGGAGAAGAAGAGGAACCCTTTCCTTAAGGGCAACCTCGCACACTCTGTGTATGAGGTTTTGGTTGGTGCCGTGAACAATATGAGCCAGGGTACTCATAGAGCATGGTGCAACTATTACCGCTCTGTAGCTTACGAGTCTTGAACCGCTGGCTATGGGGCTGTCAATCCTACCCTGGGGTATAAGGTTCACTCCCTCAAACTCCAAGAGTATGTCTTCTTTTCTCTTCCCGAGCTCTTGCCAAAGGACGGTGAAACCGGAGGAGGATATGACAAGGTCTATTTTAAAACCCATGCTGTATAGGACTTCCAGAAGCCTGTACCCGTATATGGCGCCGCTGGCACCAGTTATACAAAGGACTATCTTCTTGGACATATACAAAAGATAAACTCATAAAGTGTAAAATAGTCTGAATGCAAAGCCTTCTTATTGCAAACAGGGGCGAGATAGCAGTAAGGGTCATAAGAACCTGTAAGGAGATGGGTTTAAAGACGATAGGCATATACTCGGAGGCAGATAGCAACTCCCTGCATGTAAAGCTTGCGGACATGAGCTTATGCATAGGACCTGCAGAAGCTTCCAAAAGCTACCTTGACATACCGAGAATAATATCTGCCCTGGAGGTATCAGGCGGGGATGCGGTGCATCCGGGTTATGGCTTCCTTTCAGAAAACCCCAAGTTTGCAGAGATCGTAAGGGCGAGCGGTAAGGTGTTTGTGGGGCCATCGCCAGAGACGTTGGAGCTTATAGGGGACAAGATTAGGGCAAAGGAGGTTGCCCAAAGGGTAGGGCTTCCGCTGGTCCCGGGAAGCGAGGGTCCTGTGGACTTTCAGGGGGCCATAGAAGTGGCCAAGAAGGTAGGCTATCCCGTGGTGATAAAGGCGGCTGCGGGAGGTGGTGGTAGGGGAATAAGGGTAGTGCACAACGAAAAGGAGCTAAGGGAAAAGCTTCCTTTAGCCATGGAAGAGGCAAGGGTAGCCTTTGGGGACCCGAGGGTATACATAGAAAAGTACCTTATAAACCCAAAGCATATAGAGTTTCAGGTGCTGGCGGACAAGTACGGGAATGTTCTGGTATTGGGTGAAAGGGAGTGTTCTATACAGAGGAGACACCAAAAGCTTATAGAAGAGGCTCCAAGCATTAGCCTAAAGGAGGAAAAGAGGGAGCAGATGGAAAGGCTCGTAGCGGAGTTCTGTAAGGAGATAGGCTATGAGGGTGCGGGCACGGTAGAGTTCCTCATGGACGAGGATGAAAACTTCTACTTCATGGAGATGAACGGGCGTATCCAAGTAGAGCATCCTGTGACAGAGATGATAACGGGGATAGACCTTATAGCATGGCAGATAAGGATAGCCATGGGTGAAAGGCTTGAAATAGGAGAAATAAATAGAAGAGGTTATGCCATTGAATGTAGGATAAACGCGGAAGATCCCAACACCTTCTTACCATCACCGGGAAAGGTGGAAGAACTTTATATGCCTGGTGGCTTTGGTGTAAGGATAGATACCCACCTATACTGTGGCTATTCGGTGCCACCCTTTTACGACTCCTTGCTTGCCAAGTTAATATGCTGGGGTAGCACGAGAGATGAGGCTATAAAGAGATGCCTGAGAGCTCTGAACGAGTTTAACATCTCAGGGCAGGGACTTAAAACCAACGTGGAGTTTCATAAGAGGGTCCTCTCCTCAAGGGAGTTTCAGCAGGGCAAACATCACATAAAGTTTGTTGAGGAGCTACTCCTGTGATACAGAGAAGGGTCAGAACTTTTCTTGAACGTATGATTAAACAGAAGAGGGTACCAGTCTCCCTACTCTTTTATGGGAAGGAGGGCGTGGGAAAAGGGAATGTAGCCTTTGAGTTTGCAAAGGCTCTTCTCTGCCTTAACAATCTATATCCACCCTGTGGTAATTGCTCTTCCTGTAGTCATATGGATGCTTTTAAGAAGGAACCAGAGGAAAACCTTGCCTATTACGGAGAGGACAAAAGGGGCAGGAAGGTTTTCATGTACCTCCAAGGAGAGCATCCAGATTTTATATACGTAAAGCCAGATAGGTCTGAGATAAAGATAGACCAGATTAGAGGAGTCAAAGAGTTCGTTTACCTAAGGCCGGCACTCTCGAGAAAAAAGGTTGTGCTGATTGAACCGGCGGACAGTATGAACCCCTTTTCACAGAATGCCCTCCTTAAGGTGCTAGAGGAACCCCCAGAGGATACCCATTTTGTACTCGTCTCCCACAACATAGATAAGGTGCTACCTACCATTAGGTCTAGGAGTTTTCTCCTTGAGTTTCCTCCACTTAGCCTTGAGGAAATAAAGAGCCTCACGGGTATAGATGACCCTTTTATACTGGAGTTCTCCGGGGGTAGTGTAAACATGGCTCTAAAGCTATACGAGGACAGAGAGATTCTTGAAGTCGCTTTAGATATACTGAGTGGGGATATTTTAAGACTTTACAGAAGGAGCTTTGAGATAGAAAAGTGGGACTACGACAGACAAGCCCTCCTTCTAAGGCTGCTTGAGATTCTGCTTCATAGAAAGGTTATAGAGGGTAAGGAGGAGCATAGACAAGCTCTTGACAGAGTGGTTTGGGGAATGGAATTTTTAAACAGGGGTATAAGACTTAGTATTCTTATTTTTTATGTAGGCTTGATAGGAGGTGAAAAGGATGTTTTACATAAAGGCTAAGTTTGAGGATACGAACAAAATACTTCAAGTTGAGGGCGTTTGGGAAGGGGATGTTAAGAGGGGGGATTTACTTGTGGTCAAGTCTGAGAAGGGTGAGGAGATAGTAAGGGTTATAGGACCCTCCAAGGAGCATTCCAGCTTGAGGGCCCTATTTCTCAGAAGGGCAAAGGGGGAGGACATAGAACGTATGAGGGAGAACGAACATATGGCAGGGGAGGCTATGGAAATATGCAAGAGGAAGATAAAAGAGCATTCCCTGGACATGAAACTAATCAAAACCTACATACCCCTCGATAGGAGTAAGGTCTTCTTCTACTACTTATCCGAGCACAGGGTAGATTTTAGAAACCTAGTCAAGGACCTGGCTAAGGTACTGAAGAAGAGGATAGAGATGAGACAGGTGGGTGTAAGGGACGCGGTTCAGATGCTTGGATGGATAGGTGGGTGTGGAGATCTACCCTGCTGTGTTAGATTCCAGGAAGAGTTTTCCTCCGTCTCTCTTAGAGACATAGAGGAGCAGAACCTCCCCCTGTCTCCGCAGAAGTTCACTGGCCCCTGTGGAAGGCTTATGTGCTGTCTTGTCTTTGAAAGGGACAACTACCTTATAAAAAGCATCTTTCCCGAGGTTAGCAGCGAGCTGTGTTTTGAAGGGGCTGTTTATAAGCTCCTTCATGTGGACCCACTCATGGGTAAGGTGTTGCTTCAAAGGGGTGATTCAAAAAGGGAGTTGGCATTGGAGGATCTGCTTCCAAAGGGGTATGAAAAAGCCCTTGAGCACTGTAGGAAGTGTGGAGGTTGTTGTAGGAGGAATACATTTGAGTATGAAATTACTTCAGGAGTTGAGCAGTAGCCTTAACAGGCTTTTTCTATTCGAGCTCAAGGATGGTAACCGAATTGAGGCTGTCTTTTACAGAGGGGATACTTTGTGCATCTCCACGCAGGTAGGTTGCGCTGTTGGGTGTAAGTTCTGCCTATCTGGCAGTGTTGGGCTCCTTAGAAACCTTAGCACCGAGGAAATATTCGGACAGTACCAACTTCTCAAGGGCAGGATACCCATAAGAAGAATAGCTATAGCAGGCATTGGTGAGCCACTCATGAACCTTGAAAAGGTCCTTTCGGCCTTTTGGGAGTTTAAAAGGGCAGGGCTCAGGGTTTCCTTCTACACCACAGGATTTCCCTATGAAAACCTAAGGAAACTGCTCCATCTACCTCATAATGGAATTAGCTTGTCCATACATTCTCTCAGAGAAGATGTTAGGAAGTTTCTTTTACCCCATGGCGGCAGGCTGGAGAGGGTACTTCGGGTGCTCGAGGAGGAACTACCAAAGATGAGCCCCAGAAGGAGAAAGAAGATAAGCCTTGCTTACTTGCTCATCAAAGGCTTTAACGACCTTGAGGAAGACATCCACCTTTTAGGAAATCTGGCAAAGGCTCTTAGGTTGAGCGTGACCCTCCTGAGATACAATCAGACCGTACCCTCCTTTGAAGATGTGGGAGACGAGCATTACCATAGACTCTTCCTTATGCTAAGGTCTATGGGAGTGAGGGTAACCCTTTCCACAAGGTTTAGAAGGGACGAGCTCGGTGGGTGTGGAAGACTGCTTGTAAACAGAGCTTAGAGGGTATTAAACAGGTCCCTTATGATCTCCTCGTGTTTTTCCTCGCTGACCTCCTCCATATTTGCGGTGCAATAGAGGGGTATCACACGCACTTTTGCAACACCCTGTCTCACCATACCAAGCTTTTCTGCCGCAGACATGGAAAGGTCTATCACTCTACCTTTCTTGAAGGGTCCTTTGTCGGTAACTAGAACTACGACCTCCTTTCCATTGTGAAGATTTCTAACAAGCAAATAGGAGTTTATGGGGAAGGTTTTAGAAGCTGCAGTATACTTGTACTTGTTAAACTTTTCACCTGAAGCGGTCTTTCTACCATGAAACTTGCCACCGTACCAGCTCGCATACCCTTCAACAGTCCTACACTCCTTTGCAAAAGCAATCGAGAGTAGCATAAAAACAAGTATTGTTATCATCATGCTTTTACTCCCTTGTTAGTTATCCATGTTATATTTTAAAATATCCAATTCTTTATTTCAATTTTTCATAGTGTAAAATTTTTCAAGATGTTGGCCCTGAGGGTGTATATAAAAGGTATGGTTCAGGGTGTAGGCTTCAGAGCTTATACCAAAAGGCTTGCAAACAGCTACGGACTGTCAGGCTGGGTAAGGAATTTACCCGATGGTGGTGTGGAGGTTTTTGTGCAGGGCGATAGGGATGTTGTGTGGGATTTTTTGAAAAGGTTGATGGAAGGACCGCCCATAGCAAGGGTGGAGGGAATGGAGATAAGAAAGGAGGTGTCCAAAGATGAAGAAAGGGATTTTGTTATTAAGTATTAGTTTTACCTTAGGTTTTGCCATCGAATGTAAAAACTACAGGGTTAGGGAAGGAGATACCCTGGAGAAGATAGCTAAAGCGCACAAGGTTAATGTAAAAGACCTTCTTTCCGCAAACAGGGGTCTCGACCCCAAAAGGTTAAAAGAGGGTAAAAGCATATGCATACCCACATCAAGGGCGGAAAAGAAGGAGAAAAAGGAGCAATCCTACAGTCTTTACGAGGTTAAGAAGGGAGGAAGGCTTGAGGATGTTTCAAAGGTTACGGGAATACCTCTTAAAGAGCTTCAAAAACTTAACCCCGAGCTTAAAGGCAAGTGGTTAGAACCTGGCACGAGCGTAAAGCTACCTCAAAGGACAACAGAGCAAAAGGAGAGAGCCCATTATGATTATTACACTGTAAGAAGAGGTGGAAAGCTGGAGCATGTGGCCAAGTCTACCGGCATACCACTTAAGGAGCTTGAGAAGTTAAACCCACAGTTAAAGAACAAATGGCTATCTGAAGGTACTAAGGTGAAAGTTCCTAAAAGGGCTCAAGAAGAAGACAAGGCTTACCGCTTTTATACCATGAAGAGAGGTGGAACCTTAAAGCACGTATCAAAGACAACAGGCGTTCCCCTAAGGGAGCTTGAAAAGCTCAATCCTCACTTAAAGGGTAAGTGGTTATCTGAGGGTACTAAGGTAAAGATTCCAGATGAGAGAAAGGAAGGTGTGATAGAAGAGCCTTATGAAGTCTACAGGTTGAAAAAGGGTGGAAGGCTGGAGCACGTTGCAAAAAGAACGGGAGTTTCTCTAAAGGAGTTGGAAAGGCTAAATCCTAAGCTTAAAGGCAAGTTGCTGACAGCTGGCACAGAGGTAAGAATACCAAAGAGAGATATGGAAAGGAAGCAGGACATAAGGGTTGTGGAAAGATGGGAACAAAAGCAAGAGGAAGCCCCCTCCACCAAGGAAACAGGAAGGACAACCCCCCCTTCAGAGCAGAGAGAAGAAAAGATTACCACAGTTCCCAAGGATGTGGACCTTACGCTCCCAGTGGAAGGAAGGGCGTCTAAGGTTCAGAAGGGTGTAGAGATAAATGCCCCATGCTCAAGCCCAGTAAAGGCGGTAGATGGAGGCAGGGTAATATACAGCGGTGGTGACCTTCAGGCCTACGGGAATATGGTAATAGTGGAGCATGAAAGCTTTATATCCTTGTACGCATACAACGAAGAGAATCTGGTTAGGCGTGGAGAGAGGGTTTCAAAAGGGCAGGTGATAGCCAAAGTAGGAAAGAAGAACAATACGGGAGAGTGCCTTCTCAGGTTTGAGCTAAGGAATAAGGAAGGCATACCCCTTGACCCAACCGAGTACTTTAAAGATTACCAGTGAAGAGCCTGTCACCTATATCACCCACGCCAGGGACTATGTAGCCCATGGAGTTAAGGCTCTCGTCCACGCTTATTACATACAGGTCCACATCCGGGTATTTCCTGCTTACCTCTTCGATCCCCTGTGGCGAAGCTACTATATGAAGACTCCTCACATGCCTAGGACCTAAGGCTCCTATTTCCTCCATAGCAAGCTGGAATGTGCCTCCTGTGGCAAGCATGGGGTCAAGCAGTATTACGTATCTGCCCTTTATATTTGGAAGTCTGCTGTAATAGAGCTTTGAGATTAAACTTTTCTCATCCCTCTTTATGGCCAAAAAACCGGAGGATGCACCCGGTAAAGCCTTCAGCGCTCCGCTAAGCATAGGCAGCCCAGCCCTGAGTATGCAGACAAGCACTATGCTACCTTCGTCTATAAACTCAAAGTCTCCCTCCATAAGAGGGGTCCTTATCCTTCTAACATGCGTTGGAAGACCCTCCCCTAAGTAGGGCATACACATAAGGGAGATTTCCTCAACAAGGCACCTCAGTCTTTCTGATGGGGTTGATATATCTCTTATCGTGTTGAGTTTATGTCTGATGAGCGGATTATCTATGAGTCTAAGACCCATCCACAAACTCCTTTATCCTTATAAAGGTTCCCTGCTCTCCCTTAAGTACCCTTTTAACGGTCCTCACCTCGTATATCTGGCTGTCATTTTTTATTACCTTTCCCCTTTCCAATATGTCCCATAAGCTCTTGAGCATGTTGTCTATGTCTCTTCTCCTGTGATTGGGAAGTATGAGCTCCACATAGATAGAGAGCTTTCCTGTGATGGGCTCTCCCGAGTACTGCTGGCATATTTCCCAAAGGGCTCTCACTTCCCAGTTTTTTATCCTCGGTGGTTTGAACACCTTTCCTCCTCTCCTCCTTATGTACCTGTTGCTTTTCGGTACGGGAAGCATGGAAAGCCTCAGTTCCACTACTTTCTCATTAGTACTATGCATAGCGTAAAGGTTATCAAAAGACTTAGGACGTTCATGGCCATGGATATGCCGTGCCATTTCATAAAAGCCTGGTAGTCTATAGTTTTTAAAGCGTCCGCTGTGGGTAATACGTAGAAGAGATGCACTCCATGAAGTAAGAGGTTAAAAAGGGCGAGTAAGGCTACGCCCTTTCCAAGTTTGTAGCCAAGGACTAAAGAGAAGAGAGAAATAACCAAACCTATGCTAAAGTACACCGGGAAGACCCTTTCTACCACCCTTCCCGCATCCTGCCTTTCAAGCACTCTGAAAAGGATAGGTGCTACGAAGAAGCTGAAAAAAGAACCAAGACCTAAGTAAAGGGAGTTTACAAAGAGAAGGAATTTAACCATCGCCCCTTACCACGGGAAGGTTATAGCTCTTTAAAGTCTTTATGAGCCTTTTTTCGTTCTCGGGCTTCATACTGCAAAGGGGTAGTCTAAACTCCTTCTCACACATACCAAGGGCCCAGCATGCGGTCTTTACCGGTATGGGGTTTGTTTCTATAAATAGGACCTTAAAGAGCTCGTAAAGGTTATAGTGAAGCTCCATAGCCTTTTTAAAGTCACCCCTCAGCGCGCTTTCTACCATAGACTTTACTTCCCTCGGAACTATGTTGTTTGCCACCGATATAACTCCCTTCGCCCCCAGTACCATCATAGGTAATGTAAGAGAATCGTCACCAGAGAGTATGGTAAAGTTTTCACCGAGCAGTTTTCGTAGTTCCGATATCCTATCCATGTTGGGTGTGGACTCCTTTGAACCTAGGATGTTAGGACAGTCGCTCACCAATCTGTATATGGTTTCCGGAGCTATCTCCACACCGGTGCGGGAAGGTATGTTGTAGAGGATTATGGGTATATCCACCTCATCCGCTATGGTCTTAAAGTGCTGATATAGACCCTCTTGGGTTGGCTTATTGTAGTAGGGAACAACAAGCAGGCAAGCGTCCGCACCGACCCTCTTGGCATGGGATGTGAGCTCTAACGCTTCGTGGGTTGCGTTGGCACCTGTACCTGCAATGACCTTTATCCTTCCCTTTGCATGCTTTACCGCATGCTCAACAACCCTCTCGTGCTCTTCAAAGGTTAAGGTTGGGGACTCTCCGGTAGTTCCACATACCAGTATGGCGTCGGTGTGGTTGTTTACATGAAAGTCTATAAGGTTTTCAAGGGCTTGCCAGTCTACTTCACCGTCCTTAAAGGGTGTAATTAGGGCAACTATAGAACCTTGAAACATGGGAAAATTATAACATCAAGGGCAAAGTAGCTCTACTTAGAGGCTCTCTATTGCCCACTTTAAGGTATTCAAAACGTGGTCCATTTCCTCCAGTCCGATAACGAGTGGCATCATAAGAACCATCACATCCCCAAGAGGCCTCAAAAACACTCCCCTTTCCCTGCACTTGTAAGCTACCTTAAAGCCCGTCCTTTCACCGTAGGGAAACCTCTCTCCAGTTTTTTTGTCCTTAACCAGTTCTATGCCTGCCATAAACCCCAGCTGTCTTACGTCTCCCACATGGGGAAGCCCCCAAAACTCCTCAAGCCTCCTGTTAAGATGTTCTATCTTGGGACTCAGATTCTCCAAGGTCTTCTCTTCCTCAAAGACCTCAAGGTTTGCAAGGGCTACTGCACAGGCTAGGTTGTTGCCCGTGTAGGTATGCCCATGGTAGAAGTGTTTAAGCTCACCAAATTCCCCCAAAAAGGCATTAAAGACCTCATCGGTGGTGAGGGTCGCAGCCAAGGGCATATATCCTCCCGTTATGCCCTTACCAAGGCACATAAAATCTGGGCTCACCCCCTCCTGTTCACAGTAGAACATGCTTCCTGTCCTTCCAAAACCCGTAGCAACCTCATCGACGATAAGAAGAACCCCATACCTTTTTGTGAGCTCCCTTACACCCCTTAAAAAGCCCCTTGGGAAGGGTAGCATGCCCGCCGCAGCCTGAATGCCCGCCTCAAGGCTAACGGCCACAACCTCCTCACTCCTCTGTTTGAGGAAATTTTCAAGCTCATAAAGGAGCTCCTCATTACACTCCTCACAGAGCTTTCCATACCTCTCTTTACAGAAGAGATAGGGAGAAGGAAGCTTTATGGTCTCAAAAAGAAGGTCTTTATAAGTGCCATGAAAAAGGTCTATTCCCCCAAGGCTTACCGCACCCAAAGTATCGCCATGATAGGCTTCCGAAAGGGTTATAAAGACCCTTCTCCTTTCTCCTCTGTTCCTCCAGTACTGATAGGCAAGTTTTATGGCGATCTCCACAGCCTCCGCTCCATCCTCAGAGTAGAAGACCTTATTTAGCCCCATTGGTGCTATGTCTACGAGTCTTTTGGCAAGCATTATGGCCGGTACGTTGGAGCTACCAAGGGTTGTAGTGTGGGCTACCTTACTGAGCTGTTCTACTATGGCTTTGTTCAGCTTGGGGTGGTTGTGTCCGTGGATGTTGCACCAGAGGGAGGATATGGCATCTATAAACCTTCTGCCCTTGATGTCATAGAGGTACACCCCTTCCCCCCTTTCAAATATTAAATTTTCCTCTTCCCTATAAACCTTCATCTGGGTAAAAGGATGCCAAAAGTACTCCTTATCCCAACCTTCCAAGGTTTGGTGGTCAATCATCTTTTGGCCTCCAAAGAAGAACCACCTCCCCCTTTATCTCACCTCTTCTTTCCAGTTCCTGTATAACCTCCCCGAGCCTACCCCTTAAATACTCCTCATGTATTTTGGTCAGCTCCCTTGCCACGCAAATGGGAAGGTCCTCACCGTAAACCTTGACCATAGTATGAAGGCTCTTTAGGAGTCTATTGGGAGACTCAAAGGCTACAAAGGTAGTATTTTTAAAGTGTTTCAGCTCTTCAAAAAAACCCTCAAGCCCCTTCCTGGGTAGAAAGCCAAGGAAGGTAAACCTATCCGTCGGAAGCCCCGAGCCCACAAGCGCAGTCAGAACCGCACTGGGCCCGGGCACCACCTCAACTGGTATGTTCTTTTCTATGCATGCCTTTATCAACCTATAGCCTGGGTCCGATATGGAGGGCGTTCCAGCGTCGGTCACCAGAGCCACATCCTCCCTTTCTAATAGCTTGAGTATCTTAGGCACTTGCACGCTCTCCTTGGGCTCATAATACGAAAGTAGCTTTTTACCTTCTATCTTGTAATGGTTTAAGAGTATGCTCGTCCTTCTTGTGTCCTCACAGGCTATAAAGTTTACCTCCTTGAGCACATCAAGAGCCCTAAGGGTTATATCCTTTAGATTGCCGATAGGGGTTGCAACCACATAAAGCTTTCCCATCTTACTTTACCAGTAGTATGGGTATGTCAAGGTGATGAAGCACAAAGCTGGTAACACTCCCTAAAAAGAGCTCTCTAAGCCTGCCCTTTGAATAGGCTCCCATGATGAGCATATCCACACCCTTTTCTTTACAGTAGGATACGATGACCTCCTCCGGAATGCCTCGTACGCTCGTCATATCTATACCCTCGGGTTTTTCGATTTCCTCATCGCCTGCATGCAACGCCATCAGCTCTGCGTTAAAGACACCTGCCATAAGTTTGGCTATAGGGACCGCCTTTTTTGATACTTCCCTTCCATCGTAAGCAAGGCATATCTTTTTTATAGCTCTCTCTTCTTCTGGCACCAAAAGCACAGGACACCTGGACCTTCTTGAAACCATTTCAGCGTTGGAACTTAGTAAAAACCCCTTTAGGGGTCTTCTTCCCCTTTTACCCATAACCATAAGGTCTTCAGGGTCTGCCTGACTTAGGAGCTCCTCATGGGGTACCCCCACCGTCTGGAAAGAGGAGACCTTAAGACCTCTCTGTCTTCCTTCCGCCAGAAACTCCTCTATAAGGGTGTTTGCCTGTTCCTCCAAGAAGTCCTTTACCTTTTCCGAGATACCAAGGTAGTAGGTAAAGCCAAGCACACCTGCTAGGTCTTCAAGAAAGCTCTCATCCATGAGCCTGCTGTCCATAACGTGTATGCCAACAACGGGCACATCCAGCCCCTTGGCTATTTCAAAGGCATAATCCTTAGCCTTCCATCCCGCCCTTGAACCGTCTATGCCCACGAGAACCCTCTTAAATGTCAAGGTTTCTCACCTCTCTGGCGTAGGTTTCTATAAACTGTCTCCTTGGCTCCACATCCTCACCCATAAGTATGGAGAATATCCTGTCAGCTTCAGCAGCGTCCTCTACAGTGACCCTTAAAAGCCTCCTGGTTGCAGGGTTCATGGTAGTCTCCCACAGCTGTTCGGGGTTCATCTCCCCAAGACCCTTATACCTTTGTATTTCAAAGGATTCTTTTGCCAGCTCTATGACGCTATCAAAGAGCTCATGGAAGCTCTCCACCTTCCTTGTCCTCTTTTCTAAGATCAGTGTGACGGGAAAGCTGACCTGCACCCCTTCTGTAAGGGCTTTGTAAGAAAGGGAGGATAGGAAATCCACATCCACTATGACCCTTCTGTTAGTTAGGCTGTCCTTTATATGTATCTCGTAGGCATCCTCAAACTGGTCATACCGTGTATCTATTAGCATATTAGGTAGCTGGGATTGGATTAGGGAGACCTTCTCTTCGAGCCTTTGGGCACTCCGAAGGTCATCCTCAGAGATGTTCACATGGAGAAGGGCTTTTAACACCTCCTCACCCTTTAACCTTGCTATGGCTCTGTAGCCTTCTTCCAGCTCCTTTAACCTCTTGAGCGTGTTTATCAGTTCCTCGCTCCTGTACTCGTATCCCCTGTAGTCGCGCATAATACCTTCTTCTTCTAAGTGCCTCATAAGGTAAAGCTCCAGCTCCCTGTCGTCCTTTATGTACTGGACCTTTTTCCCCTTTTTTAACCTGTATAGGGGTGGCTGAGCTATGTAGAGCTTCCCCTTTTCTATGAGCTTGGGCATGTACCTGTAGAAGAAGGTAAGGAGAAGGGTCCTTATGTGGGAGCCATCCACGTCCGCGTCGGTCATAAGTATCACCTTCTCATAACGTAGCTTGGAAAGATCCATATCCTCACCTATACCACAACCCAAAGAGCTCACTATGGCTTTTATCTCTTCGTTGGAAAACACCTTATCCAACCTTGCCTTTTCCACGTTTAGTATCTTACCCCTTAAGGGTAATATGGCCTGTCTTCTTCTGTCCCTTCCCTGCTTTGCCGAGCCCCCTGCAGACTCTCCCTCAACGATGAAGAGTTCGCACTGGCTTGGGTCCCTTTCCGAGCAGTCCGCAAGCTTGCCTGGAAGGGTCGTATCCTCCAAGGGTGACTTTCTCCTGACGAGCTCCTTTGCCTTCTTTGCAGCCTCTCTTGCAAGGGCTGCCTCAACGGCCTTATCTACGATAAGCCTGAACACGTCTCTATTTTTTTCAAAGTACTCGGAGAGCTCCTCATAAACTATGGATTCAACTATGTTTTTTACGTTCTGATTGCCAAGCTTGGTCTTTGTCTGACCCTCAAACTGTGGCTCGGGCACTTTGCAGGAGATAACCGTTATAAGACCTTCCCTTAGGTCTTCCCCTGTTATGGTCTCCTTTAGCTCCTTCTGGAGCTTTATAGTTGGGAGGACTTTCATGACCGCCTTTGTGAGCCCAGACCTAAAGCCCGTCAGATGTGTTCCGCCTTCAACGGTCTTTATGTTGTTTACAAAGGATTCCACCCCTTCTTTATAGTCCTTTGTGTAGGTAAGGGCTATGTCCACATAGACATCTTCCTTCTCCCCCCTTATCCTTATAACTTCTTCGATGAGCGGCTCTTTTCCAGCGGATAGGAACCTTACAAGCTCTTCTATACCCCTTTCAAACTTAAAGAGGAGCTCCTTTGAGCTCTTTTCATCTACTAGTTTAAAACTACACTCGGGGTTTAGATAGGCTAGCTCCCTTAGTCTCCTCTCTACTAAGTCAAACTTTATCCTCGTGGTTTCAAATATCTCGGGGTCTGGCTTGAAAACCACCTTAGTCCCCCTCTTGGTGGTGTTCCCTACTACCTTTAGAGGGTAGAGGGTCTCCCCCCTTCTGTACTCTTGCCTATATATCTTGCCATCTCTGTATACCTCTACCATAAGCCATTCGGAAAGGGCGTTAACCACAGATGCACCAACGCCGTGAAGTCCACCGGAGTACCTGTAAACCTTCTTATCGAACTTCCCCCCGGCACCTAACATGGTAAAAACCATCTCTACGGCCGGTAGGCCCGTTTCTGGATGTATATCCACAGGTATGCCCCTGCCATCATCTTCAACGCTTACAGAACCGTCGGCGTGCAATGTTAGGGTTATGTTCTTTGCGTAACCGGCCATATGTTCGTCTACGGCGTTGTCCAGTATTTCCCATATGAGATGGTGCAGACCCCTTTCTCCCACGTCCCCTATATACATGGAGGGTCTTAAACGTACATGCTGGAGGCCTGTGACCGCCTTTATGTCCGTGGCTTGATAGAGAACTTCTTCAGATTTCATATCTGTCCTTTTTTAAAGCACCCCCAGCGGGATTCGAACCCGCGATCTCCGCCTTGAAAGGGCGGTGTCCTGGACCTGGCTAGACGATGGGGGCTAAACCTTTTACTATTATAGCCTTCTCCTTGCACGCTGTCAAGTAGTTGAGCCCTCCTCGTCAAGGTAAAAAACCTCATCCCCTATGGGCTCGTTCCATCTTTTAAAGCCCGGTAGAGCCTCAACCCTATACCAGGCAGACCTATACCAAACACCCTTTGGGTTTCTCCTCACCGGCGCTATCTCGGCCGCCTTTGTTTCAGGATGGTAGTCCCAAGTTATGTAGGCGTTGAAGTCCTGAACTATGTCTGTTATGGCCACTCCAAACTCTGTGGTAAGGGATACCTGGAAGTCCCTCCATCTAAAGACCGAGGAGTCTCTGAGAGTTAGCCCAAAGTACCCCACACCACCCTCTTCTCTGAGTGTGGCTATGCCTCTGCCTATGAAGGCTCTAAAAGCTGGCAGGGTCTCTGGAGGGTCGGATACGAAAACATCGTACCTGCCTAGTACCTCTTCTGGGAAGGGGTTTCTAAGGTCCCATACCTTAGCTTCTGCGTTGTCTATACCTAGCTCTTTAAAAATTCTGTTGTCAAATTCTATAAGCCTTTTGTCTATGTCTATTACCAAGACGCTCCTTGCCTTTCTTGATAAGGCAACGGCAAGACCTGTCAGATCGTCCTCTGCACCCAACACTAATATGTCCTTGTTTCTCAGGTCACCCCTTGAATCCATGAAGAGGACCCTGGAAACGGTGGTCTCTGGCGTCACAGAGCCTTGGTCGTAGTCCCTTATAGCCCTGGGTCTGTCCTTGGTTACCTGAAGAAACTCCCTGTAAAAGTCTATGTCCGTATAGAAGGGTATGCCTCTGCCTTCGCAAGCCTGGCACACATATTCAACATAAGGCTCTATCCCTAGTTCACGTACAAGGTCAAGCCCTTTCTGAGAGAGCCTTATGTTCTCCTCATCGTCTATAAAGGCATAACCTCTTTCTATTAATGTCCTTACTATGCCAGAGGCTGCGGGCACGGGCAGGTCTGCCATATCTACAATTTCCCAGAAGTCTCCGCTCCTTAAAAGGGCAGAGAAGACACGCTCCACGCTCTTCTTATATACACGCACACCGCCAATTTCCTTTGCCCTTGTTGCAAGCTCTACAAGGATGTTCAATTTACACCTCCGGAAGCTTAAGATAGATAAAGTTTTATAATTATAACACAAAAGGAGACTAACATGGATTTGCAGGCTTTTACAAAGTCCGATTCCCTAAGCCTTGAAGGGCTTATGGAGAATAAACCCGATCTCTTTGAACCCTTCAAAAGCTGGGAGGAACTAAAACCAACTTTTAGCCTCCATACTACGGGGGACTGCCTTCTTATAAGAGCTCACATAGAGGATGGTGACTTTGAGAAGCTCCTCGGAATATTTCAAAGCAAAGAGGAAGCCATGGGTGCCTTCCTGACCTTGGCTATGGAGTACGGATGGGAAGAGGTGCCAAAGGGCTACTGTGTATACCATGCCCAGGAAGAGGGGGGAAGGCTGATAGCGGGCATAAAGCTGGGGGATAAGGTCCAGCTCTATGAGCAGACTAACCTTGAGGAGATGGTCCAGGCTATGGTGAGAGTGTCGAGGATAGTTGTTTACTCCTCAGAAGTGCTGACGTACATAAAGGACATCTATCCCGAGGTGGACAGCAAAGCCTATGTGATAGCTAGGGAGATAGCCAAAAGGGTTGGAAGGGCACCGGAGATAGAAGAGCTTGCCAAAATATACGGTCTGAGCGTACAGAGGCTTGAGGAGAAGCTTGAACTTATAGACAAGCTTTTAGAGAACCCTATCAGGCTACCCTGGGGTGAGGTGGAGCTTCCTCATTACAGCCTTCCCCTTGGAGCCTGTCAATGATCTCCAGAATCTCTCTGCGCATATTCCTATAGCTTGCCTTGTTGCAAACGAGCGTGGCCGTTGATGTGGCTATCTCTTCCATAACCACCAAGTTGTTTTCCTTTAGTGTCCTTCCTGTCTGCACCAGGTCCACTATAAAGTCTGAAAGCCCTATAAGTGGTGCAAGCTCTACGGAACCGCTTAGGGGCACCACCTTACACTTTATAGCTCTTTCGCCAAAGAAATCCAAGGCTATGTTTGGGTACTTGGTAGCCACCCTAAGGTAGGAGCTCTTCCTGTAGAGATCTTTATTTTCTTCCTTTCCAGCCACCACTATCCTGCAAAAGCCTATACCAAGGTCATAAAGGGTGTATAAGTCTGGTTTTCTCTCCATAAGCACGTCCCTACCCACCACCCCAAGGTCTGCAACCCCGTTTTCCACGTATACGGGCACATCGAAGGGCTTTACAAGAAAGAACTCAAAGCTTCCAGCCATTATGCTCAGTTTCCTTCCCTCCTCCAGTCTCTCCTCTAAGAGACCTTTTTTTAAAAGGAGTTCCACACTTTCCTCAAAGAGCCTACCCTTTGGCAGAGCTATGCGAAGCATGGTTATAGTATACCCTTACTTCATAAACAACCTAAGGCTTATATCCCCTACCGTAAAATTCCTCTCTCCCTCGTGGGTGATAAGTACTAGGCTTCCATCTGTTGCAAGACCCTTAAGTATGCCTACGACTGGTTTTGGGGTGTAGAGCACCACCTCTTGGTCCTTGTAGAGAAGTATGCTCTCTATGTGCTCTTTAAAAGCTCTAAAGCCATCCCTTTTAAGAAGGTCCAAAGCTCCAGCCAAAGAGTCAAAAAGCTCTAAAAGCACATCAACCTCTCTGTAGGTTTTTCCTGAGACCACGCTTAAGGATACCGCCTCCAGCTCCCCTGGGAACTCCTTCTGGTTTAGATTGAGTCCTATGCCGACGTAGAGCCTGTCCTTTGAGCTTTCACACAGCACTCCACACACCTTTTTACCCATAAGATAGAGGTCGTTGACCCATTTTATGGCTGGCTTTAGCCCCTCTTTCCTGAGGTACTCACCTACGGCGTAGGCCACAACAAGGGGAACACAATCCTCATCCTTAAAACCCCTATTTAAAGAAAAGCTAAAGTAAAGCCCACCAGCTTCAGAGTGCCAGCGCCTTCCCATACGCCCCCTTCCCGACCTCTGCCTTCTAGCAACCACCACGCTATGTGGAGGTAGGCCCTTTATAAGGTTCTGTGTTGAGCCTGTCTCCTCAAGCCATAGGAGCCTTTCAAACATGAACCTTCACTTTCAAAAAGTGGGTTGCACAGGATATGCAGGGGTCAAAGTTCCTTATCATGGGCTCTGCTCCTTCTAATATCTTTCTCTCCGTGAGTTCATCAAGGCTTTCAATAAACCTTATAAGGCTTAGCTCCATAGCTCTTTGGTTTTGAGATGTCGGCGGCACTATGTCCGCGTAGGTTATTTTTCCTTCAGGGCTAAAGCGGTAATGGTGCCATAAAACACCCCTTGGTGCCTCCGTGGCGCCGTAACCTTCCCCCTCCCTTGGTAAGAAGTCCACCTTTGTTCTTTCGGGCTTTGTATAGTTTTCTACCAGGTTTATTGCTCTCTCAAGGGCGTGGACCACCTCTACCATCCTAACCAAGAGGCTCTTATAAGGGTTGTTCATTGGAGGTTCCAGGCCCAGCTCCCTTGCCAAGTCAAGCGCCATGGGTGAAAGCTTTTCATAGGCGTTGTTGAACCTAGCCAGAGGTCCTACTAGGTAAGCCTTTCCCTTTCTTGTAAGCCCATGCTTGGCATTGGAGTAAGCAACTTCCGTTTCCATAAAGTGTTCCTTAAACTCCTCAGCCCTTATGGTCTTACCCTCAAAGTGTAGCTCTCTACCCATTACCGGGTATTCCTCCTCAACGAGGGAGAGGTAAGGAAGCTCCAGCTCAAAGCTTGGAAAGTTCAAAGGTTTTAGCCTTTTAGATGCCCAAAGGCTCTTTTCTAAGGCCTCTTCTAGGTCTTCTTTAAGACCCTCCAGGGTCTCCGGGAGCCCACTAAAACCCCCAGCCTGAAGGGAGACGGGGTGAGATGTTCTACCACCCAGAAGTTGTATTATGAGACTTCCGGCCCTCTTTATATCCATGCCGGCGAGCACGAGCTCCCTATCCATTTTGGAAAGCTCAATTACAGAAGGAACACGGTAAAAGTCAGGAAGGTGGAGAAAGAACACATGGAGCGCATGGCTCTGAATCCACTCACCGCAGTACATGAGCCTTCTTATTCTTTCAATATCTTCAGGGACCTGAACACCGAAGGCGTCCTCTATAGCTAGGACCCCACTCATCTGATAGGCCACGGGGCATATACCGCATATTCTTGAGGTTATGTCCGGTATGACATGGTAGGGTTTGCCCCTTAAGATGCCCTCTATAAACCTGGGTGGCTCGTATATGCGGAGCTTTAGCTCCTCAACCCTCCCATCCTTTAAACGGACCTCTAAGCCTCCTTCACCCTCAACCCTTGTTAGGGCCTCTATGTTCACCTTCATAGCATAACCCTTATGTTTGGATTGTAGGCATTAAAGCCAAGCCTTAAGAGCTCCTTTATATTTTCCGAGGGCATCAGCCCCTTATAGCCTTCTAAAAGTGCCTCAAGGTTTGGTTTTTCAACGGGTCCGTAGCATCCATAACAGCCCCTTCCGTAGGATGGGCAGAGGGCTCCACAGCCTGCCACCGTTATGGGCCCAAGACATACCTGCCTGTGGGCTACAACCACACAGGTATTTAGCTTTCTCTTACACTCTAGGCATAGAGGATAGGAGGGTAGGTTTGGGCTTTTGTTGTAAAGGTGGGAGAGAAGTATCTCCCTAAGGGCATCCTTGCTTATTGGGCATCCCCTAACTTCCAGGTCCACCTTTACAAAGTCCGATAGGGGTCTTGAAAGCCTACTTATCCCGTAGCCGAGGGGCTTCTCGTAAACCCTCCTAAAGAGCTCTTCAAAGTTCTCGTAGTTCCTTGCGGACTGTATACCGCCGGAGACTGCACAGGCTCCTATTGCCACAAGGTACTTAGAGCTTTCCCTTATCCTTACTATCCTCTCCTCTTCATCATGTGTTGATATAGAGCCCTCTACAAAGGCTATGTCAAACCTTTCCCATCTGTTTTCCGAGCTTGCCTCCAAAAAGTACTCTATTTGAAACCTCTCCGAAAGCTCAAGGAGCTCCCTTTCCAGCTCAAAAAAGGCAAGCTGACAACCATCGCATGAGGAAAACTTGAAGACCCCTACCTTCATACCTCCTTCCTCTCAAAGTACTCTCTTATAAGGTCGTACCTAAATATGGGACCATCCTTGCAGACAAAGTAAGGTCCAATCATACAGTGTCCACAGGTGCCAAGGGAACACTTCATATGCCTCTCTAAGGATGCGTATATGTTATACACCTTTATACCCTTATTTTCCAAAAGGCTCACGCAGGCCTTTACCATGGGGTCTGGTCCGCACGTGAACACGACCGTGTCCTCTTTGAGTTCTATTTCCCTAAGTAGGTCTGTTACAAGGCCCACCCTGCCATTCCATCTTGGATCTGGCCTCTCAAGGGTTATGTAAAACTCAGAATAGCTATGCCAGTGTTCGTAAAGATATCTGTAAAGAAGACTGTGGTAATCCTTTGAACCGTAGATGTGGATAAGCCTCTTTATGTGATGAGTCTTTGCCTGCTCAAAGACCCATCTTGTGGCTGCAAGGCCAAGACCTCCTGAGATTATGAGAAGCTCTCCCTTGTGAGCCCTCTCAATATCCCAGGTGTTGCCATAGGGACCCCTGTAGTAAAGGATTTCTCCCTCTTTCAGCTCGTCTATGTGTCTTGTGACGTCTCCTACAGCCCTGACCGTATGGACCAGATATTCCCCTTCCATGCTTGCTATAGTTATGGGTGCCTCACCCATGCCAAAGGCGTAGAGCATGTTATACTGACCTGGCCTTGCCTGCTCTTCCGTCTCTATGTAAAAGGTGTAGATATTTTCCGTCTCCTTTATGACCTTGGCAACTCTTCCCCGCCTAAGGGCATATGGGTTTTCAAGCTTGAACAATCCTTCTCACCTCCTGCCTCACATCTATCCCTACAGGACACCAGGTTATACATCTGCCACATCCCACACAGCCGTAAGTCCCAAACTGGTCAACCCAATAGGCAAACTTGTGCATGAGCCACTGCCTATATCTTGAGTGTATGCTCTGCCTGAGGTTAAAGCGGTGCAGGGTTGCAAAGGACGGACTAAAGCACGAATCCCAGGCTCTCACCCTGTAGCTTTCCGAAAGGCCGTTTTTTTCCACCATATCAAAGCAAAAACAGGTGGGGCAGACCTGCGTGCAGTTTGTACAGGCAAGACACCTTTTCCCAACTGGTTCCCAATAGGTCTCATCCATCCTCCCATAAAGCCTCTCCCTTGCCTCTTGCCTATGAAAATCCTTTTGCATCATGCCCTCTGTCCTTTTTATGATGTTCTCCTTTTCCTGCAGATGCCTTTCTTCAGCCCTCCTCTTTTTCAAGGGACCTATGACCTCCCTGCCCTCTTCTGAACCTACCTGAAGGAGAAAACCCTCTTTTAGCTCTGTCAGCAAAAGGTCATAACCTCCCCTAACCTCAGGCCCCGTTCCCATAGTTGTGCAAAAGCACGTACTCGTTGCATAGGAGCAGTTTACCCCTACTGTAAAGAGGTTATCCCTAAGGCTTTTGTAGTAAGGGTCTGGTTTTGGGTTGTTCTTTATAAAGACCCTATCAAGCACTTCAAGAGCCCACAGGTCGCACGCCCGCACGTCAAAAAGGCATAACCTCTCCCCATTGGGCATGGTGTAATCAAAGAGGAGCTCCGAACTCTGTTTGACAACCCTCATCAACGGAAGTTCAGGGGGGTGCAGAAGTTCCTTTAACGAGTTAACAGGATGGGTGTAAGTAAAATAGCCCTCTTCTTTCTTGAGTTCATAGTAGCCCGGTAGCTCTATATTCCTGTAGCCTAGAGCAAGCTCCCCGAAGGAGCTTGTGGGCATGTATCTTATGACGCCATCCTTCACCTTAGGAGCCCATACCCTGTACCTTTGGGACAGAATCCCAAAGAGCTCTACAAGACTGTCAAGGTCTATTAGGTAGTTTGAACCTTCGTCTTCTCCCTTGACCTCCATCTGAGAGCCTCCTCTATGAATATGTCTATATCCCCATCCATAACGCTTTCTACGTTGCCCACCTCCACACCTGTCCTCAGGTCCTTAACCATCTGGTAGGGTTGGAATACGTAAGACCTTATTTGATGACCCCATCCTATATCCGTCTTTTCACCCTCTAAGGACCTCTTTTTCTCCTCGAGCTTTTGAAGTTCAAGCTGGTAGAGCTTTGCCTTTAGGAGCTCTAGGGCTTTAAGCCTGTTCTGGAGCTGGGATCTCTCCTGCTGGCATGAAACAACTATGCCCGTTGGCTTGTGTCTGAGCCTTACCGCCGTGTCCGTCTTGTTTACGTACTGACCTCCTGCCCCGCTGGCTCTAAAGGTTTCCATCTCTATATCCTCCTCCCTTATCTCTATCCTTATGTCCTCGTCTATCTGAGGCATAACGCTGACGGAGGCAAAGGATGTGTGCCTTCTTGCGTTGGCATCGAAGGGAGAAATCCTAACGAGCCTGTGCACTCCCTGCTCTCCCTTTAGGTACCCATAGGCGTAAGGACCCTTTATAAGTATGGTTGCACTTCTTATCCCAGCCACATCATCTGGGTTTATGTCCACAAGCTCAACATCATAACCGTGCCTTTCAGCCCACCTTCTGTACATGCGCAGAAGCATATCAGACCAATCGCATGCTTCCACACCACCAGCACCTGCCTGTACCGTTAGGAAAGCGTTCTTCTGGTCCATCTCTTCAGAGAGAAAGGCCATCACCTCTAGCTCTTTGAGAGGTCCTTCTACTGTCTTTAGCTCCTCGGAAAGCAGGTTTATAGTATCAAAGTCTTCCTCCGGGGTAGCCTCCAAAAGTTCCTCCACATCCTCCAATGTCCTCTCTATTTTACTTATAAGCTCCACCTTCTCTGTCAGCCACTTCCTCCTCTGGGTCAGACTCTTTGCCCTTTCCTGGTCCTCCCATATGTTCCCCTCGGACATAATACGGTCTATCTCCTTTAGCTCTTCTCTCATAGCCTCGGGGTTAAGGGTCAGCCTTACACCCTCGTATTTCTCCTTTAGCTCTTCTAACTTTTCCTTGACCTCTATAAGCATAAGATTTAAATATAAGACATCAAACGTAGCCATGATGAACATAAGGGAGATGAGACCCGAAGATATAGATCAGGTCCTAAGGATAAACGAGGAGTGCTTTACCACAGACGCATGGAGTAGAAAGGCCTTTGAAAGGGAGTTTGAGCTTGATTACTCTTATCCCTTTGTTCTGGAGGAGGATGGTAAGATTATGGGCTATGCGGTGGTTTGGAAGGTCTTAGACGATGTGAGCATAATGTCCTTTGCCATAGATAGAAGCCTTTGGGGTAAGGGGTACGGCAAGAGGCTTCTTAGTTTTATTATTGAATATTTTAAAGGTGAGGCAAAGAGTATAACCTTGGATGTTAGAAGGTCAAACCTCAGAGCTATAAGGCTTTACAAGTCTATGGGCTTTAAGATAGTTGCCGAAAGGCCAAGGTACTACTCCGACGGTGAGAATGCCTTTCAGATGGGTCTTGAGCTGGAGGAAAGGGATGCTACAGATAAGGGGAAGACCTTTAAGGCTTCTGCTCAGTGAGGAGAGGATAAAAAGCAGAGTAAAAGAGCTCTCGAGAGAAATAGAGGAGCATTTTGGAGAGCCCTTCTTGGTGGTTGGCCTTTTAAAGGGTGCCTTCATATTCACCGCAGACCTTGTTAGAAGCCTTAGTATCCCCGTACAGATAGACTTTATGTGGGTTTCCAGCTACGGCTCCTCTCAGGAGAGCTCCGGACACGTGAAGGTCATAAAGGACCTGGATACAGACTTAGAGGACAGAAGGTTGCTTCTTGTTGACGACATACTTGACACAGGTTATACCCTGAGGGAAGTATATAAACTCTTGAAGTTAAAGGGTGCCACAGAGATAAGGACTTGCGTTCTTTTGGACAAGAGGGAGAGGAGAAAGGTTTCCTTTGATGCGGACTATGTGGGTTTTGAAGTTCCAAATCTCTTTCTTGTGGGCTACGGTCTTGACTGGGACGAGGAGGGAAGAAACCTGAGGGGAATTTATGCGGTAGAGTAGAGGTCTGAAAGGCTTATTGCAACTGCACCGACAGAGAGCATCTCTTCTATTGCCCTCTCTGAGTCTCCCGGGTTTACGTCCACACCCTTTATAGCATCTAGGAGCAGAAAGGCGAAGTATCCAAGATTCAAGGCACCAAGGAGGGTGTTTTTAACACAGTAGTCGGTGGCCACACCACCTATGAAAACCCTTCTTATTCCCCTTTCCTTCAGTAAGCTGTCTAAGATGGTTCCTTGAAAGCCAGAATAGGCATCAAAGTCCCTGCTTGTGCCCTTTGAGATTATAAAGCGGTTATCATGAGGTATGTAAAGCTCTTCGTGGAACCTTGCCCCCTCTGTGTTTTGAACGCAGTGAGGTGGCCAAAGGCCACCCTGAGCCTTAAAGGATATATGGTCTTCTGGGTGCCAGTCCCTTGTAAAGTAGACAGGAAGACCTTTTGAGGAGAAAAGCCCTATGTATTCATTTAGAGCTGGGACAACCTTGTCTCCTTCGGGAACGGGCAGAGCACCGCCTGGCATAAAATCCTTCTGAACGTCCACAACTATAAGGGCATCGTGAGGCATAAGCTTTACCCTCATCCCCTTTATAATATATACCTAGACCAAAATGGGAGGACACCATGCCCTTCAGAAAAAAAACCCTAAGAGATGTGGATGTAAGAAACAAGAGGGTCCTTGTCAGGGTGGACTTTAACGTGCCCATGGATGAGTTTGGGAACATTGAGGACGACACGAGAATAAAGGCTAGCTTACCAACCATAGAGTATCTTTTGGATGCCAATGCGAAAATAATTCTCATGTCCCATCTTGGTAGGCCAGAGGGAAAGGACAGTAAATACAGTCTCGCCCCAGTGGCTAAGAGGCTTTCAAGGTACATAGGGAAAGAGGTAAAGATGGCTTCAGAGTGTATAGGAGAGGAGGTGGAGAAAGATGTTGAAAGGCTATACGGTGGAGAGGTTCTCCTTCTTGAGAACCTAAGATTTCATAAGGGTGAGGAAAATAAGGACGAAAACTTTGCAAGAGCGTTGGCAAAGCTTGGAGAGGTTTATGTAAGCGATGCCTTTGGCACATGCCACAGAAAGCACTCCTCCGTTTACCTTGTTCCCCAGCTTCTCAAACCTGCCGTTATGGGCTTTCTTTTGGAAAAGGAGATAAGCTATTTTGAAAAAGCCATGGTAAACCCACAGAGGCCCGTAGTTGCAATAATAGGTGGCGCCAAGGTGTCCTCAAAGCTTGGCATAATAAAGAACCTCCTCAAAAGGGTAGACAAGATGTTCATAGGGGGTGCCATGGCCTTCACCTTCATAAAGGCCATGGGCTATGGAGTAGGGAGTTCCCTCGTTGAAGAACAGCTTTTAGAGACTGCGGGGGATGTGCTGGAAGTTGCAAAAAAGCTTGACGTTAAGCTCTACCTTCCCATAGACTTTGTAGTAGGCAGGGAAATCTCAGACAACACGCCCACCAAGGTTGTACCATGGCAGGAGATACCCGAGGGTTGGATGGGTCTCGATATAGGTCCTGTGTCTGTCAGCCTTCTTAGGGAGATAGTGGGAGATGCCCAGACCATAATCTGGAATGGTCCTATGGGGGTATTTGAACTGGACAGGTTCAAGGATGGCACTTACGAGACTGCAAAGCTTCTTGCCAGCTCTTCTGCCCTAACCATAGCCGGGGGCGGAGATACGGACCATGCCATACACAGGGCAGGTGTTTATAACGCCATAGACTTTGTTTCCACTGGTGGAGGAGCCTTTCTTGAGCTACTTGAGAACAGCACTCTACCGTGCATAGAAGTGCTTGACGATGCATAATCAAGAGCTCTTCCTAAGGGTAGCAAAGGAATCCAGCCTCATAGGTGGGCTTGTGCTAAAGGAGTTTTATCAGAGGCTTAGTCAAGAGCAGGTGATGGAGAAGGGGGAAAAGGACGTTTACAGCCTTGCGGACAAGACATCAGAGGAGAGGATAAGGAGCTACATACTCAAAAACTTTCCGGACCATAGGGTGGTTGGTGAAGAGGATGGGGGCTCTGCAGAGGGTGATTACGTATGGTATATAGACCCTTTGGATGGGACCAAAAATTATATAGCGGGCTTTCCCATTTTCGGCACCTCTGTGGGCCTTCTCTATAGGGGAGAGCCTTTGGTGGGTGCGGTTTACCTTCCCTTCTTTGACAGTCTTTACTGGGCTATGAAGGGGGGCGGTGCCTATAAGAACGGAAGGCGTATATGGATAAGGGAAAAGGAAGGCTTAAAGCAGTGCTTTGTAGCTTACGGCTATCCATCAAGAGCCAAGAGAGACCTAGATAGCTACTGGAGAATCTTTAAAGAGGTCTTTGACAAGGTTGGAGCCATGAGAAGACCGGGAGCGGCTGCAGTTGACCTCTGCTTTCTTGCGGAAGGTGTGTTTGACGGGCTTTTGGAGTTTGAGCTAAACCCCTGGGATGTGGTGGCTGGAACTTTGATAGCCCAAGAGGCAGGTGCTAGGGTATCCCTTAGCAAGGGCTTTTCCATGGGCACGGACGTCTATGCTGGCAACAGCCTCTGTTTTCCCTTCATAGAGCAAATAATTAAACAAAACCTTTAGAAGGGTTTAAAATTTTCTCATGGACCTTTTGGTGCCCGTAGACTTCACAGAGATAACCAACCCTCTGCTCCGAATTGCCAAGACCCTCGGAGAAGCCCATAAGGCTTGTATATATCTACTTCATACCATCTCACCTGTTTTATACCTACCCTACCCAGAGAGCTTTGGTATGAGCGTGGTAGACCTAGAACTCCTTGCACAGCTGCAAAGGGCAAAGGAAGCAGAGGCGAAGGAAAAGCTCAAAGGGCTTGCGAAGTTTCTCGAGCCCCTAAAAGTGGAGCTCTTTGTTGAGATTGGAGACCCTGCAGAGAGCATACTGGAAAAGGAAAAACTTGCAGACCTTATCCTAATGGGTAGCCACAGGAAAGGGCTAGTGGAGAGGATTTTGGTAGGCTCTACCACCGAGAAGGTGGTAAAGTATACAAAAAAGCCTGTGCTTATTGTAAAGGGAAGGGAGCCGGAGAGCTTTAAAAACATACTAGTTTGCTACGACTTTTCAGAGCATGCTCAAAGGGCGTTGGACTTTACCCTAGACCTTTTTTCCCCCTTTAATCCCAAGTTTACCCTACTCCACATAGAGGAGACCATAGAGCTCCCCCTGATAGAAGGTCTAAGGGACGTGGTGAGCCAACGCTACAGAGAGGAGAAGCTCAAGCATCTTGATGAGCTCAGAAAGAACCTCACGGATAGAGGTTTCTCTACAGAGTGCATAGTCTATGAGGCTAAGTCCCCAGCTGAAGGGATAAGGGATTTCCTGAAGAATAGGCAGGATGTAGACCTTGTAATTTTAGGCAGTAGAGGGCTATCCGGGCTTAAGAGGGTCCTATTGGGCACTACCTCTTCCGAGCTTATCAAAAGCCTTGACCTTCCTATGCTTATTCACAGGAGCTTTCAATGATCCCGATTATCTTTCTTTTTCTCTTTTCCCTCGCTTTTGCATACAACCCTTACATAGATTACTTCCTGTGTAGGTATTATCAGGACTCTGCTCCAGTAAAGGCAGAAGCATACTGTCTTAGAGCTCTTGAAAGAGCTCCATCCCCCACCCTTTACGTGGACGCCATAAGATTGGAGTTAAAATTAAAAAGGTTTGAAAAGGCTCTGGACCTAGCCAACGCATTTAAGAATAGCTATCCAAAACTCCCCGAGCCCTATCTTACACTGCACAGCGTATACTCCATGAGGAGGGAGTTTGATAAAGCTGCTACTGTTCTTGAGGAGGGTTATTTAAAAAACCCCGACTCTAGAGAGCTCATAGCCTTTCTGGCAGAAGAGTATCTAAAAAGGAACAGCACAGAAAAGGCAAAGCCGCTCATAGAGAAGCTTGCCAATATGAACCCAGATAATCCTCTGCCCCACTTTATGCTGGCTAAGATAGCCCTTCTTGAGGGCAAGCAGGAAGAGGCTATAGTGCACCTTGAGAGGTCTTTAAACATAAAGCCACTTTTTGAGGCGGGCTTTGTCACACTAGGTGGCATATACGAGCAGAGGGGGGAGTACTCAAAGGCTGAGGGTTTATACAAGGACATTCTAAAACAGGACCCAAACAACAGGGTAGCTATGGAAAGGCTTGCATACCTGTATACACTTGTTGGAAGGTACGAAGAAGCAAGGGAACTGTATAAAAGGCTTTATCAAACGTACCCGGAGGATAATTACCTATATCAGTACAGTATCCTACTCCTAAGGGGTGGTTATACAAAAGAGGCTAGGGAGGTCCTTGAAAAACTGCATCTAAATAACCCAGAGAACATTGACATAGCTTACACCTATGCCCTCACACTGGAGGCGGACGGGCATATGGAAAAGGCTCTATCTATATACGAAAACTTACACAAAAGGTTGGGTGACAATCCAAAGGTCATGGAGAGGTTAGCCAGCATACACATACAGAAAAAGGAATACAAAAAGGCTGAAGAAGTCCTAAAGAGAGCACTATCAGCTGAACCGAACAACTACCAACTAAACCTCTTGATGGCAAACCTCATGCATGATATGGGAAGGGACGATCAGTCAGTGCAATATGCGGAAAAGGCAATAGCTTTAGACCCAAGGGATTACAGAGGCTACTTTGTAAGGGCAATAGCCTTGGATAGCCTTGGCAAGATAGTATCTGCAGAGGAAAGCCTAAGAAAAGCCATACAGCTGAAACCAGAGGACCCAGAGCTTTACAACCACCTTGGTTATTCCCTACTTCTTTGGTATGAAGACAAGAGGATTGATGAGGCAGAGGGTTTTATAAAAAAGGCGCTGGAAAAAGACCCAGAAAACCCAGCTTACATAGATAGCATGGCATGGGTTCTTTATTACAGGGGAAATTACAAGGGGGCTTACGAACTCTTGGAAAAGGCTCTCGAAAGGGAAAAGGAAGATCCGGTTATCCATGAGCACATGGGGGATGTGCTATCCAAGCTGGGTAGAGAGGAAGAGGCGCAGAGGTATTACAAAAAAGCTTATGATCTTCTTCTCTCTGGAAAGAGGGGAGAACCCAACCAAAAGGAGAGGCTCCATAAAAAGCTAAAAAGGTGATGCTCTTTCTCCGGTTCTCTTGGAGGTTTATAAGACTTGGATTTTTTATAAGCCTTTTATTTACCTTTCTTCTTTTCATAGTTCAGCTTGTCAGGCTTGACCAGATACTTTTGAGGCTCCCCCTCTATGACTCTCTTCCTTTCCTCTTCCTTTGGAACTTTTACTACTTTTCCTACTTTTTACCCACCGCCCTTTTTATATCTTACAGTTTTACCCTCTTTGAGTTTAAAGAGAGCAGAAAGCTTCACATAGCTCAATCCTTTGGGGTTAGCCCCAAAAATTTCTACATAAGGAGCCTGCTTTACTGTTTGCCCATTATCCTATCTCTTTTCGTATCATCCCTTTTAGTAAAGGAAGAGGACATAGGCAATCTTAGAAGACAGCTCAGCCTTAAGTACTACACCTTGATGGTTACCTCCGTGCCACCTGGGACCTTTCATAGCATCGACCAGCTGATCCTTTATGTTGAGAGAAGAGAGGGTAAGTTTTTAGAGGGTGTTTTCTTCAGATACCCTGAAGGTGTGGTAGTAGCCAGGAGGGCTTTCGTTGAGGGAGAGAGCATAGTTTTTGAAGGTGGGTCTGTGGTGACCTTTAAAGAAGGTAAGACCTACACAACGGAGTTCAAAAGACATAGGTTAAGCCTTGCAGGAAGTATGGGGAGGGAGAAAAATAAAAATAAATCTACAGCAATAGGAATCTTAAACTCCTCATCTCTCCCTATGCTTCTTTTCCTTGGTTACCTTATCTCAAAAAGGGTGGAGCATCACCAAAGACTTTACTATACTATCGGCATAGCCTCTGTATTTTATCAAGCCTTCCTGGTGCTCTTAAAGCAATCCCTTTAGCATGCATTAAGCCTACAGTGAAAGAGAAGGAGGAAGCTCCCATAAAGTAGAAGAAGTAACCTTTTGGGGGCTCTGCCCCAAC
Source organism: Acidobacteriota bacterium (assembly GCA_003696155.1). Lineage (GTDB taxonomy): Bacteria > Aquificota > Aquificia > Aquificales > Aquificaceae > Pampinifervens. The sequence goes on from RFFP01000012.1 coordinate 29,501, forward strand.
CTCTTCACCGTAAGTGTCCTTCTGAGTATGTCCCTATCTCCTTCAATCCTTTCAATTCTAGCAGAGGCAGAGCCTATAACAAACTTCAGCTCCATTCTTATAGGTAGGTCTGTGCTCTCATCTATCCAAAGAATCCATTTACCCTTTGGTTTTAGTAGTCCCTTTGTTTCTATATTAGGCTGTACCTCAACCACCCTTGTGTTGAAGATACCAGCAGGAGTTTTTAAGGTCTCCCTACCAACCACTGCGTAGGGAAGCCAATACTCTCTGTCATCGTAGAACATCTTCACCGTACCCTTGTCCTTTACGGTACTCTCTCGGTAGAGTATAAGACTCGCTGTGTATGGGTCCACAAAGCCCTTGTAATCGTAGAGCTTTTCCTCCTGTCTTTCTACTTCTTCTGTCAGCCCCTTGTACTTAACCTCGATTACCCTTATCTTCCCGTTGTTAAAGATATACTCTTGGTACCTTTTAAACTCCCCTTCCTCTTGATAGTATACAAAATGCTTCGGCTCAAGGAGCTTAAGATCTATTTTGGCACTCCCTCTGTTGTAAACCCTTTTCACAAGCTTACCTATGTTTATGGTCCTCACCCAGCTCTCTGTGTGGAGAATTTCTCTCTCTTCCCTATAGTTTATGCAAGTTTCAGCTACTGGCATGAAGAAAAGATATGCCCTGTAGCATGCCTTTAGCTCGCCGGCTTTAGATAAAAGCACGTATGTTAGAAGGATTGTAAGGACCTTAATTGCTCTACCCAAGACCTAAACTCCTCCGCCATAGAGGGATGGTTATACTTAATCGCCTTTTGAATACCCTCCTCCAAAACCCTTATAGCCTTTTCATAATCCCCGAGCTCTTCGTAGCACTTGGCTAAGGTTCTATAGCCAGCGCCCTCATCTTCTTTAAGGGAGAGATAGGTTTCCATATGCTTTATGGTGTTTTCATAATCTCCAAGCTTGTAGTATTCGAGGGCTAGGGAGTAATGAACCATTGGATTGTTCGGAGATTTCTCAAGTAGACCTTTAAAGTATTCAAGCCTATCCATTTTCCTTCCTCATCTTCTCGTATGCAGATATCACATAGCCTAAGAAGTTGTTCTCCGGTTGTGCACCAACAAACTCAGCTACACCCCTGTTTATAACTATCTTAGGCACGCCTACCACTTGGAACTGCTGTGCAAGGTCCATGTTCTCGCTGGCATCAACTATGAGAGCTTTTATATAGTCGCTTGCTATGGCAAAGTTCATGGCCGTTATTGCAGCGGCAGGGCAATAACCACAAGAGGTGGTTACAAAGACCATTATCTCTATAGGTAGGTCTATGGACTTTAACATTTCTACTGTCTTTTCAGAAAGCTTTGGCTCTCTCTTAGAGACTTGCACCACACCCTGGACAAGGGTAGTAAATTCTAGTCCAGCGGGAAGTCCTATGTAACGAATGCCATAGTCCCTATCCCCCTCTATAACTATGGTAGGCACCCTTTCTACACCATAAGAGCTGGCCACCTCCCTGTCTATAATAGGGGAGTATATATCTAGCTTTATCTTGTCAGGTTCCACTTCAGCCAGCTCCTTCAGTAGGTCCTCCGCTATCTGGCAGGTTTCACATCCTATTGCTTGAGAGAAGAGCTTTAGCCTTACTGGTTGAACAAGCTCCTTGGAAAATATGTCCTTAAGCTGTGTTCTCACATCAAGGTTTAAAAGCATAGGTTCCTCCTTAAGGGCTTAATTATATTCTAAAATATAAGCCGCCATGAGTAAAAGAGCTATCGTAACAGGTGGTAGCAAGGGCATAGGAAGGGCTATAGTGGAGAGGCTGTTGAGGGATGGCTGGAGCGTATGCACATGTTCTAGAAGTGAAGAAGGCCTCAGGCTTATGTGGGAAGAGCTCGAAAGACCGGGAAACCTCTTCTATAGAGCTTGTAATGTGGAAGATAAAAGGTCTGCCAGGGAATTTGTAAACTTCTGCGTTGAAAAGCTTGGGAAGATTGACCTACTTGTAAACAATGCAGCTATGCTTGGAGAGAGAAAACCAATAGAAGACTACACAGAAGAGGTATGGGATGAGGTTATAAGAGTTAACATTAACGGCCTTTTCTACATAACCAAATATGCACTCCCTTATGTGGAAAGGGGTGGCGTTATAGTGAACATGTCCTCGGGTGCTGGGAAAAGGCCCGCACCTTACTGGGGAGCTTATGCTGTTTCCAAGTTCGGTGTAGAGGGATTTAGCATGCTTCTTGCGGAGGAGCTAAGGAGAAAAGACATAAGAGTTTACGCGCTAAATCCTGGTGCTACAAGGACAAGAATGAGAGCGCAAGCTTACCCACAAGAGGATCCAACCAAGCTAAAACCCGCATATTTGGTAGCTGACTTTCTAATAAAACTTATAAACTCAAACACACCGAGCGGTTCTTCTGTAGATTATAATAGCATTTAGATGTACAGGAACATAGGTTTACTCCTTCTCTTTGGGGGGGCTCTGGGGGTTTTGCTTTCTTATATTTACAGGGATCTTCTTGTGCTTGATAAAACAAGCTTTGCCTTTTGGATAGCTACCCTTAGAATAGGCTCGTTTGCCCTTTTGACCTTTCTAACCGTGTCTATTTTCTCTCTAGGTTCAAGATTGGTGCCTAAGAGGCTGTATATCCTCGCTCTCCTTCTTATACCCGCTCTCATACCTGATCTATTTCACATACTTTCCTTCGTGTTTTTCCCAGACTTTATAACAAAGAACACAAGGGACAAGGTTGCATATTTGTTTTTACTATCAAGAAGCTTTTTATTACTAGCCTTCTTTATATCTGTTTTTTATAGGGAATCTTTCTTTAAGGAGAGGCTATTAACCCTTGCCTGCAAACTGCTATCCTTGTTGTCACTGGTTCTATCCCTGGGCATAGTGTTTTTCTATCATAAGCTGCCTAAGCTCTTTGTTGAGGGATATGGCACACCTTGGCATAGGGATTTCTTCGAATACTTTAGCTCAGCCCTTATGCTGTACCTTGCTTACCGCGCAGGCAAATACAACCTGATGGGAGAAAAGGCCTCTTGGCTTATGGTGTCTGCCTTTGGCTTGCTTGCCCTCTCCTCAATTAGCCTAGCCCTCTATGAGAACTTCTTTGATTTTCAAATTGTGCTCTCCTCAGCTTACAGGCTTGCTGCCTACAGCCTCATAGTGTTCTCTGTTTTGTACCTGTTTGTAAGAGAGGAAAACCTTGGAGTTATAGACGCATCTAGGGATATTCTAATCGCCCTTATAAGAACAAAACCCAGCTGGGAAGAAGGCGTGATTTATATGCCCCTTCGTATAAACACCTCTTATGTAAGCTCTATGTATCTCTATGAACTTGATAGCTATAGACTGATTGCGCAGGTTTACTTTGATGAAAAAGAAGAGCCACCAAAGCTGGATATAAGGTACAAAGCCAAGCTTGCCAAAGAGCTCGTCGGTCAGTTCTTTGACAGGGATTACCATTACCTTATACAAGAAAATTATCTGTTGGTTACACGTTTAAGGACTGGCAATCTTGAAAATCCGCTTGTAAAGCTACACATACTTAACTTAGCGAGGCTAGTCTTAGGATACTTACTTAACTGGATATACTTTGATAGGATCGTAAACGAGAAGTCAAGGGAACTACAGAGACTTTATCTATTGCTTGAAACATCTGAGTACGCAACCCAGGCTTATAACAATATAGATACCTTCTCAAAACAGGTGCTTGAAAGGCTCGATCAAACGCTCCACATGGATGGAAGCCTTTTCTACATTTGGAACAAAAATGCAGACCTACCCGAAAGGGTGGTTTTCTCAACAAACTTTCTTAAAAACTTTCCAGAAGAGAACATTTATAAGTATGCTCATGAGTTAATAGAAGATAGGGACACTTACGGCATAAGGGGCAGAAGTATGTTCTGCAAGTTTGAAAGCAGCTCCTATCAGGCTGGCGTAATTGGTTTTAGAAAGGAAAAGGACTTTGATAAAGAAGAGCTTCTATTTTTAAAGACGGTAAGCAATCAGCTTTTCCACGTTATTAGACTAATGAAGATAATAGAGGACCTTGAAAAAGCTCAGGAGAGCGTAAAATTTCTCTCCGAATACGACCCTTTAACCATGCTTTACAACAGGAGGACCTTCGAGGAGGCTCTTGCAGAGGAGATAGATAGAGCTGATAGGTTTGGAGAACAACTATGCATACTTTTTATAGACGTAGACAACTTTAAAGTTATAAACGACACCTATGGCCACCACATTGGAGATATGGTCTTAAAGAGTGTGGCACAGAGGCTAAAAAATAGTATAAGGCATCTTGATACAGCTGGAAGGCTCGGTGGTGATGAGTTTGGTGTAATAGCGCCTAAGGTAGGCAAAAATCTGGCCCTCTATATAGCGGAAAGGCTCAAAAGAAGCGTGGAGGATAATCCTGTAAACCTTGGGGAGTACCGCATACCGGTCAGTGTAAGCGTAGGGGCTATATGTTATCCTGAAGACACAGGCTCCAAAGAAGACATACTCTTTCTTGGGGAGGCTCTTATCCTTATGGCAAAGAGGGAGGGAAAGGGGAAAATAAAACTTCTGGAACAAGAAGTTAAGGAGTTTTACTCCTCAATAAGAAAGTTAGAAAAGGATATTATGGAGGCTATAGATAAGAGAAACGTGGAAGTGCACCTGCAGGAGATTGTGGATTTAGCAAGTGGGGAGCTTTTAGCTTTTGAGGCTTTGATGAGGCTAAGGGTGAATGACGAGATAATTCCACCATATATGTTTATCGAATTGGCAGAGGAGTTTGGCGTTATCAAGAAGCTTGACCTTGCGCTGATTGAAAAGCTGATGTCCCTTTTAAGGCATCCAGACAGTTCCTTCTGTGCTTTTATAAACCTATCGCCCCTTGATATAGATGAGTCCTTTGTTAGAGATGTAAGGGCTATCGTGGGAAGCTTTGGCATTGACCCATCGAGGATAGTCTTTGAGCTAACAGAAAGAAAGGCTATAGAGGATATAAACAGGGTTATAAACTTTGTTAAGGAGCTAAAGAATGCCGGCTTTAGGTTTGCCATAGATGACTTTGGCTCTGGATATTCCTCCTTCTTATATCTTAAGTACATACCCGTTGACTTTCTAAAGATTGAGGGAGAATTTATAAAAAGTATAAAAAGATCCGAGGTTGACCGAGCCTTTGTGAAGAGCATGGTGGAGATTGCAAAAACTCTCAACATAAAAACCATTGCAGAGTTTGTGGAAGATGTAGAGATAGTGGACATGCTTATGAAGATAGGTGTGGATTACGCCCAGGGCTACTACATAGGCAAACCAGAACCCGCTGAGGAAAAGCTCAGACGCTTTTTCTCCAGAGGAGAAAGCCAAGAGCCTGAAGGGAAGCATTCACAATAAACACCCCCAAAGCCGTATAAACAGTTGCCCAAAACCAGAAGTCCATAGGATAAACCCTTAGAAGCATATCCTCCTCTCTAAACCTCCAGGAATAGGGGTCAAAAAATAGGTTGTGGAAGGCTTCAAATATCCACTCGTAGCTAACAATAGAAGCAAAAAGCACGAACAGGGCAAAGCCTTCAAGAAGAAGACCGCCAGATATAAGAACCATGCCCCTTTCCTTCCAACCCCTTAGCCTAAGGAAAATAAAGAACCAAAAGGGTAAGGCTATGTATAGAAAGGTGAAGAACAGGGAAAGAAGGCTTTTCACATCTTCCATGTGTTTTATCTCCCTCTGATTGAAGAGACCGCTTTGAACAAATTCCCTCATACCCTCCTCAGAAAGCACAGACCTAAGTCCAAGCTTTGCTATACTTAGCCTTACCTCATAGGACATTGGGTCGGGTGGAAGTTCAATCCTTGAATATAGAAATTCCACAAAAGGCTCGCTAAAGGCGAGCCTTATAGAAAGAATGACCAATAAAGAAGGGTAAAGAAGTGAGAGGAGAACCCTTTTCCACATATAGAGAGTTTACCACTTTCAGTATCCTCTCTGCGCCGTCTGACCCGCATGGCAGGCTATACAGGACTTCTGACCCCCAACGACCTTAACAAGCCCAAAGCTCTCCGCTATAAGCTGGTGTTTGGCGTGAACGCTCTCTAAGGGTTTGAACTTCCTAACCTGAGGCACGTTTATACCCTGATGGCACTGATAGCATGTAAACATAGCATCCTTAAAGAGGCTAATGGCCTTCTCCTTGTCTCCAGCCTCTATGGCTTTTGGAAGCTCGTTGTAAAGTATGTTGTTCCTACGTCTGACAACTGCCTTCAGATCCTCCCCCCATTGGGCAACCATAGGACCTGCAAGGGCCATGTTCTTACCGCAGGCGGAAAGACCCATAGGGCTCCTTATCAGGCTCAGGGCTGAAGCGAACTCTCCCTTCTCTATCAGTCCCCTGAGCGTAACGAAAGCAAAAAAGGTTTTATAGGCTCCAGCTTTGAAGTTAAGCCTTACATCCGCCAGGTATCCACCCGCTTGAAGCACCTGTTCCTTGTTGGCGCCACCGACAACCATGATATTTTTTCCATCCTTTTGAAGGACTTTAATTGTAGGCTTTTCAAAGGACAGACCCAACTCTTTAACTATGTCGTTGTTAGTTCCTACAACTATAAGGTTTTGATAGCTTAGCTCCTTTAGCCTCTTATCGCTTACCAAGAGGGGTGGTATGCGTGACTGTCTTACGTCCTCAGCGGTAAAACCTATGTCTTCTGTCCACTGCCCAAGGTAAAAGGCAACCTTGCCAGCTATTGCCACCACTTCAGGGTCTTCAGACGTTCCGTAAACAATAAGAAGGTAGGGGACTGTGGCATCTTTTACCACAGCAGGAGTTCCTGTCCATACCTCGCCGTAGGTCACATAGGGAAAGGTCCTATCCCCAAGGGGTGGGTCTATGAGAGGTTGGGCAACAGATGAACCTGCCAAGAGTGTGAGCCACACAAACCTTTTCATACCTTCACCTCCTTTTTGTGAGATTTTAGCTTTTACCCTCCCCCTTCGCTAAAAATTTTTCTTATAGTGGGCATTAGAGGGCTTTATTTAAGCTTTTTCGCATACTCTTAAATCGGGGTGAGGGGACTTGAACCCCTGACCTTCGGCTCCCGAAGCCGACGCTCTGCCACCTGAGCCACACCCCGTTATTGAAAAAGTCTATGCACCATGTAAGACCTTATCCTCTCTTTCCACTTCTTTGCTGTGTAGAGCACTTCTCCCTCGTCAAGGGTTTTGAGCTCACCCTTCTCCATAAGTACCCTGCCTCTGCATATTACCGTGTCTATGTCTGAAGACTTGGCCGAGTAGACAAACTGAGAGAGGGGGTCATAGAGGGGTTGAAAATGGGGCTTTTCCGGGTTTACAAGGATTAGGTCCGCCTCATAACCTTCCTCAATCTTTCCAGCATTTATGCCCACAGCACTAAAGCCCTTAAAGGTGGCTATCTCGAGGGCAGTCCTTGCATCCATAGCTTTTGCGTCAAGGTTCGTCCCTTTCTGAAGCTTCACCATGGTTGAGAGTTCTTCTATCATGTCTAGGTTGTCGTTGGAAGCGGGTCCATCGGTGCCAAGGCAGACGTATATACCCCTCTTTATGTAATCCCTTATAGGTGCTATACCCGATGCGAGCTTTAGGTTGCTCTCTGGACAGTGTAACACCTTTGCACCGCTCTCTTTTATCAGCTCCCTTTCCTCTTCCGTGGTCCACACCACATGGGCCATCAAGAGCCTCTCAGACAGGAGCCCTAAACTTTGTAAGTGTTCTATGGGTCTCTTACCAAACTCCTCTAAAGACCTCTCCACTTCATCCTGAGTCTCTGCGATGTGCGTATGTATGTAGACTTCCTCTTCAAGGGCAATCTCAAGGACCTTTTTCAGCGTCTGTGGGGAACAGGTGTAGACCGCATGAGGGCAGAGCACAGGGAAAAGTAGCTCTCTTCCTTTGAATTCCCTTATGAAACCCCTCGCCCTACTTAGGTACTCCTGAGGAGTCTTTGCCACCTTTGTTGGGAAGTCTAACACTCCGAAGCCAAGCCCAGCCCTTATGCCAGCCTTTTCTGCCACCTGCGCCACGCTCTCCTCAAAGAAGTACATATCCATAAAAAGGGTAGTTCCGGACTTTATGGCCTCCGCTATACCGATGAGGGCTCCATCCCTCACAAACTCGGGGGATACAAACTCACCCTCAAGCACCCATATGACCCTCTGAAGCCACTCCATGAGAGGCAAGTCGCTACCTATTCCCCTCAGAAGGCTCATGGATATGTGGGTGTGCATGTTGGCAAAGGACGGAAAGAGGAGCATACCCCTTGCATCCAACGTCTCCTTAGCCTCACCCTCAAGCCTTTCTCCCATCTTAGCTATCTTTCCATCCTTTATACCAACATCCAAAACTTTCCCCTTCTCCACCACGTAGGCGGACCTTATAAGAAGGTCAAACATGCCTTATATTATATCCCTGTGGACTTAGGAAAAATAAAAGGTATGCTTGAGCTTCAAAGACTGGAGATAGAAGCGGAAAACCTTAAAAGCTCCTTAGAGAAACTTAAAGAGCAGGAGAGGAGTTTTCTGCACAAACTTGAAGCTATAGAGAGAGAAAGAGATGAAATACTGAAGAAAAGGGAACTCATACAAAAGGAGATAAGAGAACACAGGGAGCATATAGAGGAGTGTAAGAAGAATATAAAGAAGACAGAGGAAAGGCTAAACATGGTAAAAAAAGCCGAAGAGTACAAGGCCCTCCTCAGGGAAAAGGCAAGGCACGAAGATTGCGTCATAAAGCTTACAGAGAGACTTAAAGGGCTTGAGCTGGAGTTAAAGAGCATGGACATAGAAGGAATTAAGGAAAAATACGGAAAGCTTATACAGGAGGTGGAAGAGGAGATATCCGATATTAGATACTCACAGGCAAGGTTGGGAAATAGGCTCGGTGAATTGGAAAAAAGGCTTGAAAACTTCAAACTCTCTCTGCGTGAAGGGGTGCTTAAAGAGTACGAAAATCTAAAGAGGAAATACGGCCTTCCTTTTATAGTGCCTGTAGACGCCTACGGCGTGTGTGAAAACTGCGGAACAAAACTTCCTTCTGCACTTTATTCAAAGGTCATAGAGGGTGGTATTGTTTCCTGTCCCTCCTGCGGTAGACTGCTCTATCATGAAGAAGCTTAAGGTTTTAATTTTAGATTATGATCCTATCCTTTGGGTGAGCCTTCTTATACTGAGCCTTCTTGGACTGCTTGGTGTTTACAGTGCCACGTACAAGGGTGGCACATCACCCCTCTTTTTTAAACAGCTCATCTATCTACTTGTAGGGTGGTTTGTAATAGCTCTACTTTCGAGGTTCAACTTTAGAGTTCTGCTTGACATGGCACCCGGTATATACCTGTTTAACCTCTTCCTTCTGACGCTTGTGCCCATAGTAGGCAAGACAGTGTACGGAGCCAAAAGGTGGCTTGACCTAGGACCTGTTAGCCTTCAACCCTCAGAACTTATGAAGTTTTCCCTGCTTCTATTTCTTGTTTATACCTTTAGCCATGCAAGAAGGCTATGGAGTAAGGAGGTTTTTGTTGGACTATTTTCCTTGACCGTTCCCTTTTTCCTTACACTAAAACAACCAGACCTTGGTACAGCGCTAACCTTTATCCTCATTTTTGCTGTTGTCCTCTTCCTATGGGGTCTCAAGGTCCTATACTTTATCCTTGCGGGCATAAGCCTTTTGGCGTCTGCACCCCTGCTTTGGCACCTACTCAAAGACTACCAGAAGGAGCGTATCCTCGCAGTGATAGACCCTTACAGCGATTATCAAGGTAGTGGCTATCAGCTCATACAGTCGGTTATAGCCGTTGGTTCGGGGGGCATGTTTGGTAAGGGCTTCCTGCAGGGCACCCAGTCCCATCTGCTCTTTCTACCGGAAAAGCACACAGACTTTATCTTTTCCGTTATATCGGAGGAGTGGGGTTTAATGGGCAGCTTTATACTTGTTTCTGTCTTCTTTCTTATCTTTTATGGAGTCCTTAAATACTCTCTCCTTTCTACAGACCACGCGGAGAGGCTTTTTCTAGGAGCTCTGGGCACACTCTGGATTTTTCAGGTTTCTGTAAACTTCCTTATGACCATGGGACTTATGCCCGTTGTTGGCATGCCCCTCCCCTTTGTAAGCTATGGTGGCAGTGCCATACTGACCTTTTCCCTTCTTCTTGGCACCGCCCTATCCATCATAAGAGAGCAAAGAAACAGGTCTATAAGGTTTGAACATGGTTGAATCTCTCTACATTCACATCCCCTTCTGTAGCTACAAGTGCCCTTACTGTGATTTTTTATCCCTTGTTAACCCGCATATAGACCACTGGTCCTACTTGGAGCTTCTTTTAAGGGAGCTGGAGCTCTATCAAGACATTGAAATAGAGCCAAAGACCCTTTACCTTGGTGGAGGAACGCCTTCCCTCATCAGTCCCAAGCTCTACAAGAGGTTTTTAGAGGAAATGAGTAAGAGAGTAAACCTCTCGAGCGTTGAGGAGGTAACCATAGAGTGCAACCCTGAAAACTACAGCTTTGATGACCTTCTTATGCTCCTGAGGGACATAGGCTTCAACAGAATAAGCTTTGGTGTGCAGAGCCTAAGGGAGGAGGGACTTAGGGCTTTAGGAAGGGCCCACAGCCCAGAGGATGCCCTAAGAGCTATAGAGCTTGCCCACAGGGCGGGCTTTGAGAACATAAACGCAGACTTTATCTTCGGCTATCATGGACAGACGCTCTCCGATTTAGAACTGGAGCTCAAGCTTTTAGATGAACTGCCCCTTATGCATCTTTCCTTCTATCTTCTGACACCCTATGAAGATACGCAGATAGGGAAGCTCTATAGTATGGGCCTTCTAAACTTGCCGGACGGTGATACGGTAGCGGATATGTACGAGCTCGTATGTGAAAGGCTTGAAGCCCTTGGCTATGAACATTACGAGATTTCCAACTTTGCAAGACCGGGATTCAGATGCAAGCACAACCTTGTCTACTGGGACCACAGGGAATTTTTGGGTCTTGGTGTATCCTCTTGGAGCTTTATAGGGAGCGTGCGCTTTGGGAACACTAGAAACCTTCAAATCTACACAAATGCGCTCAAGGAGGGTAGGAGACCAGTAGAGTACGGAGAAGTCCTGTATGGAGAGGAGGCTTACTACGATTACCTTTTTGTAAAGCTGAGAACCAAGGATGGAGTTAGACTAGAGGAACTACCTCCCTTACCCGAAGATATATTGCACCTCTTTGAGATTGAAGGGGAAAGGGCAAGGCTCAGCAGAAGGGGTATGCTCCTGTTTAACGAGGTTATGCTAAGGTTGAGGGATAGTATATTAAAAGTATGAAGAGACTCCTCTTAGTATTGCTTTTTTTCCTCTTTGGATGCGCGGAAGCAAGAAGGCCCTTTTTGAACCTGCTTCCAGAGGAGAAGGAGATAGAGATAGGAAGGAGTTACATCCCATATGCCATAGAGGAGATGGACGGGCTCTATCCAGACAGGTGGGTTCAGGACTACGTTAAAAGAGTTGGTTCCTCCTTGGCTAAACACTCAGATAGAAAGCTTCCCTACGGCTTTTATGTGGTCAACTCCTCTAAGGTAAACGCCTTTGCCCTGCCAGGTGGTCCTATCTTTATAACCAGGGGATTGCTTCTTAGACTCAACTCGGAGAGTGAGCTTGCAGGCGTACTTGCCCACGAGCTTGGGCATATAAACGCAAGGCATCACGCCAGGTTTCTCGAAAAGCAGTTTGGGATAAGTCTTTTACTTAATATCGGAGCCCTTCTCTTGGGGGACAAACCTTATGGGCAGGCACTTCTTCAGTTTGGTCAGATTGGCGGGGCGCTGTTAGCTTTAAAGTTTAGCAGGGACCAGGAAAGAGAGGCAGACAGCTATGCTCTGGTATACACCTACAAAAGTGGCTATGACCCTATGGGTATAGTCAAGGTCTTTGAGACCTTCAAAGCTATGGAGAAGACAAGGCCACCAGAGTGGCTCTCCACACACCCCCTGCCCGAAACAAGAATAAGGGACGTTAGGGAGCAGATAGAGAGGTTAAGACCATCTGGTAGCTTTATAACGGACACAGAGGACTTTCCAAGGCTAAAGGGGAGGCTAAAGGCCACTCAGGAGTCTTTTGAAGAGTTTGACAGAGGGAAGGTGGCCTTTTCAAGGAAAAATTACACAGCAGCTACGGAGCACTTCAGAAGGGCTGTGGAGCTCCACAATGAGAACTACGTTGCCAGAGCTTACCTTTCCTACCTTCTTGGGAGGGCTGGAAGGCTGGAGGAAGCTCAGAGGCATGCGGACATAGCCCTTCGAACTATGGATGGTGTTTTTCTAACAAGGTATGTGCACGGATACGTGAGCTTTCTATCCGGGAGGTGTGAGCAGGGGGTGAAAAGCCTTGAGGGTGCCAAATCTCTTATTCCAGACTATGCGGATACCTACTACTATCTGGGAAGGTGTTACGAAGCCCTTGGGCAGAGGTCAAAGGCGGTAGATAACTACAGGACGGCCATAGAACTTTCAAAGGGAAAAGCTGAGTGGGAAGGTGATGCAAGGGAAAGGCTTAGAAGACTTGGTATATGATAGAATTTTTCCATGGAAATACTGATGGGCATCGGAAGGGCGGGGCTCAAGAGCGGAAACAAGCCTGATATCTTGGTCGTTTTATTTCCTCACACCTGCCAGGCTTCTTTTCTTTTTACCAATAACCACTTCAAATCTGCAAGCGTCCTTTATTCTCAAAAGGTTTTCAAGGGAAAGGTAAGGGCACTGGTAATAAACAGCGGTAATGCCAACTGCGGTGTAGGAAGGGAAGGATTGCTTCATGCAGAGCTTATGGCAAAGAAGGTGGCGGAAATGCTTGAGATAGATGAAGATGAGGTCCTTGTGTTCTCTACAGGTGTAATAGGGAAACCCCTTCCTATAAGCAGTGTCCTAGATGCCATAGAGGATGCCTGTAAACTTATAGAGCCTCTTGACCTAAAGAGGGCAAGCGAGGTCATATCTACCACGGACAACTTTCCAAAGTACGACTTTGTACGCAAGGGAAGGTTAGAAGTTTTAGGTTTCGCCAAGGGTGCGGGTATGATACATCCCAACATGGGTACTATGCTCGCCTTTATATTTACCAACGCAGACCTTGACGGAGCAAGCCTTGAAGAGCTTCACAGGGAGGTAAACGAGGGAACCTTTAACTCCATAAGCGTAGATGGGTGCACTAGCACCAACGATAGCTTTGGTCTTATAAGCTTGGGAAGGATAAGGGAAGATCTGGAATCGGTCAGGCAGGCTGTAGAAGAGGTATCCTTGAGCCTTGCCAAAAAGATTGTAGAGGATGGGGAGGGTGCTACTAGGGTTATAAAAGTAATGGTAAAGCATGCCTCCCTTCAGCTTAAGGCTAAGATGATAGCGGAAAAGGTAGCAACTTCAAACCTTGTAAAAACGGCGGTCTTTGGAAAAGACCCCAACTGGGGAAGGATCGTGGCCGCAGTGGGTTCTACACCCTTCCCAATAGATCAGTTCAAGCTAAAAGTTCACATAGGAAACCACCTTATCTACGACGGGAAGGTCCATCCAAGGGCTTTGGAAGGAGCAAAAAAGTATATGGAAGAAAGCACAGAAGTAGAGATAGTTATAGACCTCATGGAAGGTAAGGAGAGCTGGACCTATTATGCGTCAGACCTGACCTATCAATATATAAGGATAAACGCGGAGTACACCACTTGAAAGGCAAAGTGTGTACGCTAAATTAGTTAGACATGGTTAGGTTTTTACCCTACGTCCTTGCCAGTTTGCTCTTTTTCATGGTTCTGTTCTTAGGATTAAACAGAAGGGAAGAGGGTGGGCTATCCACCTACAAACCTTCTGTAGAGCTTCCAGACCTTAGGTTTACCACTGTTGATGGTAGGGAGCTAAAGCTTTCAGAGCTCAAAGGGAAAGTGGTGCTAGTAAACTTCTGGGCAACTTGGTGCCCACCTTGTAAGGAGGAGATGCCCATCTTTGAGAGGGAGTACAGAAGGTGCAAGGAAAAGGGTTTTGAGGTGCTAGCAGTTAATATGGACAGTTCGGAGGGAGCCCTCAAAAGGTTTCTTGAAGAAAACAGCTATTCCTTCACCATAGTCAAGCCTGTAGGAGATCTAGAAAGAGAAGTCAAACTGATGGGCTTTCCCACATCTTACCTTTTAGGCAAGGATGGCAAAGTACACAGGATAAGGCTTGGTATATACAGGGAGCTGGAGGTGGACCTTAAGGAGCTTCTTGGTTGCTGAAATGCTATAATAGTAAGCCTTGGAGGTAAAAGATGGCAAAGGTTAAGATGAAGACTAACAGGTCTGCAAAAAAGAGGTTTAAGATAACTGCCACGGGTAAGATAAAGAGGCAAAGGGCCGGTGGAGCTCACTACAATACTAAAAAGGCAAAGGACAGAAAGAGAAGGCTGAGAAAGGCAACCCTTGCCCATCCCAGCTGGGAGGACAAGGTAAAGGGCATGTTAAAGGAGTTTTAGCCAAAGAGGTCTCTCCAGAGGCCCCTTGCCCACTCCTCATACCTTCTTGCAGTACTTTCCTTCCTCTGATTGTCTTCTCTATGTGTAGGTATAAAGCGTTTGGAGACCGCATCATAGCGGAAGGCTGTCTCTGTCATGATTGCTTCCCTGTCGCTTACCATGGCATAGCATATCATCTGAAGAAACTCCTCTTTGATCTCCTTACCCCTTAATCTGGCGTTTATAAGCTTTGCGACAAGTTTACCTTCTGAGTGTGCAGCATATCCGCTTTTAGGAAGATAGCTCTGGCTGGCATCACCTATGACAAAGACGTTCCTCACTGAAGTTTCGAAGGTAAGGGGGTTTACCTCTACCCACTTCTGCCCCTTCTTAAGAAGCCCAGCATCCTCTAGGAGGGAGCTTGCCTTCATGGGCGGTATTATGTTGGCAATTTCGTACTTAAAGTTTCCATGAGAGGTACTCACCACTTTTTTATGCACATCTACATCCCTCACCTGTGCGGAGGTTACATAGGTGGCTATATCCTTGTACAGATCGTAGTAAGCGGTCAAAAAGCCTTCAGAATTTACGGGTGGCCTTTCGTTGGCGTCTATGAAGTATATGTGGGCTTTTAACTTGTCCCTCTTTATCATGCTTGCTATGAGGGCAGCCCTTTCATATGGTGCTGGTGGACACCTGTAAGGGGGTGTGGGAACGGTTATGACAATGTCACCACCTTCAAAATCCTCTATCAGCCTCTTTAAGTATATGTGTTCCGAGCCCGGTTTGAAGGCCGGCGGATTGAAAACGAGAGAATCCCTATAAAAAGGCTTATCTTCTATATCGTAGTCTATACCCGGTGACAGGACCAGATAGTCGTAAGCTATGTATCCTGAAGAGGTCCTCACCACCCTTTTATCCAGCTCCACTCCCAGCACCTTGTCATTTACAAACCTTATATCGTACTTTGCCTCGAGCACGTTGTAGGAGAAGCAAAGAGGAGTCAGCTCCATAAGCCCAGCAAGGAAGTGGTTAGACATGGGGCAGGACATGAAGAAGGGCCTCTCCTCTATGAGGACCACATCTAAACCTGGATTCTCCTTCTTCAGGTATTTGGCGGTGGTAACACCACCGTAGCCCCCACCTACTATAACCACCTGAGCCTTTTGCCTCTTAGGAGCTTTTGTGTAGGCAAGAAGAGGAGCGGAAAGACTCAGGGCAGAGACACCGACTAAAAACTCCCTTCTGTCAACACCTGATGACTTCTTTGACATATTTTTCCACCTCCATGACTGTACATTTATCCACAGGCTCCTTTGCCTTCGCCGTTGAACCGTACTGTTGTCTTAGGTCTGCTCTGTAGGTTTCAAAAAACTGGCTAAACTGGTCTTTACCCAAGACCCCTATGGCGTAAAAGCCGTCCTTTTCTTCCTGAAGCACTATAGTAGCTAAGGGTGCCTCCGCAGGTCCATCGATGACGGAGGCTCCTTTCTTGGGGTCGTAAAGAGCAAGGTGGGCACAGCACTGTATTATGCCAGCTTTTTTTGTAGTGTCTGAGGGTTTATCGGGTGGATAGTAGTTTATAAAAGAGTAGCCTTTGGTAGGATAGCTCCACTGGTGGGCACATATGGCCGAATAGGCAACTATGCTCTTCTTTGAGCCCACACCACCGGGCCACTTGTAGGACTTTCCGTCCTTGAGGGAAATGTCCTGAGCAGGTATTTCCTCGTTCAGGTTTAGAAGGTAGCAAGGTGTAGCAACGTGTGGGTAGAAGAATATGTAAGTCTCGTGAGGCTTTAGGTCGCTCTCCTTAAGGGGTGAGCCATCTTCCTTTATGAGCAAAGCCCTCTTATAAGCCTGGAACATGCTGTCCTTTTGCTGGGCTAAAACCTCTGAAAAGACCTTGGCATCTACCATGGAAGCTACTGCAATGGTAGTGCATGTCTTTATAAAGCTTCTCCTGTCCATCTTTCCTACCTCTTAGCTTTTTTCAATTTTATTAGCAAAGTTCGTGCCAAAGAAGGACACACCTTAAACAAGCCCCAGCAAATCCCTTGTCTGAAGTTTGTTGCAACAGAAGATGCAACGCGGGGCTTAGCCCCGCCAGAGTATCACGAGAACATGTCCTTATACATAGCCCTCGCCCATTCGTAAGTTGCCTTTGCCAAAGCCTGGGACCTTTCGTTTATGGTCCTTGGACTCGGTAATATCTTGTTTTCCTTTTCGTCGTGTCTGTAGGTTACGCTTATGACTATGGCCTCCTGAGGTGTGCCGTTCACCATAGAGTAGCAGACGTTCTCAGGCATACCGGGTTTTATAGGCTTGCCAGCTATCCTGCTTGCAATAACCTTGGCGACTACTTTACCCTGTGAGTTTGCCATGTGCCCGCTCTTTGGATAGGGTGTGCCAAGGGCGGGGGATATGACGTCTCCTACAAGAAAGACGTTAGGATCTGCCTTTGCCTGGAAGGTCAGAGGGTCTTGGTCTGCCCATCCTGTGGGGGCTCCCTCTGGGTTCTTTGCTATCAGGTCTGCCATCCAAACAAGCTCTCCAGCTTGTTGGGGCGGGACTAAGTTAGCATCTGCGAACTTAAAGTCTCCTGCGGTGGTCTTTATAACCTTTTTAACTGGGTCTACTTCTTTTATCGTTGCGTTTGGTACATATTCTATGATGCCAAGGTAAACTTGTTCAAAGGCCGTTCTGAAGCCTGGTCCCTTTGGTGCTATGTCTCCCTTGGGGTCGAGAACTATAACCCTTCCCTTTACCTTGTTTCTTTTAAAGACCTCAGCTATCATACAAGCCCTTTCGTAGGGTGCGGGCGGACATCTGTATGCACCTGGTGGCACAGTTATTATAAAATCGCCCTCCTCAAACTCGTTTATCTTCCTCTTAAGGGCTAGGTGTTCTGAGCCGGGTATAAAGGCCGCCGGATATTTGGTCTTTGCAATCCTTGCAAGTTCCTTATCGTCCTTAAACCATGCTGCATAGTTGTAGCGTATACCTGGTGCAAGTACAAGATAGTTGTACTCTATGTATCCGTTAGGTGTGTAGACCCTTTTCTTTTCCCTATCTATACCTATCACAGCTTGATTTATAAACCTGTAGCCGTACTTTGCAGCAGGTTGGTTGTAATCGTGGGATATAAAATCAAGGGAAACCATGTCTGCAAGCCACTCGTTGGATATGGGGCAGGAGAAGAAGTTTGGCCTTTTTTCAATTAGAATGACCTCTATGTTTGGGTCTTCCTTCTTCAGGTATTTGGCAACGGTTAGACCGCCCCATCCACCACCGCACACCACAACCCTGTTGCCCTTTGGTGGCGGAAGCATGGCTTCCATCTTTACAACCCTCTCTGCTGCTGCGAGCACTGGCTTAGAAGACAGCCCAATAGCTAATGCCCCCACGCCTGCAGATTTGATTAGGTCCCTTCTTGTTACCATGTTATACCTCCCTAAAAGGTTTGCTTAAAATCATATTTCTATAGGTGCAGGGCTGTCAATTAAGATATGCTTAACCTCTTATTAGAAGGCTTTATTTAAGTATATTAGCATATACAGAAGCCTTCTTAGGGCTCTCTTTTAATTCTTCCTTAATACTGCGCCTATATTATATACTTTAATCCTGTCTTTAGGAGGTTTTAGAATGTTGAGAAAAGGCGCGGACATTGTAATAGAGGCTCTGAAAGAAGAGGGTGTGGAGGTTTTATTTGGACACCCGGGCGGTGCCATAATGGAAGTGTACGATGCCCTATACAGGGATGGCGGTATAAGGCATATACTGGCAAGGCACGAGCAGGGTGCGGGACACATGGCAGAGGGCTACGCCAAGGCTACTGGAAAGGTTGGTGTGGCCATGTCCACCTCGGGACCGGGTGCCACCAATCTAGTGACCGCTATAGCGGATGCCTACATGGATTCTGTCCCGGTGGTTTTCATCACCGGGCAGGTGCCTACCCACCTTATAGGTAACGATGCCTTTCAAGAGGTTGACATAGTTGGTATAACCAGACCCATAACAAAGCATAACTTTCTCGTAAAGAGGATAGAAGACCTGCCCCTCATAATAAGACAGGCCTTTTACATAGCGAGAACAGGAAGACCTGGACCAGTTCTCGTGGACATACCCAAGGATATAACCCAGAAGTTAAGCGACGTACCCATACCCTCCCTAGAGGAGGTTAAGGAATCCCTTCCGGGCTACAAACCCCATACAGAGGGTAACATACAGCAGATAAAGAGGGCAGGAAAGCTTATAATGGAGGCTAAAAGACCTGTTCTTTACGTGGGTGGGGGTGCGGTTCAGTCTGAAGCTCAGAGGGAGCTTGTGGAGCTTGCGGAACTTATGAAGGTGCCAGTAACAACTACCAACATGGGCAAGGGTGCTTTTCCCGAGCTCCATCCTTTAGCCCTGCACATGCTTGGTATGCATGGAACCTACTACGCTAACATGGCAGTTTACAACTGTGACCTTCTTATAGCTGTGGGTGCTCGTTTTGATGATAGGGTCACAGGTAAGGTGGAGGAGTTCGCCCCACAGGCAAAGATAATCCACATAGACATAGACCCCGCATCTATCTCCAAAAACATAGTGGTGGATGTGCCCATAGTGGGTGATGTGAAGATAGTGCTCAGAAAGCTGATAGATGAGATAAGGAAAGAGGGAGCAAAGATAATCTTCCCAGAAGATAGAAGGGAATGGATTGAACAGATAGAAAGGTGGAAAAAGCTTAAGCCCTTAACCTATAAAAACTCAACCGATATCATAAAGCCCCAGTTTGTTATAGAGCAGATCTACGAGGCTACAAAGGGGGAAGCTATAATATCCACGGGTGTGGGACAGCATCAGATGTGGTCTGCCATGTTCTACAAGTACTCCTTCCCGAGGCAGTTTATAAACTCGGGCGGGCTTGGAACCATGGGCTTTGGCTTTCCTGCGGGCATAGGAGCAAAGATTGGAAGACCGGAGAAGGAGGTATTTGTGATAGACGGGGATGGGTCCTTTATGATGACCATGCAGGAGCTTATAACCGCAGTGCAGTACAAGGTTCCTGTAAAGGTGGCTATAATAAACAACGGATACCTTGGAATGGTGCGCCAGTGGCAGGAACTCTTCTACGAAAGAAGGTACTCCGAGGTGGACCTAAGCGTACAGCCAGACTTTGTAAAGCTTGCACAGGCCTGTGGTGCTGTAGGCTTTAGGGCGGAAAAGCCCTCGGAGGTGAGAGAAATCATAGAGGAGGCTCTAAAGGTTCAGGACAAACCTGTCATAATGGACTTTCATGTAGACAGGGAGGAAAACGTCCTTCCCATGGTGCCCGCTGGCAAATCTTATAAGGATATGATACTGGAGGATGGTAAGAAGGCTGTGGAGGCTGAGACCATGTACTTAGTAGGATAAGGAGGAAGAGATGAGCGATACGGTGGGAAGTGCCCAGATAAGCACGGTAAAATCACCCCTTTTCAGAGAGGTAAGGAAGGGTGAAGTCAGAAGACACATAATAACCCTTACGGTTAGGAACGAGCTTGGAGTCCTTGCACGCATTGCCACCCTCATAGCGGGCAAAGGATACAACATAGAGGGGCTTTCAGTTGGAGAAACCCACGAGAAGGGCATTTCACGCATGACCTTGGAGGTGATAGGCGACGATGTGATAATAGACCAGGTGGTAAAGCAGCTCCGGAAGCTCATAGATACGTTGAAGGTAAAGGACCTTACCGACACACCCCATGTGGAAAGAGAGCTCGCCTTAGTTAAAGTTCACACGGCCACACCCAGAGCAAGGGACGAAGTCCTAAGGCTCACGGAGATCTTCAGGGGGCGTATAGTGGACGTTTCTTCCGACACCTACACCATAGAGATTACAGGCACGGATGACAAGATAAATGCCTTTTTGGAGCTCTTAAAACCCTTTGGGATAAAGGAGATGGCAAGGACGGGCAAGGTTGCCCTAAGGAGGGAAGGAGCGGGACAGGAAGAGGATTAAGGAGGTAAACATGGAAGTTAATTCTTTAAGATTTGAACCACTTGAGATAAGAGAACCTTTAGGCATACTGCTTTACGAGGATGACTGGCAGAACCTGGACTTTTTGGGAAGTTTGAAAGACAACATCAAAAGGCTTGCGGATGCGGAGGGCTTTAAGGGCAAAGAGGAAAGCCTTCTAAAGCTCTCCCTCATTCATGGAGATAATGTCAGGAGCTTTTACCTTTTGGGTCTGGGAAAAAGGGAAAGGGCAAACGTGGACAGCTACAGAACAGCCTCCGCCCTCGTGGCAAAGAGGGCACAGAAGGACGGAGCTAAAAGCCTCTACTTATACGCGGGAAGCTTAGACTACAAGCTTAGCAAGGCTATAACCGAAGGAGCCATCTTAGGGGTTTACAGGTTTGACAAGTACAAAACAAAGAAGGAAGAGGATGATAAGAAGAACCTTCAGGAGCTCTTTATCTACGGTGGTGATGAGGAGGGAATAAGGGTTGGAAAGATACTTGCGCAGGCGCAAAACTTCACTAGGGACATAGTAAACGAGCCGGGTAACGTTATAAACCCTGTAACTCTGGCAGAGCTTGCTCAGAGGCTCGCTCAGGAGTATGGGCTCCAGTGTAAAGTTTACGATGAGAAGGAGATACAAAATATGGGCATGAACGCCCTTTGGAGTGTGGGTAAGGGCTCATCCACTCCACCCAGGTTTGTGCATATAACCTACAGACCCGAGGGGGAGCCAAAGGAAAGGATAGCCCTTGTGGGCAAGGGGCTTACCTTTGACAGCGGTGGTCTTAACATAAAGACGGGTGACTATATGAGGACCATGAAGATGGACAAGTCGGGAGCCTGTGCGGTGCTCGGAATAATGAAAGCTATAGCCCAGTTAAAGCCTCAGGTGGAAGTACACGCCATCTTTGGAGCTGCGGAAAACATGCCAAGCGGAACTGCCTACAGACCCGATGACATAATTAGGGCTATGAACGGCAAGACCATAGAGATTGACAACACGGATGCAGAGGG
The DNA here is from genome assembly GCA_003696155.1 of Acidobacteriota bacterium. Lineage (GTDB taxonomy): Bacteria > Aquificota > Aquificia > Aquificales > Aquificaceae > Pampinifervens. Next base: position 50,978 of record RFFP01000012.1, read on the forward strand.
AAGGGTTACGTTGGCAGATGCTCTATCCTACGCCTCAAACCTAGGGGTTTCAAGAATCATAGATATGGCGACCCTTACGGGTGCCTGTATGGTAGCTCTAGGGGAGTACACCGCCGGTCTCTTCACCAACGATGAGGAGTTTGGTGAGGAGCTCCTCTCACTTTCAAAGGAGACGGGTGAAAGGATGTGGAAGTTGCCCATGGACGACAAAAGGTTGAGGGAAAAGATAAGGAAAGGGGATGGAGACCTTTTAAACTCAGGTGGTAGGTACGGTGGCGCCATTACTGCAGCCATGTTCTTAGAGGAGTTTGTAGGCGAGGGTATAAAGTGGGTGCACTTGGATATAGCAGGTCCAGCCCATCTAAGGGAGGAGTTTTCCTACTACTCCAAGGGTGGAACGGGCTTTGGTGTAAGGACCTGTGTGGAGTACATACTTAAGCTATGAGGGTAGTAATAGTTGGAAATGGACCCGCCGCGGCGAGCGCCATAGAAGCCTTTAGAAAGGTGGACAAAGAGTCGGACATTGTAGTGCTGACTGATGAAGAGTTCCCTACTTATGCTCCCAACTGTATGGAAAACGTCATAAGGGGAGATATATCCGATGAAGCCCTCTTCTACAAGGGAGGCTTTGACTTCTATGAAAGGCACAATGTAGACATAAGGTTAAAAAGAGAGGTTGTAGCCATAGACAACAAGAGAAAAACCGTCGTGGTTAAGGGTGGGGAAGAAGTGGCTTACGACAAGTGTCTTCTGGCTGCTGGGGCATATTCCTTTATTCCTCCCATACCCGGTGTGGAACTAATCGGTGTTACCACCGCAAAGAACCTTTACGATGCCAAGAGGATAAGGGACTGGGTGATATCGGGCAGGGTAAGGAGTGCGGTTATAGTTGGGGCTGGGCCTATAGGTGTAGAGGATGCGGAGACTTTGAGGCATATGGGACTTGAGGTGCACGTGGTTGAGTTTTTTGACAGGGTACTTCCAAGGATGCTAGACAAGTTCATGTCCGAGAGGTACCAAAAACCTTTAGAAGAGGAGGGTATAAACTTCCATCTTAACCATCAGGTCGTCGCAATACATGGGGAAGATGGATGGGTTGAGGCTGTTGAGATAAGGCCGAACGGCACAGACAGGAGCAAGTTTATAAGGGCGGATATGGTTATACTCTCTACTGGGGTAAGACCACGCATTAACATAGTTGCGGACACGGACATAAGGCTACACATAGACGAGGCAACAGGAAGGGTCGTAGGTGGAGTGCTGGTAAACGATTACATGCAGACATCAGACCCAGACGTTTATGCCGCAGGGGACATATGCTCTGGTCTGGATGCCTGGGGCAACCACAGATGGATAGCCCTTTTCCCACCAGCCCAACAAGGTGGAGCAATAGCAGGGTTTAACATGGCAGGGCTTAAGGTAAAAAATCCAGGCCTTGTGGATTACAACGCGGTCAAAACTAGGTCGGTGGTCGCTGGAAGTGGTGGTATATTTGAGGGTTCAGAGGAATCCTTCAGCTTTGAGTGGGAAAACAAGCTGGTAAAGGTCTTTTTAAAGGATGGATGCGTTTGCGGCTATCAGTTTGTGGGCTTGCCAAGAAAATACACACCTAACGTTAGGAACAGGTTTATCAGCGGAAGTTGGCAGGAGGGGTTCTTTGAGGATAAGGGTATAGGCCTGGAGGCAAGCGGTGTTCTCTTTCACAGCTTTATCAGGTTCAGAGATAGGGTTTTGAAGGATAGCCTCATAAAGGCCATAAAGTCCGGTATGCTGAGGGCGCTCTCCAATCCAAAGTTTGAGGTCCCTATTTTCTGACTTCGTATACCTCTATCCTGTTCCTTCCCATCTCTTTAGCCCTATAGAGGGCTTCGTCTGACCTTCTGAGCAGTTCATCTATACTTTCTACACCGTCAACGTAGGAGGCAATTCCACCGCTCACAGTTGCCCTTATCTCCTGACCTTGGTATACTATTCTGCTATTTTCAAGCTCATTTCTAAGCCTCTCTCCAACTATCTTGGCCTGTTCTAGGTCGGTGTTGGGCATGAGAAGGGCAAACTCCTCACCACCCAGCCTTGCTGGTAAGTCAGACTGTCTTATATTTTTTCTCAGTATGTCAGCAAAACTCTTCAAAACTATATCACCAGCTTCGTGTCCGTAGGTGTCGTTTATTACCTTGAAGTGGTCAAGGTCAATTATCAAGATGGACATGGGAATTTTATATCTCTTCGAATTTTCAAGCACCAGGTTTGCGTGATCAAAGAAAAACCTCCTATTTGGAAGATTGGTGAGTGGGTCATAGTAAGCGAGCTTTTCTAGTTCCTTATTCTTTATCTCAAGTTCATCAAAGGCGTCCCGTAGGTTTGATGCCATACTGTAAACACTCTGCTTGAGCTCTTCTACCTCATCCTTCCATCTATCTCTTAGCTTTTCAATCTTTTGTAGCACGGAAAAATCTCTTTTTTCTATAGCTAATGTGATGTTTTTCAAGAGGATAACCCTTTCTATAAGGTTAGAAGCCACTCTGAAAAGAAGATAGGATGCAAAAAGATAAATAAGAATAGAGTATATAACCAGTGTGATGAGAGTTATATACGTTTCTTTGTATATATATGAGATTTCCTTAGAAAGTACAATCTTACCTATGGATAAACCTCTGTTGTCAACTATAGGGGCTTCTACCAATATGTATCTTCTTGTCAAACCCCCATACACAGAGTAGCCCCTTATATCAATCGGTAGAGCCAGCATATCATTGTTTGAAAATCTATCTATAACCTTGTCGCTTACTACCATTTTATCTTTCATAAACATGTCCAGTTCATTTACTGGAATGACATCGCTTATAAAGTCACGTTGGTAGTAAACTATCCAGTCAACACTTAGAAACTCTCTCAATGCACTCAAAACCTCATATACGGATACACCTACGAAGTAGCAACTCTCTGAGAACTGTTTGTTTAGACCATAATAGGTATTACTCACAGCCAATCTGTAGTAACTATTGGATAAACATCCCTTCTTATCATCTTCCACTTTGAAGTATACGTATTTTCCATTTTCTGGTATGCTTGGTAAGAATTTAATTATCTCTTCTTCTCGTTTCAGAAGTTTCTTGTAGCTCTCATATATGAGGTTATAGGTTTCTATTACTCTGCTTTCTGTCGTCCTGGAAAATACAGCATAGAGGACAAAGACAGATATTATGAAGGTTATTGTTAGTGAAGACAGAAAGCTGAAAAGCACCTGCCTTTTTATTGACATAGTTATGGCTTGTAGGCCCTTTCAGAGAGTTTTTCACAGAGTTCTAAAGCTTTCAGTGCTGAGGTCTCATCCGCTATGCCCTTCCACGCAATATCATAGGCAACGCCATGGTCTGGAGAGGTCCTTACGAAGGGAATACCCAGAGTGAGGTTCACACCGTCCCTGAAGGATAGCATCTTGAAAGGTATAAGCCCCTGGTCATGGTACATGCTCATGTATAGGTCAAAGCTCGTGCTTATAAAGGCACTATCGGGAGAAAGTGGTCCATCAACCTTATAACCCTCTGACTTTAACTCTTCCACAGCAGGCATTATTTCTTTTATGTCCTCGTCGCCTATTGCTCCTCCGTCTCCTGCATGGGGATTGAGTCCTAGCACTCCTAAGGTTGGTTCGTATCCAAAGAGCCTTTCATATTCTCTTACAGCAAGCTTTGCCTTGCTAAGTATATGTTCCTTTTTAACTTTCTCAGGCACTTCTCTTAGGGGTATATGGGTAGTGAGGGGTATAACCCTTATCCTTTCGGAGTACATAAGCATGGCATAGTCTCTAACGTTGCAAGCCCTTGCGATAAACTCTGTCTGGCCCTCGTAGGAGAAACCCGCCAATTTGGCCCAGAACTTGTTTATGGGCATGGTAAGGAGTCCCTGGACCTTTCCATAAACTGCATCTACTACTGCCCTTCCTAAGTAGGCAACCGCAACCTTACCCGAGGTTAGAGAGGGTAGAGGCCTTTCCACATCGCATATGTCAAGGTCTGCTATATAGACCCCTGGGTACTTTACCTCTTCTACGGTGTACACCTCTTCCATCGGAAGGCTTATGGAGAGCTCCCTTGATATTTCACCCATTATCTTTTTCTCTCCGTATATGATGTAAGCCCTTTGTGGGTCAAAACTCTTGGATATCTTAAGTATAAGCTCTGGTCCTATGCCTGCTGGGTCTCCTATAGTTATACCAATCTTAAGCATGCTATACTAAATATTACCATGAAGGTAAAAGTTCTTATCCTTCCAAGAAAAGGTCTTCTTGACCCAGAAGGTCGTGCGGTAAAGGAGATGCTTTTGGAAAATGGCTTTAGCGTCAGAGATGTGAGGGTTGGAAAGCTTGTAGAGCTTGAAGTTGAGGAAGATACAGACGTAAAAGCTATAGCGGAAAGGTTTTTGGTAAACCCCCTGGTTGAGGAGTACATTATAGAATGAGGTTCGCCGTCTGCGTATTCCCTGGTTCTAACTGCGACTACGATACCTATTACGTTATAAGGGACGTACTGGGGAAGGATGTTAGCTTTGTGGATTATACAGTGGGCAAACTCCATGGTTATGACTGTGTGGTTGTTCCTGGAGGCTTCTCCTTCGGAGACTATCTTAGAGCTGGGGTCATTGCCAGCAAAACCCCCCTTGGCAATGCCATCGCCGAGTTTGCTCATAGGGGTGGATTAGTGCTAGGTATATGCAACGGTTTCCAGATACTCACCGAGCTGCACCTTCTACCCGGGGCACTCCTTAAGAACAAGAACAGAAGGTTTCTGTGCAAAGATGTTTACTTGAGGGTTGAGAACAACTCACTGCTTTTCACAAGAAAGTTTGAGAGAGGGGATGTTATAAAACTTCCTATTGCACACGGTGAGGGTAGATACTATGTGCCAGAAGAGGAGCTAAGGCTTATGGAAGAGAGGGGGCAGGTGGTCTTGAGGTATTGCGATGAAGATGGGCAGACTACAGAGGAATCCAACCCTAACGGTTCAGTTTCCAACATAGCGGGGGTATGCAACAGAGGGGGTAACGTCTTCGGTCTTATGCCCCATCCTGAAAGGGCTTCCGAAGACCTGCTTGGTTATCATCATGGCATAATATTCTGGCATTCCCTCATAAGTTAGGGCTATAATTTAAGCATGGGTCTTTCCAATGAGGTAAAGCTTGGCTTCTTGGTAACCCTTTTTGCTCTTGGCTTTGCCTTCATTGTACTAACCTTCGGAGAAATACCCCTGCTTAGACCTAGGGCCAAGACCTACAAGGTCTACTTTGACGATGTGGCAGGGCTCAGCGTAGGTGCGGAGGTGAGGGTTGCTGGTATAAAAGGTGGAAGGGTTAGAGAGCTACACTTAAAGGATGGTAAGGTGGAGGTTGTTTTTGAGATAGAGAAGGAGATACCCCTATATAGGGATGCTATAGCTCAGATAGGTACCCTCGGGCTAATGGGTGATAAGTACCTTTCCCTGTATCCGGGAAACCCCCAGAGCGGTCTCTTAGAGGAAGGTAGTATAGTTGAAAAAAACCTGGGCTATTCAGACACGGACAAGCTTGTGAGGGAAATGACCGCCCTTTCCGAAAACATGAAGTTGATGGCTGAAAGTCTGAACCTTGTCATAACGGAAAACAGAGAGGACCTAAGACGTGTTATAAAAAACCTTGAGCTACTCACCTACAACCTGAACCTGATGGCGGAGGAAAACAGAGATGCCCTAAGGGGTGCGATACTTAATGTGAACTTGCTGGCAAAGAACTTAAACGCTACCCTCCCCCAAACAATAGCCTCCATAGAGAGACTTGCAAAAGACCTCGATGCCTTAGCTGTCGAAAACAGAGAGGATATAAGGGTCACAGTACGCAACCTCAGAGAACTTAGCTCTGAGCTGAAGACCACCCTTCCAGAGCTTTCTAGAAACCTCAACTCCTTAGTAGTAGAGAACAGACAGGATATAAAGACCACAGCATCAAACCTCTCGGAGCTTACACAGAAGTTAAACACTATAATCTCTAAGATAGAGAGGGGAGAGGGGACCATAGGTAAGCTAGTGCATGATGAGGAGCTCTACAGAGGTTTTGCTTCTGGGGTTAGGGCCTTATCAAAGACGGGTGAGGTTGCGGAGAGAACGAATCTTTACATAGGTTTCAGAGGAGAGTTCTACAGGGCGGGCGACTCAAAGGGCATATTAACCCTAAAGCTACAACCTGATAAGGAAAAGTACTATTTTCTTGAGGTGGTAGGTGACTCAAGGGGAAGGGTTTATAAGGAGGAGATTCTACCAAACCAATACATAGTAAGGAAAGAATTTAAGCCCGAGGTGACCCTTCAGTATGCCCGTATATTCCCCGTACTTTCGGACAAGCTCCTGGTTCTTAGAGGAGGTTTGAAAGAGTCCACCGGGGGCGTAGGTGCAGACCTTATATACTCTGAGAGGCTCAGCTTTACAACGGACCTATGGGATTTTGGTAGAAGGGATAGACCTCAGGATAAGGACCTCAAACCCAACCTTCAGGTCGGGGTTAACTACAATCTTAGAGGTCCCTTATACATAAGAGCTGGTGGTGATGACCTCCTCAACAATAGGTTAAGAGGTATCTTTGGCGGTATAGGTTTGATGTTTACAGACAATGACCTAAAATACCTTCTTGGAGGCCTTAGGTTGCCCTTGCCTTAAAGGAAATTTAGATAAATTTATCTCATAAGTGGCCATGTTTGAAGAGGGAATTTATAGGATTTATAAGACAAATATGAACTTAAAAGAGGAAGAGAGTCTACTTTTATTGACCGATAGAGAAAAGCATTACCTTGTGGAGCTTATGGAGGATTTTATAAATGTGGCTTACAGTATAACCCAGAAGGTAAGGTATTGTATATATCCCTCTTTGAAGATGCACGGTGAGGAGCCACCAGAGGAGGTATGGAGAGTTGCCTTTGGTGATAAGGCGGTAGATGAGCTTAAGAAAGCTCAGCTTTTCCATAAGGTGCTGTCAAAAGATAGCTACTCAGAGGATGATGTAATAGAAGTTATAAGGAATTATGCTAAGGATGTGCCCCATGTGGTTGTTGCCTTTCCTTACTACTCCACGACCCATACCCTTTTTAGAAAGCTATTGACCAAGGTCTTCGGTTGTAGATATGCTTCTATGCCCCTTTTTGAGCCTCAGATGTTTGAAGGTCCTATGGATGTGGACTGGAATCAGGTGGCCAGCATAAGCATAGACCTTGCGGACATACTTACAGAGGGAGAATGGGTTCATATAAAGGCAGAAGGAACGCAGTTGGAGTTTTCCATAAAGGATAGGGAAGGCATAGCAGATACTGGGCTGTTTTATCAGAAAGGTCAGTACGGAAACCTACCCGCAGGGGAGGCCTTTATAGCTCCCGTTGAAGGCTCTGCTTTTGGTAAGCTAACCATAACCTACAGTCCAGACAGGAAGCTTGAAAGCCCCTTAGTTCTCAAGTTTAGAGATGGAGCGGTGGAAAGCGTAGAGGGCTTTGACACTTATAGGCGTACCTTGGAGGATGTCTTTAAAAGGCATGACAATGCCAGGCTCCTTGCAGAGTTCGGTGTTGGGACCAATCCAATGGCGAAAAGACCTGACAACATCCTGGAGGCTGAAAAGATAATGGGCACTATACACCTTGCCATAGGGGACAACCATACCTTCGGCGGTACAAACAGGGTACCTTTTCATACCGATTATGTAGTTTTTGAACCAGAAGTAACCATAGGAGGTAGAGGATGGCAAAAGAAGCTTTTAGAGAAGGGAAGGCTCAGGATATAAAGGCGGACCTTCTAAAGAGGGTCCATCTGTTTGAAGACCTAACGGAGGATGAGCTACAGGAGGCGGTCAGATATATGCAGATTAGAGACTTTAGACGTAACGAATATCTATTCTTTGAGGAGGAGGGTGAACCCGGGGTTTATATACTCATAGACGGTCTTATAAAGCTTCTGAAGGAAACCCACGATGCTAAGATAGTTATAGTAAGGCTCGTTTACCCCGGGGACATCTTCGGATGGATTGAATGGGGGAAAAAGGCTCCCAGAAACACATACACCGCAAAGGCGATAATGGAAAGTCGAACCTTGTACATATCCAACAAGGACTTTATAAACCTAGCTATAAAACAACCCGCAATAGCTATAAAAATGACCTGTGAGGCTACAGCTACGCTTATAAACACCTATGAAACCCTGAAGAGTATAGCCGGTGGTAAAGTAGAGGAAAGGATAGCTAAGGTTCTACTGGAAATAGCGGATAGGATAGGTAAGAAGTATAACGATGTTATCATTATAGAAGCACCGCTGACCAGACTGGACATAGCGGAGATGACAGGTACCACCGTTGAGACCACCATAAGGGTTATGAGTAAATGGAAAAAGGGCGGGATTATAAATACGGAGAGAGGGTACATAGAGATAATAAAAAGAAGGGAGTTGGAAAAGCTTGCAGTATGAGCCGGGCGGGAGTCGAACCCGCGACCCACGGATTAAAAGTCCGTTGCTCTGCCGACTGAGCTACCGGCTCTTGAAGAGAGAAATTATATAACACTTAATACTATCCATCAAGTAGCTTCTCTTTCCCTTTGCCTTTTATTATTTTCAGCTTAGGTCTCGTTATGGCAAGGCCTCCATCTTCAACATCCTTTGTTATGACAGAACCTCCCGCAATATAAGAGTAGGCCCCAAGCTTTATGGGTGCTACTATGAGAGAGTTGCTACCTATAAAGGCACCTTCCCCCACAGAGCTTTTATATTTTCTCTTTCCATCAAAGTTTGCAAAAACCACGCCCGCACCCACGTTGACCCTGTCAGCAAGCTCCGCATCGCCTATGTAAGCAAGGTGCTTTGCTTTAACATCCTTACCAATGTTAGACTTCTTAACCTCAACAAAGTTTCCCACATGACTCCCCTCTCCTATAACAGCCCCATCCCTGACGTGAGCAAAGGGACCAACAACGGCACCCTGCTTTATGTGGGAGTTTCTTATGACAGAGTAGGGCTCTACAATGGCACCCTCTTCTATGGTAGAGTTTTCTACCACACCACCCTTTCCTATGATTACTCCCCTACCTATCTTAGTTTTACCTCTCAGCATCACATCGGGGTATACCTCCACCTCACCCTCAAAAACCACGTCCGGCTCTATCCACACACTTTCAGGCTGATGTATGGTATTACCCTTTAAAGCCCATTCTTGAAGTAATCTTAGTCTAATGACGTTCTCCGCCACCGCCAGGTCCCATCGGGTATTTACACCGAGAACTTCTGTAGGGTCTTCGGCCACAAAGGTTCTCACATCGTACCCTTTCTCGTACATGAGCCTGAAAACTTCTGTAAGATAGACCTCTCCCGTTATTTGACTTGGATTAACCATGAAGAGGGTTTCAAGGAGATGAGGACAGTAGAAAAGGTACACACCTGCGTTTACCTCCCTTATTGTCTTCTCCTCAGGGCCTGCATCTTTCTCCTCCACTATTCCTACAACCCTTCCCCTTTGGTCCTTCAGGACTCTACCGTAGCCCGTAGGATCGGGTAGCTCGCATGTAAGGATGAGGCCGCTTAGCTTACTTCCCTCATACTCTTCCACGAGTTTGGAAAATCTTAGCATGCTCTTAAGCGTCTGTGAGCTTACAAGAGGGGAGTCACCGTTCAACACAAACAGATATCCGTCATAGTCCCTCCAGAAGTCCACTGCGGACAGCACCGCATCCCCTGTGCCGCCCTTTGGGTTTGACTGATAAAAGTATAGGATTTGATTGCCTATGATGTTTTTTACCTCTTCTGCTCCATGGCCTACGACCATGGCTGTACCCTCGGTTTCAACCTCTTTTAGAACTCTCAAAACATACCAGACCATGGGCTTTCCCAATATGGGGTAAAGTACCTTGGGTTTTTGGCCTTTAAACCTCGTCCCTAAGCCTGCTGCAAGTATAAGTGCGCGCATGAGACTATTTTATCATCGGTGCCTTCCTGCGTCCCTTGCCACCCCCCTCTTGGAGCTCTGTATAAACTCTACAAGCTTTCTCACAGCTTCGTGATGTCCAAAGTCTTTTATAACAAGCTCTATAGCATCCTTCTTGAGCATTCCGCTTCGGAAAAGTAGTTTATAGGCCCTCTTTATACTGTTTATTACCTCATTTGAAAAACCCTTTCTCTCCAACCCTACGGTGTTTATACCGTAAAGATGGGCATGCTGTCCAGAGGCCCTAGTATAAGGAGGGATATCTAGGGATACGCCAGAGAGTCCACCTACCATGGCGTAAGCCCCAACACGTGCCCACTGATGTACAGCGGACAGCCCACCTATAAAGGCATATTCACCGACTTCCACGTGACCACCGAGGGTGGCACAGTTGGCCATTATAACACCCCTCCTTACAACGCAGTCGTGAGCAACGTGGGAGTATGCCATAAGCATAACCTCGTCCTCTATTACGGTTTTCATCTTATCTAGGGCTGTCCCCCTATGCACGGTCACATATTCCCTTAGTATGACTCTGTTGCCTATAATTACTTCACTCTCTTCACCTTTGTACCTAAGATGCTGAGGCTCTTCTCCTATGATAGCCCCATCGTATATCTTACAATCTTCACCTATGCGTACACGACCTCTTATGGAAACCCTTGCCCCTATTTTAGTATTATTGCCTATGCTAACCCTCCCTTCTAGGACTGTATAGGGACCCACCTCCACATCCTCTCCAAACTCCACATCTCCCTTTATTATGACCGTTGGATGGACCTTTACCATTGCAACCTCCCTAAGAGGTATCTTCTCAAAATTTCAAGAGCCCACTGGGTTGCTTTAAAGCGGTTTTCGTTTCTATCCCCCTGCAGAAGGACCTTCTTGACTAAAACTTCCTTGTCTGTAGCCAAACCTATGTATGTGAGCCCTACGGGTTTGTCCTTAGTTCCCCCACTGGGACCTGATATACCAGTTATGGCAAGGGTTATATCTGCGTCCGTCTCTTCCAATGCGCCCAGTGCCATCTGTCTGCATACTTCTTCAGACACAGCTCCGTACTTTCCGAGGGCTTCCTCCCCCACACTTAGAAGCTTGGTTTTCAGTTCGTTGGCGTATACCACAAAACCGCCAATAAAATATTCCGATGCTCCGGGAACGTTCACTATCCTTGCAGAGAGGAGTCCACCGGAACAACTCTCCGCAACAGCGAGCTTTATTCCCCTCTCTTTTAACATCCTTCCCACAACAGCCTCAAGCTCATCCCTTCCTACGGTGTAAACAAAATCCCCATATCTATCCAAGAAGGCCTTGAGCTCATCCTCCCTATTAAAGAAAAGGTCTACACCACCAGTCCAAACTCTGTGAGCATAGGCTTGAAAACCTTCCTCAAGTCCGAAGGTTCTAACCATTATCTCTCCTTGCTTGTCTTTGTATTCGCACAGCCCAACAATCATCTCAGTGTCTCATATCTGTTGCATGGGTCCTTATGTAGGTTGCCCACTCTTACACCTGGGTCAAAGGGTTGATACTCCTCGTATTCGGAGGATATAAAAATCACGCCCTCCGCCACATTTTTTGTAATGCTTATATGTATATCCCTTTCGTTTATACTGACACTATCCTTCAGCCCTAGATCCCTTGCTGTCCTTGGGTTTATGTATGCCCTTTGGAATCTCTCCATATCATGGGTCCAAGGGTTCCAATGACCCATATCCTCCACAAGACCGCTATCCGTATACAGGTAGAGCTCAGACTTAGGATGGTCCTTAGGTTCGTACTTTAAGGACTCAACCTTCGGTAGGTTAATCCTAACACCCTCCTCTTTGCCCTTTAGCTCCTCAAGTTCTATACCATACTCTTGGAGAAAAGAATAGAGGTTGACCTCTTTCCTATAAACCTCCGACAGCACATGATAGGGGTTGTATATACCCTCCTCCGGCCTTAGGGTTTGTGGAGAGTAAAGGAGAAAGCCAAAACCATGTCTGTAGTTTATAAACTCCCTTTCATGAAAGAGAGTAGCACCAAAAACCAAATTAGAGTGGTGGGCTGTCACATTTGGGAAGGTCTGAAAGCTAACGATAAACTTATCCTCCATCAACCTTAGGTGTTCATCGCTCAGATACCTGAAAAGGTTTCCAATTACCACAAGGTTATCAAACTCCTCAAGCCTGTTGAAAAACTCTCTAAGCTCCTTAGCAGGAAAGGGCATAAGGTCACCTACCAGGCTGTAATTTACAGAGAACTTCCGACTTATCTGCGACAGTGCATATAGGAGAGCTCCCCTAAAAGGAGAGAGGAGCAGGTGACTACCGATGAGAAGGAGAGAACCCCTGAGCAGGAAGAACCACCTCTTGACGGATTCTGCATCACCCTCAGCTTTCTCAGGGCTGATAACTTGGTATAAGAAGTTAACCATAAGATCAGGCTTAAGGACAAGCCTCTGCTTTGCCTTTGCGCATAGGGTTTCATAGCGTGAAGATAGGCAGAAGAGGTAAGCACCCTTCTCTATGGCATCCACTATCCAACGTGTGGACATAACTTCAGAAAATACGGGCTCTGCGTCTATGGAAAGTATAAACCTTGCATCCTTCCATTCTGTAAAATTCACAGTAGAGGGAAGAAAGTCCACCACAGGGGCATCGACGAAGAGTTCATCGGACAAAGACCGTGCGAGCAGATACTCTTCTAAACCCGCCTGCCTACCCAATAGAAAGGCAGTTTTACCAACGCTTAATTTATCCCTTAGTATGCTTATGGCGATTGAATGGTCTATTTCCCTAAAGCCCTCTCCTTCCCTGAGGAATATACCCTTAAGTCTAAGGGAGTTACCGGGGAGCTCTTGAATGTAGGTTATGCCCTTGGTACAAAGACTGCCCATACCCCTTGGGTCTGAGGGATTGCCGTAAAGGTCTACTATTTTGTTATCCTTAAGATAGATTATGTATCCACAACCACAACCACAACCTGCGCATAGCCCTACTCTTTCCCTATCGAAGTCTTTAGCAGAAAGAGGAACATTGGTAGCTTCTAATCCCATGCAATGTAACATTATACATCTAAAGCAATAGGGTTCACATATTACAAGTGTTTGATAAATAAAATATGTTTGACGTTTTTTTATATCATGCATCTTGACATTTTCCACAATAGGATTATAATCATATTCATGGATGAAGTAGCAAAAATTATGGCAAGGGGGCTTATAGCGCTTCCCAGCGATGTAAGAAAGAGATTAGGTCTTAAGGAGGGGGATTTGGTAAGGATCGAAGTAAAGGATGACCAGCTTATAATAAAGAAAGAGCAGAGGATATACGACCTCAAGGGTAGCCTCCAAGGGATGGGAACTCAACAAAAGAGCTTTGCCCAGATACTGGTGGAGGAATATGAGAAACAAAAAGGGGGGAAATGATATGTTAAAGGCCACTGAACCTTATCAGATAAAGCCGCCAGAACCAAAGGTAGTATCAAAGGATTATACGCAGGGAGTGGATAACCTCACCTCCGATGACTTTTTAAAGATATACATGGAAACCCTGCGTTATCAGGACCCCTTTGAGCAGAAGGACTTTTCCAAGATGCTTGAGGACATGGCAAGGCTAAACGAGATAAAACATTTCAACGATATAAGAAACTTCCTCGAGGGTCTTAAAGGATGGTTTAACCAGATGACTTTCCTTTCAAGTCTTTCTCTGATAGGCAAGGATTTTGTTTTTTCTGCTCAAGATGTAGACACTTTGAAAGGTGGTGAGTACTTCCTCTTGTCTTCTGAAGACCTTAAGGGTGTAAGTGTAAAGCTCATGGACGGGGAAGACGTGGTTAAGGAGTATAAGTTGGACATAAAAAGAGGTTTGAATACCTTAGACCTTTCTGACCTGCCTAAAGGACGGTTTGGCATCAAGATCTTTAAGGATGGTGTGGAGCTAGGGGACGTTGCTTTGGGCTATAGGAGTAAGGTGGTATCTGTGAGTATCCTTAAGGGAGAGCTCTTTTTTGAGCTTGAGAATGGGAGGCTTGTCTCCCCATCAAGTATAATACACTCAGGAGGGGTATAACATGATGAGGAGCTTTTTCAATGCGGTAACTGGTCTTAACGCATACAGAACATGGATGGATATAACTGCTGACAATATGGCAAACGTTAACACCATAGGCTTCAAAGGCAGCAGACCTCTCTTCCAAGATGTGGTATCCTCAGTAGTAATAGGTCTAAACACGGTGACCAATACTATGAAATCTACTACCTACGGCGCTGGTATTATAGTGGATAGCACTCAAAAGATGTGGACCATAGGAAACTTCAAGCAGACAGGAATAAATACGGACCTTGCTGTTCAAGGCAGGGGACTCTTTATAATAAAAGATCCAATATCAGGCGTTAATTATTACACAAGGGATGGGCAGTTCAGGTTAAGCAAAGATGGTTTTATGGTAAATTCTGGTGGGTTTAAGCTTCAGGGTTTTAAGGTAGATGAAAAGGGCAAGACCATTGGCACTGGACTTGAGGACATCCGTATAGTTCAGCAGCTGCCGCCTAGAGCAACTGGTCGGATAACTTTCCTGTCGCCCGCAAACATGAACGCAGACGCCACAGTACCCGTGAATCCTTTTGACCCAATAGATCCTACAAGTTATAACTACAAGTATACAATTACCATATACGACAGCCTTGGCACCCCCTATCAAGCTGACATATTCTTCAGAAGGAGCGCCACTAATAGTTGGGAGATATACCTTAGGTCCGATGTAGATCCAAACACGGCTGGCTACGAATTAAGCGGTGACTGGTTGGGTATTGGGTTTGACACTTCTGGCAATTTAGTTTACGATAATACTGTAGTCTTAAGAGAGCCATCGCCAGATGGCAAATCCTACTATTATTATCTTGATCCTGGCTTATTGACTGTCCCAACGCTTACACCAAGCGGCGGCACCTTCCCGGTCAACACAGATTGGAGAGTATACGTGGGTGAGTCTCTACAAGCTATCGCTGTGAACCCTGGCGATCCTATACCCAACTCCTATATAACCCAGTACTCTTCAGATTTTATAGTTACCGCAGATCAAGATGGTTATTCAAAGGGCGACCTTGTAGATGTCTATGTGCTTTCTGAAGACGGCGCAGTTGTGGGTGTCTATTCCAACGGCAAGTCCCTACCCCTTTATAGGGTAGGAATAGCGGTGTTTTCAGACCCTGAGGAGCTTATTAAAAAGGGTGCTAACCTCTATTCATCCATATCTACACCAACTATAATGACCCCAGGTGGCGCAGAGAAGGTAAGGTCTGGGATGCTTGAGATGTCCAACGTGGATATAGCCAGCGAGTTTATAAACTTAATTTCCGCTCAGAGGGCTTACCAAGCTAACACAAGAGTGATAACCTCCTCTAACACTGTCCTTGAAGATACGATAAACTTAGTGAGGTAATCAGAAGAGGTGGGTATTGAGGAGGGGGTTAGAGGGGTGGGAGGGGGCTCACCTCTTTAAGAGCTCCAAGGAGGAGCTCAAGCTCCTCGTTCTTATACTTCAGGTTTGCAGTGAGCCTTAGCCTTGCCTTGCCTCTGGGCACTGTTGGGTATCTTATAGCCTGCACTAGAAGGCCTTTCCTTAAAAGGTGGTCTCTTATTGCCAAAGCCTTGGCCTCCTCGTAGACCATTATGGGTAGTATAGGAGTACCATGGAAGGGTACTTCAAACCCTAAAGCAGATAGGTTTTCGTTAATATAAGCACTTAAAGCTCTAAGCCTTTGAGGTAACTCTGGATATTTTTCTATTAGCTCAATTGCCTCTTTTGCACCTGCACATACCGATGGAGGCAGAGAAGTTGAGAATATAAGGCTCCTTGCCTTGTTTACTAAGAGCTCGCAGAGGAGTTTCGAACCGCATACGAAGGCCCCGTAAGAGCCTAAGGCTTTGGAAAGGGTTCCCATAAGGATTATATACTCCTCCCATCCTTCACCGAAGAGCTCAAGCCCACCCCTTCCACTTTTACCCATAATCCCCGTGGCATGAGCCTCATCAAGGTAAAGCATACAATCATAGTCTTTTGAGAGCTCCTTTAAAACCCTAACATCAGCCACATCCCCGTCCATACTAAAGACCGTATCGCTAACTAAGAGGCATCGCCTGTGGTTTTTTCTCTCCCTTTGCAGGAGTTCCTCAAGGTGCTCATAGTCTCTGTGTCTAAAAACCAAGACCTTAGACTTTGAAAGCCTGCATGCATCTATTATGCTTGCATGGTTGAGCTCGTCGCTGAGAATAAGGTCTCTATCCTCTATAAGAGAGCTTATGGTTCCGAGGTTAGCAAGATAACCAGAGCCAAATAGCACACAGCAGGGCACACCTTTAAACTGCGCCAGCTTTTCCTCAAGGGCTCTGTGATGCTTTGTGTAGCCTGAAACCAGCTGAGAAGCGCCAGAGCCAAGCCCGTAGTCCTTTAAAACCCTTATGGAAGCCTCTATTACCTCTGGATGGTCTTTCAGCCCAAGGTAATCGTTAGAACAAAAGTCCAAAAGCCCTTCTCTTTGAAGCCTTACCCTGTATAAGCTTTGAAGTTTTAGCTCTTCTAACTTTTCTCTTATCCAGTCCATAAATAAAAGTTTAGGAGAAAAGGGGGGAAGACCCCCTTCTCTTACTTTTCAGGCTCACATACGTACTCCATCTCTATGGGTTTTGCAGGCTTGCTAACCTTTACAACCCTTCTCTTAGGTTTTGGAGCTGTATTAGTTTGGGGCTTTATAGCCACAGGTTGTTTGGGCACTGGCTTTTTCACAACCTTTGGTTTTACGGGTTTAACCTCTGCTTGAGCTAGCTCCTTCTGCTTTGGTCTGTAATAGCACCTTTTCTTTGTCTCTGGCACAAGTTGAACCGTGCCATCCTTTTCTATAACTTGAGCCCCACCCACAGATGGGGAAGGTCCAATGGGAGAGGTGGGGGTGCCTGACGGTGCGGGAGAAGGGATGGGTGATGGTGTGAGTCCTACGCCCCACCATGGAGAAATACCACCGCTTTGCCCTTGACCACCTGCGCTACCGCCGGTGCTTCCAGTTGGTCCACCACCTGTGCCTTCTCCACTTGTTCCACCTCCACCGCCATTTCCACCTGAGCCAACCTGCTCATCGCTACCTGTCCCGCCTTCTGGGTTATAGGGGTCATCCGCCACATCAGGGCATCCGCTGGGTTTTGGCAGTGTGATGCTAAAGGGGTTTTCTACGGTGCTTGCGGAGACCTTGTTTTTTATAGGCCCTTGGTTGCAGTTGTGGGTGCTCTTAAAGCAGAACTCCAAGGGAGAGGCATGGTAGTATGCCCTTACCTCAAAGTTTTTTATCTGGCTGTTGCTCGAAAGAGCATAGTTCACCTCCAAGTTAAGAGGCTGTCCGTTAATTTGGCTCTGCACGTTTGAGGGAAGGTTGACCGTCAAACTCCCGCCTGCCACAAAGTCATGGGTAAATATAACGTTGTTTGAGCTGTCCTTTACCTTAACCTCAAGCTTGGTAAAGTCCGAAAGGCTTGCATTAGCTACCTCTAACTTAAGCCACAAGAAGGGCTTAGGACCTGAGCAGTACTTCCAAGGCTGAAAGACAAGCTCTTGTTTTCCTTCTCTGTTTTCACACTTTTGGGCTATACCCTTATTATCGGTTGGCTTGCTTGGGTCAAAGTACCACATGGCAGGGGCGTTATCGCCTAAGACCCATATACAACCCTTGTCGTCCACATTGACTGAGTAATCCCTTGGGTTTCCTTTTGTTGGGTGTGTCCAACTCTTGTATTCCCATGTTGGAGCACAAGGAGACCCTGTGCTCCAATCCCAGCAGAGGACACGGCCGGGGTTAGAAGACGAAGCGTTGTACATGAAGTCTGGAAAATAACTTTTTGTTCCAATGGTGACCTCAGGACCTAAACCTGTTCCTAATCCGACACTAGGGAAAACCGAACTCGGAACACCAGAAGTATAACTACCATTCAAAAGACTAAAACAGTATTGCTTTGGCCCATCTAGTCTTGTACATATGTATTTTGGATTCATTGATGCGTCATAGTATATAAAAGAGCCCCAAACCCGTGGGTAAGACGCTGAGCCACTGTGAGTTGCCAGTATTCCCCAGCCTGTACCTGGACAGCTTGCTTTTGAAACTGTGTCGAAGCAAAAAGCCCTTATATGCTTTGAGTTGTTATTTGCATCACTATCTGTTATAAAATACAGCTTATTACCAACAACCTCACCAAAAACACCTGGTCCAACGCTCATTTGCGGCATAATAGAGTTGCCCACACTAGCAGGGTCCTTAAAAGATATAGGTGGAAAAACAAAACCCGTAAAGTATCCGCCTAATCCAAAGCAGGGCAAAGAGGGGTTTGTAGCATTCAAGCAGTATAGCTTATAGTCTCCCCCTACCATATAAAGCTCATTGCCTACCTTCCAAGGACCTTTTACATAAGCCCAGGAGCTTTGTGGAGAGGATGTATAAGGGTTAGTTCCAAGCTTGTAAAAACCGCACTCCGTATCCGTTTCCAGGTTATAGCATCCAAGGCCAAATTCTTTATCCTGCATGGATGTAACCGCATAATATAGCTTTCCGAATGGGTCTATATAATACTCTTCATCATACATACCAGAAGCAGAGTGTTTTCCAGAGCTATCTCCCTTTGGAAGCTTCTTAGGAAATCCAGGGCAGTAGCTACCCGTGGTTGTGTCTACGCACTTGAAGATAGTGCCAGTAGTTGTTGAACTTCCCATTGGCTCATGATGGTTTATGAAGTATATCCTTAGCTTGTTACCTGAAAATACATGTCTGTAAGGTATGGCTCTAAAGCCGTCTCCACCGCCTGTCACGTTAAAAGATGTTGCCATGCTTGTTGTTACGGTGGCAGACATGTAGCCGTTTATGGGTGGTGCGTTTCCAGTCCACTGGGCTATGGTGTTGCCAGCAACCAGGCTTCCTGTCCAGCCTGTGGGCTGTTGTAAAGATCCGGACACTATGGTGTTTATGGGTCCTTCCGTTATGGTCACTCCGTTCTGGGTTGTGTTGGTATTGTTAGCGTAGTATATAACCCAGTCCACGGTGTAGGTGTTTCCGCTCTGGCTTACGTTAAGCGCCTGCTTCTTTATGGGCGGGTAGGTGGGAAGCTCTCCTCTCTCTAAAGCTTTCTTGATGAGGCCCGGGATTATTATGAGAGGTATTAGAATACCTGGGCCTATCTTCACTCCGCCTTCTCTACCTTCCGATGGGGGCACAGGGTATACCTGCTGTGCAAAGATTGAGGCAAAAAGAAGGAAAAAAGAGACTAGCAAGGGCAATAAAAGGCGATCCATGGTGCACCTCCTACTCCCCAGATTTAATGGGTAAAATCTAAGAGAGGTTTAAGGTTTTACTTCATATATAGTATGTAGCTTCATACAAAAAAAACAAGTTCACAGCTTGCATTTTAGTTGACCAGCTTATTCAAGTCTTCCTCGGTGGGCAATCCGGAATGAACTTTGCCGTTCATACCTATAAAGGTGGGCGTTCCGCTAACTCCTAGCTTTTGCATAAGCTCTAAGTTTGACTGAACTGCCTTTTTACCTTCCTCACACTGATTTTGTGAGGTGTAGCCCTCCGTATACTCCTTAAAGCCCTTCTTATCGCATATAACAGCCACAGATTTGCCAAAAGCTTCTGGATGTATGGGAAGGGGGAAGAAAATAAGTCTTATCTGAACACCCGCCTTTTTTGCCCACTCTTCCACTATGGGGTTGCTCCTTTTGCAGAAGGGACAATCGGGGTCTGTTATGAAGTAGATGTATTTAGTTCCTTCTCCGTGTCTTACATTTACGTGTTTCTCAATCTCTTTCAGCTGGTCTGTTGAAACTTTCATAAACTCCTGCTGTCTGTCTCTGGTTAGGTTCTTCTTGTCCTTTAGACTTATAAGGTTTCCAGCCAAAACGTACTGAGCCTGACCGTCCATATAGAAAACCAGCGGCTGAACACCAACCTTTACCACAACCTCACATAGCCCCTTTATACCCTGAAGCTGAGAAACAGACTCTACTGTAAACTCCTGAGGTATGAGCTCCTTTACAGAGCTTTTAACCTGATCCTTTGTGGGGCACTTGGTTTGTCCACAGGCTAGCATAAAGGTCGTTGGCAGTGTAAACGCAGTGAGTAGAAGGATTTTCTTAAGCATGATATCCTCCAAAATTTTATGTATTCTAATATACCACCTTCTAATATCCGTTGCAAGCCTCCATTATATCTTTCACCAAAACTTCACAATCCTTCTCACCCTCGAGGGTCAGATGGGCCGTAGAATACACCTTGCTTCTGTCCTCAAAGAGCCTAAGAATCTCCTCTGTGCTCCTTTTCAAAAGGGGTCTTTTTGGGTCTTCCCCACATCTTTTTAGAAAAGTATCAAAGCTTACCTTTAGCCAAACCACCAAACCTCTCTCTTTCATCCACTCCATTGCCTCTGGGCTTGCGCCCAAACCACCCCCCGTACTTATCACAATCCCTTCACCTTTTGAGATCTCCATAAGAGTTTGCCACTCTCTTCTTCTGAAGTACTCTTCTCCCTTTAAGCTAAATATCTTCTCTATTGTCATTCCTTCTGACCTTTCAACCTCCTGGTCCACATCTACAAAGTTCCACCCCATGGTCTTGGCAAGAGATTTACCCACAGTGGTTTTACCACTGCACATGAAGCCCACAAGGAAAACCTTTTTACACCTCATGCCTTATGAATATGAGGTTAAGTAGGCTTATAAACATACCCACTATTATGGTATAGGATAGGTTCTTAGGCCTTATCTTGCCCAAAAGGTTCAGATGTACCACGATCGCGTAGTAAGTCCACAGAAAAAGGGTAGAGAGTAATTTGGGGTCCGTTATCCAATGCTTACCAAAGTAACTTCTGGACCATAGGCTACCCAGTATAAGAGTAGATGTGAGAAATATAAAGGCAAGGCTCACAAAAAGCCTCTCCCCATTCCTTAGTAGGCTTATAGGCATGAAGAAACCTCTTAGGCTTCTGTGTTTAAGCTTTGATTCAACCAGTAGTCTTACTACGGAGCAAAAGCCTCCGAAGAAGGCATAGATGTACGAAAGAAGGGCAGATGCTATATGGAGAGAGTAAAGGGGATTTCTATAGGGTGAGGGCTCTGCCGGCAGTGCGAGAAGAGAGGAAAGGGCACCCACTATGGAGTAGAAAGTGGTAAACTCCTTAAGTTGTTGACTTTTCAAAGAAATTAGAAGCACAAGCAAAATCCCCAAACTGCCAAGCAGGGAGTAAAAGCCGTAATGGTCAGAGAAAGGTAAGCTTTTTAGCTTTAGGGCGAGCATACCTACGTAAATCGTGTAAAGCAAAAGCCCAAAGAGTATAAATACTAAACTGAACTTCTTTGCCCAGAGAAGTCTGTAAGACAGAAGAGAGAATAGTATGGACAGGATATAAAAAGCTATACTCATGAGTAGCAGGGGCATGTATGATAGTTTATCATGCTGGGAATTGATATAGTGAGAAACGAGAGGATAAAGGAAGCCGTGGATAGATTTGGTGACAGGTTCTTAAGCAGGGTTTACACACGGGAGGAGTTGAGTTATTGCAAAGGTCAGAAATCTTTTTATGAATGTCTATCCGCAAGGTGGGCTTGTAAGGAGGCAGTGCTAAAAGCCTTTTATAGAGAGTTCGGTATACTTCTTAGGCTTAAAGAGATTGAGGTCCTTGGGGATAGGGGAAAGCCCGCTAGGGTAAGAATATTAAGGGGGGGTGTTGAGGATGTTCATATAGTTGTTTCTCTTTCCCACGAGAGGGATTATTCAGTTGCGGTTGCTTACATATTAAAGCGGTAAAACTGCCACATGTGGTTTAAAGGTCCATGGCCTCCGCCTAGGGGTAGGGAGTTTTCTATGGCGCCCTGCACGTATTCTTTTGCCTTTTCCACCGCCTCTTTGATACCAAGACCTTTTGCTAGATAGGCGGTGATGGCAGAGGAAAAGGTGCAGCCCGTGCCATGTGTGTTTTTGGTCCTTACAAACCTGCCTCTTAGGTGATGGAAAGATATGCCATCATATAGAACGTCAACTGACTCCTCTCCCTCCAAGTGTCCACCTTTGACTATAACCGAGTATGGTCCATAGGACCTAATCTTTCTGCATGCCCTTTCCATGTCTTCTAGGGTCTTTATCTGAAAACCGCAGAGTTCTTCCGCTTCTGGTATGTTAGGTGTGACTATCAATGCGTGAGGGAAAAGCTCTCTAGTTAGTGATTCCCTTGCGGACCCTTCTAAAAGTGGGTCGCCCGACTTCGCCCTCATGACGGGGTCTATAACAAGCTTTTCTAGCTTGAGCTCCTTGACCGCTCTGGCCACCTGCTTTATGGTTTCTTCCTTAGAAAGCATACCTGTTTTACAGGCATCAACTCCAATGTCCTCAGCTACTACCCTAATCTGACTGTAAACAGCCTCGGGTGGTAGGTCTACAGTTCCGTACACGCCTAAGGTGTTCTGAATGGTCACCGATGTTATGGCACTCATTCCATACACACCCAAGGCTGTAAAGGTTTTTAGGTCAGCCTGAACACCCGCACCACCTCCACTGTCGGAGCCTGCTATGGTCAAAGCCCTTGGTATCATCAGAAGAAGACCCCTAGAACAAAGTGGACCCTGCTCTTTGAGGTATCGCCGGGAACCTTTTTGGTCTTCATAGCCCAGTCCAACTTTATGGGGGCAAAGGGCGTTATGAACCTGATACCTATACCGTAGCCCCCCTTTATATTCTGGGGCTTTAACTCTCCCCAGTCGTTGAAGCCAAGTCCGGTGTCGTAAAAGACAGCCCCATAAAGTATTTCCTTATAAAGGGGATAATTGGCCTCAAGGGACAGTATGAACTGCCTCTTACTTCCTATGGGGTCCTTGGTGTTTGGGTCAAGAGGACCCGCGTATCCGTACTTGTAGCCTCTCACGGTAAAGTCTCCACCTACAAAGAACCTCTCGTCTATGGGAACCCTTTTACCACCGTATGGCTCTACCATACCCAAAGTTCCTTTAAGTGAAAGTATCAAACCAGTGTCAAAAATACTGTCCTTAAAAAAGTGCTGGTGCGAAAGGCTTATCTTGTTAAACCTCTCGGTACCACCGAGCACAGGCAGAGCAAGGCTGTAACCAACCTCTGTTAGAGCCCCCTTGGTGGGAAAGAGGTAGTTATCCCTTGTATCTCTTATAAGGCCAAAAAGGAGTTTCCTTGACTGTCTTGTCCCCTGCTCCTCCTTCACCAGAGGTGATGCGTCTGGAGATATGTTTGAGTACCTTACCTTTTGAATGCTAGTTCCCACACTTACCCTCCAGAATTCTGCAAACTCTTTGGAGAGAGTAAGGTCAAGCCCTGTCCTATCAACCGTGTAAGTAGTGTATTCTATCCTTTTGTCGTATACAGACCCGCTTAGGTCCATGGGCCTGTTTAAAAACCATTTTCTTGTATAGGAGAGAGAATTGTCTTTGTACTTGTTTCCGTAAGATAGAGATATACCCGCTATGTCTCCCGTCCCGAGGAAGTTCCCCTTTCTGAGGGAAACAAAGCCCGATATACCCGTAACCTGGTTATAGCCTAAACCCACGGAGAACTGTCCGGTGAACCTCTCCCTTACCTTGGCTACGAAATCCCAAGACCTACCATCGGCCGGAAAGGGTGCTATGCTCACATCCTCATAGTACCCAAGCCCAAAGACCCTGGTTCTCGACCTTTCTATTTCCCTCTCGTTTGCCAGCTCACCCTCCTGAAACCTTAGCTCTCTCCTTATAACGTAGTCCCTCGTCTCGTAGTTCCCTTGAATCTCAATACGCTTTACGTATACTGGCTCACCTTCCTGAACCTTTAGCCTTATCAAAGCCCTCTTTTTCTCTGCGTCCAGTTCTTCTATCTCCTCAGCGGTAGCGTTTAAAAAGCCTATCTTAGAGTAAGCTCTTCTTATGTTTTCCTTTATCCTCTCTATTACCTCCCTTCTGTAGTATCCTCCCCTGTTTTTCTTGAGAGCATCCCCCACCAGCTCTCCATAGGCAAAAAGGGTGCTACCCTCTATCTCTACCCTATCCAGCTTGTAGCGTGGACCTTCCTCTATACTCACACTTATGGCATTTCTAACACCCTCCTTTTTTACCGAGTAGGATACCCTCACATCAAGAAAGCCCTCAGATCTATAAAATTCCTCTATTTTTCTTATATCCTCCTTTAGCATCTCCTCACTGAAAGGTGGTTTTAACCTAAAGGCTAGAAGGCTTACGGGCTTTGTCTGCATCAGGCTAAGGAGCTTACCTCTTCTAAAGGTTCTATTACCTGTAAAGCTTATACTGCCCACGTACTCGGGCTCTCCTTCCCTAATCTTGTACACTATCTTGGATGCACCTTTCTTAGGTACAAGCTCGTAGTTTACCTCTGCCTTTGGATACCCCTCTTTTGCATAAGCCTCTATTATCCTTCTCTTTATAAGCTCCATCTCCTCTCTGCTCAGCACCCTTCCGAGTTTTAGCCTTCTCTGAACCTCGAGCCTTTCCTCCAGCATGGGAGCGGAGGTTATGCCCTTTGTTAGCTCCTCTATGTCAATCTTACCCACCTCCGTTTCTATCCCTATCTTTCTCTCTAAGTCATCGGACTTTATCTTCCTGTTGCCCACAAACTCAATTCGGTATATAACGGGAAGGTCCACAACCCTGTACGTTAGGATAACCCTATCCTGAGATATGTCCTCGTAAACTTCCACCTGCTCGAAAAAGCCAGTTCTGTATAGCCTCCTTATGCTCTCCCTTATTAGGTCTACACTGTAGCTAGAACCCTCCCTTATGCCTATGATGCCCGCTATGACCTCCTCAGATAAGTACCTGTTTCCCTCTATGCGCACCCTTTCGACCACTTGGGCGAGCGAGAAGCCAACCCATACAAAAATTATCGTACAAAGCTTAAACAATAACCACATCTTTTTCCCCTTTCTCTATGTATCCGCATAGAAAGGAAGATTTAAGCTCCTTAAGTATAACATCCTTTACTTTTTCCTCAACTACAAGGATGAGGCCCACACCCATGTTAAAGGTTCTGTACATCTCCTCCTCAGGAATGCTGCCAAGACCCTGAAGCCATAGGAAGAGGGGATTCTCTGGCAGGCGGGACTTTTCAACTACAGCCCTGCAGTCACCTTTTAGCACCCTTACAAGGTTACCAGGTATGCCACCACCGGTAATATGAGCCATACCTTTTATGTGAATGCCTAAGCCTTTTAAAGTTTTGACCTCCTCGGCATATATCCTTGTGGGCTCCAAAAGGAGCTCTCCAACGGTCTTTCCAAGCTCCCTTACGTGCTCCTCATAGCCCACCTTTGCATGCTCTAGAACCTTCCTTATAAGGCTGTAGCCATTGCTATGAAACCCAGAGGATGGAAGACCTATGAGCACATCTCCAGGCTCTATACTATCCCCTGTGATCAGATCCTCCTTCTCACACACACCGGCGCAGAAACCTGCAAGGTCGTAAACACCCTCTGGGTAAAAGTCTGGCATCTCGGCGGTCTCACCACCTATGAGGGGTACATCTGCCAGCCTGCATCCTTCTACTATACCATCCATTACCCTTTTGAGCACTTCAAGGTCTATCTTTCCAGTGGCTATGTAATCAAGGAAAGCTATAGGCTGAGTTCCCGTTGTTAAAAGGTCGTTTACATTCATTGCCACAAGGTCTATGCCCACCGTATGGTGTATGCCGAGCTGTTGAGCCACTTTTAGCTTCGTCCCTACTCCATCTGTTGTTAGCATGAGGACGGGGTTTTTATAGTTAGAGAGCTCCACACCGCTCGCAAAGCTTCCAAAGAGTAGTGCCCTCTTAGGCAGCAGTTCTATTTTTTGCTTTATGTACTCTACGAAGCTTTCCGCCCTTTGTAAGCTTACACCAGCCCTTTCGTATGTCCACTCAGCCATTTAGGTAAAACTCCTCTATTACAGAGTAAATCGGTCCTACAGAGGTTAGGGAGCTTTTGACAAGGCATATCCTATCTACCAGATCTTCACCAAAATAGGCGTTCTCATATTGATGAAGGAGGTCCTTTAGAAACTTCTTGTCAAACTCCTTTATTCTGCATATGGTAACATGAGGATGAAAAGACTTTCCTTCATCCCTAATACCCACCTGCCTGTTTGCCCTCACCACTGCCCTCGCAAGCTCCCTAAGCTGTTGATGTCCCTCGGATACACCAATCCATAGAACCCTTGCTCTATCAAAGCTTGGAAAGACTCCCAACCCTCTGTACTTCACTTTTATGGCTTTGAATTTTTGAGCTACCTCCTGCATGGCCTTTAGGATTTCTATCAAACCTTCCGGCTCCCTGTCACCTATGAACTGGAATGTCATATGGAAGTTCTGAGGTTCCACCCATTTACCCTTTATAAACCTTTCGCTCTGCTTCTGTATCCTTTCCACACCCTCCTGAATTCTCTTTGTGGTAAAGAAGCCTACAAAAAGTCTAAGCATTACCAGTACCTAAAGGGACCAGTGTCCAGATGCACAAAGCCAGATTTAGGATAGTATCCCACACCCCCAAACCTAAGGCTGATGGCTAGGTCTCTCAGAGACTTTATCTCCATATCCGCTATCCTTATGTCTATTGCCCTTCCTAAGGTATGGTAGCTGTTCTTTGCCACACCACCCTTTGTTTTATGAAGGTAGTAGTTTGTCTCCGTTGACCTGTATCCTGATATGACGTAGATGTTATCCTTTTCTGCAAGCCTTGTTATCAGGTAGAGCATGTCAAGAAGCCTTAGGTCTATTGGATGGACATCACCGCTTCTATAGTCTCTAAGAAGGTAGTTTATCTCCCTTAGGGAGCTATGCAAATACTCACCGTCTACCCAATAGGCTATCTTTAGACTCTCTCCCGTATTTACAGAGTACAGCTTTAAGATGCGTGCACCCTTTGAAAGTCCAAAAAGCTCAGACCCCCTAAGGAGGGAGGCTTTTCCAAGTAGGGTGAGAAGACCAAAAGTCCTTATAAAACTCCTCCTTGTCATTTACGACCTCCAAAGAGAGACTGCCCTATAATTCTATCATACCCATATAGGTCTTCCCTAAAGTGGATAAGGCCCTCCCGACTAAAGGCTGTAAAGTAAAGCACGTAAATAGGGATCCTCCTTTCCAGCCTTATAGTTCGAGTTTCTTCCTTGCTTATCTCTTCCTCAAGCTTTCGATAGCTCCAACCGAGGATTTCCATGGCAAGCTGTTTAGCCTTTTCCACCCTTATACAGCCAGAGCTAAAGGCCCTTTTCTCCCTTTTAAAGAGGTATTTTTCTGGTGTGTCATGTAAGTATACGTCAAAGGGGTTTGGAAAGTTGAACCTTATCCTACCTAAGGCGTTCCATGGGCCAGGCTCCTGAACCAAGGTGTAGGGAAAGTTATGCTCTCCCAAAGCCCGCCAGTTTATAGCATCGGGGCTTAACTCAACCCCTGCGTAGAAAACTCTTATCCTCTTCTTCCTTAGGAAATCTACATTTTTCTTGACCTTTGGTAGTATATCCTTAACAGCTATAGCCTTAGGCACGTACCATCTTGGGTTAAGAGTCAGGCTCTCTACCCCACTGTAAAGCACGGGAGTGGGTCTAAAGTCTTCTATGTAATTCCTTCCAACTATGACCTTAGACTGGATTATCACCTTGTGGTCTTCCATAAGGAAGAGTTCAAAAGACGGTATGTTTACAATTATCCTTTTACCTGTATTCGCATTACGAAGCCATCGGTGCTTTTCCAAGTTTAGGTGTATGGTATTTAGCCTCTCCTTTGGGCTTATGTTAAGCTCCTTAAGTGTAAGAGAATCTATATTGCCCTTTTCCTCAAGCCCGTGCCTTCTTTGGAACCTCTTGAGAGCAAGCTGCAACTCCTCATCAAAGACATCAGAAGGCTCGTAGCTTTGCAGGTCTCCAAGTAAAAAAAGCCTAAACCTGAGCTCGTCAACACAGGGGGACTTATCTCCGAGCTTGAGAACTCCTTTTATCTTTAAGGGTTTCCATGGGTATTGGGAAAGCTCTGTGTAGAGCTTGGACTGCTCTATAAGAAACCAGTACTCCTTGCTTTCGGGGCTCAGGACTTTTACCAGCTCTGTAAGCCTCCCTCCCTCTACTAAGTTTTTGAGCTTTTCCATCGGTAGATCCTTCTCTCTGGGCAAAGTCCATCCTTCAAAGACTTCTCTTGGATCAATTCTTCCGTGGTAGAGGTGATAAGAGAGTTTTATAAGGCGGTCTGTGAGGAGAAGCTCTTTAAGTAGAGGATCCACATCTTTTTCAACTGCATAGTCCTCCCTTTTTAGCCCATGGTGATGTAAGTCTCTGAGCAGTTCTTCAAAATCCTCTATTCTTAGAGCATCTTGGCAGGTCCAAAGGCACCTGTAGTTGAGGGCTTTGTAGAGGGCATGGGTCCTTTCAGGATCAGAGAGTTCACTTTTGTATACCTTTAGAGCTCTCTGTATGCTCTCTGCGTGGGAAAGATTAAGGAGAAATAGGATAAAAAGAGCGACCGCCATAGGGCGGTCTTAATTATATCACATGGGCTTTCCCTCTATGACATCACCGCCGGCTTGCTGTTGTTGAGCTCCTTGGTATATGTAACCCCCTATCTTACTTGAAGCTTCTAGGACCTTTTCTATAGCGGGGCTCACCTCTTCCTTGCTTTGAGCGCTCGCAAGCACCTTCTTGGCGTCTTCTATAACCTTCTCCGTCTGGGATAAGAGGTCTGCTGGCAGTTTTTCGCGGTTTTCCTTTAGTACCTTTTCAAGGTTATATATGTACTGGTCAAGCTGATTTTTGGCTTCCACAAGCTCTCTTTTCTTCCTGTCTTCCTCCTCGTGAAGTTGGGCTTCTTTGACCATCCTTTCAATATCCTCCTGGGTAAGACCGGAGGACGCTTGAACTCTTATGGACTGTTCCTTTCCAGTTCCCATGTCCTTGGCCGTTACGTGTAGTATACCGTCCACATCTATGTCAAAGCAGACCTCTATCTTGGGAACGCCCCTTGGTGCGGGCGGTATGCCCGTTAGGTAAAACTTGCCCAGGGACTTGTTGTCCTTTGCCATGGGCCTTTCTCCTTGGAGTACGTGAATCTCTACTTCTGTTTGGTAGTCGCTTGCGGTGGTAAAGGTCTCACACTTTTTGTAGGGTATGGGCGTGTTCCTCGGGATTAGGACGGTCATAACACCACCGTAGGTTTCCACGCCTAAGGAGAGAGGGGTAACGTCCACAAGGAGTATTTCTTTGACCTCTCCAGAAAGTACCCCTGCCTGAATGGCAGCGCCTACCGCGACCACCTCATCGGGGTTTACGCCCTTGTGCGGTTCTTTGCCAAAAAAGTCCTTAATCTTCTGCTGAACCAAAGGTATTCTCGTGGATCCACCCACCAGGACCACATCGTCTATTTCCTGAGGTCTGAGCTTAGCGTCTTCAAGAGCTCTCCTAACTATATCCATAGTCCTGTCCACTAGGTCCCTTATCATCTCCTCAAGCCTTGCTCTTGTGAGCTTCTTCTGAAGGTGGAGAGGCTGATTGGTGGATGGGTCTATGGTTATAAAGGGTAGGTTTATCTCCGTTTCAAGTTTAAAGGAGAGTTCCTTTTTCGCCTGTTCGCTGGCATCCTTGAGCCTTTGCAGAGCGGTACGGTCTTTCCTCAGGTCCACACCCGTCTCTTTTTTAAACTCCTCTATAAGCCAGTCCATTATACGCTCGTCTATGTTGGCACCACCTAGGTGCGTATCCCCTGCGGTTGCCTTTACCTCTATAACACCCTCGCCACCCTCAAGTATGGAGACGTCAAAGGTACCACCACCGAAGTCGTAGACGAGTATCTTTACGTCGCTCTTCTTATCGAGACCATATGCCAAAGCTGCTGCCGTGGGTTCGTTGAGAATCCTTAAGACCTCAAGCCCTGCAATCTTTCCCGCATCCTTCGTAGCCTGCCTCTGCCTCTCGTTAAAATACGCCGGCACCGTTATGACCGCCTTGGTAACCTTTTCACCAAGATAGGCTTCTGCTGCCTCCTTCAACTTCTTGAGCACATGGGCACCCACCTCTTCGGGACGCACTAACCTGCCTGCGTTTGGTACATCAAAGGCCGCATCGCCCTTCTCATCCGCTGTCACCTTGTAGGAAACCTTCTTTGCTTCCTCTTTAACCTCTTCAAACTTCCTGCCTATAAACCTCTTGGACTCATACACGGTGTTTTCTGGGTCAAGAATGGCGCGTCTCTTGGCAGGCTCACCCACGAGTATATCCTTTTCTTTTGTCCAAGAAACCACAGAGGGAGTCAATCTAGAGCCTTCTTGATTAGCTATTACTACAGGCTCCTCACCTATAATTACCGCAACCACAGAGTTAGTAGTGCCAAGGTCAATACCTATTATCCTCTCTGCCATTTTCTACCTCCTTACAGGAATATCTTACTTAAATGATATAGTTTTTAGTAAATCTTTGTCAAGTTTTTTATGTGAAGTGTTTTTAAATGCTGTAAGGAATGTATTCTGGGGTTTGTTGGTTATGAAGGCAAGGGAAAGGGTTCTGGCTTGTTACCTAAGGTATTTAAGTATGGTAATGCCCTTCTGCTCTGCTATAATGTTCATAAGGGCTTCGTAGGCCAATTTATAGCGTGTATACTCCATTATGCTCTCTGCCAGATCAGCGTCTTCAATATCAGACTTTTGCCTGTTAAGGTTATCCGAGAGGCTCTCTTGAACAGGCTGAAGGTTTTTCACCTGGGACAGGGCACTGCCAACCTGGGACCTTTTCAAAGATACCCTTTCAAAGGCTCTTTGGAGCAGGATAAGGTCAGAATCGTCGGTATAGAACCCGCTTGTTAACTTATCCCCTACCCTCTTTATTGCCTGAAGCACATTAGGCTTATAAAAGTCCTGTTGTCCTGTGTTAAAATCCCCACCACTTGCATCGGATACTGTTATATCATCATCTATTCTAGTTGGCGCAATAACTAAGGAGTATGAACCGTCGGGATTCTGTCCAACTTCGGCGTGCATTATATCAGAGTAGTTGGAGTTAATGGTATTTACAAGGTCTGTTAGGGTCTGTGTCGTGGAGTAGTTAAGGCTTATGTTGGTCGAGCCAACTGTTATACTTAGAGTGCCGCTGTTCGTAAAGTTGCTGTCAGGACTTGTAAAGCTAGCCTCAGAAATAGCAACGTTTAGCTCAAAGGTTTTCTCGCCGTTCAGAAAAACCTTAGCCTTGTAGTTGTCCGTAAGCCATACCTCAAAGTCTTCCACGGATGCTATGTATTCTAGTGTGTTTTCATCAAAGGCCTTTTTTGTGAGGCTGGCACCACCAAAAAGGTAGTTTTGACCAAGCTTTTCATTAACTCTATCAAGCAGGTATCTCAGGGAGGAAGTAAAAACTTCCCCCACTGCCCTTAGCTGTTCCTCCTGTAGTATTTGATTCTTTGCCTGGATTGCTTTGGTATACAGCAACCTTAATGTATCCTCTATCTTACCCAAGTTGAATTCTACATAGCTTAAGGCTGTATCTGCGAAGAGTCTGTTTTTGGAATGCTGGGAAAGCTGAGCTATATCCTTTTTGAGATTAAGCACATCGTATGTTGCTGCGGGCTCGTCGGATATACTCCTGTACTTTCTACCCGTTGATATTTCTAAAGTTTTGTCTAAAAGTCCCTCTTTTATCCTTGCTTCCTGTTCCTGTAGTATGGAAAAAAGTAGATTGTCAGGCACTTTCATAATCCCCCTCCTATACCATGTTTAGCGTCGCCTTAAGCATCTCGTCCAACCTGTTGACTACCATAGCTATAGCCTCATAGCTCCTTTGAAGCTTCATGAGTTCAATGAACTCCTCATCTATGGAGACTCCCTGCAGCTCTTGCACCTTTGCATCAATTGATTTAAGCAGTGAGCTTTCTATTTCATGCTTCTTTTTAAGGTCCCACTGCCTGGAGGCCAAGTGGTTCACTAGGTTAGCATACAAAGACTTTGCGCCATCCCACCATCCTCTTGAGAAATCATTAAACTCATCGGCTTTTTCATATTCGAGGTTTTGAATATAGGTGTTTAGATTTGGGTTCAGGTCTATATCGTTTATACCAGTTCCCACAAACAAGGGCTCAGACCTATGAATAAGACCGTTGCTATCCTCTATGGTGTAGTTAGGGTTTTGGGGATTAATAAGCATGGTATGGGTACCGTCCGGATTGTTAACAAGGTTTGCTGTGAAGTACTGATTTATTGCTGGGTCTGTATTAATGGCGGTTATGATGTTATTCAGGCTGTCAGTGGATGTGTAATTCAAGGTTAGTGTGGAGTTGCCGATGTTAAAAGTTATAATCCCAGAAAGACCAAGGGGTGCATTTGGGTCATTTACATTTCTAAACCAGTACCAGCTGTTCGTTGTCTGAGCATTCAATGGAAGTTTTACTTCACTTATAAGCTTTCTTGCCAATCCTTCCAGCTGACTTGTGTAATTCCGAAGGTCCGATGAAAATTCCAAAAGCCCCCTTATCCTCCCACCCTCTATAAGGTTTGTAATGTCTACATCCGCATTATCCTTTGATACCCAATAAATCTTATTAGAACCACCATCGTACCTTAGGTTCCAGCTGTAGCGTTCTTCTACAAGGACAAATCCCTTACTTGTTTCTACTCTTACCCTGCCAATTTCATCCTCTTGTACGTTTATGTTTATATAGTCTGATAGTTCTCTTAGATACTTGTCCCTTTCATCAAGTAGGTTCTTATAGTCCTTCCCTCTTGCGTAAGTTTGGGCATGGGCTATGAGTATTTCCTGGTTTATATTTGCTATCTTCTTTGTAAGGTTGTTAACCCTGTCTACGTATTGCCTCATGTCGTAGTCTATACTATCTAGAGCCCTATCCAAGTCCCTTCTCCTGTCTTTTAAGTACGAAAGTAGGCTTCTTGCTGAATTTTTAAGTTCACCTTTTGCCCCCTCGTTGGTTGGTTCTTTCATAAGGTTCTGATAGCTACTGAAAAACATGCTTATGTACTCACTCCCACCTAGTCCTTGGGTAAACTCCTGAAAGAGGTCTTCAATGCGTGAGTTTCCCCTCATGGTAGTGTCAAGAGCGGAAACGAGGGAAAGCTTTTGATTTCTCAGGGACATGTAGTAAAAACTCTGAGCTCTCCTTATGTCCTCTAAGACTATGCCCGCCGGTGCAAAGCTGTTTATTACAGGCTCCTCTTGAGCATAGTCTGGATTGTTTGCATTGAGGACGTTCTTGTTTCTAATATCCATGGACTTTCTAAAAATTTCAAGACCCTGAGCGACTATGCCAAAGGTTGCGCCAAACATTTAAACCCCCTTTTATATAATCGGCTATCTTACAAACTTTTCAAGAGTCAAAGAGAAGTTTTGTAAACTTCTCAGCCTCCACACCTTTTACGTTAAGATACGGAATCAACTCTTCCTTGGAATAGGGTAGGCCTATTAGCATCCTATCCAGCTGACCAAAACCTCTAAGGTAGGCTATTTTCCCATCGGCAACCACAAGCTGGAACTCCAACCCATCGTGGTACACATTCCTTACGTATACGCCCTCCCTTATCTTTATGAAGGGGTGCCTTCTGGGGGTTTCTTCCCTTATGCTCTCTTCTGAGGTCATCTCCTCCTTTAGCTTCTGGGCAAGCTCAAAGGCGTCCTCTGGCAACTGTGCCATACCCTCTAAGGGTAGCTCCTTGGAAAAGGATTCAAAAAGGACATGGGCAACCTCTTCAAACTCATGGGCAGTCCCGATTTCCCTCTCGAGCCATCCTATGTTTTCCCATAGGCTTTTTTTCAACAGCTCTCTGAAGCTTTCCTTCGGCACCTTGAGTACCTCTGCCATGAGTTCCGGCTCAAACTTCAAAAGTATATTGCCCACAAAGACAAAGTTTCTACCTATATCCCCCGCACCCTGCCCGCTTATCTTCCTTCTGGCAGCCTTTACCACAAGGTCGTTAATAGGCTTGTATTCAACCTCTAAGCCCAGTCTCCTGTACGCTTCTATGACAGGCTTGGAAAGCTTTCTATAAGCATCTTCAACCTTAAAGGGTACCAAATTCTTTGGTAGTATAAGCTGATAGAAGACCTGCCCAGGAGCGAGGAGTACCGCCCCGCCTCCTATACGCCTCCTTATAACTCCAATTCCGAGCTCTTTACACTTCTCCAAATCTATGAGCTCTTCAGCGTTGTCAAAGTATCCAAGGCTTACGTATTTATCCTTTGGTTCGCAAAGTATAAGCCCCGTATGTCCAAGCTCCGCCATCGCATGGAAAAGGGTTGTAGAGAGCATGTTATCCAGTTTTCCAGCCATGTAGACCTTCATGCTATAATTTTAAAGCCATGATAAAGGTAGAAATAGTTACACCACAGGGCCTTCACTTTTCTAAAGAGGTAAACTCGGTAAACATACCAACGGCAGAGGGTGAGATTGGTGTCCTTGAAAAGCACATGTACCTTATGACCATGCTAAAGCCAGGGCTCGTTTACTTTGATGGGAAGCAGGATAGCGGTATAGCGGTAACCTATGGCTTCGTGGATGTTACCCCCGAAAAGGTCATAATCCTTGCAGAGGAGGCATACAACATAGGTGATATAGACCCAGGTAAAGAGAAGGAGCTCTTTGACCAGGCGATGAAAAAGCTCGCAACTGCCCAGACGATGGAGGAGATAGAGGAGCTTGAGAGGGCAAAGGAAAGGGCAAGGACCCTTCTAGAGCTTGTAGAGAGGCTTGGAAGAGTTTAGAGAGTTTGGGTTTCTCGGAGGAAGGGTAAGATTTAAACAGCCTAAAAGGCATAGACTTTCTGTAGTTGAGGTTTTGTTTGTTTCCAATCTGAGAGGTGTAAAGAAGGGTAATAGGGTTGTGGACCTTGGTGCAGGCTTTGGCGCCCTTTCCATACTTACCGCACTTATATATCCCTGTGAAGTCTGGGCTGTGGAAAGGGACCCTCTTATGCTCGAGCTCCTTGAGTACAACGTAAAGAAGAACAATCTTAGTGGAAGGATAAATATCGTTGACGCTGATATAAGGTCAGTAGAAGAAAAACTGGAAAAGCATACCTATGACTCTGTTATAATGAACCCACCCTTCTATCCGGGTAGTTACCTTGCGCAAAACCCTTACCATCATGAGAGTGACACAACTTTGAAGGATTTTGTAAAATCTACCGCTTATCTTCTTAAAGATGGTGGAAAGTTAAACGCTATTATAAGCGCATTTAGGTTAATAGAGATGCTTTTTTATATGAAAGATATGAATATAAATCCTAGTCACTTGAGGTTCTTTTATCCAAAAAAGGAAAGGAATGCAAAAATAGTCAGAGTCTATGCAGTAAAAAACCTAAAGCCCGTTCTTGTCGTGGAAAAACCTCTGATAATCAACCAGGAAAACGGAGAGTACACAGAAGAGGTTAGGGAAACTTTTGAAAAGTTCTATGATATAATTAACAGGTTTTAGGAGGAAGTTTATGAGGCTGCCAGAGAAGCTTATAGAAAGGATAGCTGATAGAATAATAAAAGACCTGTATGAAAACGAGCGTATGATAGAACCAGAGGACCCATATAGCTTTAAAAAGAGGATACTGTCCATATTCAAAGAGGCGGAAGAAGAAGAAAAACTCCTGGACGAAAAAACAAAGGAGATACTAAAGGATAAGCTTCAATTACTTGAGGAGACAAGCCTTGACTACAGAACAGCCTATAAAACTGTAAGAAGTAAGCTGGCGGAGGAGATGAACATACACACGAGCAGGAGGGAAAGGATGAACCAGATAGCCCAGAGGATAAAGGACATGATAATGGAAGATAGCACAGTGGAGATATACGATGAGCCTACGGTCATAAGGAATAGGGTTAGGGAGATACTTATGGAGGCTGTGAAGGAAGAGGAAGAAATAGACAGGGAGGTAAGGGAGAGGATAAGGTCCTACTCCAAGAGGATAGTGGAAGGGACGCCAGAGTGGAACCACCTCTACAAACGTATATACGAGGATGCCCTTAAAAGGAGAGGGCTACTCTAAGGAAGGTAAGCTATGGGGTTCTGTCTTATTCCGTATTTGAGCACCTCGTAATGCAGATGGGGACCGAAAGCCCTCCCCGTTGTGCCAACTTTACCTATTATCTGCCCCTTGACAACCCTATCTGAGTAATTGACATCTATATCAGACAAGTGAGAGTATAGTGTGGCAAAGCCGTAGCCGTGGTAAACTATGACCGTTTTTCCATAACCCCTTATCCAACCTGCGTATATGACCCTTCCGTCGGAGACAACGCTAACAGGTGTTCCATAGGGTGCGGATATGTCTATGCCCGTATGAAACTCGGACCTTCTGCCCATCTGTCTCCAGCCATAGTCAGAGGTGACCACTCCTACTACTGGCCATATGTCTGGCTTTACCATCTCTGGGGTCTTGACGTTAAGCAGCTCCTTCATAGCCTCCTCTACGGAGAGTTCTGTGGCAATTATCCTGTCTACCTTTTCTACATCAAATACATCAAAGTGTTCCTGCTGCGCCCCTGGGGAGGTCTCTGAAAACCCACCTATTCCGAGGGGTGCTGTGTCCACTATGGGTTTACAGAGAGCTCCCGTCAGGAGAAGGATGGAAAATACCTTTTTCATAGCCCAACCTCCGACGGTTTTGTTCTAAAACCTTACCATAGGGTTGAAAAGATTGTCAAGGGTGTTTATAATATTAAACCTGTTGGGTGCGTAGCTCAATGGCAGAGCGGGCGGCTCATAACCGCCCGGTTGGGGGTTCGAGTCCTCCCGCACCCACTAAGCAAGAAACCTTTTAAGCACATCCCCGAAGAGGACAAAGACACCAATCCTTAGAGCTCTAGCTATAAGGCTTGCGACAAGAAAGCTCCAGAGGGGCATATGAAAGAGACCCGCAAGCCAACACACAAGCTTATAAGGTTCACCCACGAGCACGGCAAAAAAGCCGTATCTGTTAAAGAGGGATTCACCCTTTAGGTAGAGCCTTTCACCGAATAGTTTTCTTACAAAGGTGTCTCCTAGGAGCTTGGCAAGGTAGTAGGCAACTACAGCTCCCATTAGGTTCCCGAGGAAGGCAACTAAACCGGCGGTGTAAGGACTTAGATTGAAGAGGGGAGCACTCACTATAAAGGGATAGGGCGGCACGGGTTGAGCTATGGATTCTGTGAAAGAGAGTATAAAGAGGGCCAAATAGCCGTAGTCCTGCACAAGACCCTCAGCCCATCTCTTTAAACCTGGAAAGATATGTTCCAGCATTAGAGAGGGACCTCCATAAAATCCTCTGCGGATATAACCCACACACCGTACCTAAGGGAGAGCTCCTCTGCCACCAACCTTGGGTCATGGTTCTGTAAAAACTCGTAGCCAAAGTGGGTGAGCACCACCCTCTTAGGTTTTAGCTCACTTATGAGCTTTTCCGCATCCTTCACGGTGAGGTGGTCTATGGGTTTGGTTTTTCTGTAGAGGGTGGTGTTTATAACCATAAGATCCACATTCTCTGGATACATTTTTAGCATTCTGTCCTCGTAGAGGGCGCAGGAAACGTAAAGAACACGGTCGTTAAAGAGAAGGGCGTATGTCTCCGCACCATGATGTGTATGCTTCATAACTGCCTTAACCCTCACCGACCTGTAGCTAAGCTCCGAGCCCTCCTCTAGGAAGCCCTCTTTTGCCAACCTCTCCCTTATGAAGGGAAGGACTACTCTGGCTGAACCTTCGAAGGCAGACCTTGGGGCGAAGAGGGCTACACCCCTGGCCTTGCCACCATCGGTAGCCGACTCTATAACCGCGTTAACATCTGAGGAATGGTCAAGGTGGATGTGCGACAGAACTACAAGGTCTATGGACCTTGGATCCACACCTATCTGATGTAGGTAAACAAAGGCACCAGGACCTGGGTCCACATGGACAAGGGAACCAGACAGGTAAAGGAGAAAACCGCCGGAGCGTCTTAAGAATCTAAAGACGCTCGCCCGTCCACCAGCAGTCCCGAGAAATACTATCCTGTCCAAAGTACTATAGACCCGCTGGGGCAATCCTCCGCAACGGCTTCTATGTCCCTCTTAAGGTCCTCTATCTTTGACCAGTCTTTTATGACAACTATGGGTATGCCATCGCCCCTGTCTGAAAAGACAAGGGGCAACCTGTCGTAGCAGAGCTCGCAGGCGGTACAGGTATCTGCATCAACCCTTATGTTCATACCTCTTCCGTTATTATGGAACCGCTAGGGCATTCGTCGGTCACCTCTTTTACTTCGCTTTCTAGCTCAGCTGGAACCATCATCCATCCATCTGCAGAAGGGTTTACCACTTCCGCTATGCCATCGCCTCTGTTCTTGTAAACCTCAGGTACTCTGTCATAACAGAGCTCGCATGAGGTACAGGTATCTGGGTCTACTTTTGTTCTAAGGGCCATACTAACACCTCCTGAAGGTTTTGAGGTTTATAAAGTATATCACAGGTTTATTTTATCAACATAAGCTTAATCACAGTTTTCCAAGGGCTTCCGCTATGGTTTTACCTATGAAGGCCGGGTTCTCTATGACATAAACGCTGGCATCCCTTAGCGCCTCCATCTTTGCCTGAGCTGTTCCCTTGCCACCGCTTATTATAGCTCCTGCATGACCCATCCTTCTACCCGGTGGTGCGGTTATACCCGCTATGTAGGCAAAGACGGGCTTTTTTACCTTCTCCTTTATGAACTGGGCAGCCTCTTCCTCTGCAGTACCGCCTATCTCACCTATCATCAGTATGGCCTCCGTCTCTGGGTCTTCGTTGAAAAGGGCTATTACATCCTTATGGGAGAGACCATGCACTGGGTCACCACCTATCCCTACTGCTGTAGACTGTCCAAGCCCATACTGAGTGAGCTGGTAGGAGGCCTCATAGGTAAGTGTTCCACTCCTCGATACTATACCTATGCTTCCTTTTCTGAATATGTGTCCTGGCATGATGCCAACCTTCGCCTCATCGGGTGTTATCACACCTGGACAGTTAGGTCCTATAAGCTTAGCCTTCGGGTAGTTCTTCCTCATGTAATCCTTTACCATCATCATGTCCTTTACGGGTATGCCCTCGGTTATGCACACCACAAGCTCTATGCCTGCGTCCAGAGCTTCCACCACCGCATCGCCAGCAAAAGCCGGTGGAACAAATATCAAAGAGCAGTTGGCTCCTGTTTCTTTTACCGCATCCTCCACCGTATTAAAAACCGGTATGCCGTCCACACCCTGCCCAGCCTTTCCCGGTGTAACACCTGCCACCACCTGTGTGCCGTAGGCCTTACACTGGGTTGCGTGAAAAGAACCCTCCTTTCCAGTAATACCCTGAACGACTACCTTAGTGTCTTTGTTTACCAGTATGGACATGTTAAACCTCCTTAGCTTGCCAACTCTACAGCCTTTTTGGCTCCATCCCACATATCCACCGCATTGACAAAGTTCAGACCAGATTCTGCTAAAAGTTTTCTTCCTTCCTCCACGTTGGTGCCTTCCATACGCACCACCACGGGCACCCTTATCTCCACCATCTTGGCCGCCTCTATAAGGCCTTGGGCAAGCCTATCACAGCGTAGTATTCCACCAAAGATATTTATGAAAACCGCTTTAACATTGGGGTCAGCCATGAGTATCCTAAAGGCATTAGCTATCTGCTCCACATTGGCACCACCGCCTACATCAAGGAAGTTGGCAGGGTTTCCGCCCGCTAGCTTTATGATGTCCATGGTGGTCATGGCAAGACCTGCTCCGTTTACCATACAGCCTATGTTTCCATCAAGCTTTATGTAGTTGAGATTGTAGCGCTTTGCCTCCACTTCAAGGGGGTCAAGCTGACTCAGGTCCTCTAGCTCTTCCAGGTCCCTGTGCCTTAAAAGGGCATTATCATCCAGCTCCACCTTGGCATCCAGGAGTACCAGGCTCCCCTCTTTGGTGAGAACAAAGGGGTTTATCTCCACAAGGCTTGCATCAAGGTCTATGTAAGCTCTGTAGAGTGCCAAAGCTATTTTTACAAACTCGTTCACAGGAAGCCCAAGCCTAAAGGCTACTTTCCTTGCCTGAGAAGGCATAAGTCCAAGAGATGGGTCTATGTGAAGCATATGTATGGCTTCGGGCTTTTCCTTTGCCACCTCTTCTATCTCCATACCTCCCTCTGCGGAAGCCATGAGTATGGGTCTTGAAACCGCACGGTCAAGGGTGATGGATAGGTAGTATTCCTTTTCTATGTTTGTTGCCTTTTCTATCCAGACCCTGCTTACGGGCTTACCATCGGGGCATTGGAAAGTCCTTAGAACCTTGCCCAGCATACCTTCCACCGCCTCCTGGAGCTCTTCATAGCTCTTTACCAGCTTTACACCTCCAGCCTTACCCCTTCCACCACAGTGAACCTGAGCCTTAACCACGAGAGGAAACTCTCCGAGCTCCTCCGCACCCAGTATGGCTTCCTGTACGCTAAAGGCGACTTTCCCTTCTGGCACTGGAAGACCGTACCTTTTAAGGATTTCTTTTGCTTGATGCTCGTGCAGTTTCATACACTGCCTCCGGAATTGATTTTAAAAGATTATAGCAAAAGTCATAAGGCTTTTAGTATGCTTTTTACCATGTCCCATAAAGGTAGAAAGGTTCAGATTGTTAGGGTTCTGGCAAAACATGGATTTGGTCTCATGCTATTTAGGCTAGGTCTTGGTCACCTTATTCCCTTTCACTGGGGAATACTGGGGCATAGAAAGAAGAAGGAACCTTACAGACCTGAAGAACACCTAAGGCTTGCCTTTGAAGAGCTAGGGGTGACCTTTATAAAGCTAGGTCAGATACTCAGCGTAAGGCCTGACCTACTTCCTGAAAATTATCTCAACGAGCTTTCCAAGCTTCAGGATAGGGTTCCACCCTCCGATGCGATGGGTATAAGGAGGGTTGTAGAGGAGGAGCTGGGGAAGGAAATAGGGGAAGTTTTTGACTACTTTGAGGATGAGCCCATTGCCTCCGCTTCCATAGGTCAGGTGCATAGGGCTACACTAAAGGATGGAAGTAATGTGGTCCTAAAAGTTCAAAAGCCTGGTGTGGAGAAGCAGGTTGAGGAGGACCTGGCTGTTTTTGAGGAGATGGTACAGATGGCCATAAAGAGAGGTATAGGTGTAAGGTTCGACCTCAGATCCTTGCTTGAGGAGTTTTCCTACACTATAAAAAACGAGCTTGACTACATAAGGGAGGGAAGGAACTGCGACACCTTCAGAAAGAACCTGAGCGGGCAGAGGGACTTTTACATACCGAAGGTCTATTGGGATTACACAACCAGGAGGGTGCTCTGTCTTGAGTACGTTGAAGGCATCAAGATAAACAGGGTAGAGGAACTGATTAAGGGGGGTTATGACCTTAGAAGGCTTGCTAAGAGGGGAGCTAACCTGTATATAGGGATGATATTCAAGGATGGCTTTTTCCATGCAGATCCCCATCCTGGTAACTTTCTGGTTATGAAGGATGGCAGGATAGCCCTCTTAGATTATGGGATGGTCGGTACCATAGACCCAATGGGTAGACTGAACCTCTTTCAGCTTATGTACGGCATCGTAAGGAGCGACATAGACCTTGTTATGGATGCTCTCTATGACCTGGGCATATCCGCTAAGTCGGGGAGTGAAAGGTTCTTAAAAAAGGAGCTTGAGATACTCTTTTCCTATTACTTCATGCAACCTGTGAGGGAGATAAAGCTTTCAAGGGTTTTAAACGATACATTAAAACTTTCATACAAATACGGTATGAAAATACCCTCCGACCTATTTCTACTTCTTAAGACCCTCGCCCTTGCAGAGGGTGTTTCCGTACAACTTGATCCAGACTTTAGGCTCATAAGGGAGATAGAGCCCTTTATCAAAGGGGGCTTCAGGCAGATGATAGCACCCATGCTAACCAAAAGGGAGGTGGTTAGAAATACCCTTCTGAGCACAAAGCTCGGGCTTCAGATTGTACCAAAGACTAAAAAGTTCTTGAGAGAGCTTGAGAGGGGAGAGCTAAAGGTCTCCGTAGAATACGGAGGAGAGGAAAGATTAATAGAGGACCTAAGGAGGGATGTGAACAGGCTCGCCATGAGCATAATAACCTTAGGCTTTATAATAGCCACGGCCCTCATAGTTCTCTTCCTTTCACCTCACCTCATAGATGAGTACATCATATATCCCTTGACTGTGCTAACTCTTCTAATGGTAGCCTATGGCTTTTTTAAGCTAAGAAAGACATGAACTGACAACCATCATGGTATGGGTCTGATATTTGGTAGAGATAATAAAGCTATGGAA
Organism: Acidobacteriota bacterium; assembly: GCA_003696155.1. Classification (GTDB taxonomy): domain Bacteria; phylum Aquificota; class Aquificia; order Aquificales; family Aquificaceae; genus Pampinifervens. The sequence continues at coordinate 93,228 of RFFP01000012.1, forward strand.
TGGATAGAACTGAGAAGGTCAAAGATAAGGGTTTATGGAAAAAGGGGTAAACTTTTACCCAAGGGTATGGAAGAGGAGCACACCTCCTTCCTTCACAGCCTCCTCACCAACGATATAAAGGGGATGCAATCAAACACTCTGAGTTACAATCTCTGGCTAAAACAGAACGGCTTTCCTATAGGTGAGTTCTTTGTTTACAAGCTAGAGGACTACTATCTTCTGGATACGCCTCTGGGGGCTAGGGAGGTTATTGAGGAGTTCAGTAGGCTCAAGCTATCTATGAGGGTTTACTTTGAAGAGCTAAGCTATGAACATCTGTTTGTATTTGGAGAAGGCTCGGGTGAGCTGGTCAAAGAGCTCCTTGGTGGTTCCTTAGAGCCTATGAGGGTAAACCTCAAGGATGGACTGCTTGTGGCCCATAACCCCATAAGAATAAAGGAGGAGGGCTATGACCTCGTGGGTGACCTCTCGGCGGTAAGGGAGAAGCTAAAGGGTATAAGGGAGCTCTCTAAAGAGACGTGGGAAAGGCTCAGGGTAGAAAGGTGCGTTCCTTTGCTTGGTAAGGAGCTCAAGGAAGGTTTTTCACCCCTTGAGACTGGTGTGCTAAGCTACGCCATAAGCCTTACAAAGGGGTGCTATGTGGGACAGGAGGCCATAGCAAGAGTATACTACAGAGGCAGACTTCCAAGGGTTCTTGCTCTCTTTGAGGGTAAAGAACTTAGGGAAGGGGAAAGGATAAGGTATGAAGGGAAGGATGTGGGGGTTATCACCTCGGTGGCGGAAGGTCTAGCCCTTGGCTACCTTCTTAGGGCAAGTGCCGAGAAGAGCAAGAGCTTTTTCACCCAAGAGGGCAGGGAGATAAGGCTCCTTAGATTGTGCGAGGGTTGATGTTGGTGAAGATGTAAGTTCTGAGGCTTCCCCTTACCATCCCTGCTGGCAGTCTTTCCTCCGTCAGCATAGACTCAAGGGCCTCTTTTTTCCCTTCACCCTTGAGAAAGAATATAACCACACAGGAGGAGCTTAAGTAGCTGTAGCTAAGGGAGAGCCTCAGTAGCCCATCGTGAGACCTGCTTATACACACCTTTTGGCTCACCTCCCTGCACTCCACATTGGGAAAGAGGGAAGCGGTGTGTCCATCCTCACCTACACCGAGAAGGGCTATGTGGAGCCTCTCTGGAAGCTGGAAGGAGTAGTCCATAGCACACTCTTCTATATCCATTTCAGTTTTGAAAAAAGATAGCTTTGCTCTACTTCCCAAGCTTTCCCTTAGAGCTTTGTAGTTGCTGAGGTCTGAGTTTATATCTACGTACCTTTCATCGCTTAGGTAGAACCTGAGCCTGTCCCACGGTAGCCTTTCCCTTGATAGCTCCCTGTAGAGCTCTATGGGTGTTTTACCGCCTGCCAGAGCTATATGGCAGACCTTTTCCTTTGACAAAAAGGGTTTAATTAGTCTTACCAGAAACCTCTTTAGAGGCCTTTCGGGGGTCTGAAAGACGTACAGCTTTAGAGGTACCACTGCCTTCCCTCCAAGGCTATAAAATCCCTTGCCTGAGGTGGGAGCTTTACACCTTGAGGGTAAACAAAAGGCTCGTCTTTAAGGTCCAATACGGGCTCAACCACCTCCCACATGGTTTCTATCTCATCATCCCTTATGAAGAGGCTCCTCTCTCCTTCCACTATCTCCAGAAGCAGCACCTCATAAGCCTCCTCAAACTCTGAGGGAAACCTGTACTCCATGACCGTTTCCAGTGGACAGGCCACAAACCTGCCCGTAGGTGGTCTTAGCTCAAAGACTACCTGTAGCTTGCTTTCTGGGGCTGTCTGAAAGACTATCCTGTTCTGTTTGGGAATACAGTCCAGGAGCCTGGTTAGGCTTGCTGGCACCTCCTTAAAGGCTATCACAACCTGGGTAAGCTTCTTAGAGAGCTTTTTGCCCGTTACAAGGTAGAAGGGTACACCGTGCCACCGGAAGTTGTCCACCATCACCTTGGCGCAGACAAAGGTTTCTCTGCTGGAGCTCTCAACGCCCGCGTCCTGAAGGTATCCCTCGTACCTACCCCTTATGAGTTTCTCAATTCTTGTATTTCTAAGCACCTTGACCTTTTCGTCCCTTATAAACTGCTCGGACATCTGGGCCGGTGGTTCCATGGCTGTAAAGGCAAGCATCTGAAGCATATGGTTTTGGAGCATATCCCTTATGGCGCCCACCTTGTCATAAAACTCACCCCTACCCTCCACACCCACCTTTTCTAATGCCAGTATTTGAACGTGGTCTACAAAGCTTCTGTTCCATATACCTTCAAAGATGGAGTTGGAAAACCTTAGAGAAAATATGTTCTGCACCGTCTCCTTGCCTAAAAAGTGGTCTATACGGTATATCTCCTCCTCTATGAAGTACCTGTAAAGAAGGTTATTAAGCCTTCTGGCAGAGACTGTGTCAAAGCCGAAGGGTTTTTCTATGACTATCTTCCTTGGGTTTGCATAGTTCCTTAGGAGCTTCCCTAAACCCCTCACCGCCTCCTCGTAAAGGTATGGGCTTATGGATAGAAAGAATATGAGCTCCTGACCCTCCAGGGTCTGTAGGATTTTACCCAAAGACTCATATGAGCTCGTATCCTTTACGTCAAAGGGCAAAAAGTTGCAAAGCTTTCCAAGACCCCTGTCAAGCTCGCATGCGACCTTTTCCCAGTCCTCCCTTTTGCTCCTTGCTAAAGAGTATACCTTTTCAAGACCTACCAAAAGACCTTTGGAATATAGCCTTGAAAGAGAGGGCAGGAGCTTTTTCTTAGCCAGGTCCCCCGTCCCACCTAATATAAAGAGGGAGAACTTTTTACTCATCCCTTTTCTTTATCTCATGCCTGCCAAATTCAAACCTAAGACCTGCCAAAAGCCTGTCTCTGAAAGAGTTCTCCTGACGGGAACGAAAACGAGCAAAGAGAGCCTCCGCGATGGTAGGCGTGGGCACAGCCCTTTTTATAGCTTCCTCCACAGTCCATCTTCCTTCTCCCGTATCTTCCACGTAGGGCTTTAACTCCCCAAGGTCTCCAAAGTCTTCGAAGACCTTCTGCGTTAGCTCCATAAGCCACCCTCTTATAACGCTCCCTGTGTTGTAAAGCCTTGCCACCTCTTTGAGATCGTAGTCAAAACCGCTCTCCTTTAGGAGCTCAAAGCCCTCTCCTATGGCTTGCATAAAGGCGTACTCTATGCCGTTGTGAACCATCTTGGCAAAGTGCCCCGCTCCAGAAGGTCCAAGGTAGGCATATCCCACGCCTCCATAGGATAGGTCCCTTAGCAAGGGCTCAACCCTTTCAAAAGCTTGCCTGTCTCCACCCACCATAAGGCAGTAACCCATCTCTTCTCCGTACACGCCACCGCTCACCCCAACATCTAAGAAGGAAACGCCTATGGATTGGAGCTCCCTGTATCTTCTCTGGCTTTCGCTGTAAGGGGAGTTGCCACCGTCTATCAATACGTCACCTTCCCTGAGTTGGGGCTTTAGGCTGTCTATTACCTGGTCCACAACCCTATAAGGCACCATAAGCCAAAAAACCCTCTGCCCTTCTTGAAAAAGGCTTTCAATCTCTGAAAGCTCCCCCAAAACCTCCATATGCTCCTTTGCCCTTTCCCTTGAGCTTTTATCCACGTCGTAGCCCACTACCTTATGACCCATAGAGCTTAGCCTCTTTGACATACCGAGCCCCATCCTCCCCAAACCTATCATCAGGAGGTTCATACCTTATATCTTATCCGTAGCTAAATATGAGGTCAAGTATACCCGGTTCTATTTGGAGTTCCCACTCTTTAAAGCTTTCTTCCTTGTTAACTATGATTACATACCCCTCCCTCTCAAAGTAGAGGAGCATCTTGGCAAGGTTGGCAAGACTACATATTTTAGCACTCTGAAGCTGGGCTATCTTTACCCTCGGCTGTGGAACCTCCGCTTCCTTGTATATTCTCAGGAGCTCGTCCTTCAGGTTGTAATGAAGGGTATCAAAGTCGCACATTCAGAGCCTCCTTTACCACATCAGAATCTTTGAAGGGATATTTTACACCCTTGATTTCCTGATAGTCCTCGTGCCCCTTACCCGCTATCAGGATAATATCACCCTCCTCTGCAAGGCTTATGGAGAGCTCTATAGCCCTTCTTCTGTCTGGTTCCACTATTACATTACTCCTGTCTTCTATGCCCGAGAGTATGTCATCTATTATCTCCATAGGCTCCTCAAAGCGTGGGTTGTCAGAGGTAAGTACCACAAGGTCGGATAGCTCCCGTGCCACCTTCCCCATAAGGGGCCTCTTGCTCCTGTCCCTGTTGCCACCTGCCCCAAAGACGGCTATAAGCCTGTTTTTCTTTAACCTTTTTGCAGTCCTTAGCACCTTCTCTAAAGCATCGGGTGTGTGAGCGTAGTCCACGACGACCATAAAACCGTTCCCTCTGTAGGTTTCAAACCTGCCGGGAACGTAAACCTCTTTTATTCCTTGCTGTATGGTTTCCCCATCAAGTCCGAAGAGAAAGCCTATGAGAATGCCCGCAGAGAGGTTGTAAGCCTGAAAATCGCCTCTGAGGTTTGAGATAAAGCGGTAAGACCTTCCTTCAAACTCCACATGCAGCTGTGAGCCCTCAAAACCGGTGCGGAAATCCTTTATCCTTAGGTTTCCATCTTTACCGTATGTCTTTACTCCTTTAGCCATAGCTAGGAGCCTTTTCCCCCAAGGGTCATCGCTGTTTATGACCGCATACGTGTACTCGTACTCGGTAAAGAGCCTAGCCTTTGCGAGAAAGTAGTTTTCCATGCTTCCGTGGTAATCAAGGTGGTCCTGGCTTAGGTTTGTAAATCCTACAATACAAAAGGAGCTGCCCCATATCCTCCTTTGGTCTAGTGCATGGGAAGAAACCTCTGCCACTACTGCCCTTGCTCCCTCGGAGAGCATCTGATGCAGTGTAGAATGCCACTTTATTGGGTCTGGTGTTGTCCTCCCCTCCTGCTCGTAGATTTTACTTCCCAACCTGTAGTATATGGTGCCCATGAGACCGGTTTTTACACCGCCCTTGTTGAGTATGGACTCCACCATGTGGGTTGTGGTGGTCTTGCCGTTGGTGCCCGTTATACCTATGAGCTTTAACTTTTTTGATGGCTCATCAAAAAATAGGTTAGAAAGCTCTCCGAGGACTTTCCTCGTGTCTTCAACCCTTACTATCCTTTGGTCTTTTGCCTGTAGCTCCCTCTCTACAAAGACACAGATGGCTCCTCTTTTAAGGGCTTCCTCCACATAGTCATGCCCATCAGACTGAGAGCCCCTTATGGCTACGAATATGTAACCATCCTGAACTTGCTTAGAGTTAGCGGTGATGCCCTTTGCCTTCTTTACGTATTCTAAGAGCTCCATTATTCTTGGATTCTATTTTTCCGTTATGGTTTCCTCCACCTTCATACCAAAGTGTCTACCTGCCTCCTCCACATAACCAAGAACTTCATCCCCCTCCCTGAGCTCCGCTACCGAAAGGGGTGTTCCGTCAGATTTTGTAAGTCTTATGGTTTCTGCGTTCTGAAGCACCGCGCTTACCTTCCTCTTTTCGTAGAATCCCTCTACAAGTAACATGGGCCTTCTCTCCACCTTTGCCCTTCCCACGTATACGACCTTACCCTTTCCTTCGTGGTTGTATACCATGACCGGCTCACCAGCAGAGAGTTCGCACAGGTACTTGGTCTTGTTGCCTGGAACTCTTATGTACATATGCACTGCGCCGGCGTTTACCCTAAAGGGTCTTGAAGCTACATAGGGGTTTTCTTCCGTCTCTGCATGCACCAGAAACATACCACCTGAGGAATTACCCACAAGCATACCCTCACCCCTGCTGAGAAGGGAGGTGGTATCCACACAGACCCTGTCGCCAAGCCCCATGGGAAGTATTCTGCTTATCTTTACCGTAACCAGGGGGAGCCTCTCTTCCTCCTCCTCCAAAACCTTACCTACCTTCTTTATAGTGTTCAAATCCTTACTTTTTAGAACTACCCCCTTTACACCCTTTTCAAGTATTTTGACCGCTGTCTTTGCCTCCTCTTCACTCCTTACCACCGTGTAAAGCTCCTCCCTCTGTGCTATAAGGTTTTCAAGGGGTATTATGGTCCAGTCGGTTGTTTCCACCACCACCTTTAAATCTGGTGGATACTTGGCTGCCCTATCCTCATCACTTTTGTCTCTTATAAGCACATAAACAAAGTCCTCGCCCTCCCTTAAGTCTCCCTCCTTACCCGCAACTAGAACTCTACCTAAGGACCTAACCTCCTGAGTCTTAGACGGATCTGAGAGAAGTATTACCTTTGCCCCCGACTCGATGGCCGCAGTTATTAGCTTTTTGTCATACTCCTCTGCCCAATACCAAAACTCTTTCATATTAGAATTATACCCTTTCTCTCACTAAGCTGAGTATCCTCTGGACTGCCTCTTCTATGGGCATGTTTGAGGTATCTATAATTATGGCTCCTTCCGCCGGTCTAAAGGGATAGATAGGCCTGTTCTTGTCCCGCTCATCCCTTTCAATAACCGCTCTTAGTATTTCTTTATAGTCCATTTGCATACCCTGAGACCTCAACTGCTCCCACCTTCTCCTTGCCCTCTCCTCTGGTGATGCAGTTAAGAACACTTTAAGGTCTGCCTCTGGGAATATGTGGCTCCCCGCATCCCTACCCTCCGCAACCACCTGGGAGCTACCCACCAGTCCTCTAAAAAACTGGTTTATACCTTCCCTGAAGTTAGGATGGGAAGCTATGTAAGATGCCCTTTCTCC
>RFFP01000013.1 GCA_003696155.1 Acidobacteriota bacterium
AAAGGGTCTTATAGACCCTCAGAGGGCATACGCCGCTCTTAAACCCCTTCATACTACCTTCAAAGAGCAGTTCTTCACCGAACGGCTTTACCATAGGGTGCTGGCAGGGGGGTATATGCTCTATTCAAGGGTTCTTTATACGGTTGCAGAAAGGCAGTTTATAGACGGTGTGGTGAACGCAACCTACCCTGCGGTAAGGAACCTCGGTGAGGTCTTTAAGCTTGTCCAGCCCGGCAGGATAAACCTTTATGCCCTCTTTCTGTCCGTTGGTCTTTTTATTCTCTTAATACTGACCCTGCTATGGAGGTGAAAGATGGAACTCCTACTTAACTTAGCCATATTCCTACCTCTTTTTTCTGCGGTGACGGTTGCACTGCTTAGGAAGGAAAAGTTTTCAAAGGCCCTCTCTGTCTTTACCTCTTTTGTAGTTTTTCTTCTAGTTCTATACCTATTTTTAAACTTCCAGTGGGGCGGTGCGGAGTTTCAGTACACCACAAAGATTAACTGGATACCTCAGCTTGGCATATCTTACAGCGTGGGTTTGGACGGTATGGCCGTATCCCTTCTTCTTATGACCTCCCTTGTCTTTTTGGTAGCCTTTCTCTGGTCCCTTAAGGTGGAGGACAGGCCTAACCTCTACTTTACCCTCTTCCTCCTTCTGGAGACCGCCTGTCTTGGTGTCTTCTCCGCCCTTGACTTCTTCCTCTTCTACCTCTTCTGGGAGGGTATGCTCATACCCATGTACTACATCATAGGTCTGTGGGGGCATGATAGGAAGGTCTACGCTGCAAACAAGTTTTTTGTTTATACCTTCTTTGGAAGCCTTTTCCTACTTCTTGGTCTTGCATCCATAATCGTATACGGCTACGTGGTTTCAGGACAGCTCTCCTTTGACTACATGTTTCATAAAAACCTCTCCTATCCCATATGGCTACAGAGCTTAGCCTTCTTACTCTTTGGTCTTGGCTTTGCTGTAAAGATTCCCATGTGGCCCGTGCATACGTGGCTTCCCGATGCCCACGTGGAGGCACCCACTGCAGGCTCGGTTATACTGGCTGCTGTTCTTCTAAAGATGGGCACCTATGGCTTTGTTCGCTACTCCTTGCCACTATTTCCAGAGGCAAGCCAGCAGTTTATCCCTCTTATATTCTTCCTCAGCCTTGTGGCCATAATATACACTGCCATGATGGCCATAGCCCAGACGCATATAAAGAGGCTCATAGCCTACTCCTCCATAAGCCACATGGGCATGGTAACCCTTGGTACCTTTGCCATGGATACAAACGCCCTCAACGGTGCCATATACATGATGATAGCCCACGGACTATCTTCGGCGGCCCTTTTTATGTCCGCAGGCTTTATATACGACCGAATTCATTCCTATCATATGGATGACCTTGGAGGTCTGGCACGCTACATACCCAAGCTCTCCGTCTTCTTTATGTTAAGCGGTCTTGCTGGCATAGGTTTTCCTGGACTTGCCGGCTTTATCGGAGAGTTTCTCATACTCCTGGGCACCTACAAAAAGTTTCCCATCTGGGCTTTTATAGCTGGTGTGGGTGTGGTGCTTTCCGCAGCTTACTTCCTGTACATGTACAAGAGGGTCATATTTGAGGAGGAGAGCCTATCAGACTATAGGCTTGAAAAATGGAGGCATCTGAAGGACTTGGAATGGCATCATACCCTCTCCTTTGTTCTCATAATAGCCTTTGCCTTCCTGATGGGTCTTTATCCATACCCCTTTGTGAAGTTGGTAGAGCAAACATCCAAATACGTGCTTGGAGGCTAAAAGGTGAACTGGAACGCCCTTCTACCTGAGATAATCCTATCCTTGGGCATTCTCGTGCTTTTTGTTTTGGAGCTCTTCTCAGAAAGGAAACACTTCAGAGTCCTTTTGCTTCTGGCTGCACTCCTTCCCATAGTGGCCCTTTTCAGCCTCTTTTTCGTCAACTTCCCAGCTAGGACCCTCTTTGACGTCTTTGAAGTGAACAGGTTAAACCTTGTGGGTAAGGGCTTTATATACTTACTAACAAGCCTATTCCTTTTCTCTCTGCAGGATTACTATGAGAAAAAGGACTCTTCCTATAACGAGCTTTCCTACTTACCCTTACTCTCGACCCTTGGACTTTCAACCCTCCTTTCTTCTGTTAACCTCGGTCTTCTTTTCCTTTCCTTAGAGCTTTCCTCTATAACCATCTATATTATGATTGCCCTCCTGAGAAGAGACTATCTATCAAAAGAGGGCTCCTTTAAGTACCTTGTTATCGGTGCGGTGGGCACAGCCATGCTTGCCCTTGGTAGTGCCTTCTACTATGCGAGCACAGGCAGTATGTTTGTGGTTGGATACAGCAAGGAAAACAGCCTCTTCCTCCTTTCCCTTTTCTTCATAATGTCCGCTTTGGCTTTAAAGATATCCGCAGTCCCCTACCATTTCTGGACTCCGGACGCTTACGAAGGGGCTCCAACACCTATAACCGCATACCTTTCCACCGTTCCCAAGCTTTCCCTGTACTTTCTCCTTGTAAATTTGTTGGCGTACTTTTCACACCTAAAGCAGTGGCTCATCCTCCTTGCAGTTCTCTCCCTCCTTTCCATGTTTTACGCAAACCTCGTGGCTTACGTACAAAGGTCCGTCAAGAGACTTCTTGCATACTCCTCCATAGCCCATGCGGGCTACTTTCTGCTTGGACTTTCTCTTTCAGACCCACAACTTCAAAGTGCCTTGCTCTTTTATGTATCCGTTTACACCCTTGCCACCCTTGGAAGCTTTACCGTGCTGACCATACTTGAAAAAAGGGAGGGTTTTAGCCACCATCTTTTGGACTACAGAGGGTTATACTCCCAACATCCCGTGCTATCCTCTCTTTTTGCCCTCTTTCTCTTTTCCACAGTAGGCATACCACCCATGGCCCTTTTTGTGGGAAAGTTGGGTATCTTCCTAGGTTTGGTCAACTCTGGGCTCTTCCCCCTTGCCCTTGCCTTTGTAGTAGGAAGCCTCCTGTCTGTAGGTTATTATCTAAGGGTTGTAGTTGCCATGTTCCTTGAGGAGGGACAGAGGAAATTTGAGCCCGCTAAAACGTCAAGTGGTGAGGCTGTTACCCTTCTTCTTTGCTCACTCGGTGTTATCCTCTTTGGACTCTTTCCACAGCTCATATACAACCTGCTTAGCCTCTGATGCTTCTTAAGGTTCTCCCTGTGGGACTGCTGTCGGTGAACTGCTCTCTCTTGGTGGACGAAAAGACTGGACATGCCCTTATCGTAGACCCTGGGGCTCAAGGGGATAAGATAATAGAGGAGCTGGATGGGTACAAGCCGGTGGGTATAGTGGCAACCCACGGGCACATAGACCACGTGGGACAGGTAAGAACCCTAAAGGAGAGGTTTTCAATACCCTTCTACATGCACAGGGCTGACCTCTTCCTTCTTGACAACACTCTATGGCCGGGCTTTGAAAGGCAGATAGGGGCAAACCTGCCCTGTCCAGAGCCCGACATGTACCTCGAAGATGGCATGACGCTTTCTTTGGGAGAGCTGTCCATAGTGGTAATTCACACACCGGGACACACCCCAGGCCTTTGCTGTCTTTATGTGGAGGAGGCGAAGGTGCTTATAGCGGGAGACCTTCTCTTTAAAGGTAGCGTGGGAAGATGGGACCTACCCGGTGGAGATCTGTCCGCTCTGAAGAGTTCTCTAAATAGGATATTTTCCGAGCTTGAGGATGATGTGCTTGTGGTATGCGGACACTACGAGGAAACAACCATAGGCCAGGAAAGGCGATGGAACCCCTACCTCAGAAGCCTATAGTTTACTTTCCCTCCGCTATCCACCTGCTTACCAGCTCTATCTCCATGTCCGAGAGGTTCTTTCCCCAAGGGCAGACCTTTGCAAGCTCCATTATACCCTGAGGGTTGCTCCTGTATTTTTGCCTTAAGTAAGATAGGGGCTTCTTTGAACCCTCAGCGTGGCATCTTTCACAGCTGTTTTGGAATATAACCTCTCCTGGCGGTTTTGCAAAGGTAAAGGTGGACATAAGAAGCAAAGCCATAAGGTACCTCATGCTTTTACCTCCAACTCATATAATATCCTCTATGCTGAAGGTTGCACTGACGGGAAACATGTGTTCGGGCAAATCAACGGTGGGGAGGATGCTAAGGGAGCTGGGCGTTTACCTATTTGATGCGGACAGCATAATAAGGGGCTTCTACGAAGAGAGGGGGGATGTTTACAGAGCTGTGGTTGAAGCCTTTGGAATTGGGATTTTAGACCCTTCGGGTGGGATTGATAGGAAGAGGCTAGCGGATATGGTCTTTAGCAACCCAGGAAAGCTTGCCGTACTTGAAAGCATAACCCACCAAGCCCTATACAAAAGATTAGAGGGGGAGTTTAAAGGACTGCTAGAGGGTTCGGTGGCTGTGGTTGAGGCTAGCCTCCTCATAGAGAAGGGAACCTATAGAAACTACCACGTGATCCTTCTGGTTTACGCACCCTATGAAGTATGCAAGAAAAGGGCCCTTCTTTCTGGATACAGTGAGGAGGACTTTGAAAGGAGGTGGAGACTCCAAATGCCCCCAGAAGAAAAGCTAAGGTACGCCCACTTTATAATAGATAACACAGGAACGGTGGAGAGATTAAGGGAGAGGGTCTTTGAGGTTTACAGAGTTCTGAAGAATTGGAGTGAGCATGGAAGAAACCATTGAAAGGCTCAAAAGGAAGCTTGTTGAGGCTAAAGAAACCATAAGGATAGCCTCCCCATGGGTAGATGCTTGGGTACTTGAGGAGCTCCTCAAGCTTGTAGATAAGGAGGTCAAGGTAGAGGTTATACTCAGAGCAGGGGAAAGAAAGGACCTTGATATAAGCGGTGAGGACTCCTTTAGAGTTCTAAGAAAGTACGGAGCGGAGCTCTACCTTAACCCCAGGCTGCATGCCAAGATGGTCATAGTAGATGCGGACTTTGCCCTTGTGGGTTCTGCAAACCTAACGAGGCGTGGTATGATGGAAGATGGAAACCTAGAGTCAGTCCTATTTATTGAGGATAGGGAGAGGATAAGGGAGCTCATAGAACTCTTTGAAAGCTATAAGGAGGTTTCTTACAGGATATCCAAGGATGCTGTGGCTGTGGTGATAGCCCTCAGCTCTTCCCTTGAGGTGGAGGTGCTACTTCTTGAGGACATAAAGGAGCAATCCTTTTTAAAGGCTGAGTTGGGGGACAGTATTCTTCTATGTAAACTTCTGAGGGTTTACACAGGTGAGTTTGAAAGAGAGCTATTAAGGGACATGGAGGAAGAGCCTTACTGGCTCTTATCATACCTGATAACTGTAAGAAAGTCCACAAATAGGTTCGGAAAACTGAAGCTTCTTCTCCAGTACGGGAGGCCAAGCGGTGAAAAGGAGGGCTATTTTAGCACACCCCTTAAAAATCTCCATGTTGGGCAGTTGCTCTTTCAGGTAGGGGAGGACGATGTGGAACTTGAAAAGATAATGAAAACTAACCTCTCGGGTTACGCCATGGATGTGCCTGTGAGGGTGGGAAACCTACTTGGTAAACCCGTAAAGGTTTACGTGGACCTTATGAAGATAGCAAACATGCATATGGCAGTCTTGGGAACAACTGGCTCGGGAAAGACTACCTTCGTCAGAAGGCTTCTGGAAAACATGCCTTCGGGGCTCTCCAAGGTCTTTATCTTTGACCTCTTCGGTGAATACAAGAAAAAGCTCAAGATAGACGAGGAAAGACTACACCATGTAGAGGTTCCCCATACGCTCCTTCCCCTGAGTTCGGAGGACGTCAGGGAGCTTTTCAGAGATTATGGCCTTTCTCTCCACGAAAGGGGCGAGCAGGAAAGGGAATTTTTGGCAAGTATAAGGAGGCATCTAAAGCCAGACCTCAGGCTCTGTTCTTACAAGGAGAGGGGCTTGGAAGATATACTGAAGGGGTCTGCAAAAGGAGAGCTCAGGGAAGAGGTGGAAGACCTGCTCCTTATGCTTTCTAGGGATTATGGTGAGGACTCACTTAAAAATCAGCCGGAGGTCTTTCGGCTCCTTCAAGAGGCCTTGGTCTCCCATAGAGACCTGGTCATACTTGACCTTAGGGAGCTTCTAAACCCTATAACCCGTCTCAACCTTGTGGGGCTTCTTCTCAAGGAAATTCTTTACCTATCTAGAGAAGGTCAGGAAAGAAGGTTTGTAGTGCTTGAAGAAGCTCAAAACTTTGTGCCCGAGAGGGGGGTCTTAGACGTGCCAGCTGGCAGGGAAAACCTCGCGGCGGTCATGACCAAGAGGATAGTTTTAGAGGGGAGAAAGCTCGGTCTTGGTCTTGTGGCAGTTTCCCAAAGGCCAGCAAACATAAGCAAGTACGTGCTATCTCAGTTAAACACTCAGGCTGTCTTCAGGTTAATAACCCAGAATGACATAGATGCGGTCTCTCAGTTCTTTGAATACCCTTATGAAGACCAGATAAGGCTACTACCCTCTCTAAAGCCAGGAAATCTCTTCCTTAGTGGGATAGGAGTGCCCTTTAGCATGCTCCTTGAAATAGAGCTCTAAAGCTCCCTGCTGTCCAAGACTATGGTAACAGGCCCCCAGTTTACTATATGCACCTCCATCATGGCACCAAATACACCGCATTGGGTGGGTACTAGCTCGGAAAGTCTATCAATGAAAAGATAGTAAAGCTCTTTAGCTCTCTCTGGTCTTTCTGCTTCCTCAAAGCTCGGCCTCCTTCCCTTCTTGAGGTTTGCGTAAAGGGTAAACTGAGAAACCACCAAGGCTGAACCCTTTACATCCATAAGGGAGAGGTTGAACTTGCCTGAGCTGTCTTCAAATATACGCAGGTTCACTATCTTATCCAAAAGCTTCTCCACATCCTTTAAAGTGTCTCCCACTCCGACCCCCAGAAGTACGTTTAAACCCATACCTATACTTGCCACAACCTCACCCTCAACCAGGACCTTTGATTCTTTCACCCTTTGCACAACCGCACGCATGGAGTAAAATTTTAAAGCAGTATAATATCCAAGGAAGGAGGGTAAAATGAAAAGAGGAGTCCTTCTTATACTCTTATCCGGGCTTGCCTTCTCACAAAACACCGTAGAACTCAGGCTATTGGATGGTATGAACGAGGCTCAAAGGTTAATAGAATCTGCACACAAGAAGGAAGCGGACAAGAGAAGCCCCTATCACTTTGAAAAGGCCAGGGCATACAGGGATATAGCCTATAACCTTGCCTCAGACCTTGATGAGGTTGGCTCGAGGGTTTTTCTGTTAAAGAGCTTTGGCTCTTCGTCAAAGGCCTCTGCTGGACACAAGGAACTGGACTCAATTGACCTTATATCCTTGGAAAAACCCAAAAGGGCTCAGCCATACAGAGATGAGCTTTACGGTGAGTTTTATTACGCGGAAGAGGAAGAGAAACCAAGATTTAACGAAGATTATCTAAGGAGCTTCGGCGTTGATATAAAAAGCCTAAATTCTCTTGTTACATATCTGAGGGAAGATAAGGGACTGAGCTGTGCACCCTTAGAGCTTGCAAAAGTGGAGGCATATTACGATGGTATGGCCTATGAGGTTTCCAAACAAACCCCTAAAGCGAACACCTTGGTCTCTTTCTACAACAGAGCTTACGCAGAGGGTATAAGGGCCAAGGAGAAGATAAAGGTGGCTAAGGAGGTAGGTCTGGAATGTTACACTGGAAAACCCTTTGTACCAGAGTTAGAGCTTGCGAGGGTAGAGGAACCTAAACCTCCTAAGATAGAAGCTCCGAAGGCTCAAGAAGAACCTTTGACAGTAACTGCTAGGGTACACTTTGACTTTGATAAGTACAACATAAAGAGGGAGTATCTGCCACTGCTCAATGAGGTGTTAAGGGTGCTCAAGGAAAACCCCAATGTGAGGGTAAGAATAGAGGGCTATACCGATAACATAGGGACAAAAGTCTACAATGACAAGCTTGCCCTTAGGAGGGCTCAAGAGGTAAAGAGCTACCTCGTTAAGGCTGGAGTTCCAGAGGATAGGATAGACGTAGTCGGCTTTGGGAAGGAAAGATACATAGCGGACAACACCACACCTATAGGCAGGTTTACCAACAGAAGGGCGGAGTTCATAGTTATAAAGGTGCCGGTTCAATAAAGACAGACTCCAAAGGTGGAAAAGTCCCTTCCTCTTTTTGCATTGAGCAGAAACTTAAAGAGTCTAGACTCGGAGCCTGTGTACAGTTTAAAGGTCTTGATGGCATTGCAATCTTGGAAGGACCCTTCTTTGAACACCACAAGAGAGTTCCTCTCTGGATTCTTATTCCTTATAATCTTCCTATCGGCGTAGAAGGGTAGGCTATGGTGAAAATGCCCTACCTGGTATGTGGGTATTTCTCCCTTTGGGTCCAGTTCTTTTAAGAAGGTCCCAAGCTCTGCCACACCCCTGTGTCCTTCAAGATATCCCAAAACTCCCAGCTTTATAAAAAGAACAAGGGAAAGACCACCGACCGCTGGCGAAAGCCTATAATCCTTGATATAGTAGAGGAATGGCAAAAGGGCAAGAAGGGCTAGGTAAGGCGGCAGCTCAAAGAAGAAGGTACCAAGGAGTATGGTAATACCTACAAGAAAGGATAGGGCAAAGCTTATGTACTTCTTTAACCTATCCCAATCCTGCGAAAGAACAAAGGAGGAGATTATAATTGCTAGGGCTGGAAAGGCAGGAAGAACATAAAGGGATATTTTCTGACTTATAAGGCTAAAAAGGAGGAAGATAAAAGAGAACCACACTAGAAAGAAGGAATGCTCTCTCCTTAGCTTTATCATCACCCAAAGGATGGCCGGAAGAAAGAAGAGGGAGTAAGGCAAAAAGCTCACGTTCAGGTCAAGAAGGTAGAAATAAAAGGGCTCATCTCCCGCATAAATCCTTTTTATATTCTCCCTGTAGAAAACCTCAAGGAAAAGCTCCCTGTTGTTTATAAGCTGGTAAGCGTGCCACCACATACCAAGAAGGAGTGCAAGAATGCTAAGAATATAGTACCTAAGTCTCAGCAGCTCCCTTGGGTCAGTCAAAAGCAGATAAAAAAACACTACACCGGCAGGTATGACAAAGCCAGCTGGGCCTTTTACCAATATAGCAAGGGAGGAGCTCAGGAAAGCAAAGATAAGAAAAATAATCTTCCTCCTTCCATGGTAAAGTATCCACAGATACAAGCTTAGGGTTATGAAAAAGGTAAAGGGTACCTCTGGAGAAGCATAGTTAGAATTGGCAAAGAACTGAAGTGAAAGGGTAAGAACCAAAAAGCTGAGGAGGGCTACTCTCTTATCGCCCAAAACCTCCTTAGCCATCAGGTAAGCTATAAGGCCCGTGCCCAGCCCAAGAAGTGCATGCATAAACCTTAGGCCCCACTCGTTCACACCAAAAAGGTGATATCCAAAGGCCACAAGCCAGTAGGTCATGGGCGGTTTATTAAGCCTTATCTCACCGTTGTAATAAGGTGTTATGTAGTTGCCCGTCCTTATCATGGTGCTTGCTGCTTCTGCGTAGAAAGCCTCGTTTGGAGCCCAAACCTTTGGAACTCCGAGCTCAAGAAAGTATAGAAGAGGCACAAGCATTGCTATGAGGTAGAGCATGCTAAAATTATAAAATGCCCAAAAACATATCCTTCATGAGTTTCAGATATTATGCCTACGGATTATCTTTTCTTTTCCTGCTACTTAGCTTAATCTCTCTGGGTTATAGGGGTCTAAACCTTGGATTGGACTTTACGGGGGGTAGCGTCCTTGAGCTTAAGTTTAAAAAAGGGGTTGGCACAGGAGATGTAAGGAAAGCTCTTGAAAAGGCTGGTTACTCCCACTTTCAAGTTCAGGATACTGCCCAGGGCACCGTCATCATAAAGCTGAGGGTTGACCAGCCAAAGGAAAGAGCCCTCTCTGAACTCCAAAGCCTCTCCCCCTATGAGCTTATAAGGTCGGAAACCATAGGCGGTATAATAACCTCAGAGCTACGCCAGAAAGCCATCTGGGCTATGCTCGTTGCCATAGGTGGTATCCTCCTGTACCTTGGCTACAGGTTCGAACCCGTATGGGCTTTAGGTGCCATATTGGCACTTACCCATGACGTGCTTATAGTGGTGGGTGCCTACTCTGTAACCCAGAGGGAGGTGAATTTGGATGTGGTGGCTGCCCTCCTTATAGTGGCCGGTTATTCTGTATCCGACACCGTTGTGGTCTTTGACAGGATAAGGGAAAACCTTCGCATAAGAAAGGGGACCTCCTTAATAGAGCTCATAGACCTTTCCATAAACCAGACCCTTGCAAGAACCCTCATGACGTCCCTTACCACTTTTGTCGTGTCCCTTGCCCTCTTTATATTTGGTGGTCCCGCTCTATCCAACATAATGTTTGCCTTCGTCGTAGGCGTTGTGGTGGGAACACTCTCCTCCATATTCGTAGCCAGCGCCCTCATGTACGATATAAAGAGCAGGATGGGTCCCCAAATGAGCGGTAGTGTATAATCTTAGAGGATGGTAGAGGTCTTTTTAAGGGTGGGCGTTCTTTTACTGGGCATTCTCCTTTTGGCGGGCGCCTTTATAGGTTTTGAACATTACAGGGAAAAAAGACTTCAAGAGCAATCTTACAGGGAATACGAAATAAGGAAGCTCCTTCAGGCTGGCAACTATGAAAAGGTCTTAGAGCTCACAAGAAACTTCCCCTCTGGCTCCTTTAAGCCCCTCGCCCTTTCCTACGAGCTGATGCTTGCCCAGGAGAGTATGGGTAAGGTGGACGAGGGTAAGGTTCTTAAAGAGATTATAGACGGTCTTAAAGATGATAGTCTGAAGAGTCTTTACTTGGAGAGATACGCCTACCATTTACTGTCTCAGGGTAAAACGCGGGAGGCTCTCAAGGTTTTGGAGGGCATAAAAAAGGAGGATTTTAACTACGCCAGCGCTCTCCTTTTGAAAGGACAGATACTTCAGAAGGAAGGGAAAGTTCAGGAGGCGAGGGCTCTATACTTGGAAGTGCAGAAGCTACAAGAGGATAGGTACATGGCAAACCTTGCGGAAGCTCTTGCTTTAGGAATTGGCAGATGAGGGACCTTCTTATAGAGATAGGGACTGAAGAGCTACCAGCTGGGGTTATAAACTTGGCTCTTAACTACCTTAAGGGGGAGCTTTCCAAGGTTCTCAAGAGGGATGATATAAAGGTCTATGGAACGCCCAGAAGGCTTGCCCTCTTTGTAAAGAACTTTGAAAACAGGGCAGAGGAGAGGGAGGAGATCCTGGTTGGACCCCCGGTAAATGTGGCTTATCAAGAGGGTAAGCCAAGCAGAGCTTTACTGGGCTTTCTTCAGAAGATAGGTGCAGGGGTTGAGGATATATTTGAACTTCAAAAGGGTGAGGGTGTGTACGTGGCGGTAAGGAGAAAGGTCAGGGAGGATGCTCCCCTAGAAAGGCTAAAAAAAAGCTTTGAGAGTATTTTGCTCACCATACCCTTCCCCAAGAACATGAGATGGGACTCCTCAAATCTTAGGTTTTCAAGACCCATAAGGTGGATACTTGCCCTCTATGGTGATGAGGTTTTGCCCTTAGGCTTTGGTTCACTAAAAGCTGGGAGGATAACCTACGGGCACAGGATAATAGCTCCAAAACCCATAGAGATTAAAGAAGCGGGAGATTATGAAGGGCTTCTAAAAGACAACTACGTGGTTCCAGATTACAGGGAAAGGCTGGGCATGGTCCTTGCCTTCATTAGTGATGAGGCTTGCTCGCTGGGTGGTAAGCCCAAGTATCCCGAGGGTTTACCTGAAGAGGTGGCAAACCTTGTAGAGTTTCCCTTTGCCTTGGTCGGTAGGTTTGATGAAAAGTACCTAGACCTACCCGAAAGGGTCATAGTGACCGTGCTTGCTCATCATCAGAGGTTTTTCTGCGTTGAGAAAGATGGAAGGCTCCTTCCCTACTTTATAGCCATAAGCAACAACTTTCCAAGGGATGGGGTCATTGTAAAAGGCTATGAGAAGGTTATAAGAGCAAGGCTAGAGGACGCTCTTTTCTTCTACAAGGAGGACCTTAAAAGACCGCTTGAAGACCTTGTCTCTGAGCTTTCGGGTATACTCTTTCACCCTAAGGCTGGTAGCATGCTGGACAAGGTGCAAAGGGTTATGTCTCTTGCAGAGAGGATAGCCAGCAGCCTTCGCGTGGATGAAAAGACCAAGGAAAAGATAAAAAGAGCCTCTTACCTGTGTAAGGCTGACCTACTTACCCATATGGTCAGAGAACTTGATGAGCTCCAGGGTTATATGGGCTACGTATACGCCAAGGAGCAGGGGGAAGAGGATGAGGTGGCCTTAGCTCTTTACGAGCACTACCTTCCAAGAAATCCGTCAGACCCCATCCCTTCAAGCCACACATCCGCCATATTGGCTTTGGCGGACAAGCTAGATAGTCTTAAAACACTCATGGACGTGGGAGAGGAACCCACGGGTAGCTCAGACCCCTACAGCATGAAAAGGTTAGCCTACGGCATCTTCTCCATAGTTGAAGCTTTCGGCTGGAATCTGGACCTTAAGGAGCTCTTTGGTGAGCTATCAAAACCTTTCGAGAATTTCTTAAGGTCAAGGCTTGAGGCTTACCTTGAACCTTATCCCTACGACCTTGTGAGGTCAGTGCTCGAGGTTAAAGATGTTTCCACACCTTACGAGGTAATAGATGGGGTTAAAAGCCTTGTCAACATGAAAGAAAGGGAAGAATTTAAAGAAATGGTGGAGGTCTATAGGAGGGTGGTGAGGATACTACCTGCGGACTGGGGGGATACACATGTGGATGAGGATCTGCTAGTTCAAAAGGAGGAGAGGGAGCTTTGGGAAGCCTACAAGGGATTAAAGGATACCTTAAACCCTCTTAACCTCGCCAAGCTCAAGCCCTACGTAGACTCTTTCTTTGATAGCGTCCTTGTCATGGCTCCCGAAGAAAATCTAAGGAGAAACAGGCTGTCCATGCTTTTGAACATTAAAAGACTTTTCAACAGGTTTGCTGACTTTAGTAAGGTTGGAGGTGTGCTATGAGGAAGTTTCTTGTATGGCTTGATGAGGTAAGTATGGAGGACATACTTCTTGTAGGGGGTAAAAATGCTTCCCTTGGCGAGATGATAAAAAACCTAGCACCTCTTGGCGTAAACATACCCTACGGATTTGTGGTTACTTCCGAGGCTTACTATGAGTTTATCCGATACAACGACCTTGATAGGGAAATTAGAAGAGTGCTAAGCGGGCTTAAACCGGACGACGTAGAGGACCTGGCTAGGAGGGGACATCAGGTTAGAGAGCTTATAAAGGGTGGTGAGTTTCCAAAGGAGATAGAGGAAGGCATAAAGCAGTACTATCAAAAACTCTCTGAAAAATACGGCTCCTTTGCGGTAGATGTGGCTGTGCGCTCCTCTGCCACCGCCGAGGACCTTCCCCATGCCTCCTTTGCAGGACAGCAGGAGACATACCTGAACGTGGTCGGTGCTGAAAACGTGCTTACCGCAGTTAAAAATGGCTTTGCCTCACTCTTTACCGACAGAGCCATATCCTACAGGGAGTCCTTTGGCTTTGACCACTTCAAGGTTGGCATTGCCATGGGAGTGCAGAAGATGGTGCGTTCCGATATGGGAGCCTCGGGCGTTATGTTCACCCTAGACACCGAATCGGGCTTTAAGGATGTGGTGGTGATAAATGCAAGCTACGGTCTTGGAGAGCTCCTTGTACAGGGTATGGTCACACCTGACGAGTACATGGTCTTTAAGCCAACCCTTCAAGCGGGCTATTCAGCCATTATAGAAAAGAAGCTAGGAAGAAAGGACAGAAAGATGGTTTACGGTGTAGGCTCTGAGAGAACAAAAACGGTAAACGTTCCCCTCTCAGAGCAGAAACAGTTTGCCCTATGCGACGATGAGATAATAAAACTCGCCAAGTGGGCCATCCTCATAGAGGACCATTATTCCAAGAAAAACGGCAGATGGATGCCCATGGACATAGAATGGGCAAAGGATGGCGTCCTGAAGGAGCTTTTCGTAGTTCAGGCAAGACCTGAGACGGTACACTCAAGAAAGGAAGAGAGGGTTCTAAAGGTATACAAGCTTACCCAGCCTATAGAGGAGAGGGTAAAAAAGAGGATAGTCTACGGCATAGCGGTGGGTGACAAGATAGCCCATGGAAGGGTTAGGGTAATATACGATCTGAAGGATGCAAGCCAGTTTAGGGAAGGGGAAGTGCTGGTCACGGACATAACGGACCCAGACTGGGAGCCCATAATGAAAAAGGCATCGGGCATAATAACCAACAGAGGAGGAAGGACAGCTCATGCGGCCATAGTGGCAAGGGAGCTGGGCATTCCAGCCATAGTGGGTACCCATAAGGCTACGGAGATTTTAAAAACGGGCATGGAGATAACCCTGTCCTGTGCTGAGGGTGAGGTAGGCTACGTTTACGAGGGGTATGTGCCCTATGAGGTGGAAGAGATAAACTTAGAAGAGCTCCCAAGACCGAGAACCAAGATAATGATGAACGTAGGAAACCCCGAGTCTGCCTTCAAGTACTCCTTTATACCTAACGACGGAGTAGGTCTTGCTAGGGAAGAGTTTATAATAGCCAACTACATAAAGGTCCATCCCTTAGCCTTGTTGCATTATCAAGACCTAAAGGAGCTCTACACAAACCTAAAGGGTCAGGGGCTTATCGATGATAAAGGTTTTTGCACCATGGGAGCAATCTACAAAAACGCAAAGCTTCCACTTTCAGAGAGGTTGGCAAAGGGTAGGGATAAAAAGGCGGTAAACCTTGAAAGGATATTAGAAGATATAGAAAACCTTACCTTCGGATACGAGGACAAGGCTCAGTACTTTGTAAAAAAGCTGTCCTACGGTATTGCTAAGATATCCTCCGCCTTCTATCCAAACCCGGTTATAGTGAGGTTTTCAGACTTCAAGTCCAACGAGTACAGGGGGCTCATAGGTGGTGAGCTTTTTGAGCCGGAAGAAGAGAACCCCATGCTAGGGTGGAGAGGGGCGTCCAGATACTATTCGGAGATGTACAAAGAAGCCTTCGGCCTAGAGTGTCAAGCCATACTCAGGGTAAGGAACAAGATGGGATTAACAAATACAAAGGTTATGGTACCATTTTGTAGGACACCCGAGGAGGGAGAGAGGGTGTTGAGGGTGATGGAGGAATACAGCCTCAAGAGGGGGGAGAACGGGCTGGAAGTGTATGTGATGGCAGAGCTTCCAAGCAACATAGTGCTTGCAGACCGTTTTGCAGAAATATTTGATGGCTTTTCCATTGGTTCCAATGACTTAACTCAGCTGACCCTTGGCCTTGATAGGGATTCGGGACTTGTAGCCCATCTTTACGATGAAAGGAACGAGGCGGTTAAAAGGCTTATAGCTCACATAATACAGGTGGCAAAGGAAAGAGGTAGGAAAGTAGGCATATGCGGGCAAGGACCATCGGATTTTCCAGAGTTTGCGGTGTTTTTGGTGGAGCATGGAATAGATAGCATATCTCTAAACCCTGACTCTGTGCTAAAGACCATGCTTGTTGTGGTAGATGCAGAGAGAAAGATGAAGGAGATGGTATCGTGAGGATAGGCAAAGAAAGGGTGTCTCTTGCAGTCCAGGTTACGAATAGGGTTTTGAGGGTTCTAGAGCTTGGTAAGGACAGAAGACCAACCTTTGAGCCAGTGGAGGTTAGCCTCGATGGTGCTGATAAGCTGGAGACCTTTAGGCGTATAGTAAACGAGCGTGGGCTTTCGGGCAAGAGTGCCATAACCTGCCTATCGGTCGACGATGCCCTTATGAAGTTTTACAAGTACCCGGCAAGTATGAGCTCAAAAGACCTTCAGAATGCCATAGATTGGTCCATAAAGAGGGAGCTCTCCGCCATAAGGGAAGAGACACTTCACGATTACTACATACTTGAAAAAAGACCAGAAGACAAGCATGTGGGAGTTGTCCTTGTCCTTTCTAGGAAGGAAACCGTAGACAATCTGAAAAGGATGTTCGAATCCGTCGGGATTAAGCTTGCCATAATTGACTTTGAGATAGTTGCGACGGTAAACTACGGGTTATACTTCCGGCTTCCTGTGCCTTTTTCCATACTTTACATGGACTATAACTACTCCACCCTGACCACCTATTCACCTATGAACGTAAGCTATTCGGTGTTTCATTGGGGCTATGGGGACTTTCTGAAAAGTCAGGATGAGGAGTCAATAGAGGGCTTTTTTGCAGAGGTAAGAAACATAATAGTCTTAAACGACCTTTCAAGCATGTACATAGCTGGACCCATACTTGGGGAAGAGGATCTCCTTACAAGGGTAATGGAAAACCTTCCGGTTTTGGGACTTCTTGACGTAGAGGGAATTAAGCCCAACTTTTTCCTTCCGTATATATTAAGTATAAGGGGGATGGAAGAATGATAAAGATAAACCTTCTCAAGCCTGAGAGGAAGGGAAGGGCAGTAGATTTTGCCGCTCTAAGAGAAATAAAGCTTCAAGAGGTTCTCAAGGCTGGACCTGAATACTACCTTGGGTTTATACTTTGGCTTTTTCTTCTTCTTCTTATAGCATACAATTACAAGCTAAACCAAGATAGGGTAAGCCTAAGGAAAGAGCTTGAAAGGCTTAACGTAGAGAAAGCACAGCTCCAAGCAAGGGCAGCTAGGTTTATTGAGGAAAGAAAAGAAATAGAAAAGAGAATAGCAGGGGTAAGGAAGGATATAGAAAGCTTGGATAAAAACAAGGACGTTATACTGGGGCTAAAGTCTTACTACGAGCCCTTCAATTCAAGCTTTTTAACTTACACCGCTAGGATCCCAAAGATATCTTGGATAGGTAAGTATGGCCAAAGTTTGGATATGGAAAAGCAGAGGCTCTCTGTAAACTTTGAATTTCACTCACCTGATTACAGGGGTATTACAGCGTACAGCGAGTCCGTTGGGGGATTATCCAAAGAAGCGGGAAGCTTGAGCTTAGAAAGGAGATTAAACCACCATGGTGTGTGGTATTACACAGCAAAATTGTCAGTGGAAAAACCCTTATCCAAAGGGAGGGTTGAATGAGAAGGGCAATAGAAAGGTTAAGGGAACTTCCACCTTACCAGAGGTTTATAATACTTCTTCTTATTCCCTTAATCTTGATTATATACGTTTACTTTATGCTGTTTTCTCCAGTCCTCAGCGAAGTTAGAAATTTAAGGAGTAATATAGAAAGGACAAGGTCTGATATTGAAAACATAAAGGCAAGTCTTGATCCAGCCGTTTTAGAAAACCTCAAAAAGCAGGAGAAGGAGCTAAGAGAGGAATACCTGAGAAAGGAAGAGGAGCTAATAACCACAGTAGGTCTAATACCCACCGAAAGGGACGTGGGTTTAGTTGTTAGGAACATCGGCAGGCTCGCTACAAAGAGTGAGCTTATGGTCCTTTCTATGCATCTAACAGAGGCACAGAAGGCTAGGTACTTTATAGTACAAAAGGATGAAGGAAAGAGTATAGTTATAGAAAAGCCAATGCAAGAGCCACAACAACAGAACCAACAGCCCCAACAGACTCAAAAGGTGCAGGCTGAGAAGGAAGAGGAAGGTGTGACCCTAACCAAGCGTGACCTATTGCTCCTAGTCTACAGTAGGAACGAAGCAGGTATAAAGAAATTTCTTGAGAGCCTTAGAAAAGAGGGGATAGTCTCCTATCCCCTTTCTTTGGATATAGTTTCTATGCCTATAGCTATAGGAACGGAACAGAGTAGAGAAGCGCTCGTAGGAAAACAAGAAGATGGACTGAGAAAGTTTATGGAAGAAAGATTAACAGAAAAAGAAAAGGAGGCTTTCAGGAGGGGAGATGTGGATGTACAGAACATAGCAAAAAAAGTAGTTAATCTATATTTGCTAGAACGCGGTAACACATTTGGTATTGTAAAACTTAGCATAATAACAAGAGAGGAACATACAGAGGAGGGTGTAAAATGAAGAGCCTTTTACTGATAGCGTTGTTTAATATCTTTTTAGCACTATTGGCGTACTCTCAAGAATCTGCCTTTCGTAGCTTGGAGGGGGGTGTGGGACATATAGTTGTAGAAAAGGAAAATAGGACAAAAAAGTACATAATAACGGAAGACCCGCTTACTCGCACAGTAAAGGCCGTCAAGGTAGATGAGAGAGGCCTTACCGCACTAAGTGAAAAGGGACAAATTAGAGCAGCCAGACAGGATAGGATTGTGGAGATGAAGTTTGAAAACGTGAAGCTGGAAACCGTTCTTAGGGGGCTTTCTGAAGTTTCTGGAATGAACGTAATGTTTGACTCAATTATTTCTACAGACCTTCAAAAGCCTGTTAATATTTCCATATACAAACCGGTCCCCCTGGGCGAAGCATTTAACATAGTAATAAAGTCTTACGGTTTGATAGCGGTACCTGTAGATACTAAGGTTTACAAAATAACAAAGGCGGGTGAAACCGTCTTCAATATAGGCGGTTATACGGAAGAAGAAGTCCAAAAGTTAATAGAGTTACTCAAGGCAAGGGTAAGCCCTTCTGCAGAGATAGTTATAGACAAGACCCTTAGGAAGGTTTATGTTAGGGACGAAGCTTCAAATATTGAAAGAATTAGACAACTTTCGAAAGATATAGGTATAGCTGTGGTGGCAGAAAAGGAAGCGCTCTTAACGAAGGTCTTCTACATAAGAAGGGATATATCATACAACCACATAGCAAAAGCTATAAGGGAGCTAGGTATAGAGGGTCTGACTCTCACAGAATCCCCCGAGTTTAACGCCCTTATAGTCTCCGCAAAGGAAAGGGACCTTCAAAGAATAGAAAAGGCTATAGAAAAGTACTTAAGTAAAGCTGCTGGAGAAAAACCAATCCTTACAAAGGTCCTTTATGTAAGGTATGTTCCCGCAGATGAGTTCAAAAAGCTGATACAGCCTATGCTGTCTGAGGTTGGAGAGGTATACGTTCTGGGTGCAGGAATAACAACCACAGCAACAGAAGAGAGGGAGCTAAGGGATATACAGCAAAGGCTTCAAGAGCTTGTAGGAAGGCTAAGGGAAGCAGCACCGGAGGAGAGGTCAGCGATACAGCAACAGGTTCAAGCTCTGCAACAAAGACAGCAAGAGCTACAGAGGATAATTCAAGCTCCAGCGGCTCAGAGGGGTGATAGCGTAAGCGTTTCACGTTTCCCTCAGGTTCGTGAGGGCATCCTAGGTCCAGAGTTCCAGAAGGAAAAATCGGCAAGAGTGGTTTTCCAAAACGCTCTTATAGTTAGGGATTATGCAGATAATGTATACAGGATATTAGAAAGGTATAAAGACCTTGTTTCCGAACAGCCCATTCAGATAAAGATAGAGGCGAGGGTTGTTGAAGTCTCAAGTAGTGCCATCAGAGAGCTTGGGATAAACTGGAATGCCCTTCTTTCTCAGGCAAGGGTTCCCCAGTTTTGGAGCGGTGGGGGTGGTTCAAACCTTGGGTTGGGCACTCCTCCAGCACCGGGCACTCTCTTTGGAGTTCCATCCTATCTTGCACCAGGATTATCGCCAACACCCGGTGGCATACTTGCCCTTACCTTCCAGAGGGGTATTCTTAACGCCTTAAACCTTAGGCTTTCGGCTTACGAGCAGGTGGGTAAGGCAAAAAGCCTTGCCAAACCTGTGGTGGTAACTCTGAACGGAGAGCCTGCTACCATTCAGAGCGTGCTTGAGTTCCCAATAAGAAGGGTTACCGTAGTGCCGGGCGGAACGACAACAATAACCGTTGACTTCAAGCTAATCCCCATTAACCTTACAGTTACGCCCATACTTCTGCCAGAGGGCAACATGATGCTGGATATAACCCTATCCAAATCGGAGATTACAAGACTTGAGAGGTTTATCGCTGAAACTGCGGAGTTTGATATACCCACAGTCCAAAGCCAGAGGGCTGATACAAAGCTCATAGTGAAGGACGGTGACCTTGTGGTCCTCGGTGGGCTTATAAAGTCTACGGAAAGGAATGATGAGAGGGGTATTCCCGGCCTTATGAGGGTTCCCTTCTTTAGATGGCTTTTCATGGAGCAAAGGACAGAGAAGGAGGATTCAGAGCTCCTCATATTCATAATGCCTACCTTGGTAACCCAGTAAGGTTAAGAGCTTCACCATAAGCTCAGGGAGATAAGACAGCTTTTTTCGTGAAGTTTGCGTGAAGGAGCTTGACCTTTTTAAAGAAAGATATAACATTAAAGCATCCTCCCAATGCCCGGGCAGAGGGGGAAATAAATTTAAAGGAGGGTTTACACATGACAGGACTTTACAAAGACACCTCAAGGTCGGCAAGAACCAGCAGGGGTTTTACCCTTATTGAGCTCCTTGTGGTCGTAGCAATCATAGCCATACTGGCAGCCATAGCACTGCCCCAGTTTGCCAAGTACAGGAAGAGGTCAGCAGCCTCACAGGTAATGGCCGATGCAAGGAACTGTGTGACAGAAGTGGTTGCCGAAATAACAAGAGCACAGATGGCAGGGGGAGGAACCCCCACGTTTAGTTATACCAACCTATCGGGGAACACTGCAAGTTGTACCCCACAGGCGAGCCCACCTTACGACACAGTAAGCTGCACATGTACTGGTCAAAATGCAGCAGCGAATGTGACCTGCACCGTAACTCAGACAAGCACCGGAACAACTGCGTCCTGCACAGGCGTAGATTGATACTGTCTTAGGGGGCTTATGCCCCCTTTTTTATACCTTTGGGGGAGACTATGTATAATGGGTGGTATAGCAGGGCTTTCACCATAGTTGAGCTCATAGTTGTGATTT
The DNA here is from genome assembly GCA_003696155.1 of Acidobacteriota bacterium. GTDB lineage: Bacteria > Aquificota > Aquificia > Aquificales > Aquificaceae > Pampinifervens. The sequence goes on from RFFP01000013.1 coordinate 20,785, forward strand.
TTTTGCTTGTTATCCTTGCTTCTACAGCTGTAGTTTATTATAGTAAGTACAGGAAACAGGCTATAAGGACAGTGCTTATATCTGACCTCAGAAACTGTATAACCTATATAGCGGCAAGTCAGCAAAGCACACAGGAGGGAGATATTTCGGGGGTTGTTGCGAGGTGTCCAAGGTCTGGGGACACCCAATCCATTGAACTGGTAAGCGAAAACCCTGTAGTTCTTAGGGCTTCTTCGGTGGATGAAAACCTTTCCTGCATTTACCATAACAATGGAAGGGTGGAATGCCATTCACCTTTTGATTGAAGGACAGTGAGTGAAGTTGTTTATATCACCATGATGTCATCCTTGTAATGGCTGCCATGTAGGCGGGTGTTGGATTTCCCTTACGCAGTCCACCCTTCTTACAAACCAAAAGCCTGGGAATCCCTGCCTGCTTTGGTCATACCTTATGTTGTTTATGGCGTCAAGCCTGAACCTGAAATCAATAGCAGAGTCAAAGCCTATGGATAGAGAGAGGTTCGCCGGAAAGTTTCTTATTAAAAAGCCTCTCACTACGTTAGGTTGTCCACTGGTACGAAGTATATAGTTAACATCCTGACCGAAGTATATACCACCGAAGAAGTTTTGCCTTCCTGCCACAACGGAGTTGTTGTTTATCAGAAGGGAGACAAGGGGCCTGCCTGTGGCATCCTGTATGTTTCTATTTGCGTCTGTGCCAAAAAAGGCGTCGTTCTGCATGCTAGGTCTTGTACCCGTGCCACCAGCCCATCCACACCTACGGATATCATTTTGACAGGCGTTTACAGAGCCTAAGTTTGAATCCCTTGAGCAGTTGGGGCACGCATGGGCATAAACAAAGAATAGGTCCCTATGAGCGTTAAGAATTCCGAACCTTACCTGCCTTGTTATAAGCTTGGAGTCGGTTATGTTAAGGGTTCCTGTGCCATTTCCAACAATCATATTCTGAGGTGAGGCAGGGTTGTTATTCTGAGTGTCATTTTCTAAAACCTGAAAGATGGACGCCTCGCTTAGGGTGAGCCCAGTTGTTACGTTTATGGTTCCTGTGGTGAGCAATCTAAACCTTAAAGAGTTGGCGGTTACGTTCACATTACCACCTGAATAGATAACCAGCCTGTATATAAACTCTCCAAAGCTTGTAGTAGGTTGGACTGTTGGGCTACCTATCACACCGGCCAAGGTTAGGGTTCTACTCTGACCTGCGGGGTTTCTCAAATAGACGACCGTTGGGATGGGCGGTGTGCCAGCTATTGTGGTGCTCTGGTCAAGATAGAGCTCCACCCTCTGACAGCTTGCCCCACCGGGTATGAGGTTATCAAGTAGGGTCAAAAGGTTGCTTAGGTTTATGTTTGCATTGGCTGGGGTTGTCGGTACCTGCAGTCTGCAGTTGGGTGGACCCTGAGGAGTTATAGAAGCGGTGCTTCTGATGTCGCTAAGGAGGGCCTGATTTATCACGGGCTCACCATGTTGGGAAAAGGTAAAGTCGGGCCTGCCATCCCTATACTGAAGGGCATAGGTGTCCACAAGGGCATCGGTGAGACCATATCTACATCTTTCACCCGCTCTGTAGTAATTGGAGGCAAAGCATTCAACATTGAAAAAGAGGGGCACAAGGTCTCTAAACTGGGCATTGGTAAAGGTTGGTGGTGTTCCCCATACACCTGTATTTGGGTTTGTTTGATTAGTCGGACAGCTCTGCGGGTTTGCGCTACCAAGGCTTATAGTACCAGACGATGCTATAAAGGCTGGGACAAAGCAGTTTCCACTCTGTTCATAATAGCAGCCTGTCAAGAGGCCACCGGTGTAGCTAGCGTCCACGCCACCACGGACTGTGTAGAGGCCTACGCCAAAAAAGGACTGTATCATAGAAGTTGTATAGACTTCGGAGTTACCGAATCGTCCTACCGACCTTAAGAAGCATATACGGCCGCTCTGCCTAAACTCAACCTCACAGGTACCACCTGTTAGCTGTATACCGAGCTGCTGATTGTTTAACCTTCTATCTCCACAGAAACCTGTAGCTTGAACCTCGTCTGTTGCACGCATAATGCAGGCGTTGGATGCCTCCTTTGCAAGCTGAAAATTAACAGTAGACAGAGTAGTTCTCTGTGCTATGTTTGTTACGGTATAGCCTGCTGTTATTATTAGGGCTATTATACCAGATAGGGCTATAACCGTAGGAAGAGCAAAACCTCTCTTTCTCATGATTTACCTCCCAAAGAAACGCTGTATGGTGATTGCTCTGCCTTCTTGGTTTACCTGCATATTCACAAGCACACCGGCGTTTGGAACTTGTTCAATTTGGAAACTGTTAACCCTAACAATTGGTATGGGTGGCTCATTCCAATTGCAGTTGTTAGCCATGTCTGTTGTTTCCACGTATAGCCATAGGTTGTTATTGTCCTGCGGATTGTTCTGGCAGAAGAACCTTATCCTGTGGGGCACTCTTACAAGCATGTCTCCACCCTCCAGGGTCAGCTGGTCTGTAAGTATTCTTGTGTTTCCCTGAAAGGTTTCCAGCTGTCCGTTTTGAGCCCTGAGTATAAGGTTCATGGTAGCATTATTTCTGTTTGTCTCCCTACTGCAATCGAGGTTATCCTGACTAAGACCACCCACACTAAAAATGAGAGGTATGGTGGGGTTGTTTGCATCTCTGAATACCCTTGCACCTCTCCACACATGGTAACAATTTTGCTGAACCGTTTGATTTAGCCTGCAGCTCATGACCGCAACTTGGTTTATACCTTGAAGCCTGTCAACAAAAGCCATCCCACCGATGCTTCCAAAGAAGACAACTTCATCGCAAGGTTCACCTTCGTTTCTAAGCATGTATAGGGCACTGGCTGGTGGATAGGGCACGTTTATAGGTCTGTTAGAGTCAAACTGGGGGCGACCGCAGGCGTTGGGGTCAACCTGGTTAAAACAGGCTACACCCACACCCCACCTTTCAAAAAACCATTCAAGGCCGTATATACCCTCTTTGGTACTTTCTTTTACAAAAGAAAGCTCCCTGTTTATAGCAAAAACCCTGTTTGCTACCACATAAACCCCAACCGTGGCGATAACTATCAAAAGAGAGATGGCCACAGCTGTCAGGAGCTCCACGATAGTAAAACCTTTTTTCATCTCAACCTCCTAAAACCTACAAACAGGGGAGTTTATCCTTGCAATTCTGCCTGAAGCTTGCGATGTAACCTGAACCACAGCACAGGCTCTTTGATTTGAGCCTGGTGGGGGTGGGTTGGGTGGCAGTGTGCCAGAAACTATAGTAGAAGTCGAATCAATCCGTATTCCGCCACAACCATAGGTAAAGCTTTGACCTATCATATTCGGGTCAGCCTTAACTCTCTCTAGGGTAGAAATCGTGTATTCCCAAAGGCAGTGGTTTATAAAATCCTGTCTGGTCGCATTAATAAATTGGGCTACAAATGCCATAGTAAACATAACCAAAAGGGAGAGGATGCCCAGAGCAATTAGCGCCTCAGTTAGGGAGTACCCTTTATCTAACTGCATGAACTTGGACATGTTCCTCCTCCTCTTTGAGTTCTTATACCACCAAACCTGCTAACACAGACAAGAAGATAATTGCTTCTACCTTCATAGGTGTTCTGTATGCATGCATTACCACTCCATATGGCAAAGCCCCTCGGATCAAAGGCAAAACCGGAACCAGTAAAGTTCATATAGAGAATATCTGTACCTTCAATCCTTAATGTCTTTAAAGTATTACCGTTGCATATGTTTGCACCCCTAGCAGTGCCTATATCTAAAATTACCACAGTATGGCTGTCCCTTATACATACACCCACGTTTGTAGTCCTTTCCATGGCGAGTAGCTTAGCCTGTCTTATAGACATCTCAAGAGAAGAAGCGTACTGTTGATAAACATAGATGTTCCTGTATTTGTACAGTTGGGGCACAGCTGTACTGGCTAACAGTGCTATAACAGCAATAACAACCAAAAGTTCCACAAGACTATAGCCCCTTCTCATGGTTTATTAATATTTGTCATATTCAAACCACCTTGCGTGAAACTTCTGTGAAACATCTTAATGATTTAATTGATTAAGAGGTCTAAGCCTGCCTGTGCATTGGGGAGGACGCATGAGATTTGGATAAATCTGGGAAAGTCTATTAAGAATGCTCTGTCCAAGAATTCTATTAGGGTCTCCCTAACCTGAGTATCCCCTGTCCTCATCAACTCCACCACACTCACCTCCTACACAACCCCAGCTATGATAAGCGGTGGTGCTATTACCAACTCCTCGTTATACTGACTCCACTCCCTACTCATGGGTAGGCATTTTATCTCTAAAACCCTTTTTGGACAAGGCAGAAGGTAATAAGAATAGCAATTAACCCTTCCACTAAACTAAACCCTTTCATTGACATGCCTCCCTTCTTATAAGCCCTCTTAAGGCTTGAATTGTATACCTTTGACATGTTTCAGGGTCGTCTGTTCTTCTTATATAAATGCTTGTGCTTACTATAGCTAAGCCCCTAGGGTCAAACCCCGTGCTTCCTACAGAGGTAAGAGAGATAAAACCCTCATCTACAGCTAACCTTTTAAGCAAGGCGCTCGAGCAGGCATCCAAAATATTCCTTGAGGTGCCCATGTTGGTCACTAGTAATTCCCTCCCCTGAACACAAATACCGACGTTCGCGCTCCTTTCCATCGCTGTAAGCCTTGCCCACTTTAATGTACTTTCCACTTGAAGCAAATACTCATTATTTATATATCCTTGTAGTAGCGCATCACATAGGGAACCGCAACAGCAGCAAGTATAACCAATATAATACTCACTATTATGACTTCTACTAATGTAAATCCCTTTTCAGATCTGGGGGTGAGTTCAACAGTCTTCATATTTTATAAGTATGTTGAATTCCATGGTCCTTTATGTGAAATCTATGCGAAGCCCCTTCATGATTTAACTCATCAATATGTTTTATAAACAACCTTTAAAATAGTGGATAAAACCATAAGGAGGTTATGCCATGGCTCAGACTGTAAATCTGAAGGGAAACCCGGTAGCTCTCTGCGGTCCTACGCTGAAGGTGGGGGACCCTGCACCAGTTGCCTACGTGGTAACAAAGGACCTTCAGGAGATAGCAATAGGTGGTCCAAGCGATAAGGTGCAGGTGATAGTGACTGTGCCTTCTTTGGACACGCCCGTATGTGAAACGGAGACAAAGAAGTTCAACGAGCTTATGGCTGGTATGGACGGTGTGGCTGTCTGCGTTATTTCCATGGACCTGCCCTTTGCCCAGAAGAGGTTTTGCGAAAGCTTTAACATAGGTAACGTGGTGGTCGCCTCCGACTTCAGATACGGTGATATGGAAAAGTACGGCGTGCTCATATCTGAGGGAGCCCTAAAGGGTATCCTTGCAAGGGCTGTTTTTGTGGTGGACAAGACGGGCAAGATAGCCTATATACAGCTTGTGCCGGAAATAACCACCGAGCCCAACTACGACGAAGTCATAGCAAAGGTAAAAGAGCTTCTCTAAAAGACCGTGCCCCATCTGGGGCATGTATAATATAAGGGAAGGAGGTAAGTCGTGGAAAGGGAAAGGATATTTTCTAAAAAGCTCAACGCTGGCAAAAGGACCTACTTCTTTGATGTGAAAAGGGGAAGGGACGGCTCGGTTTACCTGGTGATAACGGAGCAGACAGAGGATAAGAAAAGAAACAGCCTTATGGTATTTGAGGACAAGGTAGAGGGCTTTATGTCCGCTTTGGAAGAGGCTATAAGTAAGATGAAGGAGGGTTGATACGAACGGGGAGGTGTAAAGATGAAGGCTTTAGCTTTGCTTTTAACATGTGGTGGTTTGGTTTCTGCTTTAGAGTGTAGCCCATTCATCAGCTTGGAGCAGGCAATAAGCTCCGCAAGGCAGTACGTGGGCACTGTTCAGTCCGCACAGCTTTCAAAGAGCAGATCAAGCGGAGAATGCTACTACAGAGTAAGGGGTACGGAGGGTACTGCCATGATAGATGCAAAAGACGGCAAACTACTTAGGTTCTACAGGAAAAGGTAGAAGCTTTAACTTTTTTTCTTTTGCTCCTATAATTTAACCCACGCCTTTACTTCTGCCTGCAGAAGTGGTTATGAAGCTAGAGGAGAAACAAGGCTATAGATGAGGCTGTCAAAGAGCTGAGCATGCTCAGAAAGCTTGAGCTTAAGGATGAGCTTGCCACCAAGGCGGATATAAGAGAAGTAAGAGTGGAAATAGCACAGGTAAAGGCAGAGCTTAAAGCGGAAATTTACAATGTGAGGGCGGAGCTTAGAAAACTGGAGGGCTATGTGAAAATTATGATAGTCCTCCTTCTTATAGCCATAGCTCTTTACAGCCCAGTATTTGTGGAGCTGGTAAAGGGAGTTTTAAAGCCTTAGGTTGGCGGTCTGAAGGCTCTTACCTTTCTCTCGTCAGTTGTTATGTAAGGTCCACCTATGAGGTCTATGCAGTAAGGAACTGCCGGAAAGACCGCATCTAAACAAACCTTTATAGACTGAGGTTTTCCCGGAAGGTTTATTATAAGGGTCTTGTTCCTTATGCCTGCGGTTTGACGGGATAGTATGGCTGTAGGTACCTGTTTTAGAGAGACAGCCCTCATAAGTTCACCAAAACCTGGAAGCATCTTATGGCATACTGCCTCCGTAGCCTCGGGCGTCACATCCCTAGGGGCAGGACCGGTCCCACCTGTGGTGAGTATGAGACAGCATCCCTCGTGGTCTGCCATGTGTATAAGGGCCCCTTCTACGAGCTCTCTCTCGTCGGGCACCACGCGGTAAACCACATCAAAGGGAGAGGTGACCACATCCTTGAGATACTCAAGGATATACTTACCGCTTATGTCCTCGTATTCTCCCCTACTTGCCCTATCTGATACGGTGAGAACGCCAATCTTAGCTCCTTCCATATTTTTACATTATAAGACTTGACAGGACTTTAATAGTTTGTTAAAATTAACGCACAGTACGAAACTTTTATTAGCCCTTCTTGGCTCTTTTATCCTCTTTGCAGACTTATAACTACATCTTTAACCGCTACGGTATAGAGACAGTTGGTGCCTTAGAAACTTTGCCCCGTATACCACCGACCGCAAAGCGGATAGAGGAGCTTACCAAGAGGGTAAGGGGTGCTAAGTTTGTTACGATTGAGGTCTTCAGAGAAAGGAGTATGCCTCAAAGGGTTGCAAGGGAGCTAAGCGCAGAGCTTCTAGTACTTCCCCACGACGTGGGTGTAGAGGGTGTCAGAGATCTCTTTGAATTATACGAGGTTATATTTACAAGGCTTTCCCGATGATAGACCTTTTCCTTTCAAGCCTTCTTAGGTGTCCTTTTGTCCTTCCACCTTGCGGGCGTGGCCCTCTTTGTCTACACAAGCCTTTTCAAAAAAGGCTAGTTGTATTATCATAAGAACTATGCCGTACAAAATGGAAACCATAGAGGACCTTTTAAGTATACTAAAGGAAGATGTTGAAGTCCTCAAGAAGGACGTAGGGCTTCTAAAAAAGAATGTAGCAAGCCTCAAGGGTAGCGATTTTGAAAGAAGGGTTAGAGAAAATACTACAGCCTATTTTGTTAAGCTCTTTAGAAGATTAAGACCAATTGATAAATACGCCTTATCTAAACTTTTGGACGATACCTTAGAGGAGAGCCTTATAGATGAAGAGGAAAGGAACGACGCCCTTCAATTGGATTTTACAGCGAAAGGTAAGCTAAAGGATGAGGATAAAGAGGTGTACATAGCGGTTGAATCTTCTGTGACTGTGGACAGGGAAGGTCTAGAAAGAGCCTTCAAAAGGGCCATGGTTCTAAACAGGGCGACCAGGACAGAAACCATACCGGTGGTGGCCTTTAACAAGATAACCGAAGGTGCCAAGAATCTCTTAGAAGAGCTCCCCGTTCTGCCGGCAGAACTCAATCAGAGCTATTAACCTTGAAACTGCTTATACTAACTTCTTCCTTCGGCGGAGGTCATACGAGCGTAGCGAAAGCCCTAAAGAGGTCCCTTGAGGAAAACTTTTCCATGATTTCTGAGATAGTAGACCCTTATGACCTTCTTAATCCCAAAATAAACCGGTGGAACTCCAAGTTCTACGTTTACATGATGAAGTACTTTCCCAAGGTCTATGGGCTCTTTTACGAGAGCACCTACGACCTTGATAAGGACAATCCCGTCATAGACCTTCTCTCTCTACCGGCCATAGGTGTGGTAGAGAGGCTTCTCAAAGAGGAGAACTGGGACGGTGTTGTGTCCGTTTACCCCACTTACGCGGGTATGATAAGGATTTTAAAAGGTAGGGGAATAAAGGTACCTAAGAGCTTCGTTGTAATAACGGATTTTGTTGCCCACGCACAGTGGCTTCATGACCATATGGATTCCTACTTTGTGCCTTCTTACGAGGTAAAGTACGACCTTTATAGGAAGGGGGTTAACTGTCCAAGGGTAGAGGTTACGGGTATACCTATAAACCCAGAGTTTGATAAATTCAGAGAAGACAGGAGGTCATCTGTAGTCATAAGCGCTGGCCTCTTTGGAATGACCCCTGCGGTAAAAGAGATATGCAGTGTAGCAGAAAGGGTGGTTCCACCGGGCATTGACATATTCCTTCTTTGTGGCAAGGACAGCAAGCTCTGCAATGCGCTAAGGGGGAATGTAAGGAGAATAGAGCTGATAGACAGAGTGCTGAGCCATCGGGAGATGGCAGAGTTTTTAGGAAGAGCCATAGTGCTCATATCAAAGGCTGGGGGCATAATAACCTCCGAAGCCCTGGCTTCCGAGACACCTATGATAGTCTATAAGCCCCTTCCGGGGCAGGAGTATTACAACACACTCTATCTTTTAAAGAACGAGGCAGGGCTTATGGCTAAAAATACCAAGGAGCTGGAAAGGGTTTTAGGGCTCTTCTTTAAGGAAAGGGATTTAAGGGATAGATTGGTTCAAAACATAAGGAGGATAAGAAAACCTAACTCTTCCTACGAGGTAGCCAAAGGTATATATGATGTCCTGCGGAGAGGAGATTGAGGAGTATGAGTATAAGCTCCATGTAATGCAGGCTAACGGATACCTTAAGTAAGTTAAGCATGACAGTAGAGGTTAGAAAAAGGTACTGGTACAGGGTGGCTATCTTCCCAAGGTAGGAGATGGTAGCTTGACCTTTTACAAAGGCTTTGTAAAAGCCCATGGGTGCAAGAATAAGGTCTTGGAATACTGTAAGGAAGACCGCAAGGGTGCTAACATCAACATCAAGTTTTATGTAATAGAGAGAAAGAAAGCATATGACTATGAAGAACCTGTCCCCGACAGGGTCAAGAATCTTACCCCAGAAGGATTTTTCCACATTAAGTAGCCTTGCAAGAAAGCCATCAAGCTTATCGCTAATGCCACCAACCAGCAAGACAAGTAAACAAGCAAAGAGCTCACCCTTGCTAAGGAAGTAGAGAAAGGAAAAGGATAGAGGTATGCGGGAGAGGCTTATAAGGTCTACAAGGAGCTCTTTAGACCAATCTGGCAATCTCTACTCCGCCCCTAAGCCAAAGGTACTCATCCCTTTCAGGACCTGTAGAGAGCATGACCACAGGTATACCAAGGTAAGACTGGATAAATTCAATGTACTCTATAGCTTTGGGGGGCAGTTCCTCTAGGCTTTTAGCTCCCCTCGTGTCCTTAAGCCAACCCTTAAAGGTTTTGTATACAGGCTTTGCCTCGTAGAGCTCTCCTAAACTTGCCGGAAAATGGTCAATGACCCTACCACCAACCTCGTAGGCAATACCTATCTTTATCTCTTCAAAGGTGTCCAGCACATCCAACTTGGTAAGCACAAGACCGTCGAGTCCGTTAACCTCTACCGCATGCTTTAAGGCTACAAGGTCAAGCCATCCGCATCTGCGGGGTCTTCCAGTGGTTGAGCCGTATTCTCTACCCCTATCCCTAAGCTCCTGACCTACCTCGTCCTTTAGCTCTGTTGGGAAGGGACCTTCTCCAACCCTCGTGGTGTATGCTTTGAAGACCCCAAGGAAGTAAGCCTCTGAGAAGTACTTGGGTGGAAGCCCTGTTCCGTTGGAAAGTCCAAGGGCTGAGGCGTTAGAGGAGGTAACGTAGGGGTAAGTGCCCATGTCTATATCCAGGAGGGTGCCCTGAGCCCCCTCGAAGAGTACCCTGCCATCGTATCTTAGAAGAAGGAGGGTAGCATCTATCATCCTTTCCCTTATCTTCTCATAGTTTTCAAGGGTATTGTAGTATATCTGCTCAAGGTCCAGGTTGTGGTCTTCACAGTAAACCTTTTCACATAGATCTCTAACAAACTCTATGTTCTCTTTCATGAGGTTGTATAACCTGTCCCTGTCCCTTAGGTCACAGACTCTAATACCCTTCCTCCCGTATTTGAACATGTAGGAAGGTCCTATGCCCCTAAGGGTTGTGCCTATCTTTCCCTTTCTCTCAAAGAGGGCGTCCATGATCTTGTGATAGGGTAATACGAGGTGTGCCCTGTCACTTATGTAAAGCCTATCGTATACCCTCAGACCCCTACTTTCCAGCTCCTCTATCTCCTTCACCAGAAGCTCAAGGTCTATCACCATACCTTGAGCCACCACACCTACCGTATGCTCATGTAGCAGTCCCGTTGGAAGTAGGTGGAGCACAAACTTCTGCCCCTTTACAAACACCGTATGACCCGCATTGCTACCACCTTGGTATCGCACCACCGCATCAAAGTCCGAAGACAAAAGGTCCACAATCTTACCCTTACCCTCATCGCCCCACTGGGCACCCAGTACAACAAGATGGTTCTTCATAAGCCTACCTCTTGAAGTTCTTCTACCACATCCCTTATGGCAAGAAAGAGCTCTTTTATGCCCCAACCCTTCTGGGCAGAAACAACCACAGACCTACCTTCCATAAAGGCGGGTTCGGTCATGTATTTTATGTCCTCCTCCTTTTCCACCACCTTGTCCGCCTTGTTAAAGACGTATATAACGGGCTTTTCATTTGCGGACAGGTCTTTGAGAATCTCCTGAACCACCTTGACCTTTTCAAGCCACTTCTTGTCCGATATATCTATAACGTGGAGGATTATGTCCGCCTCCTGGACCTCTTCTAAGGTTGCCTTAAAGGACTCTATGAGCTCTGGTGGTAGCCTTCTTATGAAACCTACCGTATCAGTTATGAGTACCTTTATGTCCGGAAAGAGAAACTTGGCGGAGGTCTTTGTGTCCAATGTGGCAAAGGGCATATCAGCCACAAAGGTGTCCCTTCCAGTGAGAACCCTTAAGAGGCTTGACTTTCCCACGTTAGTATAGCCTACGAGGGCTAGCTTGACTACTTTTAAGTCCGAGGAGCTTTCCCTTCTCTTCCTCTGCTCCCTCCTTTGCCTCTTTATGTCCTCAAGCTCCTCCTTTATCTGTTGTATCCTTCTCTTTATCCACCTTCTTCTTACCTCAGCCTCCTGCTCACCAGGACCCCTTGTTCCCACGCCACCACCAAGCCTTGAGAGCTCCTTTCCCCTTCCGTAAAGCCTTGGAAGCTCGTGGGTAAGCTTGGCAAGCTCGACCTGGAGCTTTGCGGTTTTTGAGCGGACCCTCTGGGAGAATATCTCAAGCACCAGGTCCGCCCTGTCCATAACCTTCTTACCTATTGACCTCTCTAAGTTGGAAAGCTGGGATGGGCTTAAAAAGGCATCAAATATAACTGTATCCACACCTGTGCCCTCCGCTACCTGCCTTATCTCCTCTACCTTGCCTGCACCCACAAAGTACTTAGGGTCTGGATGGGTTTTTCTTTGAAGTATGTAGCCCACGTATTTACCACCTAAGGCTTTTACAAGCTCTTTTAACTCCTCAAGAGACTCCCTGTATTCCTCTCTGCTTCCCTCTATAAGACCTACTAAGATGCTTTTCATCAACCCCCTTGAACTATAGTACTTATGGCGTGCTTGTATATGAGGTTCGGCTCGCCCTCCACATCTAAAAGTATGGTATATTTATCGTGATCCAAAACCTTACCTGTTATCCTGTTTCCCCTGGTAAGAAACAGGGTTATGGTCGCACCCTTCCTTTTAAGCTCCTCTATGTACTCATCCTGAACGCTCGTGTTCTTCTCCATAAACATTCTTAAACCTCCAGATTTAAATTATAACCTACAGACTGAAAGTCAAGAGCTGTAAAATATTAATCTATGCATCTCAACCTCGCCATCGCTCAGATAAACCCTATAGTAGGAGACATACAGAACAACCTCAGGAAAATAAAGGAGTCCTGGAAAAGCACAGCTAAGGCGTCTCACCTCGTGGTTTTCCCAGAACTCTCTCTATGCGGATACCCGCCTGAGGACCTTTTGCTCAGGCTTGACTTTCTAAAGGAATGCGAAAAGGGTATAGAGGAACTAAAGACCTTCTCCCTTGAGGTTGCCCCATCTATGGCTGTGGTGGGAGCCACCTGCTATCAAGGAGACCTCTACAACTCCCTTTTTTTAATAGGCTTTGGTAAGGTCTTGGGTGTCTATCATAAAACCTTCTTGCCCAACTACTCCGTCTTTGATGAAAAGAGATACTTTAGAAAAGGTGAAAAACCCCTGATCTTAGACCTTGGATTTGCAAAGGTGGGTTTTTCTGTATGCGAGGACATATGGCATCCCGATGGATGGGAGAGGTTTTACGCTCTTGCAGGTTGTGAGGTCCTCATAAACATAAACGCCTCTCCCTACTACGAAGGAAAGTATGCCTTTAAAGAGAGCTTCTTAAAGGCTCGTGCAGAGGATAATCTAAGCTACGTAGTATATGCGAACCTTGTGGGTGCTCAGGATGAGCTCGTGTTCGATGGCAGGAGTTTGGTGATAGACCCAGAGGGTAAAGTCCTCGCAAGGGCTAAGGCTTTTGAAGAAGACCTTTTAACCTTAAGCCTTGATGTGAAGAGGGTCAGGAGGAAGAGGCTACTTGACATAAGACTTAGAGAGAGGGAAAGTCCGAGGGCTGAGGTGGTCACGGTAAGTCCCTGGGAGCTCCAGAGGCTTGAGGGAAGGATAGAGGAAAGCCCAGAAGGTGAGGAAGAGCTCTACAGGGCACTTACCCTTGCCATCAGGGATTACACGGAGAAAAACTTTTTCAAGAGGGCAGTCCTTGGGCTTTCTGGTGGCATAGACTCTTCCCTCGTTGCTTGTCTTGCGGTGGACGCTTTGGGTAAGGAGAGGGTTGTTGGAGTTTTCATGCCCTCGGAGTTCACCTCAAGGGAGAGCTACGAGGATGTTGTAGAGCTCTCTAAAAACCTCGGCATAGAGCTCCTTGAATACCCTATAAGGGACTTATACCATACTTACCTTGAAACACTTAGCTCAAAAGATCTCACAGTTGCCGAGGAAAACCTCCAAGCTCGCATAAGGGCAAACCTGCTTTTTTACCTGTCTAACAAACATAACTGGCTTGTGCTCGCCACATCCAACAAAAGCGAAGTAAGCGTCGGCTACACAACCATTTATGGCGACATGGCCGGTGGCTTTGCACCCATTAAGGATATATACAAGACAAGGGTGTACAGGCTTGCAAGCTACAGGAACTCCATAAAGCCAGACATACCCAAGAGGGTTTTTGAGCGCCCGCCCACCGCAGAGCTCCGGCCAGGGCAGACAGACCAGGATACTCTACCTCCTTATAAACTTCTGGACCGTATGCTGGAGCTACACATAGAAGAGGGTTATGGGCATGAGGAACTTCTAATGGAGGGCTTTGATGAGAAGATGGTAAAAAGGGTATTGAAGATGGTAAAAAATGCAGAGTATAAAAGGAGACAGGCACCCGTGGGACCAAAGGTAACAAGAAGAGCCTTTGGTAGAGACTGGCGTATGCCTATAACGGGTAGGTGGTAAAGATGTTTACCATGGACACATACAGAAGGCTTCCCGTGAGATTTGTAAAGGGTGAAGGGGCATACCTATACGATGATAAGGGCAGGCGGTATCTTGACTTCCTATCAGGTATAGCGGTAAACTCCCTTGGATATGGCGATCCAGAGTTTACAGAAGCCCTATGCCAACAGGCAAGGGAGCTCTTGCACGTTTCCAACCTCTTTGAAAACCCGTGGCAGGAGGAACTGGCGGGTATGCTTCTTAAACACTTCTGGACAAGGGGGAAAGCCTTCTTCTGCAACAGCGGTGCGGAGGCAAACGAAGCAGCCATAAAACTCCTAAGAAGATATTTCTACGAGAGGGGAGAGAAGAGATACAGGATAATAACCTTTTACAACTCCTTCCACGGAAGGACTTTTGGATCCATGTCTGCCACCGCACAGGAGAAGATACATGTAGGCTTTGAACCACTGCTTGAAGGCTTTGACTACGCAGAGCTAAACAGTATGGAGAGTGTGATGAAGGCTCTAAAGTCGGAGACGGGGGGTATAATGCTTGAAGTTCTGCAGGGAGAGGGAGGCATAAGAGAGGCGGACGGGGAGTTCCTCTCAAAGCTCCAGGACCTTTGCAGAAGGGAAGGGCTATTGCTAATAGTGGATGAGGTTCAGACGGGCATAGGTAGGACGGGCAGGTTTTACGCTTACGAGCACTATGGACTACAGCCGGATATTCTAACCTTAGCAAAGGGGCTGGGTGGGGGCGTGCCTATAGGTGCTCTTTTGGCAAGGGAAGAAGTTGCCAAAGCCTTCAAACCAGGCTCGCATGGCTCCACCTTTGGGGGAAATCCCTTGGTGTGTGCCTGTGCCAAGGTGGTGGTCAGAAGGGTAGAGGAGCTCCTGCCTCGGGTGGAGAAGGTGGGCAATTACTTCAAACAGAGACTCTTGGAACTCCAAGCGGGCAAGGTGAGGGGAAAGGGTCTTATGCTTGGGCTTGAACTCCATAAAGAGTGCGCTCCCATCGTCCTGAAGGCTTTGGAGCTTGGGCTTGTCATAAATTGCACTTCAGAGAAGGTCTTAAGGTTTTTACCACCTCTAATCGTAGAGGAGTCCCACGTGGACGAGGCGGTGGATATACTCAAGGAAGCGCTTAAGCCTTGACAGCCCCAAACTTTGGACCCATAGTAAAGCATAGAATGAGTGCAATAAGCAAAGAAGAGCTAAAGGAGCTATATGACAAGGACTTTCCCCTTTGGGCTGAGATAAACTTGGAGCTTCTCAAAGAAAAGGCTTATGAGCTTGTGGATTGGGAGAACCTTCTTGAGGAGATAGAGGACATATCAAGGTCTGACCTCAAAGCTTGTATAGGCTACTTGGCGGTTATTCTGGAGCACCTTTACAAGTGGGATAACTTTAGGTCTTTGACTACAGGAGGAGAGGAAAAGGGGGGGAGAAGCTGGATAATAAGTGTTGTGAACGCAAAGGGTGAGCTGGAAATACTCCTTGAGGAATATCCAAGCTTAAGGCTAAAAGTGCCAGAGGAGATGCAAAAGGCGTGGAAGCGCGCCAGAGTAAAGCTTAGAAGCTGGCTTGTTGAAAATGGCTACAGTCCTAAGAGCTTCTCCATCCCTGAGGAATGCCCCTATACCTACGAAGAGGCGATGACAAGGGAACTAGATAAAGAGCTTGGAGCTCCTTAAAGAAGGAACCTAAGGGGCAATCCCTAGGTTTATATTATTATCCCATGGAAAAGGTTTTCATTTACGACACAACCCTAAGGGATGGTTCCCAGGCGGAAGGCATAAACTTCTCCATAGAAGACAAGCTTAGAATTTTTCAAAAGCTTGACGAGTTTGGTATAGACTACGTGGAGTGTGGATGGCCCGGAGCAAATCCAAAGGATACCCTGTTTTTTGAGAAGCTGAAGAAGGTAAAGCCCAAACATTCAAAGGTTGTTGCCTTCGGCTCAACAAGAAGACCGGGAAAAAAGGCACAGGAGGATCCCCAGCTTGAGAACCTTATAAGGTCTGAGGCTCAGATTATTACCATCTTTGGCAAAAGCTGGGATTTTCATGTTTTAGAGGCTCTCAAGACAAGCCTTGAGGAGAACCTACAGATGGTCTTTGATTCGGTGAGCTTTCTGAAGCAACACGTCCAAGAGGTCATATTTGATGCTGAGCACTTCTTTGATGGCTACAAGAGAAACCCAGAGTACGCTTTGGAAGTGCTCAGGGCTGTTCTTGAGAGTGGCGCGGATTGGATAGTGCTGTGCGACACCAACGGGGGAAGCCTCCCCCACGAGGTGTACGAGATAACCAAAAGGGTGTGTCAAACTTTCCCGGGGGCAAAGGTAGGAATACATACTCATAACGATTCGGAGACGGCGGTGGCAAATTCACTGATGGCCGTGCTGGCGGGCGCCAGACAGGTGCACGGCACCATAAACGGTATAGGGGAAAGGACAGGAAACGCCAATCTGTGCTCCATAATACCCAACTTACAGCTCAAGATGGGCTTTATGGCTGTACCAGAGGAGAGCCTAAGAAAGCTCACAGAACTTAGCAACTTCTTATCTGAGATATCCAATATGCCCCTACCTAAGAACATGCCCTATGTGGGCGAGAGCGCCTTTGCCCACAAGGCGGGTGTACATGCCTCTGCGGTTATGAAAAGTTCCCAAACCTACGAACACATAGACCCAGCAATGGTAGGCAACAGGAGAAAGATTGTAGTCTCAGACCTCTCAGGTAGAAGCAACGTGGTTTATAAACTAAGGGAAATGGGCATAGAGCTGGATGAGAAATCTCCAGATGTGATAAGGCTTGTGGAGAAGATAAAGGAGCTTGAAAAGGAAGGCTACCACTTTGAAGCTGCCGAAGCATCTTTTGAACTGCTCTGCAAAAGGCATTTTGGATTGGTCAGAGACTACTTTGACCTTGACGCCTACAGAGTGCTCATAGCCAAAAGAAGCGGTGATCTTTTGCCCGTTTCAGAGGCAACGGTGAGGCTATCCGTAGAGGATATAAAACAGCATACCGCTGCCCTAGGAAACGGTCCGGTGAGTGCCTTAGACAACGCCTTGAGAAAGGCCTTAGAGGAGTTCTACCCAAACCTAAAGGAGGTCCAGCTCATAGACTACAAGGTGCGCATAGTCAACGAGTCTGAAGGCACACAGGCAAAGGTTAGGGTTCTTATAGAGTCCACCGACGGCAGAAGAAAATGGGGCACGGTGGGAGTTTCGGAGAACATAATAGAGGCCTCTTGGATAGCCCTAACAGACAGCCTTATATACAAGCTTCACAAGGACGAGGAGGAAGGTATAATTTAGTTCATGAGGAGATTCTTGTTTCTAAGCTTTCCCTTCTTGCTCTCCATGGCAGAACCGATAAAGGATACAAGACTACGTATAGAGCTTGAGGACAGAGAAGGAGTAAGGCATAGCCTCAGGGGTCTTTTCTGTAACGGTAAGGACTACCTAAAGGTAAGGGAAGGTAGCGTAGACTATTCCATAACCTTTGGCAGTATAAGCAGTATAGAGGTGCTCGGGCAAGACCCAAGCGGGTTGAGGATAAGGGTAAACTCAAGAGAAGGCACTACAAAAGAGTACTTCCTTTCTCCAAACACCTACTGCAGAGCCAGTTCCAAACTGGGAGAGGCTGGATTCTACTTAAAAGATGTGAAAACTATATTTATTAAGGTGGAGGAAAAGGCAAGATGAACAGGTTTAAACTTTTAAGCCTTTTGGTTGCAACCTTCTTGGTTGGTTTTGTCCTTGGTAGTGCAGGAGCATCCCAAGGAAACAGACAGGAGGATGATTACAGATACTTTAGGATACTTACTGACGTCTTTCGTATGGTTAAAGAAAACTACGTTGAAAACGTAAGCACCAAGGACATGATATACGGTGCACTAAATGGCATGATGAAGTCCCTTGATCCCTTCTCCACCTTCCTTACACCGGAGCAGTACGGAGAGTTTAAACAGGAGACAGAGGGTGAGTTTGGAGGTGTGGGCATAGAGATAGGTATGGATAAAGGAAGGCCCATCGTTATATCACCCATAGAGGGAACACCAGCCCATAGGGCGGGCATAAGGTCTGGAGACATGATAATAGAGATAGATGGAGAGGACACCTCAAACATGAGCCTGTTTGATGTAGTAAAAAGGATAAGGGGCAAGCCAGGGACCAAGGTCAATCTCACCATATTAAGAAAGGGACAGGAAAAACCTATAAAGGTAGAGCTTGAAAGAGCGAGAATAAGGATAGAAAGTGTCAAGTGGACAAGGATTGAGGATGTAGGCTACATAAAGCTCTCCCAGTTTACGGAGGGTGTCAGTAGGGACATAGAAAAGGCTGTAAGGAGCCTTACCTCCCAGGGTGTGAAGGGTATAGTGCTCGACCTGAGGAATGACCCAGGGGGACTTCTTACAGAAGCTGTGAATGTCTCCGAGCTCTTCCTTAAGGAAGGTAAACTTATAGTCTATACGAAAACTAAACAGGGAGAGGTGAATCGCTACTTTGCTAGGAAAAAGCCCACAGTTAATGAGGACGTGCCGCTGGTGGTGCTGATAAACAGGGGCTCAGCAAGTGCCTCGGAGATCGTGGCCGGTGCACTTCAGGACAATAAGAGGGCAATCCTTGTAGGAGAGAAGACCTTTGGTAAAGCCTCGGTGCAAAACATAATACCCCTTGAAGATGGCTCGGCGATAAAGCTTACAGTTGCCTACTACTATACACCCTTGGGTAGGTTGATACACAAAAAGGGTATACAGCCCGACGTTGAGGTAGCAATGGACGAAAAGCAGGAGGAAAAACTGCAGGAAGCCATAAGACAGAAGAGGCTCCAGGGGCAAACTGGTTTGATACTCGAGCCAGAGCTAGACCCACAGCTCAAGAAGGCTGTAGACATAATAAGGTCTGGCAAGAGAGGCTATGCTAACTCTAGCGGTTGAGACTTCCTGCGATGAGACCGCACTGTGCATATACTCGGATGAGGGAGGGGTGATAGGTGATGTACTCCTCTCTCAGGCGAAGGTTCACTTTCCCTATGGCGGCATAGTGCCGGAGTTATCAGCCCGTGAACACACGAGAAATCTTCTTCCACTGCTAGATAAGCTCCTAAAGGAGACAGAAGTTGACCTAAGGGGTCTGGACTTTATCTCCTTCACCCTCACACCCGGTCTTATACTATCCCTTGTTGTAGGCGCGTCCTTTGCAAAAGCGGTTGCATACCTTTTTAAAAAGCCCCTGGTTCCAGTCCACCATCTGGAGGGTCATATATACTCCCCTTTTCTTGAGAGGCCTATAGAATATCCCTTCATAGCCCTTATAGTCTCCGGCGGACACACAGACCTTTTTCTCGTGGAGGACTTTGGGAGGTATACCTTTCTTGGGGGGACACTGGATGACGCAGTGGGGGAAAGCTACGACAAAACCGCAAAGCTCATGGGCTTAGGTTACCCAGGAGGTCCCATAATAGACAGGCTGGCAAGTGAGGGAAGGTCCATTTACAACCTTCCAAGACCTATGATAGAGGAGGACAGCCTAAACATGTCCTTTAGCGGTCTTAAGACTGCGGTCAGGAGGGTGGTGGAATCTGGAGGCTATTCAAAGGAAGACCTTTCCGCATCCTTCCAGTCGGCGGTTATGGATGTGCTGGAGAAGAAGTCTCTGCTTGCCATAGAGAAGACGGGCGTAAAAAGGCTTGCGGTTGTAGGTGGAGTTTCCGCAAACTCTGAGCTTAGGAGACGCTTCCTTGCACTCTCACAGAAGCATAACTTTGAGCTTTACATACCCCATCTCAAACTTTCCACAGATAACGCTCAGATGATAGCCTACGCTGGTATGGAGCGTTTCAAGAGGGGCGTGATAGCACCTGAGGATATAAACCCAGAAGCAAACATACCCCTTGAGGTTTTTGGAAGGCTTTGGAGCTAGAGTAACCTCTGGAGCCTATAGCCCCTTAAAAACTCCTCTCCGCTCATGAGCTTACCCTTTGGAGATATAAGCTCTAATATCTCCACCGCACCCTCACCACAGGCAACCACAAGTCCCTTATCTTTGAGTATATACCCGGGCTCCCCGTAGGTTTTTAGGACCCTAACCTTAAGAACCTTTAACCTCTCCCCCCTTTCTGTAAGGGTGTAGCAGTTGGGGTATATCCCCCTTACCCTGTCCCTCACACTTTCTGCAGGTGCTTTCCAGCATATGCGGAGTTCCTCCTTTTGGATAGGTGGTGCGTAGCTTATACAAGAGCTCCCCTGAGGATAGGGCTCTATCCTTCCTTCAAACCAGTCTTTGAGGGTTTTTGTCAGCAGTTTGGCACCCCCTAGGGAAAGCCTACGGGATAGGCTGTAGAAGTCGTCCTCGTCGTATATGGGCTCTTCCGCTGTGGCAAGGAGCGGTCCCGTATCCATGCCCTCATCCATCAGCATAATGCTGTTGCCCGTAAGCCTCTCCCCCGCCATGAGAGCCCTCTGTATAGGAGCTGAACCTCTGTAAGCGGGTAGCAGGGACGCATGAAGGTTTACACACCCATACCTTGGTAGCTTTATAACTTCTGGTGGAAGTATTTTGCCATAGGCAACCACAACCACACACTGAGGCCCGAGGGACTCCACTATGGGTAAAATCTGAGATTTCTTCTCCGGCTGAAAGACCTTAAGCCCAAGCTCTAGAGCCAGTTTTTTGACGGGTGGAGGTGAGGGTCTCTGTCCCCTTCCTGCAGGTTTGTCTGGCTGGGTTATCACACCGACGATCTCAAACTCCTTATGGAGCTCTTCGAGGGATGGAAGGGCAAAGTCAGGAGTTCCCATAAAGACTATTCGCACCGCACGTACTCCAACGCCACATCCCTCCCTATCCTGATAAAATCCCTAAGGGCAAACCTGGGAGCCTCGTACAGAAAGTTTACCCCCAAGTCCCCAAGCCTCACCCCATCACCAATGAGTACGGGACCGAGGAAGAGAAAAAACCTATCAAAGAGCCCCTCCTTTACAAACTGCCCCACCGTAAAGGCACCCCCCTCTACCAGAATGTGCATCACCTCCCTCCTGTAAAGCTCTTCCATGAGAGCCTTGAGGTCTATAAACCCATTCTCCAATGGAGCTTTGATTAGCTCCACCCCCTCTTCCTCCAGGGCTTTGAGCTTCTCTTCTTTAACTTCTGCATACACTATTATGGTTTTGGAGCTCTTGTCCCTTATAACCTTGCTCTCAATGGGTGTTTCCAACTTTGGGTCCAAGACTATCCTGTAGGGTTGTCTTTCCCATGGAAAGGCTCTAACCGTTAGGAGAGGGTCATCTTTTAAAATGGTGTTCACGCCAACCAGCACAGCGGTAGATTCTGCCCTTAGTTTATGGGCTAGACTTCTTGCCTCCCTTGAAGTTATCCATTTGCTGTCCCCTCTTTTGGTGGCAATACAGCCATCCAAACTCTGGGCAAGCTTTAGTGTTATGTACGGTCTCTTCTGGGTTACATAGGTAAAAAAGTCCTCGTTTAGTCTTCTTGCCTTCTCCTCCATTACCCCAACCTTCACGTCTATACCAGCCCTTCTTAACCTTTCCGCCCCCATCCCACTCACCAAAGGGTTTGAGTCAAGAACTGCTATAACTACCCTCTTAACACCTGCGGATACTATGGCGTCGGTACAGGGTGGTGTCCTCCCGTAGTGGGTGCACGGTTCTAAGGTCACATAGAGGGTAGAGCCTCTCGCCTTATCCCCAGCCCTTTGGAGTGCTACCACCTCTGCGTGAGGCATGCCGGCCCTCTCGTGATACCCTTGACCTACCACAAGACCATCCTTGACCACCACACAGCCCACTGTAGGGTTAGGGTGAGTAAGACCCTTGCGAAGACTGGCAAGCTCCAGAGCAAGGTCCATAAAGTAAGAGTCTTTCATTCAGTCGAATATGTCAAAAAGCTCCCCAAATATGGATTTTCTTTTTTTCTTGTACTTGTACTCCTCGTACTTTCTGTAAAGGTCTGGGTGTTCTCTGGTTATGACCCTTAGCTCCTCATCTAAGCTACTCTCTGCACGCTTTACCGCCTCTATTATCTTTGAGAGCTCTCCCTTGTCCAGCCATATACCCCCGCAGGAGGGGCAAACATCCACTAGCACACCGTACCTTTGGACCTCGCTGAGCTCCACATCCACACATCTAGGACATCTCATAAGGATTCCTCCATTATCTCCCTTATTAGCCTTTCCACCTCTTCAGCCACGAACCTTAGCTCGGGCCTGTCGAAGGACTCAAGCATGGCGGTAGGAGCTATGGTGCTGACAACCGTTTTGCCATCCTTCTCAAAGATGGCTATCCTACAGGGCATGGCGGTGGATATATATGGGTCCTTAGATAGAACTGTACTCGCATGCTTAGGTGAGCAGACCTCAACTATAAGGCATCTGTAGTCTATGGGCACTCCCTTGCTCTGAAGTATGTTATGCACTTCATGGACGGCCATAATACCAAAGCCCTTAGCCTTAGCCTTCTCCTCTATGGACTTTCTTACCTCTTCCGGCGGTTTTGTGGTCTCAAGGTTTATCAACATCTTTTGACCTCCTTTTTATGTGTTGAAGCATGTCAAGATAGATTATACCAAAGGCCTCCTCTATAGCCTTCCTTCTCGGTATATCACCAAGACCGCCCGTAGGCTGAGAGTAAGGCACTGTGGCTAAAAACTCCCTCTCCTCTGCGTTCCAGAGTAGGGAGAGCTTGAGCTCAAGGGTGTAGGCACTAACCCTTTGCTGAGGGGTATAGGCTATGGGTGTTTCTTTAAATAGCTTTACCCTTGGGAGGATGACCTGTGAACCCTCAGAGCATCGGAGCCTTCCTCCGCTCTCAAGAACGGCCCTCTCTAAGTTTTTCCTAAAGGCATAACTGAGATATGGCTCCCCATAAGGATTTTCTACGGGTCTTATACACAGGTCATGGGCCTGGGCCCAACTCAGGAGAATAAAAAGCGTGATGAATATCACCACGAAGGTTAATTATACGTATAATAGTTTTTCATGTCCAGAATAGAAAAGGTAAAAGCAAGAGAGGTGCTAGACTCAAGGGGAAACCCTACCGTTGAGGTTGAAGTTTTTCTGAGCTCTGGAGCTGTTGGAAGAGCTATAGTGCCCAGCGGCGCATCCACTGGTGAAAGGGAAGCCCTCGAGCTCCGGGACCATGACCCAAAAAGATACCTGGGAAGGGGGGTGTTAAAGGCTGTGGACAACGTGAACTCCATTATAGCTAAGGAGATTGTGGGGCTTGAACCTTACAACCAATTGCTCATAGATAGGGTGCTTATAGAGCTGGACGGCACTCCCAACAAGAGCAGGCTAGGAGCCAATGCCATACTGGGTGTTAGTATGGCGGTAGCCAGAGCTGCGGCGGAGGATCTCGGTGTAGGGCTATATAGATACCTTGGGGGTATTCAGGCAAAGAGGATGCCCGTTCCCCTTATGAACGTGATAAACGGCGGTGTGCACGCGGACAACCCCTTGGACCTTCAGGAGTTTATGATAGTACCCGTTGGGGGTGGAAGGTTTTCAGAGGCTCTGAGGATAGGGGTTGAGGTCTTCCATCATCTTAAAAGCCTTCTAAAGGAAAGGGGATACTCCACCAACGTAGGGGATGAAGGTGGCTTCGCACCAAACCTGGAGAACACAGAGAAAGCCCTCGATATGCTACTCTTTGCCATAGAAAAGGCCGGCTACAGGCCCGGTGAGGATGTATTGCTTGCGCTGGACTGTGCTTCCTCAGAACTCTACTATGAGGACGAGCTTTACCACTTTGAGGGTAAAAAGCTAAGCTCAGAGGAGATGTGTAACTTCTTTGCCAGGCTAATAGAGAAGTACCCTGTGGTTTCCATAGAGGATCCTATGGCTGAGGACGATAGGGAAGGATGGAAGCTCATAACAAAGGAGTTGGGAAACAAGGTTCAACTTGTGGGTGATGACCTTTTTGTCACAAACCCCAAGATATTCAGGGAGGGTATGGAGCATGGGCTTGCAAACGCCATACTGGTAAAGCTGAACCAGGTGGGCACGCTGACCGAAACCCTGCAAACGGTGGCCCTTGCACACAGGAGAGAATACAGAGCGGTTATATCCCACAGGTCTGGAGAGACAGAAGACACCTTTATATCCCACCTGGCTGTGGCAACCAATTCGGGCCAGATTAAAACCGGTTCTGCATCCAGGACAGACAGGCTAGCCAAGTACAACGAACTACTAAGGATAGAGGAGGAGCTGGGAGATGCGGCGGAGTTCTTGGGGAAAGAAGAGTTTTATCCCTTTGTCCTATGATGTGCTTCCTAAGTCCTTTTTCCTCTTCGTGCTTTTTTACACCTTTTACAACCTATTTTTCAGTCAGTACAACCTGCTGAAGCTCTTCCAGTTAAAAGAATCATCTCAAAAGATAGAAAAAAGCATTGATGAATACACTCTAAAAAACAGGAAGTCAGAACAGCTCCTAGAACTCATAGAGGAACATCCCGAGGTTTACAGAGAAAAGTTTGCCAGAGAGTACATGCAGCTTCAAAGACCCGATGAGTTTATACTCCTCCTTAAGGAGTGATGCTATAATTAAAGCCATGAAGGGAGCCAAGACCTCCATAATTCTATCGTTAACCTTAGTCCTTTCCTGCGGAGGTGTCACAAAGGAGGAGCTTGAGAAGAGGCTTGGGGGTATTGAAAGTAGACTAACCCAGCTGGAGGAAAGGCAGAAGGTCCTCGAGGAAAGGAGTGTTAGGACTGAATCTAGGATAGACGGCCTATCCGAGGGACTTACAAACGTCAGGCTGGAGGTTGAAAAGCTCAAACTCTCAAGGGATAGAACACCTACACTACAACAAGCCATGAGGATTCCGGAACCAAGGAAAGAAGAGGAAGTAAGAACGGAAGCTGCCAAGAACCCACAGGAGGTTGAGGAATACAGGAAGGATTACGACGAAGCCCTCAAATTGGTAAACCTTAAGCAGCTAAATCAGGCAAAGGACAGGCTTATAGACTATATTAAAAGGTATCCAAAAACGGACCTAACAGACAACGCCTACCTTTGGCTTGGCGTCGTATACAGAGACTTGGGGGAGACAAACAAAGCCGAGGCTGTATGGCTTACCCTTGTAGAAAGGTGTCAAAAGAAGGAAATGGTTGATTGCAATAAAGCCCCCTCTGCGCTACTCCAGCTGGCAAGGCTCAGCGAGCAAAAAGGAGACAACCAAAGGGCGAAAGAGTATTACGAAGCCATACTTAGGGATTACCCTCTCTCTGAGGAGGCACAGACTGCAAAGACAAGGCTTGGAAGGTAGCATGAAGATTCCTAGGCACCTTGCCATAATAATGGATGGGAACGGCAGATGGGCTAAAGAAAGGGGACTTCCGAGGATAGCTGGCCACTACGAGGGGGTAAAGAGAGCGGAGGAGCTCGTAGAGGCCTGTATAGAGCTCGGTATAAGGTTTCTTACCCTTTTTGTCTTTTCCACGGAGAACTGGAAAAGGCCTAAGGAGGAAGTGTGGTCCCTTTTTAGCCTTTTAGAGGGATACCTTAGGGAGAACTCAAAAAAACTTCTAAAAAAGGGCATAAGACTCTCCTTTATAGGGAGGAGGGAAAGACTGCCCGAAAGCCTCCTTAAAGAGATGGAAAGGGCGGAAAAGCTCGTACCCCAAGTGGAGAAACTTAGGGTAATCCTTGCGGTGGATTACGGGGGCAGGGATGAGATTTTAAGGGTGGTCAACAGGGCTTTAAGAGAGGGTGTAAAGGCCGTAGATGAGGGTCTTTTTAGCTTTATGACAGATTTGGCTGATGTACCCGAGCCAGACCTCCTTATAAGGACGGCGGGAGAGAGGAGGCTGTCCAACTTTCTCCTATGGCACCTTGCATACACAGAGCTGTACTTTTGCGATGTCTACTGGCCAGATTATACAAAGGAGGAACTGCTAAGGGCGTTGGATGACTATTCTAGAAGGGAGAGAAGGTTTGGAGCTGTCCTTTAAAAGTAGAGAAAAGGCAGGTCTTCTTATAGGTATATTTACCATAGTCATAAGCCTATCTCCCTATCCATTCTTCTTGCTTGGTTTGGTGTTCCTCTCCTTCGTGATAGGTTATGAACTCTCAAGAGCTTTAGACTTTACCTACTTTTACTTTGCTCCCTTAACCCTTTTTGCAAGCCTTGTATCAACAGAGCTCGGGCTACTGCTTGCCTTCCTACTTTCCCTTTACTCAGGCTGGCGTTTCTGGTCTCTCCAATCCATGCTCAAATCCCTTCTCCTATCCTCCTATGGTGGCCTTCTTCCCTCTTTCTTATCTAACCTCAAGTCTATGGATAGCTATGCGGTTATCAAGCTTCTTATCTTCGTCTGGGCTGTGGACATATTCTCCTACTACGTGGGCAAAAGTTTTGGCAAGACACCGCTAGCTCCTAGGCTCTCTCCAAAGAAGACCTGGGAGGGTCTTTTAGGTGGAGCGATTGCCGGCACTTTAGCCCTCTTAATTCTTCATGGTTTTCTTAAGGGTTTGCTTTGGTCTCCCCTCTTAATAACTGCTGCTCTCTTTGGGGACCTGTTTAAGAGCTTTATAAAGAGGCAGGTTGGTATAAAGGACTTTTCCCACGTTCTTGGCGAGCACGGTGGGTTTACCGATAGGTTCGATTCCCTACTATTCACCGCACCCGTATATATCTTTCTTTTAAAATTTTGAATATGGAGAGGATAAGAAACTGGATATCTACTACCATAGGGGGAGGTTATGAATACGAGTTGTATCTTGAGCGTAGAAAAAGGCTAATCCTGGAAAGCGCGGAGGAGAAGATAGAAACCCTTCTCAAATCAGAGGAGAGTGGATTGGGTGTAAGGGTCTTTAAAAAGGATCGTATGGGTTTCTCCTACACCACAGAACTTACAGAAGACTCCGTCAGGGATTGTGTAAGACAGTCTATGCAGATATGCGACCTTACACCGGAGGATGAGGGGCTAAGGCTCGGTGCCTGCACAAATTACGGAAGCCTACAAACCGAATATGACAGAGAGGGCCTTGAAACGTCTATAGAGGATAAAATAGAGCTTCTAATAGGTCTTGAGAGGCAGGCAAAGGCTCTAGATAGTAGGATAAGGGGCGTTCGGAAGGTAAGCTTGAAAGAGTTAGAGGCTGAGGTAGTATGTTTCAACTCCTGTGGACTTGAGTATACTTACAGGGGGACCTGGTACACAGCCCTCATGGCAGCGGTTGCAGAGCATATGGGCGACTCCTCTATAGCTTACGAATGGGTAGGCTCCAGGGCTCTAAGGAACTTGCCCCTCCAGAGTATGATTGAAGACGTGGTGTTTAAAGCTACTGCTACACTAAAACCAGAACCCTATGAGACTAGAGTAATGCCAGTAATCCTCTACAGGGACGCCTCAGCTATGCTGTTGGAGGCCTTTAGCCCCATATTTTTAGGTGACAACCTGGTGAAGGGTAAAACCTTTTTGAAAGGTAGGGAAGGGGAAAGGGTGTTTTCCGAGCTGCTAAACATAACGGACGATGGCAGGATGCAGGGTGGTTTCTTGAGCTTGCCAGTGGATGCAGAAGGATACAAAACTAGGGAGAATAGGGTTGTAGAAAATGGTATATTTAGGGGTTTTCTTCACAGCACTTACTCCGCCATAAAGTCTAATGCTGAGCCCACTGGCAACTCTGTAAGGGAGAGCTATAGAAACATACCATCCTCCGGTATAACCAACCTCTACATACATAGGGGAGAGTGGGGTCTTGAGGAGCTCATAAACATGGAAGAGGAGGTGTTTCTTATAACCGACCTCATGGGGCTCCACACCGTCGAGCCCATATCTGGAGACTTTTCTCTGGGTGCGGGTGGTATAATATACAGAGGTGGTTCTAAGGACAGGAGCGTAAGGGGAGTAATTATAGGAGGGAATGTAAAGGACCTGTGGAACTCTATCCTCGCCATCGGCAAGGATATGAAATTTTACACAGGGGTTGGCTCTCCTTCCATCCTGGTCAGAGACGTAACAGTGGGAGGATGATATGAAGAAGTATATTAGGGAGACTTTGATACTTATAGGAGTAATACTTATGCTGGCAGGTCAGTGGATTTCCTTCGATATATACGCCAACACAAAGATTAAGAATATAGGAGCAAACATATCAACTTTCATATATGGATTACACTCTGGAGAAACACTTATTAAACTCCCCCACGCCGAGGAAAACCTCATAGTTTTCAAGGACTTAAGCGGTAAAACTATTACAACTGACAACGCCCTAAGACCTATTAACCCCCAAAAATACCTATCAAGTTACAGCAAAAGTCCAGAGGGTAAAGAGGTGCACATCTACACCAAAAGACAGAGTTTTAGCCAATATTTGGACCTTCTTATAAGCAATCCCTTTGCAATAGGCATATTCCTATCTGGCCTTATCCTAGTTCTCATGGGAATATTCATACCCTATAAGGAGACAGTAAAGGGTGAAGAGATTAGCAGGAAGGAGGAGCTTATGAAGAAGCTTAAGGCTCTTAGGCTTACCCTTGCGGTGGGTGGTATAATACCCAATAGAAGTGTTCAGGAGGCAAAGGATATACTTGACAGTATACTTAAAGAATGGGAGGAGAAGAAATGAAGGTTTTGGTTGTCTCTTTTGACAGGGGTTTTGTAAATAGGATAAAAGAGGTCCTTAGGGACTTTGAAGTTATCGATGTGAAGAACGGTGAGGAAGCTGTTAAAACCATCGCTCCCAACGTAGATGTTGTGGTTTACGATGCTGCCTCGGGTGCCATCTCAGAAGAGGACATAAACTATATGTACAGAGAAAAATTTAAAGATGCAAGGTACATAATCATAGTTCATGATCTTTTCCCCGTGGACATGAACAACATAATACCACCCAACAAGGTAAAGCTCATGAGAGAGGAAGCTATAGAAAAGATAAGGGAGGTAATAGTGGGGGCGGTAGAAGAGCCCACCTTGGAGACCTTCCTCTTCCCAATGGAAAACGAAAACGTTGAGGAGCTCATGAAGCTTCCTGAGGATATTTTCAGCCTGGAAAGTAGCATACCAAAGGGCAAGCTCCTCGTCTTTTCCTTGGATAACTATCTCATAGACACCATAATAGAAAACCTTTCAGAGGATTTTGAGATAGAGTTGGTGAAAAACGTAAAGGAGGCGGTGGAGAAGGGAAGATATGCGGATGTAATCCTCTTTGATACCATATCTGGCATGCTTGCTCAAAGAATACTCACCGAGATGTCCAAGCACGAAGAATTGGTAAATAAGCCCTATGTGCTGCTTGTAGACGAGCTTTTGGCTATTGATACAGATAGCATATCCTTAACGGAAAAGTACGTGTACGCAAGGGAAACGGAGATAAGTAAGGCAGTGGAAAAGGTCAAAGAGCTTAGAAAAAAGGAGGCACCACCCGGCATAGAAAAGGTTGGTGAGGAAAAGCTAGATGTTACAAGCCTCCTCGAGGAGATAATAAGCCAGCCCCAATGGAAAGAGGAGGTTCCAAACACCTTCGAGAGTATATACGAGGAACCAGCTACTATAGAAGGGAGCACCTTACCCCCATCTGTGGAGGATATGACCCTTGGTGAGGGTGCCTTGGAAAGCCTTAAAAGCACACTTGAAGAGGCGATAAGCTCAAGCCTTTCAGAGGAGAGGCTAGCATCCATAATCTCCAAGGGTATAAGTCAGGAGAGGCTAGTTCAAGAAATCTCAAAGCATCTGCAGGCAGGATTGGAGGAAATGGTCAGGGAGGAGATTAGAAAGTTCTTAGCCCAGGTTAACCTTTCAGAAATCTTAAAAGAGGAAGCCCATAAGGCCCTTAAGGAGCGCCTGAGGGAAATAGTTACTTAAGGTATAGTTGCTCCTCCTTATACCACCCCCAAACTGTGGGGAATAGGTTTTCAAATTTATCCCTTACTGCGGTCATGCTTTTGGGCGTAGCTAAAAATACAAGGGGCTGTTCCTCAGCTATGATTTTGTAAGCCTCTCTATAGAGCTCTATCCTACGTTCTTGACTGGTTTCCACTGCAGCCCTGTCAAAGAGCTCGTCAACCTTTCTCTCCCACTGGGTCTGTGCCCTTTCCTGCCTTGGGTTCCAAATGTGAAGACTACCTGAAGTGTGCCATACGTTTCTCCCAAAGTGGGGGTCCATAGAGCCTGTCAGTCCAATAATCACAGCCTCCCAATCGTAGGGTGGTGCGGTAAGCTTGCTAACCAAGGTGTTAAAGTCTATGGGTCTGAAGAGCACCTTTATACCAATCCTTTCAAGGTCCTCCTTTATCATATTCCCCATGGCTTCCCTTTCCTTGTTTCCCGAGTTGGTGAGTAGAACTATCTCCAACCTGTTACCATCTGGATCCTCTAGCCATCCATCATTGTCCCTGTCTTTAAACCCTATGCTTTCTAGAAGGGTCTTTGCTTTCCTTGGATTGTATTCATAAACTGGGAATGTACCTTCCTCATAATAGGGTCTGTTGGCGGGTGTAATAGGACTGTACAGGGGCTTTGCAAGCCCGTTATACACAAGATAGCACATCCCTTCCCTGTCTATGGCATGGGATATGGCCCTTCTAAACTCTCTGTTCTGAAACCACCTTAGCTTGTAAGCTAGTATCTTGGCCTTGGGGTTTTGATTGAAGGCTATAAAGGTGGTTGATGGTGTGGGTCCAAGGTCAAAAAGGGATATGTTCTTAAGCCTTACCATGTGGAGAACATCCTGCGGTCTTACCCCGAGGTAGTCTACCTCTCCAAGAGAAAACTTAAGGAGGGCTGTGTCAGGGTCTTGGAGTATGAAACCGAACCTCTTTTTTATGTAAGGGAGTTTTCTTCCCATATCATCATGTTCATAGTAATAAGGGTTAGCCTTATACTCCACAAGTACACCCTTTATGTACCTCTCGAGAACATAGGGCCCCGTACCTACTATATCCCTTGGGTCTGTATTCACATTCCAGACAGTCATAAAGCTGTTATCTCTTACAGACTTCTCCAGTTTGTGCTTTGGCAGTACGGGTGCAGAGAGGGCGCTAAGAAAAGGAGCAAAGGGTTGTGGAAGCCTAAACTCCACCGTGTG
The DNA here is from genome assembly GCA_003696155.1 of Acidobacteriota bacterium. GTDB lineage: Bacteria > Aquificota > Aquificia > Aquificales > Aquificaceae > Pampinifervens. The sequence continues at coordinate 51,707 of RFFP01000013.1, forward strand.
CTCGTCTATCTTCCTAGCAAAGTTTTTCACATCCTCTGCACCCTTTAGTACACCCTTAAATATGTCCCCCGTTGAGTTGGGTATACTTGGGTTCAGGTATATATCCATGTAAGTAAAGACCACATCATCTGAGGTAAAGGGCTTTCCGTCGCTCCATCTTACGCCCTTCCGCAGATGAAAAATATAAACCTTACCACCTTCCCTCTCCTCCCACGAGTGGGCAAGGTCTGGAACAACCTTCATAGTTTTGAGGTCCACCTTTGTAAGGCCCGTGAAGAGGTCTGAAAGGACTGCTGTAGATGATGTCTCCTGCGCTAAGGCTGGGTTTAAGGTCTTTGGGTCGGAGCTTAGCACAAACCTCAGCTCTCCACCCTCCTTACCTTGCTTTGGGTTAAAGCTCTCAGGGTCAACACGACGAAAACTCACCGACCCAGAGCTGGGAGAAGAGGAAAGATAGAAGGGCAGAAAGGAAAGGAGTATAAAAATAAGGGCAAATAGAGTGCTTTTCATAACTCATGCACCCCTGCTAGCTCTCTACCCTTTCTATAAGCCCATTCTATGGCTTGCAGGACCTCATCTATGTTTTTAGGGTCAGGTAAGTTAACGGAGCTTAAGACCTCTTCCACAAGCTCCACTATATCCAAAAAGCCTATCTTCCCATCCAAGAAGAGCTCTGTGGCTATCTGGTCCGCACCAACTAAAACCGCAGGGTAAATACCACCCATAAGGGCAACCCACTTGCAAAGGGATACGCTCCTGAATTTTTCACTGTCAAGGGGTTCAAAGCTAAGGGGAGACAGATCCAAAAGGCTCTTTGTTTCAAAGGGAAAGGCCTTCCTTTCAGGATAGTACAGGCTGTGGAGTATGGGGATCCTCATGTCCGTCTGGGAGGCGTGGATCAAAAAGCTTCCATCCTTGAGCTCCACTATACCATGGACCACGCTCTGAGGGTGTACGACCACATCAACAGATTCTAAGGGTATGTCAAAGAGGTTGATCGCCTCTATTATCTCCATACCCTTGTTCATAAGGGTGGCAGAATCCACGGTTATCTTAGCACCCATCTTCCAGGTAGGATGCTTTAGTGCATCTTCTACCCTAACCTCTTTTAACTCCTCTATGGTTTTGTTCCTAAAAGGTCCTCCAGAGGCTGTTAGATAGATCTTTTTTACATGCTCCCTCTGAACAACAGACAGGAGCTGAAAGAGGGCGTTATGCTCGCTATCCACAGGTACTATGAGCTCTCTCTTCTCCTGAACCAATTCACGCAGACATATGAGAGACTCCTTATTGGAAGCTAGTAGCTTCTTGCCCATTAAGAGGGTCAAGTAGGTGGGTAAAATGCCATCAGTACCCGATATGGCGTTCACCACAGTTTGGGAATTTTCTATAACACTAACGAGACCCTCCATACCCTTAAGGTAGGTTGTCTCTGGGGGCAAAAGGCTGAGCCACTCCTTTGAAGGTTCTTCAAAGGATACTACATACCTGGGTCTGAATTCCCTCGCTTGGTAGAGAAGCCTTTCGGAGGCCCTTCTTGCCACTATGCCCACCAGCTCAAAGTCCTCTCTGTATGCACCTATAACCTGCAAGGTTTGACTTCCCACCGAACCAGTAGAGCCTAGTACACCTATGGACTTCATACTATACCAGCCTTTACTATGTCATGCATGTGTATTATACCTACGGGCTTTCTTGCCTCGTCCACAACGATGAGCACCGTTATCTTGTTGTCCTCCATCCTCCTTAATGCTTCCGCTGCAAGCTCATCCATAAGGGCCACCTTAGGATTTCTCGTCATCACATCCTTGGCAAGGCTTGTGTTAAAGTTCCCACCCCTGTTTACAAAGCGTCTGAGGTCTCCGTCGGTTATTATGCCTTCGAGCACACCTTCATGGTTTACCACCGCAGTAGCTCCAAAGCCCTTGCTCGTCATCTCCAGTATGACCTCTTTCATGGGTGTGTGCTCGTAGACCACTGGAAGCTCTTCACCCTTATGACATAGGTCCCTTACAAGCCTCAACCTTCTTCCTAGACTTCCTGCGGGATGTCTCAGGGCAAAGTCCCTTTGTGTGAAGTTCCTAAGCTCCAGAAGTACCATGGCAAGGGCATCTCCAAGGACCAAGGATGCGGTAGATGAGCTAGTGGGGGCAAGTTGAAGGGGACAAGCTTCCTTCTCCACGTTTAGAAATATATGAACGTCCGCATGTTTTGCCAAGGTGGACTCTGGTTTGTTAGTTACAGCTATAAGGGGAATTCCAAAAAATTTTATGTAAGGTATTAGAGAGATTACCTCGGGAGAATCGCCGCTGTTTGAAAAGGCAAGCACCACATCCTTAGAGTCTAAAACGCCAAGGTCTCCATGAAGAGCCTCCGCAGGATGGAGAAAGTGAGCGGGTGTGCCCGTGCTTGAAAGAGTAGAGGCAACCTTCTGGGCTATATGCCCAGATTTACCAATGCCTGTGGTTACAACCTTACCCTCACAGCCAAAGATAAGCTTAACAGCTTCCAAAAAGCTCTTATCTAAGGAATCCCTTAGCCTTACCAAGGTTTCTATCTCAAGGTCAAATACCCGCCTTGCCTTCTGAAGGATGTCCTCCATAGTTCTTCATACCCCTGGTTATCTCCTCATGGGCAAAGTCCACACTCTTAAATCCTTCTACCTTTACCCACTTGCCAGGCTCGAGCTCCTTGTAATGCTCAAAGAAGTGCTTTATTCTCTCTAAAAGAGCCTTTGGCAGGTCTTCTATGGACCTTATCCCATCGTAGGTGGGGTCCAACTTAGAATGGGGTACGGCTATAAGCTTGGTGTCTAAGCCCTCCTCGTCCCTCATCTCCAAGGCTCCAATGGGTCTGCATCTTAGAACGCTACCGGGAAGAACTGGATACCTTGACACCACAAGAACGTCCACCGGATCGCCATCATCTGCCAAGGTCTGAGGTATAAAGCCATAGTTAAAGGGGTAGTGCATGGCGGTAAAGAGGAACCTGTCCACAAAGAGCGCCCCACTCTCCTTTTCCAGCTCATACTTTATAGGGCTGTCTTGGGGTATCTCCACTATCACGTATACATCCTCTGGTGGGTTTTTCCCAGAAGGTATGTTTTTGAGCTCCATCTTTGACCTCCTTCTATTTTAAACCTGGGCATTACAAAAGTTCATACTCTCATCCAAGCCAAACTCCAAGATTCTTAGGATACACAGGCTCGCCCTCTCAAGGACCCTAGCTAAAGTTTCCTCCTCCTCCTTTTCAAAGGGTGAGAGTACGTACTCCACCACCTTGTTTTTGTCCCTTGGCCTACCTATGCCCACCTTAAGCCTTGGGAACCTCTGTGTCCTAATCTCCTTTATTATAGATTCGATGCCATGGTGTCCCCCAGAACTTCCCTCTAGGCGCAACCTAAGCTTACTCAAGGGAAGGTCTAGGTCATCGTACACCACAAGCATCTCTTCAGGTTCTATTTTATACTCTTCCAAAAGGTTTAGGACGGCAAGACCCGAGTTGTTCATATAGGTCTGGGGTTTGGAAAAGAGAACATCCCTCCCATAAAGGTTTACCTTATACAGGTGAGAGAGGCCCTCTTCCGTGTAAACTCTAACCTTCAACTTTTTTAATAGCTCGTCTACAACCATAAAGCCCACATTATGACGGGTCCTTTCGTACTTTTTACCAGGGTTGCCAAGCCCCACCACTAAGCGTATCATTCAGCGGCTGGAGCTTCCTCCACCTCAGGTTCAAGTACCACTGCTACCGTTTCCTCAGGAGAGTCCATTATCACACAACCTTCAGGCGGTGCTATATCCCTGACGTGTAGAACGTCCCCAAGTCCTAAGTTAGCTACGTTAACCACTATCTTATCTGGGAGCTTATCTATGGATGCCTTTATGGTAAGACTGTGCATAACAGGCTCAAAGGTTCCGCCAAGACCCACACCGACCGGTGTGCCCACAAACTCTATGGGAACCTCCACCTCTATATCCTTAACGTGGGAAACATCCAGTAGGTCCACATGCATTGGGTTATCCCCAAGCCATCCCATCTGCACGTCCCTAAGAAGGCATAGCCTCTTTTCCCCGTTTATCTCCGCTTCTATGAGAAAGGTTTCACCGTAGGGCATGGACCTGAGGTCCTTAAGGCTTATGTACGCGTGAAGGTTCTCCACGTCTTTACCGTAAAGCTCTACGGGTATGTAACCTTCCTTTCTTTTTGCCTTCAGCTCGCTCTTTCTCCCAATTCTTCTAGGCGTAAGCTTCACGCTGACCCTTTTCATAACTTACCTCCATCATAAAACTAAAGAATTATACTACACAAAAAGGGAGCTTATGGATTCTCCTTCGTGAGCCCGCTTTATAGATTCGGCTATCAGTGGAGCTGTCGAGACGACCCTTAGCTTTTCAAAGGTTTTATCTTCCAAGTTTAGCGTGTTTGTAACTATGACCTCTTCCACGGGGGAACCCTTTAACCTCTCTATGGCAGGACCGGAAAAAACCCCGTGGGTTGCCGCAACAAACACACCACTGGCACCCTTTGAAAGGAGAAGGTTGGTAGCGGAAACAACAGTTCCCGCAGTATCTACTATATCATCCACAATGATGGCCTTCTTATCCTTTACATCCCCAACTATGTCTAGGACCTCAGCTACGTTAGGCTCAGGTCTACGCTTGTATATTATGGCTATACCGCACCCAAGCCTGTTGGCAAGGAGCCTGGCCCTTTCCACACCACCCGCATCCGGAGATACTACAACCTTATCACCGTCAACTCTGCCCTTTATATATTCATACAGTACGTTAAGTGCGTAAAGGTTATCCACCGGTATGTTAAAGAAGCCCTGTATCTGTGGCGAGTGAAGGTCAACTACTATGAGCCTCTGAGCTCCCGCAACGGTTAAGAGGTCAGCGATAAGCCTGGCGCTTATGGGAACCCTAGGCTTATCCTTCCTGTCCTGCCTTGAGTATGCGTAGTAGGGTATGACCGCGGTTATTCTGCCTGCAGAGGCTCTTTTAAGGGCATCCAAAATAAGTAGCAGCTCCATTATGTTCTCGTTCACCGGAGGACCGAGGGACTGAAGGACAAAGACATCCTCCCCCCTCATAGACTCGTTTATCTTAACCCTTACCTCTCCATCGCTAAAACGACCAACAAGGGCGTCAGAAAGTGGTATGCCAAGATATTCAGAAACCTCTTGCGCAAGCTTGGGATTGCTGTTCCCAGTAATAAGCTTTATGTTGCCAAGCATGACTCACCTCTTCCTTTTAATGGAAAGCTGGGGTGCCTGGATTCGAACCAGGAGCCCCCGGATCCAAAGTCCGGTGCTCTGCCAGTTGAGCTACACCCCATAGCTTTCCACACTGTAGAGCTTCCATCCTCTCAGCCTACATCCTAGCTCAACCTGGGAATTTGGCTCACCCACATAAAATACGCATGAGCCGCTCCCACTTACAAGGCTCCTAAAGCCTAAACCCTCTAAAAACCTAAGCACCTCACCCACTTCAGGGTAAAGCTCTGCCGCCAACAGCCCTAACCTATTCTCCAGCAGGCTCAGGTCTCCAATCCTTAAGCAATCTACTATTTTATCACTTGGAGGTACACCTGTCAACATATCCCTTTTTACCCTCCTGTAGACGTAAGATGTAGAAACCTTTACATCGGGACATATGACAACAAACCTCATCTTAGGAAGCTCTAATCTTTGCAACAGTTCCCCACGCCCTCTGCCTATAGCCCACCCGCAGTAAAGAAAGAAGGGTGCATCAGAGGATACATGGCCAGCTATACTATGGAGCTCTTCAAGGCTTAAGGGCTTACCCATAAGTTCGTTTATAGCTTTAAGGATCGTTGCCACGTTAGATGAGCCGCCACCAAGTCCACCACCTTCGGGTATGTTCTTCTGTATGTATATGCGGTAGTTTATCTCCCTTCCCAACACCTCTTCCATCTTGCGCAGAGCCTTGTATACAAGGTTTTCCTCCATGGGTATGCCCGTGCTCGTCTCAATACTTAGGGGACCTTCTTCTATAAATACCTCATCAAAGAGGGATATGCTGTTGTAGACTGTGAAAACTTCATGGTAGCCGTCCGACCTCTTGCTAAGAAGCCAAAGCCCTAAGTTCAACTTCGCTGGCGAGAGAAACCTCCACATAGGTTTATATTTTAGCACTCCACCTAAAATTGATATTAAATAAGTTAATAAGCTTAAGTTTTATATGCTAAAATTTTTGTAGCTTACCTCTTGACAAGAGATAGGGATGTTAATATAATATTCCACCGTAAAAACACCAAGAAGGAGGTGAAACATGGCGAAACTGAGGCCTTTATATGACAAGGTTGTTGTAAGGAGGTTTGAGGAGCAGGAGCAGAAAACCGCCTCGGGTATAATCATACCCGATACAGCAAAGGAAAAACCCCAGATGGGGGAGGTTGTAGCGGTAGGAGAGGGAAAGCTCCTACAGAACGGTCAGCAGGTACCACCAAAGGTAAAGGTGGGGGACAGGGTAGTCTTCAACAAGTATGCCGGCACCGAGGTTGAGTTGAACGGCGAAAAGTACCTTATCATGTCAGAGGATGAAATTCTGGCTATAGTAGAATAAAAAATCTGTCAAGGAGGTGGTAACATGGCAGCAAAGAGAGTCGTTTACGGAGAAGATGCAAGATCAAAGCTCAAGGCGGGTGTAGACAAGCTCGCCAATGCGGTTAAGGTCACCCTAGGACCTAGGGGTAGAGAGGTAATCATAGAGAAGAAGTGGGGAACTCCCCTTGTGACGAAGGACGGCGTCACAGTGGCCAAGGAGATAGAGTTAAAGGACCCATACGAAAACATGGGAGCTCAGCTTGTTAAGGAGGTAGCCTCCAAAACCGCAGATGTTGCCGGTGATGGGACAACAACCGCAACTGTATTGGCTCAGAGCATATTCACCGAAGGCCTTAAGGCCATAGCATCCGGCGCCAACCCCATGGATCTAAAAAGGGGTATAGACAAGGCTGTGGAAAGGGTCATAGAGGAGATTAGGGCTCTCTCCATACCTGTAAGCGGTAGGAAGGAGATAGAACAAGTCGCAACTATATCTGCCAACAACGATCCAGAGATAGGAAAGATAATAGCCGATGCCATGGAGGCTGTAGGTAAGGACGGTGTTATAACCGTTGAAGAGTCCAAGTCAGCCCAGACTACCCTTGAGAGCGTTCAGGGTATGCAGTTTGACAGAGGGTACTTATCTCCCTACTTCATCACCAACCCCGACAAGATGGAAGCGGTTCTTGAAGACCCATATATACTCATATACGAGAAAAAAATATCCAACGTCAAAGACCTCCTGCCTTTGCTTGAACAGGTGGTAAGGATGGGTAAACCCATACTGATAATAGCTGAGGATGTGGAGGCTGAAGCTCTGGCAACCCTGGTGGTAAATCACATAAAGGGTGTGATAAGAGCATGCGCTGTAAAGGCTCCTGGCTTTGGTCAAAGGAGGAAGGATTACCTCCAAGATATAGCCATACTCACGGGTGGAACTGCCATAACGGAAGAGCTTGGTATAAAGCTTGAAAGCGTTACACCCGATATGCTGGGTAGGGCAGATAAGGTGATAGTGGACAAGGACAACACTACCATAGTTGGTGGCAGGGGCTCTAAGGAGGCTATACAGGCCAGGATAGAGCAGATTAAGAAGCAGATAATAGAAACCACATCTGACTATGACAGAGAGAAACTACAGGAAAGACTTGCCAAGCTTGCAGGTGGTGTGGCTATAATAAGGGTAGGTGCAGCCACAGAGGCAGAGCTCAAGGAGAAGAAGGCTAGGGTTGAGGACGCTGTCAATGCCACTAAGGCCGCTGTTGAGGAGGGCATAGTTCCAGGCGGTGGTGTGGCGCTCGTAAGGGCTTCAGAATCTCTTGAAAAAATGACCTTAGAGAACCCGGACCAGCAAGTAGGTGTGGATTTAGTCAAAAAAGCCTGCAGAACACCTTTAAGACAGATAGCAACAAATGCAGGCTTTGAGGGCTTTGTTGTCCTAGAGAAGGTCTTGCAGCTTGGTTCAGAAAAGGGCAAAAACTGGGGCTTTGATGCAGCGGCGGGAGAATACAAGGATATGGTTGAGGCTGGTATAATAGACCCGACCAAGGTGGTAAGAACTGCTATACAGAATGCGGCATCGGTGGCAGGTACCATGCTCACAGCAGAGGCAATTGTGGCGGAGATCCCAGAGGAGAAGAAGGAAAAGGCACCAACACCAGAGATGCCCGAGCTTGAATAAAAGACCGGCCCCCTTCTATGGGGGCTTTTTTAAGTTTTTGAAGTGAAGTTCTTACTCAAGCATCTACTCACGCTTAGCGCCTAAGAGCTCTACTAATCCTTTAACTATCTTTTCCTTGTCCTCTCCCAGAAGCACAAAACCGTTTTTCATACAGCATCTGTCCTGTGTACAAAGCAAACCTATGGACTTGACCTCATCCCCTACCTTAACCGTCTTACTTGCAGGGAGATAGTAGTAAGTTCCATCTGTGTAAAAATCACCACCGCTTAACTCTATCTCCATGCCATTTATCTTCAGCATCATCTTGCTATAAGCCTTACCCACATAAACGTCCACCTGCTCAAGGGATGATAGACTCTCATAGAGCTCTTTTAAAGAAAGGGATGCCGGCTCAAACTTCACATAGTCTTTAACCGTATAGCATTCATCGAAGGTTGCATAAGGACATTCCCTTCTGCAGTAGTCATGGTCTATTTTTTGGAATAGCTCACCGACCGCATAACCCTTCGAAGGCAGTATGTTTTCCTTCCCAAGCTTTGAGAGAAATCCTGACCTTTCCATCGCTTCTTTAACTGGACTTTTGACATTCACAAAAACAAGATTAACCCTTCTTTTCCGTAGGTCATCCAAAAAGTTTTCTAGGGCTTCAAGAGCGGTACCATCCATGTAGTTTATGGACTCCCCATCAACTACGAGATACTTTAGCGCTGGTTTTTCACTTACTATATATTCAAAATCTTGCAGAACATTTTCCACGTTGGCGTAATAGAGAGATGCCTCGGGCCTTACCATCTCTATCTGTGGACACGTGGGTATGTTATGAGCTTCTGCGTTTACGAAGGTCTTGCTTACAGGGTCCCTAGCCATCCTAACTATGCGAGGGTGCAGGCTCCTCCACAGAAAGAGGGAAAGGGAAAGGAACATCCCTATAAAGAGGGCATAGTCGGGCTTCATCACAAAGGACATGCCAAAGGTGGCTATGGCGGATATACCGTCGTAACGGTTTGTTTTCCAGAGATGGATAAAGTACTTGGGCTTTATCAGGTTTATGACTGCAGTTATGACCACTGCGGAGAGCACTGCCCTAGGTAGGTAGTACAGAAGAGGAGCGAGGAAGAATATGGTGGCTATCACAAAGCTTGCGCTTACTATGTTTGACATGCCAGTCTTTGCACCAGACTGGAAGTTTACAGCAGAACGAGAGAAAGAACCGCTCACAGGAAAACTTTTAAAGAAAGAGCCCAAGAGGTTTGCCAACCCTTGACCTATGAGCTCCTGGTTTACATCCAATCTCTGCTTTGTCTGACTTGCTATGACTTTAGCTATGGCATAGGCTTCCATAAAGCCTACTAGGGCAATTACGATTGCTTTTCCTACAAGCGTGTCCAACAGGTCTAGGTCTATGGATGGTAAGGAAGGAAAGGGAAGGCCTTTTGGGATTTCACCCACAACCTTTATACCGTAGTTTTCAAAGGAGAAGGCAAAGGAGAGAGCGGTAAAGAGGACCACAGTCAGAAGAGCGGAGGGGAAATTTCTGTAAACCTTTCTTAACCCTACAATTAAGACTATGGATACAGCACCCACCACTAGGGTATAGGGATTGGTGTTTGTGAGGTTTTTCAGAATTTCGTATACGTTCTGGAATATGAGCTCTTTCTGCTCCACCTTTATGCCAAGGAGGGCAGGTACCTGTGTGGTAGCTATTATTATGGCTGCTGCGTTGGTAAAGCCGACCACCACTGCTTGGGAGACGAAGTTTACAAGAAAACCAAGCCTAAAAACACCCAAAATGAGCTGTACCGCACCCACGAGAAAGGCCATAAGTATGGCAAGCTCTATAAACTTTTCTTCCCCAGGTTTTGCAAAACCTGACAGAGATACGAAGGTAAGAAAGGCAACTATGGCAACAGGTCCAGTGGCAAGCTGAGCGGAGCTTCCAAAAAGGGCGGCTACTATAACGGGTATGGAAGCTGCGTAAAGACCGTACACTGGAGGAAGACCAGCTATGAGGGCATAAGCCATGGACTGGGGCACCAAAACCACCGCAACGGTAAGACCAGCTATAAAGTCAGATGCGAAGGTTTGCCTGTTATAGACCTTTAGCCATTTTAGGAAAGGGAAAAACCTTTCCATAAGGTTTTTATTTTAGCATGAGTGAAATATAATAGCCATGTGCTTAATTTAGCGGTTGTGCAGATAAGGCCAGAACTTGGAGAGGTTGAGAAAAATCTTAGCAAGGTCTTGGAGCTTCTCAAACACGTAAAACCCAGGTCCTTGGTTGTACTTCCGGAGATGTGGCAGTGTGGTTTCGATTATGGGAGGCTGTATAAACATGCCCAGAGTACCCAGTGGGTTATCGAAGAAGTTAAGAAGTTATCACTGGAAAGGAGTCTGATCATAGTGGGTACCTATCCCACCCATGAAGGGGAAGGGATTTATAACACTGGCTTAGCTATTGGCTATGGAGAGGTTTTAGGCGTAAGGCACAAGATTAAACTCTTTCCACTTTACGATGAGCCCAAGTATTTTAGGGCTGGTACAGAAAATCCGGTCTTTGATACGCCTAATGGAAAGCTAGGAGTACTCATATGCTATGAGCTGCGCTTTCCTCAACTTTCTTGGGAGCTAAGAGAAAATGGGGCGCACCTAATAGCAGTGCCCTCCATGTGGGGAGCGAAGAGAAAGGAGCACCTCGTGGTTCTCTCAAGGGCGAGAGCAATAGAAACCCAATCCTTCCTCCTCCTTTCCAACGCTTGGGGAAAGGTTGGGCAGGAGGAATATGCGGGATGCTCAGCTATATACAGCCCTTGGGGTGAGGTCTTGTGCTTTTCTGAGAGGGGAGAGAGTATTATGCAGGTGGAGACGGATAAAAAGGAGGTGGAGGTGGTAAGAAGGTACATCCCACTGTAAAATATTTACACATGTCTAATTATATATTTGTTGTTGGTGGTGTGCTCTCCTCCTTGGGAAAGGGTGTAGCTACAGCATCCATAGCTTCCTTACTTGAGGAGATGGGCTTGAGGGTGAATCTGCTTAAGCTAGACCCTTACCTCAACGTAGACCCAGGTACGATGAGCCCATATCAACATGGGGAAGTCTACGTTACAGAGGACGGTGCGGAAACGGACCTTGATTTGGGTCACTACGAGCGCTTTACACACACAACCATGACAAGGGACAACAACATAACTGCGGGAAAGGTCTATTACAACGTGATAACTCGGGAGAGGGAGGGCGCGTACCTCGGTGCAACGGTGCAGGTCATACCCCATATAACCGACGAGATAAAGTCCCTGATAAGGAAGGCAGAGAAGGGCTACGATGTGGTGCTTGTGGAGGTAGGTGGTACGGTCGGAGACATAGAAGGGCTTCCCTTTCTTGAAGCCATAAGACAGCTTTCCATGGAACTGGGCAGAAACAGAACTATTTTCATACATACCACATACGTACCCTACGTCAAGACTACCGGCGAGCTAAAGACTAAACCCACACAACACTCGGTAAAGGAACTAAGAGCCATAGGAATACAGCCCGATGTCATACTATGTAGAGCGGAGATGGAACTACCTGACGGTATAAAGGACAAAATAGCGCTCTTTACCAACGTAGATAGGTCTGCGGTCATATCCGCACCAGATTTGGAGTACATATACGAAGTGCCTCTTATTCTAAAGAGGCAGAAACTGGACAGGTTGATAGCCAAGCATTTTGGTTTTGAATTTAAAGAGGTTAGAAGTAAATGGGAGGATATAGTAAAAAGCCTGAAAGAAGCTAAAAGGAATGTAAGGGTTGCTCTGGTTGGTAAGTACACTTCCTTAAAGGACTCTTACAGGAGTGTAGTTGAGGCACTTACCCACGGAGGAATAGCCAACGGTGTAAGGGTGGATGTGCTTTGGATAAACGCAGAGGATTACGAAGAGAGTGCATTGGAAGAGGCGGATGGCATACTTGTGCCGGGTGGTTTTGGAGAAAGGGGAGTAGAAGGAAAACTGAGGGCTCTCACCTACGGAAGGGTTAAAGGTAAGCCCACCTTTGGTATATGTCTAGGGATGCAGCTTATGTGCGTAGAATTCGCGAGAAATGTTCTAGGTCTTCATGATGCCAACTCTACCGAGTTTGACCCTAGGACGCCCCATCCTGTTATAGACCTAATGGAAAGCCAGAAGAACTTACAGCGGATGGGAGGCACTATGAGGCTCGGCTCCTATCCATGCATGCTTGTGGAAGGGACGAAAGCTAAGGATATATATAAGCAGGATAAGATATACGAAAGACATAGACACAGGTATGAGTTTAACAACTCTTACAGGAAAGCCTTTGAAAGGGCGGGTATGGTGTTTTCGGGAATATATGCGGAGATGGACCTGGTGGAGATAGTAGAGCTTAGAGACCATCCTTGGTATATAGGGTGTCAGTTCCACCCAGAGTTCAAGAGCAAGCCCTTCGACCCTAACCCCCTTTTTGTATCCTTCATCAAAGCCTGTCTTTATTCACGATCTCGATAATTGCCACATCCGGTGGAGAGAACAGCCTCATGGGTGGGCCACCCGTTCCTATACCCTTACTTATGTAAATGTAAGAGCTACCAAGTTTGTGAAATCCTCTATCGCTTATAAACATCCTCGTAAGCACAAACCTGCCAATGGGATAATAAACTCCACCATGGGTATGTCCAGATAGCATCAGGTCAAAAAGACCCATAGCCCCTGGCTCCAGCTTGGGTTTGTGCTTAAGGTATAGGATAAAATCCTCTCTGTCCATATCCTTCAAAAACTCCACATCGGAGAGGGGTCCTACACAGGACCGGAAGAGCCTGCAGTCATCGTCGTCTATACCCAATATGGTCAGGTTGATAGGGTCAAGTCTGAGCCTATCGCCTCTGAGGAGTCTAAAGCCCGCTCTTTCTGTAAACTCTATTGCCTGCTTCACACCTTTGTAGTACTCATGGTTTCCCAAAACCGCGTACTTGCCGTAGGGTGGGTCCATCTCCCTGAGGGCTTGCGCAAGGTATGCCCTGTTTCTCATGTTTCCATCTACCAGGTCTCCTGTGGAGACCACCAAATCCGGTTTTTCCCTTCTGTATACCTCAAGCACCGCAGACACCTTGTCCATGCCCATCACAGGGCCCAAGTGTAGGTCCGATATATGAAGAACCTTCAGCCTTCCAACGGGTATTTTGTCCGTGTATAGGATGTGATGTTCCACATGGAGCCTCTTGGTCTCGTAATAGCTATAGGCAGACAGGCTTGTAGAAAGCAGGAGCACTATAAAAAAGGCATACCTGGGTGAGGGTGTGGGAAGGGGGTTTATACCCAAAAACCTCTTGGATAGGTAAACCAAGAACCTGTACAATTCTATCAAAAGCCCAGACAGGACAAAGTAGAGAAGAAAGCCCATCCACAGTAGACCTAAAAGGGTTACTATGTAAGAGAAGGTAGGGCTTGCATCCCTATCGGCGAAACGCCAGAAGAAGGGAAAGAGAAAGCCACCTACAAAGGGCAAAAACAGGAGCTTGCTTTTACCAAAAGCCGGTTTGACAACCCTAAGATATGCATAGAGGTGCATAAGAAAAAAAACGGAGAGGAAGAGGAGAATAAACCATCTCATAGGCTTAATTTATATCCAAACCCTCTAACTGTTTGTATGGATTTACCCTCCTCACCCAGCTTTTCCCTCAGCTTCTTTATATGCACGTCCACTGTCCTGTCGTAAACATCCCTCTTGAGTACCTTCTCCACAAGGTAGTCCCTACTTACGGGCTTTCCGCAGTTCTCAAGAAGGGCAGAAAGGATGAGAAACTCGGTGGGCGTGAGGTCCATCGGCTGACCTGCCTTTTTCACCTCCTTCTTTTCAAGGTCCACCTCAAGGCTCCCAAGCTTGAAATAGGTTTGCCTCTTCTCTTTCCCCACCCTTCTGAGTATAGCCTTCACACGGGCTAGGAGCTCTCTAATGGAGAAAGGTTTGGTTATGTAATCGTCCGCTCCAAGGTAAAAGCCCTTGAGCTTGTCCACCTCCGTATCCTTTGCGGTTAGGAATATTATGGGTAGGCTCTCAAGGCTTGGATTACCCCTTATGTACTGAGCTATTCTGAAGCCATCGTAATCCGGTAGCATAACGTCAAGAAGAACCAAGTCAAAATTCCTCTCTCCCAATACCCTTAAGGCATCCGAACCCCTTGCTATTAAACAAGGCTCATACCCTTCTTTCCTTAGGTTGTAAGCTAAAAGCTCCCCAAGGTCCTTATCATCCTCCACTATGAGCACTTCTACTTTCATATCCTAGTGGGTCTTATCCTTACTATAACCTCGTCAGGGTTTACCACCTCTCCCACGGAGACCAACAACTCCTCAACCACACCTGCGACTGGGCTGTGTATCTCGTTTTCCATCTTCATGGCTTCTATCACAAGGAGCACATCACCCTCTTTGACCTCCTGCCCAACGCTTACTTTTATGTTGACCACCTTTCCCGATATGGGTGAGCTTATGTCCCCCACACCCACGGGCCTGGGTCTTCTGGGTTTCACCTCCGTGCCCACAGTTATCTCCCCATAAGAAGAGGGAGCGCTTTCCACTTCCCTTATGGGTTTTAGTATAACCTCTTCCAACTTTCCATCAAGCCTAATAAAAAAGGTCTTGCCCTCTGGTGTGGGTTCTCCCCTTCCCGCTATCTGCACATGGTATTGCTCACCATGAAGGGTTATCATAAACTCCACCGGTATATTTTCAGCCTTAACCTCTGGAATCTCCTCTATAGATATCTCACCCTTTTCTCTAAACTCAAAAAACTCCTTAGCAACCAAGGGGAAAAGGGCGTAAGAGAGCACATCTTCGTCACTTTTTGCTCCGTGACTGATGGCCTCTTCCTTTAATTTTTCAAGCTCAGGCTCCAACAGGTCCGCCGGTCTTATATGATAAACAGGGCTTTCGTCACCAAGAATCTTTTTTATGATCTCTTCCTTTATGGGTGCGGGGGGTTTTCCGTAGAGTCCCTTCACGTAGTCCCTTGTCTCCTTGGTAACCACCTTATAACGCTCACCGTGAACCACGTTCAGAAAAGCCTGAGAGCCCACTATCTGGCTGGTGGGTGTTACAAGGGGTGGATAACCTAAATCTTCTCTAACTCTGATTACCTCCCTTAATACCTCAGGAAGTTTTTCCTCCATACCCTGTTCTTTCAGCTGACTTATAAAGTTGGATATCATACCTCCTGGGACCTGGTGGAGAAGAACGCCCACGTCAGGATAGGGCGGAAGGAGGTCATACTTTTTATACTTTCTCCTAACTTCCACAAACCTGTCACCCGCATCCTTGTAGAGCTTCTCATTTACACTTACCTTGTATCCGAACTCCCTTAAAACGTATATCATGGTCTCACCGGGGGGATGGGCCGTTTGGCAGGAAAGGCTATAAAAGACAGTGTCTATCATGGTTGCCCCTGCCTCTATTCCCTTGAGCTGTGCCATCTGGGCAAGATCTGCTGTGGTCTGGGTGTGAAGATGCACGGGGTGCCGTGGAAATTCGGACCTTAGGGCACTCACAAGGTCATAGGCCATCTTGGGAGAGAGGAGGCCCGCTTGGTCCTTTATAGAGATTATGTCTATACCCATATCTACAAGCTCTTTAGCTATGCCAAGGTAATACTCCACCGTATGCACGGGGCTTATGGTATAAGAGAGCACACCCTTCACAATGGCACCAAGCTTTTTTGCGGTCTGTATGGACTTCCTCATATTTCTAGTGTCGTTGAGGGCATCAAATATCCTAAAGACCTCTATACCATTGTCGTAAGCCTTTTTAATAAAAGCCTCTACCACATCGTCAGGATAGTGTCTGTAGCCAACCACGTTCTGACCCCTAAGGAGCATTTCGAGCCTTGTGTTGGGTGCATGCTCTTTGAATCTTCTCAGTCTCTCCCATGGGTCCTCTTTAAGATATCTGAGGCACACATCAAAGGTAGCACCACCCCAAACCTCCAAGGACCAAAAACCGCATTTATCAAGAATTTCCAGAGTAGAAAGCATGTCCTCAGTCCTTACCCTAGTGGCAAGCAGGGACTGAATACCATCCCTTAAAGAAACATCGGTTATAAATATCTCCTGCATGAGAAAGATTATAACACCCTAAAGTGGTCAAAACCCATGGGCTCTATGGGCTTATGGTCAAGGAATATTCCCTCCCCCTCTTCTACAATACCTATGTGAAACATGCTGAGAAAAGGGTTGAGCTTTTCGAAGGGATGGGTAAATAGAAGCTCGTAGTCTTCACCACCTATAAGGGCGTATTCGATAGGGTCTTTGCCGTGTTTTTTACAAAAGAGACGTAGCTCCTCCGAGATGGGTATCTTCTCGGAGAAAAGCCTTATCCTTACATTGCTAGCCTTTGAAAGCTTTTCCACATCCGATGAAAGGCCGTCGCTTATATCCATGCTTGCATTGGCGTGCTTGGATATGTGCTTTGAAAGGTCTACCCTTGCGGTAGGCCTCAGGTGCTTTTCTATGAGCCTTAGCTCAAAAGGTTCGTAGTTTTTCCTTTCCATCAGTAGCAGCTCAAGCCCTGCCCTTGAATCTCCTAATGTACCAGATACAAAGAGGCTGTCCCCAAGCCTGGCACCCCTTCTACCCACAAACCTGCCAGTCTTTCCCACCATAAAGAGGTCTATAGCAAGCTTTTCCCCCTTGCCTATGTTACCACCCACTACCTTGCATCCATAAAAGTCGCAGGCCCTTTTTATGCCCTCGTAGAGCCCCTCCACATAATCCACCTCCATATCGGGAAGCACCAAGGAGACAAGAGCGTAAAGGGGCTCTCCCCCATTTGCCACCACATCGCTCACGTTCACGCTTATAGCCTTCCATCCAACCGCAGAGGACGGGTAAGAGAGCTTAAAGTGTCTATCCTGTATGAGAATATCACAGGTGAACAAAAGGGTTTGGGTATCTATATTGACCGGCGCAGTATCATCACCTATTACGGGGTTTCCAATTATGGCCTTTATTCTCTCTATAAGACCAAACTCTCCAATCTGAGAAATTCTCATTCGGTGAATATCTGACCCTCAATAGGTTGAACTATAACCCCCCTTTCCTCTATAAACTTAACTGCCTTATCTATTTCTTCCGCTTCACCATCCATCTCTATGGTTAGAATACCCGTATCCTTCGTAACCTTAGCGGTCCTTATGTTGAGCACAAGGTCAAACCTCTTACAAACCTCACAGAGGATGGGCTCTTTAACCTTATCCTCAGGGTATATGAGTTGTAAACGAACAAGGTTCATGGAAAAATTATATCAGACTCTTAGAATAGTCTCGGCCATATGGAAGGCCTGTCTGGCCATGTCCAGCAGTTCATGGGCACTGATACCTATAAATCTTTCAAGGTTGACCAGAGTCTCATGCTTTTCTGGATTATCTGAGGAAGAAATCTCCCCATATTTTTCCTCTAAGACTATGGAATAGTCAAGTATACCTCTCAACGTCTTATCTTTGCCAGTATATCCATCTATGACCTTCTGCTCTATATGGACCTCTTTCAAGAAGGATATCTTATTTACATTTAAAATCTCATCTATCAGAGAAAACATACCCATAAGGTAAGCCTCCTGCTCATACTGAGGGTACACTTTTTCCGCGATCCTTTGAGCAATTATAGCCCTTACTAAGGACTTCTTCCAAAGTTCAGGATTCTCTATGGACACAAAATCGTTCATCGCTAGAACGATGAGGAAACCTCTGAGGTTTTTCATACCTAGGAGAGCACAAGCCTGTTCTATACTCTTTACTTCCCTTATTGGAGAGTAGTAGGCTGAATTTACAAGCCTTAAAACCTTTGCCGTCATTCCCACATCCGTAGCTATAATGCTCGCCAGTTCCTTAATACTTTGAACGGAATACATGGCACTCATAAGTCTTAGGAGGGTGTTCTTGAGATATGGGGTCGTCTGAAACTCCTTGACAAGAATAGGACCCTCCAAGAAAATACCCTGGAACAGGTCCCCTACTTCCTTAACCTTTTTGTAATCAGCTTCAGACTCTATCCTGGATATAAGAAGGATCTTACTCTTAGCCCTTGCCATGCTGACAACTTTATCACTTAAACGCTTTAACTCTACGCTTATTATGCTTATCCTGTCCAAGAGATAGGATATCTTATCCTCCGATAGAAGCCTTTCGTTAACGCTGAATATAACACCTCTCTCTAAGTGTGCATCAACACTTTTTACTATCTGGTAAAAAACTGCATCACCTATTGGTAACTGTGATTCTACAATTTCTACTATTAACTTGTTAGGCTCCAGAGCTTCTAAGGCCTTGTTCATAAGAGAGTCCAAGGACACGTTTATGAGGACTCTCTTTCCCTCTCCAATCCTTTTTATACCCTGCTCAAGTATAATCTCCGTTATTATGTAAGTTGCCCTATTGAAAGGCACATCCTTTGGATACTCTAATAGATTTTCCTTTTTCCTCAGATAAACTTCGAAGGCTACCCTATTGCCTTCCTTATCAAAGATGGGCTGTTTTGCTATAAGAAAGCTCATTAAAACTGTCCCTTAACTCCGGGTATAGAGGAAACTGCTCGCATATCTCCTCTACCCTACTCCTAACCTTACTTATTACCCCTTCATCCTCTATGTTCTGTATGACCTCAGCTATTAGCCTTGCCACTTGCACCATTTCCTCCTCCTTTAAGCCCCTCGTGGTCATGGCGGGCGTGCCTATTCTTATACCACTTGTCTTTGTGGGTGGGAGTGGGTCAAAGGGGACCGCATTCTTGTTAACGGTTATGTTCGCTCTTCCTAAAGCATCTTCTGCCTGCTTTCCCGTTATGCCTTTATTTCTAAGGTCAAGAAGGACTATATGACTGTCCGTACCACCCGAGACGACTTTAAACCCTAGTCTGACAAACTCCTCCGCCATGGCTCTTGCGTTGTTCACCACCTGTCTGGCATAGTCTTTAAACTCCTCTGTCATAGCCTCTTTGAAGGCTACCGCCTTAGCGGCTATAACGTGCATAAGGGGTCCACCCTGAATACCGGGAAAGACGCTCTTGTCTATATCCTTGGCAAATTCAGCCTTACAGAGTATAAAACCGCCCCTTGGACCTCTTAAGGTTTTGTGGGTTGTGGATGTGACAAATTGGGAAAAGGGCACTGGATTGGGATATACACCGCCCGCTATTAGCCCAGCGTAATGTGCCATGTCCACCATAAGGTAAGCTCCCACACTGTCCGCTATCTCTCTAAATCTCTCCCAGTCTATAACCCTTGGATAAGCGGATGCGCCGGCAATTATAAGCTTGGGTTTGTACTCTTTTGCATGCCTGTAGACCTGGTCATAGTCTATGAGCTCCCTTTCTGGGTCGAGACCGTAATAAATGACATTGTATATCTTTCCTGAAAAGTTTACCTTGGCACCGTGGGTCAGATGGCCTCCGTGTGCCAAATCCATACCCATTATGATGTCCCCTGGCTTTAACACTGCCATGTATACTGCCATGTTTGCCTGTGAGCCAGAGTGTGGTTGTACGTTGGCATGCTCTGCGCCGTATATCTTCTTAACCCTATCTATGGCAAGCTCCTCAGCCATATCCACAAATTCACAACCGCCGTAATATCTCTTGCGTGGGAGCCCTTCCGCATACTTGTTTGTCATAACCGAGCCCTGGGCTTCCATAACCGCCAGAGAGGTAAAGTTCTCAGAAGCAATAAGTTCAAGATGGTAAAACTGTCTTCTGTACTCTTCTAAGATAGCCTGATATATCTCCGGGTCCACTTCTTTTAGATGTCTCATAGTAATATTTTACTCCCATTCTATGGTTGCTGGGGGTTTTGACGATACATCGTATACTACCCTGTTTATACCCTCTACCTCGTTTATTATCCTTCTCATCACATAGTCAAGAAAGTCATAGGGCAGTCTTGACCAGTCTGCGGTCATACCGTCGGTGCTGTCCACGGCCCTAAGACCCACGACCCTCTCGTATGTCCTTACGTCTCCCATAACGCCCACGCTCTTTACGGGCAACAGCACCGCAAAGGCTTGCCACACAATGTCATAAAGCCCCCACCTTTTGAGCTCCTCTATGAATATGTAGTCTGCCTCCCTTAGTATATGGAGGTCCTCTTCCTTTACCTCTCCCAAAATCCTTATGGCAAGGCCGGGTCCTGGGAAGGGGTGCCTTTTGAGTATACCCTCGGAAACACCGAGAAGCCTCCCCACTTCTCTGACCTCATCCTTGAAAAGCTCCTTTAGAGGCTCTAAGAGTTTCAGCTCCATTATCTCTGGAAGACCACCCACGTTGTGATGGGTTTTTATCACCTTCGCCCCTGCTATGCCTGCGCTTTCTACAACGTCAGGGTAGAGGGTTCCCTGAAGTAAGAAGGCGGCTCCTACCTTTTTGGCCTCCTCTTCGAAAACCTCTATAAAGGTATGTCCTATTATTCTTCTTTTCTCCTCTGGGTCTTCTACTCCTCGCAACCTCTCTATAAAGATGTGGCCTGCGTCAACTTTATAGAAGGGCAGGCCCATCTCTTTAAAGTACTTCTCTACCTCCTGCGATTCTCCCTTTCTAAGGAGGCCATGGTCTACGAATATGCACTGCAGTCTTTCACTTATAGCTCTGTGGGTTAGCAAGGCTGCTACAGTAGAATCCACTCCACCGGAAAGGGCACATATGACCCTCTCATCTCCAACAGCCTCCTTTATCTCCCCTATCTTCTCCTCTATAAAGTTCCCCATACTCCAGTTCTTCTCAGCATCGCATATACGGAAGAGGAAGTTAGAAAAGAGCTCCTTCCCATAGGATGTGTGGGATACCTCTGGATGGAACTGAACACCGTAAAGGGGCAGACTTTGGTGCTTTATTACAGCGTAGGGGGAATTTTCAGAACTGGCAATAACCTTAAAACCTTTCGGAAGGGTCACAGCCTTGTCCGCATGGCTCATCCAAACGTCAAACTCCTGAGGCACACCTTGAAGAAAGCTATCCTCTTCTAGAACCCTTAAACGTGCCCTACCATATTCTTGCTTTTCTGCTTTTTCTACCTTTCCGCCCAGCTGATGCACCATCAGCTGAAGTCCATAACATATACCAAGCACGGGAAGACCAAGGTTGTATATCTCAGGGTCTGGCATGGGTGCGGTAGGATCGTAAACGGAAGCTGGACCACCCGAAAGCACTATACCAAAGGGCCTTCTTTCCCTTATCTCCTCCGGCCTTATACTGTATGGAACTATCTCACTGTAAACACCAAGCTCCCTTATCCTACGGGCTATCAGCTGCACATACTGGGAGCCAAAGTTTAGGACAAGTATAGAACGTCTTGCAACCACTATATTAAAATTATATACAGGAGGCTAAGATGTTAAAGAGCATGGTGGAGGGGATAAACGAGAGGTTTGAAGAGGGTATAAGGGTAGAACTATATGATGGTCAGTGTATAGGTGAAGGAAAGCATACCATAAGGGTTCTGAGGAAAGAGGTAGTTGGCGAGGTTATGAGAGAGCCAGAAATGGGCTTCTGCGAGGCTTACATGAGGGGAGACATACAGATAGATGGGGATTTGGAGAAGGTCCTTATAGCATGTATGGAATATATATCAGACAGAAAGGGGAAGAGAGAACTACTAAGCTATCTTATAAGGTTCCTCCTTAGAGCTTTGGGGCTGATAAAAGGTCTCGAGGGGCGGGAGGTAAGAAAACACTATGACCTTGGGAATGAATTCTATGGGCTATGGCTCGATAGCTCTATGACTTACTCCTGCGCCTTCTTTTCTGAACCGAGCTTATCTTTAGAGGAAGCACAAAGGGAAAAGAGAAGGATAATATACGAAAAGCTACAGATTCAGAAGGGTGATAGATTGCTGGATATAGGGTGTGGATGGGGCTCTATAGTGCTTGAATCAGCTCTTGAATATGGAACATACTCTACAGGCATAACACTCTCAAGAAATCAATACGAGTACCTAAGAGAAAAGATAAAGGAGCTTGGATTAGAGGGTAAGGCAGAGGTTCATCTCATGCATTACGAAGACCTGCCCCAAATTGGTAAAACCTTCAACAAGGTGGTGTCCGTTGGAATGTTCGAACACGTGGGTAAGGGAAGACACAGAAGGTTCTTTGAGGTCGTGAGTAAGATACTAGAAAAGGGTGGCCTCTTTCTGCTACACACCATAGGAAAGGTACATCCCTCGACGCAGAGCAGGTGGATAAGGAAGTATATATTCCCCGGGGGTTACATACCTTCAATAGAGGAAGTGCTAAGAGCCTCTTCGAGTCTTGGCTTTAGTTTTATAGACCTGGATGACTGGAGACCTCACTACTACCTCACCCTTAGGGAGTGGAAAAGAAGGTTTATGGAGCATAAGGACTGGGTTGTAAAGCGCTATGGTGAGGGATTTTTCCGTATGTGGGAGTTGTATCTTACCTCCTCCGCAGCTTCTTTTTACATCGGTAGCAACCACCTCTTTCAATTTCTATTTTCCAAGGGTGTGCTAAACAGCTACCCAGTTATAAGAAGGCTTGTCGGTCAGCCCCTTCTCACAGCCTGAATGTCCCCAAGTCCCTTTTTTAGAAACTCCCTCACAAATTCTATAGGGGAGTTCATTATCTCCTCTACCCTACCTATCTGCACCACCTGACCATCCCTTATGATCATGATGCGGTCAGAGATGGAAAAGGCGGAAACAAGGTCATGGGATACCACAAGCGCTGTCGAGCCCGTCTTGTCTCTGAGGCTCCTTATGAGCTCATCAATGACCCTACTAGTTATAGGGTCAAGGCCCGATGTGGGCTCATCGTATATAACTAGCTCGGGGTGTGTAGCTATAGCCCTGGCTATACCTACTCTCTTTTTCATACCTCCAGAAAGTTCGGAGGGGTAAAGGTCAAGATGTTCCTCAGATAGTCCCACCATGCGAAGCTTCTCAAGGGCAAGCTGTTTAAGGTATGTCTCCTCATGTTTTCCATGTTCCAGCTGATAAAAAACCACATTCTCCCAAACCCTTAGGCTGTCAAACAAGGCAGCCCCCTGAAAGACGTATCCTATACTTTTTCTTACCTCGTCCAGCTCTATGGGGCTAAGCTTTGATATGTCCCTTCCAAAGACCTCCACTTTACCAGAGGTGGGTCTGAAAAGCCCTACTATGCACTTAGTTATTGTGGTCTTTCCGCTACCGCTTCCACCAAGTATGGTAAATATCTCTCCCCTGTAAACTTCAAAGCTCACATCCTTGAGTATATGCCTACCCTGTATCTGAAAGTGGAGGTTATCCACCTTTACGAGAGTGTCCATTAAAGTCTAAGGGCTTCAATCACTATCTGGTCAAGCTCACCAGCCTTTTGAAGATCTCCCGTGTGCATAAAGGGAATGGTGCCCGTTATAGTCCCACCAGGGAACAAATTGTTTTCTACACTGCTTATACTTATCTCAAAAACCGAAACGGGGAACTTCACCTCCTCTATCCTCTCCTGAACCAAGGAGGCGGTTCCATAGCAAGCCAAGGCCTTACCGGGGGCTATGAGCATAATGCAGGCTTGACCACTTTGAAGCATATTTTTGGCGCTCTTGGCGTTTGAGCTCAGAGCCACCCTTAAGGTCCTGTCATTTATAGGATAAACCCAAGTGATAAATGTGATGTGAACATTTCCATCCTTATCGCTTGTGGCCAGAATTGCTGGAAAGACGCCCACATCTCTCATCAGGTCAACAAGGTCCCGGGATAGCATTCTTCACCTCCTGGAGATTTTTCTAAAAATATAAGCCCTCTGAAGGGTGGTTATAAAAGAACCGATTGCTATCAGACTGACGGTGAGGAGTTCATACCCAAAGGTAAGCCCAATAAGAAGAAGAGTCCACCTTTCTGGCCTCTCAAAAAGACCAACCTTTAACTCATAGCCTAGTCCTTCTGCCCTAGCTCTGGCATAGCTCACAGTAAAGGAAAAGAGCATGGCAAGCATGGATATAAGGGATGTATATCTATCTTCAGAAGATAAGGCTATGGCCATAAGGGGAAGAGCGTCAGAAATTCTATCTGTAAGCGAATCTATGAAAGCTCCGAAAGAGCTATCCCTTTCTGACCTCCTTGCTAGGCTTCCATCGAGGGCATCCGAAAGAGCTCCAAGGGTTAAAAATACGATAGCTATGAGCCTCTCTCCTTCGTATAGAAGATAAGAGCCCAAAGCTATTAAGAAAAGCCCAGAAAGGGTTATAAAGCTTGGTCTTATTCCTAACCTAATAAATAGCCTTATGAGGGGTTCTACGTTCCTTTCAAAGGCAGGTTTTAGTTCTCTTATCAGGTAGCTCATCCCCAAACATTTTAACTCATACGGCGAGGGAGGGATTCGAACCCCCGGTGGGCTATAAACCCACAGCGATTTTCGAGACCGCCCCGTTCGACCACTCCGGCACCTCGCCTAAAGGATGAATTATAAACAAAACTAAGATTATCTATAAGCAATTTGAATGATTAAGCTCAGGAAAAAGTACTATAATAACCGCAAAGCTCTTTAAGGGAGGTAAAACATGAAAAGAGCCATACTTTTAAGTGCAATCCTTGGCACGGTAGGCCTATCCTTTGCCACCAACGGAGACAACCTCATAGGCGTCTCTCCTACCTCAAGGGGTATGGGTGGTATAGGTGTGGGTATGCCCGTAGGACCCACCGACAGCATATTCAGGAACCCCGCTTGGATGGGTTATTACAAGGGCTTTAACCTTAGCTTTGGTGGTATCCTTTTTATGCCAAAGGTTAAAGCTGAGACCAATGTCACACCTATGGGTCCTATGAACCCACCAGCCTCCGCCACCAGTGAGGCGGACTTCTTCGTAGTGCCAGAGGTGGGCATAGTTCAGCAGATAAACAACAAGCTAAGCTTTGGCATAGGAGCTTTTGGTGTCTCTGGTATGGGTGTAGACTACAGAAACAAAGACCCAAGGCTTGCCAATATGCACACCACCTTTCAGTTTATGAGGGTTATACCAGCCCTGAGCTATAAGATAAACGAGGCCATATACCTCTCCGGTGCCATGCACCTTGCCTACGGCTCTCTGGATATGGGGGCTAACATGTGTCAACCTATGACCACGAACTGCTGGAACGCAGGCGGAGGTCAGTCTCAAACCTTTGGCCTTGGCTTTCAGCTTGGTGCTGCCTATAACATGGGTGACTTTGTCTATGCTGGTATAACCTACCAGAGCCCTATAGCCATGACCTACAAGAGGGTGTTTGA
>RFFP01000014.1 GCA_003696155.1 Acidobacteriota bacterium
AACCTTAAGATGGGCATGGATATAAGATGGATAAACTGGAAAAATGCCAAGGGTTATAAGCACTTCCAGTGGAAGGACCAGTGGGTATTTGCTGTGGGTGGTGAATACAAGCCTACGGAGAAGTTAGCTTTAAGGGCTGGATACAACTACGGCAAATCTCCTATAAGGGGTGGAGCCAAGAACTTGATGAACGCTAACAGCATACCCAATTTCTCCGCACCCTTCAGTGATTTTGACATAGCCTGGTTTAACCTAATAGGATTTCCAGCAATAACGGAACATCACATAACCTTAGGTCTTGGGTATGAGTTTACCAAGAACTTTGGTATAGACCTTGCTTACAAGCATGCCTTTAATAAGAAGGTGAGGGCAACGGATAATGCAGGTATGGGTTTTCTTGTAGAAGCCCAGAACTCACAGAACGCTATATCTTTAGGTCTGAACTGGAAATTTTAAGCTCTCTTGGGGGCTTTGCCCCCTTTCAACTGTGATAAGCCTCATATGAGCTTCTGAGCTCTTCTGTTAGAATTCTCTAAAACTTCAAGGAGGTTAAACATGCAGTTCAGGCACGTCTTTGTGTGTGTGAACCAAAGGCCCCCAGGTCATCCTATGGGCTCATGTGCAGAAAAGGGTGGAAGAGACCTTTACATGATGTTTATGGAAAAGCTTCAGATGGACCCAGAACTCTTTATGAGCACTGCGGTCACACCCACAGGCTGTCTTGGTCCTTGCGGTCTTGGTCCCACGGTGGTAGTTTACCCAGAGGGCGTGTGGTACGGAAACCTTGGAGCTTCTGATGTGGAGGAGATAGTCCAAAGTCATCTGAAAGGTGGTCAGCCTGTGGAGAGGCTTGTGGTCTCAAAGGGCAAGCCACCGGGTATGCTATAAAAGAAGGGGCTACGTTGCCCCTGGAACACCCTCCTCTTCAAACTCTATCTCCATCCTTTCTGCGGGTATTATGGTGGTTATTGCATGCTTATAAACCAGCGTCTGCTGGCGTCCATCCTCCATAAGTATGGTATAGAGGTCAAAGGACCTTATCCTTCCCTGAAGTCTCACACCGTTTATAAGATAGATGGTGACCTTGACCCTCCTCTTTCTGGCAGTATTTAAGAAGGCCTCCTGCAGTTTGTAGGACATCTCAGCTCCTCCTTTCCAAAAAGGCTAAGGTTTTATCGTATAGTCTTTCAGTTAAAGTAATATAATATCCTGAATTTTCAAGATTTTCAAGGAGTTCTGAGGGAAAGACCCAAGCACCTGCATAGGCACCCACCAAGGAGCCCACAAGGTAGCCTATGGCATCCGTATCACCCCCAAAGTCACCACAGGCATTGACCCCCTGCCAGAAGGC
This sequence comes from Acidobacteriota bacterium, assembly GCA_003696155.1. GTDB lineage: Bacteria > Aquificota > Aquificia > Aquificales > Aquificaceae > Pampinifervens. The sequence continues at coordinate 1,352 of RFFP01000014.1, forward strand.
TTCTATAGGGTCTTCTACATTGCTTAGGAATATAAACAAAGACAGAGGTAAGGCTTCAAAGACGTAGGTAGAGTTTCCGAGCTGTTTTATGGCTTCCTCTAAGCTTGAACCTGCTTTAAGAAGCTCTTCAACCCTCCTAAGGTATAGCCTGTTCTTCTCGTGCTTCATAAGGTTTGCAAGTTGCTCTAAAAGGGCGTATCTATCAACTTCGTGCCTCAAATCAAAGCTGTCAAGAAGGAGGTAAGATATGGCAGCGGAGAGCACTGCGCTTGCATCGTATATCTCCTTACTCCTGTGGGTTATAAGACTTACCAACCTGCCAGCCTCGGAGGCCAAGTAGGGATTGTAGTAGTGGAAAAGACCTGTTATGGCGCATCTTAATATACCCTCCACAGAATAGGAAACTATACCCGCCTCCTCAAGACCCACACCCGCGGAAAGCAGGTCTATGGCTGTCAGAAGGGTAGGGTCTGGGTATCTATGAACCTCTTCCTTTTTTGACCAATCGCGGAGCTTTTGAAAAAAATGAAAGGGGTCTATATGACCCTTTTCTACTATACTTTCCAAGAGCAGAAGGCTTATGGTGGTTTCATCTGTAATTTGGTTGGGCTCAAGCCCTACTGCAGGGCTCATAGGATGAGGTTCAACGTAGCCCATGACCTCACCACCGTAAAACTCAAGGGCTTGACCCTTTGGCACATCTTCAAGGCACTTACCTATGGCATCTCCGAGGGCACCACCCAGCACAACACCTATAAACTTGTCCAAAAGTTCCATCTTTATAAATTTATTGCATCTTCAAAGCTTTTTCTGACTACCTTCTTCCAGTCTTCTTTACCCTCCTCAACAAGGTCTAAAAGGGCTTCTAGCCGTGCGGTAAACTCATAGTCCACAACCTTTGAAAAGTGCTCTTTTATGTAGTCAACCACCTGAAAAGCTATCTCAGTAGGCTTTAAGTATCCCCTTTCCTCTATCACGTACCCCCTATCTTTTAACGTCTTCACTATAGTCGCATAGGTTGAGGGCCTTCCAATTCCTAAATGCTCCAACTTTTTTATCAGAGAGCCTTCTGTGTATCTGGGTGGGGGTTGGCTCTGCTTCCTTTCAAGCTCTACCTTTACGGGCTTTAGCACCTCTCCCCTTTGGAGCTCTGGCAATCTTTTTAGTTCTACCTGCTCTTGGTATATCTTCAGATAGCCATCAAAGAGGAGATCCCCTCCCCTAGCGGTAAGCTCTATACTTTCACAACCCTTGCATATAGGGATAATAGCGGCGAGCTTCTGCTCCAACTTGGCTGGGCTTGATAGGCTCGCAAGGGTTCTGAGGAGTATGAGCCTGTATAGTTTAAAAGCCCAATCTTGCGTAGGAGGGCTATCAATGCCCGTAGGCCTTATGCACTCATGGGCACCCTGGGCTGTGGACTTGGTTTTGAACTTCCTCAAGCTTCCCACATACTCCCTTCCGTAGGTCTTGGCTATGTATTCCATAAACTCCCTTGCCCTCTCTTCGTTCATCCTGTAGCTGTCCGTCCTTGGGTAGGTTATATAGCCCCTCTCGTAAAGGCTCTGGGCAAGGGACTGCACCTTCTCCACACTAAAACCAAGCTTTTGGCTGGCTACAGCCTGAAGGCTTGCGGTTATAAAGGGCTTGGGTGGCTCCTTTTCTTCCACTATCTTTTTAAACTCTTTCACCTCAAAGAGAGCATCCTTTATCTTCTGGAGGAAGGGCTTTGCGTTCTCAGGTTTTTCAAAGGCGTAATCCCAAACAGCATAAAACTCCACGCCATCCTTTTCAAAGAGAACCCTGACATAGTAGAGTTCTTTTTTCTTAAAGCTTATTATCTCCCTCTCCCTCTCCACTATAAGCCTTAAGGCAGGGGACTGAACCCTTCCTATAGAAAGACCAGCTTTTTTAAGCTCTCTCCAAAGGTAAGGAGAAAGCTTATAGCCTATGAGCCTGTCAAGCACCCTTCGGGCAAACTGGGCATGGACTAAGTTTAAGTTTATACCGCCCGCTCTTTTAATGGACTCTAATATACTCTCTTTAGTAATTTCATAAAAGATAGCTCTGTGTATGGGCTTTTTAAGACTCTTTAGTTCTTCGTGGACAAAGTAAGCTATTGCCTCGCCTTCTCTATCAGGGTCTGTGCCTATGTAAACAGTCTGCGCCCTACTCGCCATCCTTTTTATCCTCTCCATTAGGGGCTTCTTCCCTTTTACCCAAAAGAAGGTTGGCTTTAAGGTCTCCTCGTCCACACCCAGCGAATCCCTGGGTAGGTCCCTTATGTGCCCCAGCGTGGCCACCACAGACCATCCCTTTCCCAGATACTTGGCTACAGTTTTTGCCTTCGTGGGACTCTCGAGTATGAAGAGCTTCATAAGAACTGTTATAATATTAATCAAAAGTTGAGGAGGTCAGCCATGAAGCTCACACTAAGCGTGATAAAGGCGGATATAGGGGGTTATGTGGGACACTCTGCCGCTCATCCTGAGGTGGTTCAGAAGGTAAGGGAGATAGGTTCAGGGGAGGTGGAAAAGGGAAATTTGATAGACTGCGATGTGCTTGTATGTGGCGATGATATTGCTCTTGTTATGACCCATGAGCATGGCGTTGACAGTGAGCTGGTTCACAGTATAGCCTGGAGAGCTTTTGAAAATGGGACAGATGTAGCCAAGAAGCTTAAGCTTTACGGTGCTGGGCAGGATCTTCTCTCCGATACCTTTTCCGGAAACGTAAAGGGTATGGGGCCCGGTGTGGCGGAGATGGAGTTCGAGGAAAGACCTTCTGAACCGGTGATAGTGTTTTTTGCAGACAAGACTGCACCCAGCGCTTGGAGTCTGCCCCTTTACGAGATGTTTGCTGACCCTATGGTGTGCGCAGGCCTTGTCATAGACCCGAAGATGCATGACGGTTTTACCTTTGAGGTGCTTGACACCTTCACAGGTAAGGCTGTAAAGCTATCCACTCCTGCAGAGCTCTATGACCTTCTTGCTCTTATAGGCACGGTGGAACGCTATGCGGTAAAGAGCGTTTGGAGAAACTCCGACGGTGAGATAGGAGCGGTGGCATCCACACAGAGGCTTTCCCTTATAGCGGGCAAGTACGTGGGTAAGGATGACCCTGTGATGATAGTGAGGGCTCAATCGGGCTTTCCTGCCATAGGGGAGATACTTGAGCCCTTTGCAAGACCTTGGATAGTAGAGGGTTGGATGAGGGGCTCTCACAACGGACCTCTTATGCCCGTGTCCTTTAGATATGCGACCCCCTCAAGGTTTGACGGACCTCCGAGGGTCATAGCGGCGGGCTATCAGATAGCCAACGGCAAGCTCATAGGCCCGAGGGACCTCTTTGACGACCCAGCTTACGACAAAGCAAGGGAGCAAGCGCAGATCATAGCGGACATCCTTAGGCGTCAGGGTATATTTGAACCTCATAGGCTACCCTCTGAAGAGATGGAGTACACAACCCTGCCCAAGATACTCAAAAAGCTCGAGGATAGGTTTTACGAGCTTGAGGAGGGTAAAAAAGCGCCCACAGGGGAGGAACATCACACGGAGACGGACTAATGGACAGAATATACAGCATAGAGGAAAGGGTCATACTCATAGTGCGGGAGTTCGTGGAGGACCTTCCCCAAAAGGAACCCTTTCCTTCCCTCCTTTCAGATTACCGCTTTAGGTTAAAGTCAAAGCTTGTGGAGCTGATAAATCAGTTTGCTACCGATACCCAGGCAAGAAACGTAAGCTTTGACAGCGCCCTTGAAGGTGTTTTAAAGAGCCTTGAGGAAAGTATAAACAAGGCAGACCTTGAGGACAGGAAAAGCATAGAAAGGCTTATAAGGACCTTGGAAGAAACAAACGAGGTACTTAAGGAGTTTCTATACGGAGACCAGATAAGGGATAAGTCAACGCTTTCAAAGGTCTCCGGCAGAATAGGTCAGTGGGTTGAGAGCTTGAGGATGGAATACAAGAGGCGTTTTGGCAGCATCTTGAGCAAGATAAAGGCTCTCTTTGGTAGATGACCATTTTCCTATCTGTGTTCCTCGCATGGGTTTTTCAGACGGTCACCGGCTTTGGGGCCGGCATATTTATAGTGGGCTTTCTCTCCCTGCTCTATGACCCTAAGATGGTGGTTGTGTCTTCTGCCCTTTTTAACCTTTTAGGCACCCTGGGGCTCCTCTTGCAGAACAGGGGGGGAAGGGTAAACCTCTACATGCTCCTGTCCTTGGTGGTTGGTTCTGTGCCCGGCATACTTCTTGGTGCCTTCCTTCTTGACAGGTTAGACAGCAGAGAGCTAAGGCTCCTAATTGGTCTCTTTATACTATACTTAGGACTATACGACCTTGCGGTTCAGAAGGGTCTTATAAAGCTGAGGATGAACAGATATATGGGTGTGCCCATGGGCTTTTTAAGCGGCATCTTTGCTGGACTTGTGGGCATGGGTGGACCACCTCCCGTGGTCTTCCTAAACCAGCTTCTTAAAGACTCTCAGTCTATAAGGCTTATGCTCAACCTCTTCTTTACCTCAAACATACTCATAAGGCTCCTCTTTTATGGGGGTTTTGACATGCTTTACTTGGATGTGGAGTTTATACTACCGGGGCTTCTGGGGGTACTTACGGGTCTAAGTCTTGGCTACGTACTTTCAAAGCTTATTAAGGAGCACCATTACAAAAGGGGAGTAGCCTACGGAGTCATAACCGTTGGCTTGACCCTGCTTGTCTTTACCGAGTTAAAATATAGACAATGAAAAGTGGATACGTCGCCATAGTAGGCAAGCCTAACGTAGGAAAGTCCACCTTGCTAAATCAGATAATTGGAACAAAGGTTTCCATAATATCCCCAAAACCTGGAACCACAAGGATAAGGGTCCTGGGCGTAAAAAACATTCCAGGAGAGGCTCAGATAGTCTTCCTTGATACACCGGGCATATACAAGCCCAGGGATGCTTTAGGTGAGGCCATGGTTGAGGCTGCAAGCAGCTCTCTACAAGATGCAGACCTTATACTCTTCATCATAGATGCGGAGGATGGCTGGAGGGAAGATGACAGCATGGTCTTTGAGAACTACATAAGAACTCATGCGGAGAAGAAACCTGTCTTTTTGGTAATAAACAAGGTAGACAGGGTCGGCGATGTTAAAAACCTTCTACCCCTTGTGGAAGAGCTTTACAGAACATATCCCCAGTTTAAGGAGATAATACCCATAAGTGCCCTAAAGGGTTACAACCTTGATGAGCTCTTAAAGACCATACTTAAGTACTTGCCCGAAGGAGAGCCCCTTTTCCCAGAGGATATGCTTACAGACCTTCCCTTCAGACTTTTAGCTGCAGAGATAATAAGGGAAAAGGCGCTTCTAAAGGTGCATCAGGAGATACCCCAGGGTATGGCAGTGGTTGTAAACGAGATATCTGAAGGAAGGCATGATCCAAGAGTATTGGTCATAAAGGCGGACATAGTTGTAGACAGGGAAAACTACAGACCCATAATAATAGGCAAGGATGGGCAAAGGCTCAAGAGTATAGGTAAGATGGCGAGGGAGGAGCTAGAGCTTCTAACGGGCAGGAAGGTTTACTTGGAGCTTTGGGTAAGGGTAAAGCCAGACTGGAAGAGAAGGCCCGAGCTAGTCAAGAGTTTCGGATACACCATCTGATTCTGAAAGGACTATAAGCACATCCACCCTGCTCACAACCCTTTTGTTCACATCCTCCCTTTTATCCGCCTGAGCTACAACCATACCCTTCCTTAGAAGCCTGTTGGTGAGCCTTTTTGCCACCTTCCCGTTTTTAACCTCTATAACCTTCATGTTCTTACCTCCTTATAAGAAAGTTTACTCCCCATGTGTTAAAACTTGATTAAGGTTCTCGTACTTTTTGCACACCTGACCCTCGCACACCACAAGGCCATCCACAGGAGACCTAAGGACAAACTTAAAGGGCCTGAAAAGCTCTAGAGCCTCTTCAAAGAAGCTCTCCGTCTCTATCTTATATATGCCCATAAGGTATGCATAAAGGCTTATCAGGTAAGAGTGGGATGCCATGGGAACCTCTTTCATAAAGCTTGAAAAAGCCTGTAGTGTTTTCTCCGCGTAATCTAAAAGGTCAGACCTTCCGGTTATTGAACCGAGGAGAAGAAGGGTGTAGGGGGCAGAACCGTTGGACGACTGTGTAGGAGTATCCTGAATCCCCTTCATCCTAATGCTTAGAAGCCCTTGCCCCTTATCTGTAGCGTCAAAAAAGCCCCAGTTTTCCGCATCCCAGAAGAGTTCTATGGCCTTCTCCACAAGCCTTACAGAGAGCTCAAGGTGTTCCCTTTTCTGGCTTATCTCAAACAGAGAAAGCAGGGCCCTAGCCATAAAGAGGTAATCCTCCGAGAAGCCCTCCACACCTTCCCTGTGGTAAAGCTGTCCATCTTTGTAGAGCTCCCCTAATATTCTCTCCGTGGTCTTCTCTGCCATATATAGAGCCCATGGGTCTTTGAACACCTTCCAATACTCGCACAGAGCTTCGACCATGAGGGCGTTCCAGTTTGTATATATGGTCCTGTCAATGTAGGGCATGGGCCTTTTAGTTTCCCTGTATGCAAGCATCTTCCTTTTTGAAGACCCTATTAGCCCCCTTACCCTCTCCAAGGGTAGGTTGAGCGTCTTTGAAAGCTCTTCCTCTTCTGTGGCTATGTAGAGCACGTTTTTATCTGGGTCATGATGCATCTCTCCCCTCTCCCCAACGTCAAAGTAAAGGCTTATCACTCTTAGTTCCTCAGATGTTAACAGTTCCCGAAGTTCCTTCAAGGAGAAGGTGTAGTATCCCCCTTCATCCAACTCACCTATGTCTGCATCCTGAGAGGCGTAGAAGCCACCATCTTGGCAAGAACCATAGGCTTTGTAATATCTGACTATACCCTCTGCAGTTTTCCTATATAGCTCCTTGCCAAAGACCTTGTAAGCCTTCGAGTACAGAGAGAGAAGTTCTGCGTTGTCATAGAGCATCTTCTCAAAGTGGGGCACTATCCACCGCTCGTCTGTGGAGTATCGGAAAAAGCCACCAAGCAGATGGTCATAAACACCACCCTTGGCCATGGCATCCAAAGAGCTCTCTACAGCCTTAGCCAATATGGGAGCACGTTTGAAAAAGTTGTGGTATAGGAGCAGTTCAAAGGCCTTGGCATGATGAAACTTAGGAGCAGAGCCTATACCACCATGCTGATAGTCTACGCTAGCAAGAAGGGCATTTATGCCCATCTGGAGGAGGTCCTCTCCCACAAAATCCTTATAACTTCTTGAAGAGAAGTTTAGAAGGCCTTCGTATATGCTGTCTGCAGACTTTAATATCCTTTCCCTCTCCTCTTTCCAAAGTTTGGCAATCCTTAGTAGCAGTGACTTAAAACCCGGCCTGCCCCAGCGGTCTTCAGGTGGGAAGTAAGTACCGCCAAAGAAGGCCTTACCCTCAGGGGTCATAAAAACGGTAAGTGGCCACCCCCCTGAGCCTGTAAGGGCAAGGACCACTTCCTGATACCTCCTGTCCACGTCAGGCCTTTCATCCCTATCCACCTTTATGGCGACAAAGTGCTCGTTTATTATCTGTGCAATCTCCGGGTTTTCGAAACTCTCGTGGGCCATAACGTGGCACCAGTGGCACCACACACCACCCACAGAGAGCAGTATGGGCTTATCCTCTTCTCTTGCCCTTCTAAAGGCCTCTCCAGACCACTCATACCAGTCTACGGGCTGGTTGGCGGATTTTTTAAGGTAAGGACTCTTAGCGTTCATAAGTCTGTTAGGCATGAAACACCTCCCCTTTAGAAGGTAGATAAGATAGAGGGAGAAGGCTATGAGGAAGCTTAGGTTTTATTGAAGAAGGTAGTCAAAGTTGAGCTTTCTAACCTTTCCCTTCTCATCCCTTATGTATACGTTAACAGAGTAAAGTCCCTTCTCAGCCATTTGGAACCATCCCCCAAAGTTGTCACCGTGCTGATGGGGGTACTTGTGCAAATCCTTTCTCTGAGCTCTTAAAAGGGGAGACCTAACCTCTGCCTCCACCCTGTAGTTGGATAGGTAAGTTACCCTATCCCCCTCTTCCCTCCATAGGGCAACGGCAAGATGGTGGGTATCGTATTTAGTAGGTGAGCCATGATGCTTTTCCAAAAGGCTGTAAGCTCTTGGAAAAGACCTTTTTAGCTCTTCAATGCTTATAATACCAAGGCTTACATTCATATCAGGCAGTTTTTTGGTTAAAGGGGTTTTTATAAGCACATCTTCCTCTTGGGCTAGAGAAAGCCCAAGGATACCAAGCAAGAAAGCCACTAGCGCCACTAACCTTACCATTTTTACCTCCTTTTCTTTAATATCATAGCTCAGCATCTTGGTGAGCGCAATTACAACTCTTTACTTAGAGAATAAGTGTATCTTATATGTGCTATGTCTAATAATAACCGTCTAAACTTTAACGTTATTTTCATAAGTTGCTGTGGCTCAAGCTTTTGAAGATGTTTATTGGACAAAGCAGTTTATAATCCAACAAAGCTAATGGAAACACAGGATATAATACAACCCATGGAAGTTAGAAGGAGCCTACCTTTCTCCCTAGAGTTTGCCAACACTGGAAAGAAAAACTTCCTCTATGAGCTACGGAAGGAATACAAAAGAGTAATTGAGCTTCTTTTAAAGCTTGGAGCAAAGAAAAAGAAACTAGCTTATGAAGACACAAAGCTCATAGATAGCTGGCTTTCCGCAAGATACAAAGGCTTTGCACTAAAACAAGCACAATCTATGCTAAAGTCTTGGATAAAGAAGCCTGAGATAAAGAAGCTCCCTATCAAGCTTGATAGCAGGTTCTTTAAGTTTGAAAAAGGTAAAAACAGCTTTGATTACTGGCTACTTATAAGAGGGCCAAGAAAAGAAGAGTGGATAACCTTTCCAGTAAAGAGTTATGACTATGCTAAGGGCTATTTTGAAAACTGGCAAAGGGCGGACTTTGTTGAGATTAAAAAGCTAATAACCACTTCAGATGGTCAAACTTATGGAAGGGAGATAAAGGAGATAATTGAGAAGAGAATAGACAGGAAAGAACAAGGTTCTAAACCTTTTAAGAGGGCTAAACATTTTCTAAAGACTGAGATAAACAGGATTTTGAAATCCGTTATAGATGGAAGTTTTTCACCAGTTTTTGAGAACTTGAAGAACCTCAAGAAAGGTAAAGCCAAAGGGTGGGTAAGGTCTGTAAACAGGAGATTTAATCACTCTCAGTATACAAGCAGGGCTTGTCCTGTGTGCACCTGCACAGACAAGCGGAACCAAAAGGGTAAATGTTTTAAGTGTGCCAGCTGTGGCTATAGTGCGCCTGCAGACTACGTTGGTTCCCTAAACATTCTCCTTAGGTTTACGCCTGCGAAACTTGTTCCTATAAAATGGAATAATTGTCTGTAGGAATGGGAACTATATTCCTTCTTCCTGAAGAGGTAAGGAGCAAGATATCTGCGGGCGAGGTAATAGAGGGACCTGCAGAGTGTGTCAAAGAGCTGATGGAAAACTCCCTAGATTCTGGTGCAACGAGAGTGGAGGTGGAGGTATTAAAGGGGGGCAAAAGGTACATACTCGTTGCAGACAACGGTGAGGGTATAGCATCTGAGGATATCGAGAGAGCCATACTCGGTGGAGCAACCAGCAAGATTAGAAGTTTTGAAGACCTTGCCTATCTACGTACCTATGGATACAGAGGTGAAGCCCTGCACACCATAGCTTCTGTAAGTAAGATGGTTCTAAGGTCAAGGTTCTTTCAGGAAGATATGGGGCGAGAGATAAGGGTAGAAGGTGGGAATATAAAAAACATAAGGTCTATAGGTATGCAGGTGGGTACGCAAGTGGAAGTCTTTGATCTCTTTTACAACCTCCCCCTCAGACAGGCTTTTATGAGTAGGGAAGATACAGAGAGAAACAGAATATACAAAGTGTTTAAGCTTCTTGCCCTTGCAAACCCTCACGTTAGCTTTACGCTGAAGGCAGAGGGCAGGACAGTAATGAGCTTCACAACCTCACAGCTGCCGGAGAGAGTAGAGGACGTTTTAGGCGGAAGGTATGAGCATCTTAGCCATGAAAGGGACGGTATAAAGCTGAATGTGTTCCTATCTGTTGAAAAGGGTAAAGGGGAGGTCTATCTCTTTGTAAACAGAAGGCCCGTGTTTAACAGGGGATTGGTAGAGTACCTTAAAAAGCTAACGGGTAAAAAGTACAACTGCCTCTGCTACTTAGAGCTCCCTCCCTATCTTGTAGATGTGAACGTGCACCCTAAAAAATGGGAGGTAAAGCTCAAAGTTGAGGGTAAGATAAAGGAAATGATAAGAGAAACCATTAGAAAGGTAAACTATCCAAAGCCTCCATCCCTTATAAAGCAGGAAGAGGTAAAGTATAAAGTAGAGCCACGGCTCATAGGCATATTGGAGGACACCTTCATCCTTGCCGTATACGGAGACTATCTTTACTTTTTTGATCAACACCTTCTTTCGGAAAGGTACAACTACGAAGTTAAAAAGGAAAACCCTGACAGAGCTTGCAGGTCTTCCATCAAAGCGGGTCAGAAGTTGGATGAGGAGACAGCTAGGGAACTTCTCAAAAGATGGCTTTACCTTGAAAACAGGGAGGTATGCCCTCATGGAAGACCTATATACTATAGGCTTTATCTGGGTGAAATATACAAAAAACTTGGAAGGAGTTACTGAATGCTTGCGAAGAGGATAATTCCATGTCTTGATGTGGACAGGGGTCGTGTGGTAAAGGGTGTAAGGTTCAAAAACCTTGTGAATGCCGGAGACCCTGTAGAGGTGGCGAAGATATACGAAGAGCAGGAAGCAGATGAACTTGTCTTTCTTGATATAACCGCCTCCGCAGAGGATAGGAAGATAACCATAGAAGTAGTAAAGAAGGTGGCGGAGGAGGTCTTTATGCCCTTTACCGTTGGGGGCGGCGTGTCAAGTCTTGAGGATATGAGAAGGCTCTTAGAGGCTGGTGCAGACAAGGTTTCTATAAACACCTCGGCGGTAAAGAACCCTCAGCTAATCTATGAAGGAGCCAAAAGGTTTGGCTCCCAGTGTATAGTAGTAGCTATAGATGCAAGAAGGAAGGGAAGTAGCTGGGAGGTCTACATACACGGAGGGAGAACACCGACGGGAATGGACGCCATAGAATGGGCCAGGAGGGTAGAGAGCCTCGGAGCTGGTGAGATATTGCTAACGTCCATGGACAGGGACGGCACCAAAAGGGGTTACGACATAGAGCTCACTAGTGCTGTGGTGTCGTCGGTGAATATCCCGGTCATAGCTTCAGGTGGTGCAGGCTTAATGGAGCATTTCTACGAGGTGCTTTCAAAGGCTAATGCAGATGCTGCCCTGGCAGCCTCCCTATTCCATTTCAGGGAGGTGAGCATTCCAGAGCTCAAGAGCTATCTTATCTCAAGGGCGCTTCCTATTAGGCTCTCTGCCCTTTGAGGGGTATCGATGCAGGCAACCTTACTTTCCAGAAGGGATTTAACTATCCACAAAGCTCTTTCTCTTGCTATAACTTGGTTTACTTTCCTCCTTCCCGTGCTGTCAGCATACCCTTTAACCCTTATCCTGTATTCTCTATCGTAAGGCAACAATGAAACATCTGTGATTATTCTTTCTATCAATAAACTCTCATCTATCTTTCTTTGTCCAGGACCGAAGTAAATGCTATACCTTTTAAAGAGGGATGTTTGCACCTTCTCCTTTTTAATCACAGGTGAAACTATGGATGGGGGAGAGAGGTAATAGCCATCTATTTTATAGTTCAGCAATAGGTGCTCGCCCGGTTTTAGGCTTGCCAAGCCTATGTATATGTTTTCACCCTCTTGTCTGTATGGTACCATGATGAAATCCTCTACTATAAGGGGCGTATGATTTAGTATTTTTCTTGCTTTGATAAAACCGCTCGCTATTCCCTTTGCAACTTGCAAGAGAACAATATCCTCAATATGATTGTCACCGACATTTTTTAAATCGACATGGACCAATCCACCCGGATTTAGATTGCTGTTTATAAGTATCCTAGGATCCCTTTCTGTAACCTGTGTCCTTGTAAACTCTATTATTTCAACATCTACCCTTCTATACTCTTTACCTTTCCTAGAAGATACCTCATAGCTCCAGGATACCCTGGGGGTGCCTAAAGAGCAAGGAAAAGACAGATTATAGGACAATGCTAAGGCAATAGATGCAAAGGCTATTATATAACCCCTTTCCACTCCCATGGCAATATATTTTAATCTTGGAAATTAAAGGCGCAACCCCCTCCTCGGGGAAGGGGCACCTATATTATACTGTCACCTTCTTTGGTGGTGGTGGCAAAAAGGGTTCTAATCCCTGCTCTCCTGCCCATCTCTGGGCTAAGTCGTAGGCTCCCTTTGCCGTGTTGAGGTTCTTCTCTATGAGCTCAAGCTTTTTCTTAAACTTCCTTTCAAGGGCTGAGTCGAGAGAGGCTGTTCCACCAGAAGCCACAAATTTTTTGAGGAACCTGGACTTTATCCCCTCCTCTATTGCGTCAAGACCCACACAACCTATAGCACCAAAGAGGGCGCCTATCATGGCCATGTTAGTGGAGAGCTCCGTTCCTGCTATATCTATAGCCAGCTTGGTTGCTGGGAAGTTGAGCACCTTAACGTCAAGACTTTCAAGCCTCTCCTTATCTTCGTCGGTAAGAAGGTCCTCCTCCGTGTTTATTATGATAAGGCCCTTTCTCTTTATGCCAGAGTAAAAGGGCATGGTGTAGGACTTGCCCATGGTTATAACCTGTGGGTGAAAGACCATTATCACGTCTGGATAGACCACCTCACCCCTGTCAAAGATGGGCTCTAGCCCTATACGTGCATAGCTTTCCGCTGGTGCCATCCTCTTTTCCGCACCAAAGAAGGGGTTGGAAACGGCATAATATCCCTCATAGTCTGCAGCTGTTGCTATTATGTGTGCTGCGGTGACCGCACCCTGACCACCAAGGGCCGGCATCCTTATGTTAACCCTCTTTCTCATCATAACAGTCCCTCCTCTTTCTTACGCTCTATGACCTCCTTTGCAGCATCGCTCACATACTCAAAGAAGGCAAACCTTTCCTTGTCCCGCTGCCTCATCTCATCAAGTCCGTCATCGGAGTTTAGCCCTATTTCCAGTATGCAGGGGGTGTATAGGTGGACGTAGGTGGGGCCTACCTCTCTCGCCACGTATATGGCTTTCTTTATGACCGTTTCCACCCTCTTGGGTGAGGATACGGTGAGTCTTGCCACGTAGTGACAGCCTGAGTCTATGGCAATCTGCCAGAAGGGCACCTTATCCCACTGCTTACCCTTTGGAGCCATCTTAAATACATGACCCTTAACTGTAAGACCGCTTTCCTGACCACCAGTGTTTGCGTAAACCTCGTTGTCAAAGCATATGGTTGTTATCTTTTCCTGCCTAAAGAAAGACTGAAGGGTGCAGTCAAGTCCTATGTCCACCGTGGCACCGTCACCTGCAAGAACCACAACGTCCTTGACCTTATCGGGAAAACGCCACTCAAGCACCCTCTTTATACCAGAGGCAACCGCATTTTGGTTTCCAAAGAGAGAATGGACCGTATGGAGTGCTATGTGTGGGAATACCAAAGAGGTACATCCTGTAGAGTTTACTATTATGGTATCCTCTGGGCTTGGAAGAGAGGCGAGTATGTACCTTAGAGCCATAGACTCAGGGCATCCAGCGCAGAGGGAATGCTCCTCTATGAGTTCCTTAGAGTAGGGTAGGTCCATAACACCCCTCTTGGGATTACCCCATGTGGCTCTGAACTGAAGGTCCCTTATCTCTTGGGGCATAACATCTAAAAGGTCCTCGTTTATCTCATAAATCTTATAGGACATGCTTTACCTCCTTTCCGGTGAGTTTTAAAACCTCCTGCACTATGACCTCGGCGGGCATGGTCATACCACCCGCTACCCTAGGAGAGCCTATGACCTCTGCGTCAGAGTGCCCGTAAAGGTACCTTCTCACCTCTCGCTCAAGCCAGCCAACTACGTTAAACTCTGGCACGAAGATGTACTTGGCGTTTTTAACAGCCCCCTTTAACTCTTCAACAGGGAAGGGCCTTATGGTTTTGAGCTTTACCACCCTTGCTTTTATGCCTTCATCCTCTAAAAGCCTGACCGCCTCTTTTGCCTGAGCTGCTGCGGTCCCACAGGCAACAAAGACAAGCTCCGCAGATGGGTCCCCAAACTCTTCGATAAGACCCTTCAAATAGCGCTTTGCATATGGTCTTGACCTTTCAATGGCAGAGCGCACCTCCCACTGCCAGCTGGCATGGGTTGCGTAAGATATGTAGTTGGACTTCATGACAAAGGGATCTCTGAGGAATCTTCCCGGTGGCACTTCCGCATCTATAACGGGCATGGGTGCCCTATAGGGGTTGTAGGGTGGCAGGGCTATATCGTCAGGTGGCAACATTATAGCCTCCCTTGTGTGGGAGACAAAAAAGCCGTCAACCACCGTTATAACTGGAACGTGCACGTCTGGCTGTTCTGCAACCACAAAGCCTGCCAGTATCATGTCAAAGAGGTCCTGGGCGTTTTCCGCATACCATATCATACAGCCCGTATCAAGGAGGAAACCCACCTCAAGGTTATCCGGTTGTATGGAAAGAGGAGAGTTCACCCCCCTTGCCATAAGGACAAGCTGCACTGGGATCCTTGTCCCCGCCCACATGGGAAAGTTTTCAAAAGCCCTTAGTGTTCCGGGTCCTGATGTTGTTGTTATCGTTCTGGCACCAGCCATAGCACAACCCGCTATCTCAGACATGACCCCAAACTCTGACTCACCTCTGAAGTAAACACCCACATAACCCTCAACCCAGAGCTCTCCTATGAGATGTGCTGCCTCAGACTGTGGTGTTATTGGGTAAGATACAGAAGCGTCCACAGAGGCGCGCCTCACCGCTTCTTTGACCGCCTCCGAACCTGTCATAAAGTGCTTTGTTCTTGGTGCTTCAAAGAGAAGGTACTCGGGTGAAACCACCCTCTGTCCAGCCCTGTTGTATATAACACTTTCGGTAGCTTGCATGTCTTACCTCCTTGCTGAGTTTTTTTTCTAAATCTATGAAAGGCCTTATCTAAAAGGATGACACTCATCATCTAAAGCCCTTATTTCCCCAATTCCTTCTTTACTTCCTCTGCAACCTTTATAAACCTTTCCATCTCCTCCACGTGCTGGTCTCTCAGGGTTATCATGGCATCCTCGTGGCCTGCCATACCGCACATGGCTATGGTGAAGCAGTCTGTTTCTGCCCTTATTATCTTTAGTGCCACGTTAGCATAATGACAGTGAACACCCACGAAGATGCACGCCTTTATCCTGTTGTGCCATATGGTCAGGTTTGGATGGTTTGGGTTTATCTCTACCGCTGGGTCTATCTTGGGATATTTGGGTCTGTAGTCGTACATGGGTATAATCTTAGCTCCAAGGACCTGGGCTATCCTCTTTACGAGCTTTGCCTTTTCCCTCGCCTCCTCGTTCCATGCGTAGAGAACTTGCGGACCGGGGAATATGGTAGGGTTAGCCCTTGTGAGCATAGCCCTTGCCGCCTCCCTCATAGCCAGCTCCTCGTCCACTATCTCGTTGAACATAAGAGCCTTACCCGGAGGTGGGTTTAAAACCCCCTCATAAACAGCTACTGGGTAGGGTGAAAAACCGCTAGGTCCAAGAGTTGCCATGCCTTACCTCCTCTTACCTTTCTGCGTGTACTTCTGGCATTATCATATGTATGGCATTTCTCTTAAGAAGGTTAACACATACGTAAACGCAGAGTGCACAGCCCTTACACCTTTCCTGGACTACGAAGGCATGATGTTCTTCATCGGTATACATGAGCGTGTTAGGTTCTGGACAGAAAAGGGTACACTGCTTGCAGTTGTACTTACTGCATTCCTCGTTTATCACCTCTGCCACATAGTACATGCCATGCCTCCTGCAAAAAGGATTGGTGTAAATAAGTTAACACCCTTGAAGGATTTGTCAACCTGGATATATTTAAATTCCCAAAAGTCATGGGTGTACCCCTTCTGCTGGTCCTTCTTCTCTTTGAACTGGTAAAAGCCCAAGAGGTCTGTTCAAGGGAAGATATCCTGCTCAGAATGAAGGATGTGATAGAGAACCATTATCTGTGGTTTGACAGGATAAAGGGGATTGAATGGAAAGATGGAGAGGATTTTATAAAACATGCAAGAAACCACGGTGACCGATGGACGGCAATAACAAAAAGGGAAGAAGATAGGCTATGGTACTCAAGCTCAAAGATGGTAGGCATAGGTATAAGATGGGATGATAAGGGCTATATAAAGAGGGTTTTTCCCAACTCCCCTGCACAGAAAGGCGGACTTAGAGAGGGGGACCTTATGGTAAGCATAGGTGGTACTGTAGACAAGGCTCTCTGGAGGAAGGTTATAAGGGAGGTGGAGGTGGGTAAACCCATCAAGGTAGAAGTTATAAGGGGGGGCTTTTTTATGGAGTTTGATGTGGTCAAAGGGGAGTTTTTAGTTCCAGCCATAGAGGAAGTCCGCCTCATAGATCACGATGGGAAGCTCGTAGGGTACGTTCACATTACAAACTTTACGCAGCCAGCCCTTGAAGGTTTTACAGAAGTCATGGACAGGTTTAACTCTGTTAACATTGACCTGCTTATTATAGACCTGAGGGACAACGGTGGTGGTCTTATCTCGGTTGCCAGGAGTATGTTGGATATGTTGGTGAGTGGCGAAGGCGTGATGTTTTACCTGGAGGGTAGGAAGGGAAACATGGGCGTTTACGAATTTAGGGGAAAGAAGGGATTTAAAAAACCCATAGCTGTAGTGGTAAACAGACAGACAGCCTCTGCGGCTGAGCTCTTCACCTCAGTGCTAAAAAGGTACGCAGGGGCCTTGATAGTGGGAGAGAACACAGTGGGTAAGTACGTGGGTAGCAACCTCTATCCCCTTGACGACTGCGGTAACGTGCTCAGGCTAGTAACCTTTCAGATGAAGCTCTCGGATGGCAGCTTAGTTACCACAGAAAAGGGAATAGAGCCGGACTGTAAAACAGGCTCAAACACAGATCCGATAGAGGCATCCTTGGAGTGTCTTAACCTCTCTCAAAAAGTAAACGCTGTAAAACAGCCTTGAGCTCCTCTCTGCTCTTTTGTGTGTTTACAACAGTAGCATAATGGGGGGCAACAAATTTTTCCTTCTGTTTTCTGTAAACCTCTACGTTTGCGTCGGAGATGTCCACCCTGCTTCTGAGCCTTCTGAGTATTTCCTCCTCATCTGCATAGGCAAGCAGGAAGAGGGCTTCGGGGAAGGTACTTCTTACCATCTGTCTTTGCCAGTCTTCCAAAAAGGTGGCATCTAGCACCACGTCCT
This sequence comes from Acidobacteriota bacterium, assembly GCA_003696155.1. GTDB lineage: Bacteria > Aquificota > Aquificia > Aquificales > Aquificaceae > Pampinifervens. The sequence goes on from RFFP01000014.1 coordinate 18,767, forward strand.
TTCCCATATTTGAGAGCTCCTTCGCTCTCTTGAGCATCTCTTCGTAAACCCTCATCGTCCACTGGGGTGAGTATATACCCTCTCCATAGGGAAGGTCTAACTTTTGCGTTGGCTTAAGACCCGCAAGCTCCTTCCTTATGAGGTCACTCCTGAGCCATTCAAAACCAAAATCCTCATGGAGTATGCTTGCGATGTAGGACTTTCCGCCCCCAGAAAGGCCCATCACTACCACAATCATCTTATGCCGAGGTTTTTTAGAAGCGCAGGGCTGTATCCTTCAATGACCTTGTAACTTCCTAGCACTATGTTGTAGGGTGTTCCTTGGACGTTTAACTTTTCCGCAGCCCTTATATGCTCATAAACAAGAGGACACTCTGCAACCTTAGGTGGATTGCGGTCAAACTTCCCAAGCAGGACCTCATCAAGAGCTCTAACCTTATCCTTAGAGCAGGCAATATAGTGAGACTTGGCATAGCTTTCTGGAAAGCCTTTGAAGGGAAGTAAAAAGACGTAGAGTTTAACTTTGTCAAGATGGGGCTTTAGCTCCGTCCACTCCTTTCTGCAGTGCCCACAGTCGGGGTTTATAAAGGTTATGAGCTCCCTTTTGCCCTTGCCTACCACTATAGCCTTTTCTAAGGGAAGCTCCTTTACCTGCTGTCTTATAAACTCAGAGTAAAGGTCCTGAGCCAAGGAGAAACTAAGAAGAAGGAGAAAGACTAACACCTTCATGGATAGGATTATAACTTAGTGAGCTCCCTTATACGACCGATGACTTGCTCAATTATCCAATTTGGCGTAGAGGCTCCTGCGGTCAGGCCTACCCTCTTTACACCCTCAAACCACTCTGCTTTTAGCTCTTCTGCGGTTTCCACGTGGTAGCTTCTGGGGTTTAAGCTCTTGGCTATTTCATAGAGCCTTTTGGTGTTCCCGCTGTTCCTACCACCTATAACCACCATGAGGTCCACCTCTGGAGCTATCTTGTATACATCCTCTTGGCGCTCGGAGGTGGCGTTGCATATGGTGTTTATTATCTTAACCTCCCTTGCCCAAAGGGCAACCTCTCCCACGACCTCCTTGAAAAACTGCTCGTTTTGGGTTGTCTGTGCCACTATGCCCACCCTATCCCTGTGCAGAACGGCCTTCAGGTCATCTCTGTTTTCCACCACAACACCCTTGCCTCCTGCTTCCTCAAGGTATCCTAGGGTTCCTATAACCTCCGGGTGGTTCTTTTCACCTACCAGCACTATAAAATACCCTTCTTGGGAGAGTTTTATCACAGCCTCGTGCACAGCCTTTACAAAGGGGCAGGTAGCGTCCACTATGCTCACGCCCTTTGAAAGGAGCTCCCTCTCCCTCTTTGGAGATATACCATGAGACCTTATTATCACTACGCCCCCACTCTCCAGCCCGTCCTCACTTTCAACAGGGTTCACACCCTTTTGCCTTAACCTGTTTACCTCCTGAGGGTTGTGTATGAGGGGACCTAGGGAGTATATGGTCTTCTGTTTCCTTTCTCTAGCTGCCTCTTCTGCCAGGTTTATGGCTCTCTTTACGCCAAAGCAAAAGCCCGCATGCTCAGCAACCACTATCTCAACCATGTCCTTTAAATATAGTTGTCTTCTAGTGAAAGGCTCTATGCTCTAGCTCATGCACCTTAATGCCTCTTCTGTAAGGAAGCCTTCAAAAACCTTGCAAACCCCACCTTCTAGAAACACCTCCTTCATATCTTCGCTCATGTCTACTCTAAGAATCTCTCCACCCCTTGTGTGTACCTCAACGGGCTTACTTTTAACCATACCCTTTGTGTAGGCTATGAGGGCTGAGGCCACAGCACCTGTCCCACAGGCAAGCGTTTCCGATTCCACACCACGTTCGTAGGTCCTTATGCTTATGGAGCTTTCAGAGAGAGGTTCTATAAAGTTTACGTTTGTACCTTTTGGTTCAAACTCTCTGTGGAACCTTATAGACCTACCCAACCTGACAACATCTATTCTTTCAAGGCCATCAACAGGTGCCACAAAGTGGGGAACGCCGGTGTTTATGAAGTAGCCCTTCACAGTTATTCCATCCACCTCAAGGCTGATCTCCCTTAGGCTGTGGGGACTTGTAAGCTGAACCTTTACCCTTTTACCCCCTTGGAGCACCCAAGCCCTTATTACACCAGCAAGGGTTTCAAATCTAACCTCCGAGCCCACAACAATACCCCTATCGTAGGCAAACCTGACCGCACAGCGAGAACCATTTCCACACATCTCCGCCAGTGAACCATCAGAGTTAAAAAACCGCCATCTGAAATGGTTGTCCGGATTTTGGGGCTCCTCTATGAGTATTAGGCCATCAGCTCCCACACCCCTATGGAATAGGCACACCGCCTTTACAAAGTCGCTTATTCCCATTTCCAGCTTCTGCAAGAAGGTCTCAACCTTACCATCTCTGTTGTCTATAAGAATAAAGTCGTTTCCCGAGCCTTGCAATTTTGTAAACTCCATTTTATATTATTATAACCTTATTCCCCAGCAACCCCATGGCTCACCTCCTCCCTCACCCCCTCCCGGGGGTGAAAATGTGATAGGATATAAGGACCATGCTTCTTCTTAAAAGTATAAGAGGAGAAAAGATTCCCCGCTTTCCTATATGGCTCATGCGTCAGGCGGGTAGGTACATGCCCCAGTACAGGGAGTTAAGAGAAAAAGAGAGGGATTTTTTTAGCTTCTGCAAGAACGTAGAGCTCTCAGTCAAAGCCAGCCTTCTTCCTCTTGAGCTTCTAGGTGTGGACGCAATAATAATCTTTTCTGACATACTCGTTCCTCTAGAGCCCATGGGTGTGGATGTAAGCTTTTTTGAAGGTGAGGGTCCAAGGCTTTACTGGGACGGTAGGGTAGAAGGTCTGAAAAGGATAAGCTTTTCTCAGGTAGAGTTTGTGGGCGAGATAATAAGGTCTTTGAAAAGTGTTGTTAAAGATGTGCCCATCATAGGCTTTTGTGGAGCTCCCTTCACTTTGATGTCCTATATGCTAGAAGGTGGGTCTAGCAGGGATTTTAGAAAGACCAAGCTCTTCATATGGCAGAGAAGGGGAGAGTGGGAAAGGCTTATGTCTTTGCTTGTGGAAAGCCTTGTGGAATACATGAGGGGTCAGGTGAGGGCAGGGGCAGACCTCCTTCAGGTCTTTGACAGTTGGGCTATGCACCTACCTTATGAGGACTTTGAGGAGTACGCCCAGAGGTATCTAAAGGTCTTCTTTGAAAGCCTAAAAGGGAGCGTGGACGTTCCCCTAATATACTTCTTCAGAGGTTCGGGCTCTTTCCTTAGGGCTCTTGAGAACTTGCCCGTGGATGTTATTTCCCTTGACTGGACAGTGGACATGGTCTCCGCCATGAGAAAAAGCTCCAAGGTCTTCCAAGGAAATCTGGATCCTGCAGTGCTTTACTGCGACGAAGAAACCATAGATGGGAAGGCCTTAGAGCTTCTAAGGTGCGTACCGAGAAAAACGGGCTACATTTTCAACTTAGGGCATGGTCTTATGCCCGACATGGAGCTCAAGAAGGTCAAGTTCCTTGTAGACAGGGTCAAGAGCTTTGCCCTATGACCAAGGAAGGAAGGGTTTTACTGGATCTTGAGGTTCCCAGAGTAGTATCCTCAAAGATGGGGGTCTTCTACAATCCCTATATGAGAGAAAACAGGGACATTAGCCTTCTCCTGCTTACCGCCCTAGACATGGATGGACTGACCGTCTGCGACCCTATGGGTGCGAGCGGAGTGAGAAGTTTAAGGTTTCTCCTGGAGCTTCCTAAGGTTAATAGGCTCATATACAACGACATAGACCCGAGGGCTGTAGAGTACTTTAGGGGTCTCCTACAGAGGCACAAGGTGGACCTAGACAGGGTGGAGATTTACAACGAGGATGCGTGCCTGCTTTTGAGAAGGCTGAAAAACTGCCACTATGTAGACCTTGACCCTTATGGTTCCCCTGTACCTTTCTTGGAGAGCTCTATCCTGCCCCTATCAAGGTATGGCGTGCTTGCGGTGACTGCAACGGACACCTCCGTCCTTTCGGGTACCTATCCCAAGACCTGCTTAAGAAGGTACGGTTCCCTTCCCCTTCTTGAGGCGGAGTTTTACCACGAGGTAGGTACAAGGATACTCATAAAGAAGGTTATAGAAGAGGGTGCAAAGCTTGACTATGCCTTAACACCCCTGTTCTCTTACTCATACAGACACTACATTAGGGTTTTCTTCCTAAAGGATATGGGACCAAAAAAGGCAGATGTACTGCTGGAGAGAATAGGCTTTTTGACCTACTGTCCCAGCTGTCTTTACAGAAAGGGAATAAAACCCTACCCTTCGGTGAAAGGATGCCCACACTGTGGAAGTGATCTCCTCTTTGCCGGTCCCCTCTGGCTTGGGGAGCTGTGGAAGGGAGAGGTTCTTTCAAAGATGTGGGAAAGGAGGAGCATGCTTGAGCTCTCAGAAAATACACATAAGATAATTATGAGGATAAGGGAGGAATCAACCCTACACACCTTAGGCTTTTACACCATATCCTCAATAGGTAGGGCTTTTAGGAAAGGTCAGCTTCCACCTATAGAGAGGTTCTTGGAGCTTTTTGAGGCTGTCAGGACCCATTTTACCGCAGAAGGCTTTAGAACAGCCCTCCCGCATGAGGAAGTGTTAAGGAGGATAAGCCTCCTATGAGTTATTACAGAGAGCTAAGGCAGCTGGTGCTCGAGCTAAAAGGAGGGGAGTTTTTCCTCTCACCTAGGGACAGATGGTTTCTAAAGTTCCTTGAGGAAAACAACTACCCCCTGCCAGTGGTCAAGGAGGGTATAAGAAGGTTTTTTCTGAAGCATCCACCGGAGAGGAGAAGGCTTCCCCTCTTCATGAGCTTTGGAGAAATTGAAAAGCTAAGGAAGGTTTATAGGAAGGGGGAAGCTAAGGGCTTTAGCTGGCAAGAGAGGTTCTGGGATAAGGTCAAAGTGGCCGAAAGGTTTTTAGGTGAGCTAAAGCTTAAGGAGCCAGAGGATATGGAGTCAGCGGAGGGGACCCTTCAGATGCTTGAGAACACCCTTGCGAAAAAGCTCTGGGATAACCTCCCAAAAGAAGAGAAGCTTAGGCTAAGAAGGAAGTTTTCCCAGTTTGCCACCGAGGAGGAGCTATTCAAGCTTATGATAAAAAGGGAACTACTCAAAAGGGAAGGCCTGGGGAGGCTTTCCGTCTTTGTTGACTGACCTCTTCCGCCATGCTTACAGCCTTCATAAGTGCCCTTGCCTTGTTTACCGTCTCCCACCACTCCCTCTCAGGGTCAGAGTCGGCCACTATGCCCGCACCCGCCTGCACGTAGACCTTTCCATTCAAGATGAGTGCGGTCCTTATGGCTATGGCCATGTCCATGTTTCCCTCGAAGGATATATAACCCACCGCACCGGCGTATATGCCCCGACTTTCCTTCTCAAGCTCCTCTATTATCTGCATGGCCCTTACCTTAGGAGCTCCCGAAACTGTCCCCGCAGGAAAGAGGGCCTTAAGCACATCCAGAGCATCCCTATCCTCTCCTAACTTTCCCACCACATCGCTTACCATGTGCATCACATGGGAGTACCTCTCCACCCTCATAAAACCTTCAACCCTAACACTCCCCGGTTTGGCAACCCTTCCCACATCGTTACGAGCCAGGTCCACAAGCATCAGGTGTTCAGCCCTCTCCTTTTCGTCCTTTAGGAGTTCCTCCTCAAGTCTTAGGTCCTCCTCGGGAGTGAGACCCCTCCTCCTTGTACCTGCTATAGGCCTTGTTTCCACCCTACCACCTTCGAGCCTCACAAGAACCTCAGGGGAGGAACCCACTACCTTTATGTCCTCAAGGTCCATGTAGTACATATAGGGAGAAGGGTTTAAAAACCTTAGAGCTCTGTAAAGGTCTTCTGGCCTCCCCATGTAAGCTTTAGTGAACCTCTGGGACAGCACCACCTGTATTATATCCCCCTGGGCTATGTACTCCTTCGCTTTCCTTACTGCGGACAGGAATTCTTCCCTTTCGAAGTTGCTATCCCAAAAGGAAAGCTCAGGCTCCTTCTGGGGTAGGTGAAGAGGATAAACACAGCTACCGAATATGACCTCCTCCAACTTACTTATAAGTTCCTCTGCTCTCTTGTACTCTTCTTCCACACCCTTCTGAACCCAGAGGGGGACAACTATCTTTATGCTTCCAGTTAGGTTGTCGTGTACCACGAGACAGTCGCTGAGCAGAAAGAAGAGGTCGTAAACTCCCAAGCTATCCGGCTTTGACCTGGGTACGGGCTCGTAGCACTTTATTATGTCATAACCTATATAACCCACCAGCCCACCCCAGAATCTGGGAAGCCTCTCGTCTCTGTAAGGTTTTAGAGAAGAGAAGAAGACCTTGGGATACTGTAGGGGGTCATCCACACTGAAAAGCTTTACCCTTCCCCCCTGCTTCAGCATAGCAATACCATCCTTCCAAGCGTAGTGCTGGGAAGAGCCAAGGATTATAAAGGAGTACCTTCCCCACTTGATGCCCCCTTCTACGCTTTCAAGAAGGAGGGTGTATTTACTTAGACCTCTTAGCTTTAGGTAGAGAGAAAGGGGAGTTTCTGTGTCTGCCACAAGCTCGCGAAAGAGTGGGATAGGGTTGTAGTCTTTTGAAAGGGCTTTTACATCCCTTAGGCTCAGGCTTAGCATAGGGACTATAATTTTAGCTTAAGGAGGTGAGAAAATGATAAAGAAAGCATACCAAGAGGAAAAAGGTTTATGTACGGTTAGCTTTTACGTTAAGAAAGACAACGCGGAAAGGGTTGAGATTGTGGGTGAATGGAACGGATGGAAGCCTGAGCCTATGAGGAGGAAGAAAGACGGCACCTTCTGGACAAGCAAGAGGCTAAAACCCGGAACCTACAGGTTTAAGTATCTTATAGATGGACATCTTTGGGAAAACGACCTAGAGGCTGACCAGCAAGTACCAAATCCCTATGGAACAACGGATAGCTTGATAGTAATCTGAGACCTATCTTATTCTCATGTGCGGAATTTTTGGAGTTTTTAATTCAGAACATGCAGAAAAGTACGCTTTCTATGGAATATACGCCCTGCAGCACAGAGGTCAGGAGAGCGTAGGTATAGCGGCTTCTGACTTTGAAAGGGTCAGATGTATAAAAAAGCCAGGTCTTGTGCTTGAGTCCATTAAGGGTGAAGACCTTCAGAATGTGAGAGGCTACAGTGCTATAGCCCATGTGAGGTACTCAACGGCGGGAGACCCAGGTGCGGTAAACGCCCAGCCTATAGTTAAGGAAATCTCTCTGGGAACATGCGCCGTAGTTCACAACGGAAACCTTGTAAACTACCCCCAGATAAGGGCGGAACTTCAGAGGGAGGGCGTTTCTCTTGAGTACAGCTCAGATACAGAACTCTTTATCTCCCTTTTAGATAGGGGGGAGCTCTACCCAAAGGGTGTGGATCTCCATCCTCTGGATAGGGGTATTCTGCCTAAAGTATTCTATGCCCTTTCCAAGGTGAGGGGTGCTTACAGCCTTATATACCTATTCAGGGAAAGTATGGTGGTGGCACGGGACCCAATGGGCTTTAGACCCCTGCTTATGGGCAGGTTAAGGGATACCCTTCTGTTTGCCTCTGAGAGCTGTGCCTTTGATATACTTTCCGCAGAGCTTTGGAGGGAGGTAAAACCTGGAGAGGTGCTCGTGGTGGATAAGCATGGTATAAGAAGCTACTTCCCCTTCACTCATGAGAGAAGGGCTTTTTGTATCTTTGAGCTTGTTTATTTCTCAAAGCCCGAGAGCTTTATATTTGGTTCTTGGGTTTACAACGTGAGGAAACGCATGGGCGAGCTACTAGCCATAGAGGACAGTGTGGAGGTGGATGTGGTGGTGCCCGTCCCCGATTCGGGGCTGGTACCAGCCATAGGTTATGCTCAGGTCAAGGGGCTTCCCTTAGAGCTTGGGCTTATAAGAAACCATTACGTAGGCAGGAGCTTTATACAACCAACTCAAGAGCTTAGGGACATAAAGGTACTTATGAAGTTTAACCCGAACAGGGCTGTGCTTGAAGGCAAAAGGGTCCTTGTTATAGATGACTCTTTGGTAAGGGGCACAACATCAAAGAAGATAGTTAGCATGCTCCGAAGGGCTGGGGCAAGGGAGGTTCACATGAGGATAGCCTCCCCGCCCGTCATAGGACCCTGCTACTACGGCATAGATACACCAACGAGGGAGGAACTGATAGCCAACAGGATGGACATAGAGGACATAAGAAAATTCATAGGCGCCGATTCCCTTGTATACCTATCCTTGGAAAGCTTACGCTCTACGGTGGAGAGCCCTCAGGAGTACTGCGACGCCTGTTTTAGCAACTGCTACCCTATATCCGTAGAGGGTAGGGCTCTGCGTATGTTCTGAACTGTCTGAAGTATATCTCTCAATGAGCTCAGCGGGACCATATTAGGACCATCGGAGAGGGCTCTGTCTGGGTCGGGATGGGTCTCCATAAAAAGACCGTCCACGCCCACCGCCACCGCAGCCCTTATGAGGGGCAGAACAAACTCCCTCTGACCGGAAGACCTATCACCCGAACCCCCGGGAAGCTGTACACTGTGGGTTGCATCAAATATAACCTTGGTAAAGTTTCTCATTATAGGGAGGCTTCTAAAGTCCACAACTAAGTTGTTGTATCCGAAGCTCGTCCCCCTCTCGGTTATGTAGTACTCACTTGCGCCTGCAAACTTGAGCTTTTCTACTATGTTCTTGGCGTCCCAGGGTGCCAGAAACTGTCCCTTTTTTACGTTGACAGGTTTTCCACTGCTTCCTGCCTTGAGGATGAGGTCTGTCTGCCTACAAAGAAAGGCAGGAATCTGTAACATGTCTACCACCTCTGCGGTAGGCTCCACCTGCCATGTTTCGTGAACGTCTGTGGTAACCTTAAGCCCAAACTCCTCCCTTACCCTCCGAAGGACATTCAGTCCCTCTTTAAGACCCGGACCCCTAAAAGATCTGTGGGAGCTCCTGTTTGCCTTATCAAAGGAAGACTTAAAAAAGAACTCAAACTCGGGAAACTCCTCCTCAAGTTTCTTTAGCTCCTCTGCCACCCCAAAGATGACCCTCTCTTCCTCTATAACGCATGGACCCGCAATTATGAGCATGGGCTTAAAATATAGATAGAATGCTTTTTCTGGTCAAGATTGGCTCTAACCTGATAGAGACTAAAGAGGGTGACATAGACCTAGCCTTTCTCTCCAAGCTGGCGAGAGAGGTAAAGATACTCAGAGAAGAGGGACATAGGGTAGTTATTGTCTCCTCTGGTGCAGTCCTCTGTGGGATTAAAAAGCTTGGACTATCTGAGAGGCCGAAGGCTATAAACCTAAGGCAGGCGGTGGCAGGTGTGGGACAGGCTTACCTTATGCACCTTTACGATATGGTATTTTCAAATTACGGTCTTGTGGTCGGGCAGGCTCTTCTGACTTCGGACGTGTTTAAGGATAGAGCAAAGCTCCAAAACGCAAGGAGCGCCTTAGACAGTATGCTCTCCATGGGCATAGTGCCCGTGATAAACGAAAACGATACAGTTGCCATATCGGAGCTCCTATTTGGAGACAACGACTTTCTTGCAGTCCACACAGCCCATGTGCTGAAGGTGGACATGTTGGTAATACTCTCCACCGCGGGCGGGCTCTTAGATGAGGATGGTAAGGTTGTGCCAAGGGTTGAGGATGTGGAGAAGGTGCTACACCTTGTGAAAGGGGTAAACTCAAGGTTTGGCACGGGAGGCATGCTTAGTAAGATAACAGCAACCCGTATAGCGGTAAGCCTTGGCATACCCGTGGTCATAACGGGCAAGGAAGATAGCCTCATAGACATACTTTATGGAAGGACAAAGGGCACTTACTTCTTACCCTCTCAAAGGCCTTTGAGGGAGAGGAAGAAGAACATAGCCATGATAGAAGAGTCCAAAGGCTCCTTGACAATAGATGAGGGCGCCTACAGGGCGATAAAGCAGGGGAAAAGCCTACTTCCTGCGGGCATTTTGAGCCTTCAAGGCTTTTTCTCAAGGGGTGATGTAGTAGTGCTTTACAACGAGAAAGGCATGCTTGTGGGTAGAGGAAGGGTAAACTTTAGCTCGGAAGATATAAGGAAGATTTTAAGGAAAAAGGGTGAGGAAGTAAAGAGGTTGCTCGGCACCACAAGGGAGGAGGTCATACATGCGGACAATCTTGTGGTCTTTTAGAGGTATCCGGCCTCAACCCCGATGCATGCATCCCAAACTATATCTATTCTGTCCTTGTACCTTTCTATGACCTCAAGGTTCTCACAGCCGGGCTGAAGCCACACGCACCTGGCACCTACTCCTATGGCTTCCTCGAGGATAGGCTCTATGTGGGCTGGGTTCCTAAAAACGTTTACTATGTCTATGGGTTCTGGCACATCCTTAAGAGAGGAAAGAACCTTTACACCCATTATCTCCTGTCCGCTGTACTTGGGGTTTACAAAGTAAACCCTGTGCCTACCCTTGGATAGAAGCCTTTCGCTAACATAGTAGGAGGGTCTTTCCGGGTCTGGGGATATACCAACGACGACAACCACTGAAGAACCCTTCAAGACCTCAAAGGCTTCGTCCTTATGGCTATGGTGAAGTTCTTTCATAAGGTAAGATTATAAGCTAAACCCTTTGTGAAGAACGTCAATAAACACACTCCAATTCTCTCAATACCCTCCTTATAGCCTCATCCTTCAGGCTTTCTGCACTTTTTAAAAACCTTTCCCTTGTATGTTTGTACGACATTATTATGTGGGTCAGAGCGTCCACCGTATGGTCAAGAAACTCGTTCACAACTATATAGTCAAAGTGTTTGGCACAGGCTATCTCTTTCTCTGCAGCCCTTAGCCTCTCCTCGAGGTTTGTATCTTTGTAGCCCCTTCCTAAGAGCCTTCTCCTTAGCTCCTCAAAGGAAGGAGGTAGGAGGAATATGAGCACGTTTTTAATGTCCTGCTGCTCTCTTATCCTCTTTGCACCCTGCACATCTATGATTAGGAGGGAGTCAATGCCCATCTCCTCGTTCTTCATAACCTGGTCCCTTGGTGTGCCGTAGTAGTTTCCATAGACGAGGGCGTGCTCGAGGAAAAAAGCCCTCTCTATGCCCTCTTTAAACTCCTCCTGAGACATAAACAGGTAGTCCACGCCGTGGACCTCTCCTTCCCTTCTCTGTCTTGTGGTAGCAGTGACAACCCTACAAAGGCCCGGTACCCTTTCTAACAGCTTGCCAGCTACAGTCGTTTTACCAGCACCAGAGGGAGCAGACAGAACAAAGAGCATGTTATAATTATAAAACAAGGCGCGTAGCTCAGTAGGCAGAGCGCTGGCCCGACACGCCAGAGGTCGGCGGTTCAAGTCCGCCCGCGCCTACCATGTTATAATCTCTCTGATGTTCCTACAGTTTGAAAGGGAGCTTCAAGAACTACACGAAAAGGTTGAACACCTCAAAAGGCTATACAAGCTTGGAGAGAAGGATAAGGAGGTTGAGCTAAGGAGGCTACAGAGAGAGTTTAAAAAAAGAGCAAGGGAGCTCTACAAAAAGCTTGACCCATGGGAAAAAGTCTTGGTTGCTCGCCATCCTCAGAGACCCCACACCCTTGACTTTATAAACCTCATATTTAAAGACTTTATAGAGTTGCATGGAGATAGATGTTTCTCCGATGATAGGTCTGTAGTGGCGGGCTTTGCGTACTTAGACCGCTTTCCGGTGGCTGTTATAGCCCAGCAAAAGGGTAGAAGCACTAAGGAGAAGATGGAGAGGAACTTTGGCATGCCCCATCCAGAAGGCTACAGAAAGGCCATAAGAGTGGCAAAGCTCGCCGAGAGTTACCGCATGCCCCTTATAACCTTTGTAGACACCCCTGGAGCCTATCCAGGCATAGGAGCGGAGGAAAGAGGACAATCAGAAGCCATAGCAAAAAGCCTTTACGTCTTTGGATACCTAAAGATACCTACAATAGCGGTCATAATAGGTGAAGGTGGCTCAGGTGGAGCTTTAGCCTTAAGTGTTGCCAACAAGGTCCTAATCCTTGAGAATGCGGTATACTCCGTCATATCCCCAGAAGGATGTGCGGCCATCCTTTGGAAGGACCAAAGCAAGGTAAGGGAAGCCTCAAGGGCCCTCAAACTGACTGCACAAGACCTTTTAAAGCTTGGCGTGGTAGACCATGTGGTGCCAGAACCCTTAGGCGCTGCACACTGGAGCTACGAAAGGAGTGCGAGGGTTTTGAAGAGATACCTGAGGAGATGTTTGAAAGAGCTTTTAAGCCTGGACCATGAGGGGATAGTCTCCCAAAGAAGGGTAAAGTTTGAAAGGATGGGGGCTTACATAGAGAGATGAGTTTCTTCTGCCTTCACTGTCACTTCCATCAACCCCCAAGGGAAAACCCCTACCTTGGTCTCATACCCATCGAAGAAAGTGCCTACCCCTTTGAAAATTGGAACGAGAGGATTTTTAGGGAGTGTTACCTTCCTAACCTATACGCTCATTACAGATCAGATGGAAAACTCCTAAAGGTGGTTAACAACTACGGTGGTGTGAGCTTTAACTTTACCCATAGCCTTCTGTCTTGGCTTGCGAGGGAAAAGCCCTGGTTTGTGGAGAAACTTAAAGCCTCTTCAAAAAACGCCCTTGCGAGCGGTTTTAACCACACCATACTACCCTTAGACCCAAAGGAGGACAGGGAGGTCCAGATAGTTTGGGGCATCAGGTCCTTTGAGCACTTCTTTGGAAGAAAACCGAGGGGGTTTTGGCTCCCCGAGCTTGCGGTGGATAGGGCCACTCTATCCCTTTTGGTAAGACACGGCATAAAATACGTAATCCTCGCTCCCCATCAGGTAAAGGTCAAGGGGAGCTTTTTGAGACACTACCTTCCCGAGGGACACATAGACATATTTGTGTATGACGGTGAGCTTTCCCACGGTTTTGCCTTCGGGGACCTGCTCAGGGATGTATCACAGGTAATAGGGAGGACTTTGGATTCTAAGAGGCTTACCTTGGTGGCGGTGGACGGGGAGACATTCGGCCACCATAAGAAGTTCGGCGAGATGGGACTTGCTTACCTTTTGGAAAACCATCCGAGGATGAAAACCTTAGAGGAGGTTTATGACCTTCTGAGGCCCGATATGGAGACGGAGATTAAGGAGCTTACTTCCTGGAGCTGTGCCCATGGAATAGAGAGGTGGCATTCGGACTGTGGATGCACCACTGGGGATCAGCCAGGATGGCATCAGAAGTGGAGAAGGCCCTTAAGGGAGGCTTTGGAGTTTTTAAGAAGTGCGGTTAAGGAGAGACTCCTTTTAGAGCTCCATAGGTACTTTAAAGACCCATGGGAAGGGGTGCTAGACTTTATAAACGTCATACTGGGTGGATCTAAGGAAGAGTACTTCAGTAGGCACCTCAAGGCACCCATAAACAAGGAAGAGAGGGTGAAACTGCTCAAGCTTTTAAACGCTTACATGTATGTTCATCTCTCCTTCTCTTCTGATGGCTGGTTCTTTGCGGAGATATCCCAGCTTGAGCCTGTAAAGAACCTGCTCTTTGCAAAGTTTGCCCTTGACCTTATAGGAGACAGTGCGCTAGAGGAAGGCTTTGTTAGGCTACTTTCCCAGGCACCTAGCAACCTACGCACCTACGGAAACGGTCTTGGGGTATGGGAGAGGCTTGTTAAAACAAAGTCATTAAAGGTGGAAGACTTGATAAAATCCCTGGTAGTTCTCGAGCTTTCCGATGTGATACCCCAGGAGGGAATGCTCGGAAGGTTCTACTACAGAGTTGAGGGTTTTGAGCCCTGGAAGGTCTACATAAAGGACAGGGAGACAGAGGAGGAGTACGAAGGAATGGAAAAGCTTAGAGAGTTTGAATCAGGGAGGGTCCCTCAACCCTTACTCAAGTGGCTTCTTGAAAAGTGGTCCCTTGACTATGGAAAGGAGGATGTGGAATTTACCAAGCACTACCAAGCTCTGTTGGAGGACCTAATATCCTACTCCAAGGACACGCCCTTTGACCTGAAGGATGAGCTGAAAGGAGAGTTGGAGACCCACTACAAAATAAGGCTGTACATAGCCCTAAAGAAGGAAGAGGACTTTGATAGGGCGAAGGAGCTCCTCGATAGGGCAGACAGTTTGGGGCTTTCTTTAAAAGACCAAAAGCTGAAGTTATGGATTGAAAACTACATAAGCAGAAAGGTTTTAAAGGGTCTTTTGGAGGAGGAGGCCTATAAGATAGCGGGCTTTGTCAAAGAGTACAACAGGTCTGTAGGAAAGTACGAGCTCATGGTTGACCTGTGGGAACTTAAAAACTGGGCCTGGGAGAGAAAGGAGAGCATAAAAAATGTGGAACTCTTAGGACTCCTTGACCTTCATCTTTAAAATATTTCCATGCTTTCTACCGCACTCTTTACAGACCTATACGAGCTCACAATGGCACAGGTCTACCTAGAAAAGGGGAAAGTGGATAGGGCGGTTTTTAGTCTATTTGTTAGGGAGCTTCCAAAAAATAGAAACTTCCTAGTCTCCTGTGGTCTTGAGCTCCTCTTAGAGGTTCTGGAGAGGTTCCAATTTACAGATGAACAGCTTTTCTATCTTAAATCCCTTGGTATTTTCAAAGACTGGTTTCTTGACTACTTGAAGGAATACCGTTTCCGCTCCGACCTTTACGCCATACCTGAAGGAAAAATATTCTTTCAGAACGAGCCACTCCTTCAGCTTGAAGGCTCTCTTCCCGATGTGCAGGTACTTGAAACCATAACCATGAACCTTATGCACTACAACGTCTTGGTGGCTTCAAAGTGTGCAAGGTGCTACATGGCATCTGGGGGAAGGGCCTTGGTGGACTTTGGACTGAGGCGTGCCCACGGTCTTGATGCGGGGCTATACTCCGCAAGGGCATGCTACATTGCTGGCTTTGCGGGAACCTCTAACCTTCAAGCGGGCATGACCTATGGCTTGCCCGTCTTTGGGACCATGGCCCACTCCTTTGTTATGGTCTTTGAGGAAGAGGAGGAGGCCTTCAGGGCCTTTTCCGAGGTATTTCCTGACAGGACCATCCTCCTGATAGACACCTACGACACCCTAAAGGGTGCACAGAAGGCAATAAAGCTCATGAAGGAATGTGTAAAGGTGGTGGGTGTTAGGATTGACAGCGGAGACCTTGGAGAGCTGAGCAGAGAGGTAAGGGAGCTCTTTGACCGTGAGGGCTTTACCCATGTAAAGATTGTGGTAAGTGGGGGCTTGAGCGAAGAGGACATTCAAGGGCTAATATCCTCCGGTGCACCCATAGACACCTTCGGTGTGGGGACGAAGGTGCTTACCTCCTCCGATGCTCCCTATCTTGACATGGCGTATAAGCTTGTGGAGTACGGTGGAGAGCCCAAGTTTAAGCTAAGCCCTGGCAAGAAAACCTTTCCCTATAAGAGGCAGGTGTTTAGGTTTTACGATGGAGGGAAGATGGCTTGGGATGAGGTAGTAAGGTACAGGGAAGGCGGGATGGTAGAACTCATTTGCAAAGACGGCAGACCTCTAAAAACCTTACCAAGCATAAAGGAGATAAGGGAGCTATTTATGAAGGAGATGGAAAGCCTACCCACAGCTTTACGCTCCCTTTCAAAGGTTGATGATTATAATGTTATAGTTAAAAACGATTAGGAGGTTTCCATGAGTAAAAGACCTAACATAGAGGAGGCTTTAAAGAAGGTCTCTTCTAGGTACGAGCTTGTGCACGCAGCTGCAAAAAGGGTAAAGCAGCTTCTTGAGAAGGGCGAGGACATATTCATACTTGACAGAAAACGTGGAGAGCTATTAAAAAAGACCTTTCAGGCTATAGAAGATATATCCTCTGGAAAGGTTCAGGTCATGAGGCTAAAGAAGAGGGAAGGTAGTCATGATTAGAAGTCTGCTATTTCTGCACATACTCTTCGCCTCTGTGTGGATAGGTGGGATGGTGTACAGCCTGTTCTTTTTGGGTCCTTCCCTTAAGTCCATGCAGGAGGAAAGGAGAAGGGAACTGCTCAGGTCTGTTCTTGGAAAGTTCTTCCCCGCCGTATGGCTGTCCATACTCGTACTCTTTATAACCGGGATGGGTCTGTGGCATGGTTACAGGAAGGACTTTTCAACCAATCCACTCTTTCATACAAAGCTCTTTCTTTTCACCCTTATGACTCTTATTTTTGCGTACATATACATCTTCCTATTCCGTAGGGGGCACTTAAAGGGTATACCCAACCTCATAGGCGTCAACCTTCTGCTGGGTGTATTAGTGCTTCTTCTGATAACCTACATAGCCTGATATGCTCCTTTTGCTACTTCTCTCTCTGCTTTCCCTTGCCTTCTCCCAGCTTCCAAAGGAGTATGAGCTTTTTATAGAGTATAGACAGTCTAAAAACCCAGAGGTGGCTTATAGAATACTGAGGGAATACCCCAATGCGGTCTTTAAAGACGACCTTATGGTCATGCTCGCAAAGGAGCTTTATTCAAAGGGTAAGGAAGAGGAGGCAAAGAGGCTGATCTTACAGGTGGACCCGAAAAACCTCAAGGAAGACCTTGCGGAGGAGTTCCTAAGGCTCTGGAAGGGTTTAAGCTTAGACCCGAAGAGGGCACTCCTAAACTCTCCTGTACTCTTCAGAGAGTTCATCCCGCAGGTCAACCTCACCACAGAGGATGCCCTATCCGTATCCAGTACCCTTTACAGGAGAAGGTTTTATAAAGAGGTTATAAGATTGCTTGAGCCTATGGAGTATGAGAAAGTCTGTTACACCCTGGGCAAGGCATACAGAGCTCTTGGAGATAGAGAAAAGGCTATTCAAACCTTGGAAAGCTGTACAGACGAGAGAGCCAAGGGCGAGCTTGCGGTTATCTATTTTGAACAAGGATTAAGAGAAAAAGCAGAGGGTATAGTCAGCTCCTTAGAAGACACTAGGGTGCTACAGGAAACCCTCCTTAGGCTCGGGAGGCTATCCCTCCAGAGAGGAGATTACAGTGGGGCAGCGGAGTACTTCAGCAGGATGGAGATGGGATACGTAAGCCAGTTTCAACTTGGTCTATCTTACTATGCTTTGGGCGATCACTCAAGGGCTCTTGAAAGCTTCCAAAGGGCTCTAAACCATGCAAAGAGCAAGGAAGAGCAAACTGCGGCAAACTTTTGGGTTTACAAGTGCAAGGTCCTGATGTCCCACGAGGACGCTCTTGAATACCTTGTAAAAGCCTCAGATGGTGTAGGCTTTTACCATGCGGTTGCCAGCTCCATGCTGGGGGTGCCAGTGGCAAGCAGAGCCCTAAGGGTAGTTATAGAAGACGAAGGGCTCCCAAAGACAGCAGAGGTGATAAGAAGTATAAACAGGGCAGGTTTTCCACATTACGCAAGGCTGGAAGCCCTTAAAAGGCTTAGCGCCATGTCCTCTTCGGACATAATATCCATATCCGCCTTTGACCCAAATCTTGCGGTAAGGCTTGCAGTGAGGAAGTTCGGACATGGTAGTCTTGTTTACAGCGCCGTCGCCTTCCTCACACCTTATAGGAAGGAGGTGCAAAGAGCATCAGAGGCTTACGGTGCTGACCGTGCTCTTATATACGCAGTTATCAGGCAGGAGAGCCTCTTTGACCCATACGCTCTATCTGTAGCAGGGGCAAAAGGGCTCATGCAACTCATAGACAGCACCGCAAGCTACGTGGCAAAGAGGGAGGGCATAAACCTGGAAGACGTGTATGACCCAGGGACTAACATTCTACTTGGCACTGCCTATTTGAGATACCTTATAAACATGTGGAATGGAGACCTAGTTAAGGCTCTGGCAAGCTACAACGCAGGTCCAAACAGGGTAAAGGGCTGGGCCAACCAGGAGGACCAGTATCTTTATATAGAGCTTATACCCTTACAAGAAACCAGGGACTACGTAAAAAGGGTCCTTTACAACTACTATGTTTACTCCGAACTTCTAAAATGAGGACAGAGCCCTATCTATCCTCTCAAGGGCTATATCTATATCCTCCTCTGTGTGGGCAGTGCTCAAAAACCAGGCTTCAAACTGGGAAGGTGGTATGAGAACGCCTTCTTTCAGCAGTGCTCTGAAAAACCTGGCAAATAACTCCCTGTCTGACCTTTTTGCTGTCTCGTAATCGTAAACCTCCCCATCGGTGAAAAAGATGGTAAACATGGACCCTATCTGGTTTATGCAGTGGTGTATACCTTTCCGAGTTAGGAGTTCACCTATGCCGGATGTTAGCCTCTTTGTGAGCTCCTCAAGCGCTTGGTAGGGATTGAGCCTAAAGAGCTCCTCCAGTGTTGCTATGCCAGCCACCATGGATACTGGGTTGCCCGACAGAGTCCCCGCCTGATAGACAGGACCCTCCGGCGCTACCTTTTCCATTATATCCCTTCTGCCTCCGTAAGCACCAAGAGGCATACCACCGCCCAGTATCTTACCCATACATGTTATGTCTGGCTCCACTCTAAAAAGCTCCTGGGCTCCACCCTTGGAGAGTCTAAAGTTGGTGATAACCTCGTCACATATGCAAAGGGAGCCGTACCTTTGAGTTAAATCCTTTATACCTTGGAGAAAGCCCTCCCTTGGTAAAACTACGCCCATGTTCCCCGCAACAGGCTCCACTATGACACAGGCTATGTCTTCACCATACCTGCGAAAGGTCTCCTCAAGGGCCGATAGGTCGTTGTAAGGCACCACTATGGTTAAGCCCGCTATCTCTTCGGGAACGCCAGGCGTACCGGGTATGCCTAAGGTTGCCACTCCAGAGCCGGCGTTCACAAGAAGGCTGTCTCCATGCCCGTGGTAGCACCCGTCAAACTTTACCACGTACTTCCTTCCCGTGTAGCCCCTTGCCAGCCTTATAGCGGACATGGTGGCCTCAGTGCCAGAAGACACAAAGCGCACCATCTGAACGGAGGGTACATAAGAGACCACAAGCTCCGCAAGGGTTATTTCGTGCTCGTTGGTAAGCCCGTAGGACAGGCCTTTAAGAACTTGCTCATGCACAGCCCTTACCACCTTTGGATGGGCGTGGCCCAATATGAGAGGGCCCCAGGACATGAGAAAGTCTATGTATTCCTTACCCTCTACATCCCAAATTCTTGAGCTTTGAGCTTTCGAGACTATTATGGGCTCCCCACCTACAGCTTTGAAGGCCCTCACGGGAGAGCTAACCCCACCGGGCATGAGAGCCCTTGCCCTTTCAAAGAGTTCCCTATTTTTCATAATCGCTATATTATAATTAACTCTTTCTTCCTTTTGGAGGTACAAAAATGGCAAAGGTGCAAGGTCTCAAGTGCAGGGAATGCGGAAGAGAATATGCAGTAGAACCTATGCACGTGTGCGAGTTTTGTTTTGGCCCGCTGGAGGTGGTTTACAACTACGATGAGATAAGGAAGAACATAAGCAGGGAGAAGATAGAGGAAGGTCCAAAGAGCCTATGGCGCTATGTGGATCTTCTACCCGTTGAAGAGCCAAGGGTTGGGCTCTCCGCTGGCTTTACACCCCTCAGAAAGGCGGAGAACTTAGGGAAAGCCCTGGGGCTTGAAAACCTTTATATAAAGGACGACTCAGTGAACCATCCAACCCTCTCCTTCAAGGACAGGGTTGTTTCTGTAGCCCTCTCAAAGGCAGTGGAGTTTGGTTTTGACACTGCAGCCTGCGCTTCAACTGGAAACCTTGCCAACTCGGTAGCAAGCCACTCCGCACAGGCGGGGCTCCAGTGTTTTGTCTTTATCCCTGCAAACCTTGAGTCTCAGAAGATATTCGGAAGTCTAGTCTTTGCTCCCACCGTGGTTGCAGTGGAGGGCACATACGATGATGTGAACAGGCTTTGCTCTGAGATAGCCAACGAACTCCAGTGGGCCTTTGTGAACATAAACATAAGACCCTTCTACGCAGAGGGCTCAAAGACACTGGCCTTTGAGGTAGTAGAACAGCTCGGCTGGAGGGTACCGGATGCAGTTGTAGCACCCGCCGCCTCGGGCTCACTCATTACAAAGATATGGAAGGGTCTGCAAGAATTTTTGAAAGTTGGGCTCATAGATGAGCTAAAGACCAGGGTTTACGGTGCTCAAGCGGAGGGTTGTTCACCCATAGCCAAAGCTTGGAAAGAAGGAAGGGACTACATAATTCCCGTCAAGCCCAACACCATAGCTAAGTCCATAGCCATTGGCAACCCGGCGGATGGCATCTATGCCCTGCAGGTTACCAAAGAGAGCAGAGGTGACTGGGAGACAGCTACCGATGAGGAGATAGTAGAAGGTATAAAGCTCCTTGCGGAGACGGAGGGCATATTCACGGAGACGGCAGGTGGAACCACTGTAGCGGTTCTCAAAAAGCTCGTTCAGAGGGGAGCCCTTAGAAAGGATGAGCTTGTGGTTGCCTACATAACGGGCAACGGCTACAAGACCATGGAGGTCTTGGAAGGGCATCTAAGGGAAACGGTGCACATAAGGCCCACTCTTGCGGACTTCAAAGAGAAGATACTAGCACGTGTTTAAGCTGTTTTTTGCTCTTTTACTTCTGTTTTCCTGCACCCAGGATAGCCTACCGAGGATAAAGGTAAAGGAGTTAGGTGGAAGGAGTCTATACCTTACAGAGCTGAAGGGGAAAAAGACCCTTATCTATGTATGGAGCAGGACCTGTGCAGGACATAGCAAGGATCTCAGAGAGCTCAACAAGATGGTCGGTGAAAGGAGAGACTATAGGATAGTTTCCTACGCAGTTGCTATGGAAGAGGAGGATGTCAAAAAAAGCTATAAGGAGCTGGGTATAGAACCCAAGTTTATAACCCTTGTGGACACGGAGGTGAAGCTGGGCGAGTACTTCCCAATAACCTTTCTACCCTCTACCTACCTTTTTGACGAGAGAGGGAGGCTTGTGAAAAGCGTACCAGGGTTGGGAGGCTTTTAAAGTATAATTACCTTTTTATGAAAGACATAGGGCAGTACGACCATAGGGCTATAGAGGAAAAGCATTCGAGAAGATGGGTAGAAAGGGCTCTTT
The DNA here is from genome assembly GCA_003696155.1 of Acidobacteriota bacterium. Classification (GTDB taxonomy): domain Bacteria; phylum Aquificota; class Aquificia; order Aquificales; family Aquificaceae; genus Pampinifervens. The sequence continues at coordinate 39,802 of RFFP01000014.1, forward strand.
ATAGCGCGGACAAGGTATCTGAGGAAAGGTTTTCTGTGGTTATACCGCCGCCCAACGTAACGGGCTCTCTGCATATGGGTCATGCCCTTAATATAACCCTTCAGGACATAGTCTGCAGGTGGCAGAGGATGTTAGGGAAAAGTGTGGTGTGGGTGCCGGGCTTTGACCATGCGGGCATAGCAACCCAATACGTTGTGGATAGACAGCTCCAGGAGAGGGGTATAGATAGGCTCCAGCTTGGGAGAGAGGAATTCTTAAAGAGGATCTGGGAGTGGGTTCCCATATCAAGGAGAGCCATAAGAGAGCAGCTTGAAAAGCTAGGTGCAAGCGTGGACTGGAATAGGGAGCGCTTCACCTTGGATGAAGGCTTTTCAAGGGCTGTAAGGCACGCCTTTAAAAAGCTTTATGAGGATGGGCTTATATACAGGGGTGAGTACATGGTGAGCTGGTGTCCTAGGGACCTTACAGCCCTCTCCGACCTTGAGGTGGAGCACGAGGAGGAAGAAGGAAAGCTTTACTACATAAGGTATCCCTTTGAGGATGGCTCGGGCCACATAACCGTTGCCACCACAAGACCCGAGACCGTGCTGGGAGACACGGCGGTAGCCGTCCATCCAGAGGATGAGAGGTATAAACACCTTGTTGGCAAGAGGATAAGGCTTCCCCTAGTGAGTTGGATAAGAAAGGCTATGGATGGGAGGGAGGTCTCCAACCTCATACCCTTGATAGCGGACGAAAGGGTAAAGCCCGAGTTTGGCACCGGCGCCGTGAAGATAACGCCAGCCCACGATCCCCTTGACCTCGAGATAGGTAAGGACCACAGTCTTCCTTACGTCCAGGTTATGGACATCTTTGCCCGTATGAACGAAAACGCCGGAGAGTTTGCGGGGTTTGAAAGGTACGAGGCAAGGAAGAGGATAGTCCAGAGGCTTGAAGAGCTGGGTCTTCTAGAGAAGGTGGAAAACCATCGCCATGCGGTGGGCAAGTGCTACCGCTGTAAGACCACCCTTGAGCCCTATCTCTCAACCCAATGGTTTGTAAAAGTCTCAGACCCTAGGATAAAGGAGAGGGCTACGGAGGTTTTAAGGGAAGGGCTCATAAGGTTTGTGCCAGAGAACTGGATAAAGCACTACCTTCAATGGATGGAAAACCTCAAAGATTGGTGCATATCCCGTCAGATTTGGTGGGGTCACCGTATACCCGTATGGTACTGCCAAGATTGTGGCCATGCGAACGTTTTTACCGACGAGGACTTTGACAGGGTCTACGACAAGCTGGTCTTTAACCTCATGGCAGATGGTAAAATAGGTCAGGAGTTCACACCGGAGGAGGTGGAGATGGTCCTGCACTCACCCTCCTTTGTACACCCAGGGCTTTCCGTGCTTGACTTTTACAAGAAGTTTGCCTTCCATCGCTTTCACTCCACCGAGATAGACGCTAACAGTCTAAGGCTCTTCTTTACCCAAGACCTCAACCCTATGGCCATGCTTACAGAGAAAAGGGGTAGGTACCGTTACAACTCGCAGAAGAGGACCTTTAGCTTTGTGCTAAGGTGTAAGTCTTGTAATTCTGAAAACCTAAAGCAGGAAGAAGATGTCTTAGACACGTGGTTTTCCTCAGCCCTTTGGCCCTTCGGCATCTTCGGATGGCCGGAAAAAACAGAGGAGCTTGGGGCTCTCTATCCGACGGACCTTCTGGTTACGGGCTTTGACATCATATTCTTCTGGGTTGCCCGTATGGTTATGATGGGTACTTACCTTATGAAAGAGGTGCCTTTCAGAGACGTTTACATACATGCCCTTATAAGGGACGAGAGGGGTCAGAAGATGTCCAAAACAAAAGGTAACGTCATAGACCCTCTGGACATAGTGGAGAGGTATGGCGCCGATGCTCTTAGGTTTACCCTGGCCATACTCACCCAGCAGGGTAGAGATATAAGGCTCTCAGAAAAGCGCTTTGAGGGTTATAAACATTTTGCCAACAAGATATGGAACGCAGGCAGGTTTATCCTCCTTAACTTAGACGAAGACCTCCTTACAAACCTTCCCTACGCCGCACCACCCAGACCCGAAGACCTGTGGATAACAACCAGACTTAACCAGACCGCAGAGGCGGTGAATAGACACCTCTTAAGGTACGAGTTCTCCGAGGCTGCAAAGGAGCTTTATGAGTTTGTATGGTCTGAGCTGTGCGATTGGTACATAGAGTTTTCCAAGATAAGGCTCTACGCAAAGGTGGACCATTCTCTGCCAGAGGAAGAAAGGGAGGCTCAGGAGCAGAGGCTAAGGGCTGAACGCATAACTGCACAGGCCAACCTTCTATACTTATTTGAGAAAACCTTAAGGCTTCTCCACCCTTTTATGCCCTACATAACGGAGGAGCTTTGGCTCAAGCTCCCAACGGCCCACAAGGAAAGCATCTCCCTTACCCAGTACCCCCAATACGAGGAGGTACACACGGAGAGCTTTCAAAAGGTGGAAAGGCTAAAGGAGGTAATAAGCACCATAAGGTCCCTGCGTAGCGACCTAAGGATTGAACCCTCAAGGAGGATAAGGCTGTACTATAAAGCCAACGAGAGCAGGAAGGTTTTTGAGGAGTTCAAAGAGCATATCCAGAGTCTTGCAAGGATTGAAGCCCTTGTAGAGGTTGAGGAAAGACCACCACACTGCGTGGCAAGCTTTACAAGGGATGCAGAGCTATTCCTGCCAGTGGAGGAAGGGATTAAAGTAGAGGAACTTTTAGAATCTTACGGCAGAAGGCTTTTGGAGGTGGAAAGGTCCATGCATGGCTTTGTTGCAAGGCTCAGCAACGAGAACTTCCTAAAGAGAGCTCCCGAGGAGGAGATAAACAGGACAAGAGAGGCGGTACGAGAACTTGAGGAGGAAAAGAGGAGGATAGAAAAGCTTCTGAGCCTGCTCAAAGAGGTAAGTTAGGACCTCTTGAGGTCTTTGAGCTCCCTTGCTGCCGCATAAAGAATAGCATGGGCTACAACCTCCGAGTTCACTCTAGCAGTTCCCTTCATCTTGGAAAGACTCGCCTTCAGAGACATAACCTCAAGCTCTAATATGAGCTGGTCCCCTGGGTATACGGGCCTTTTGAAGCGCGCGTCGTCTATGCCAGCAAAGACTATGGCATACTTACCTACTTCCAGACCTAGGGACTTTATCATGAGTATGCCACCCACCTGAGCCATAGCCTCAAGGATGTATACACCAGGCATGAGAGGAAAGCCTGGAAAATGTCCCTGAAAGACGGGCTCGTTCACCGAGACGTTCTTTAAACCCACTATCCTCTTACCAAGCTCAAGCTCAACAACCCTATCCACCAGAAGTATGGGATAGCGATGGGGAAGTATGTCCATGATTTCTCTTACATCCAGCATGTGAAGATTATAAGGAAGTTTCATCCTTTTTTCACAAGATGGGTGCTATAATTTGACAAGAGGAGGTTAAAAAATGAGGAAAAGGCTCTTTACCGTGGCTGTAGGATTGGCTCTGATTTCCTTCTCCTGTCAGCAAAAGCCTGCGGAAAAGCCCGCGGAGCAACCAACACAGCAGGCTCAGCCTGCAGAACAGCCCCAACAGCAGGCGGTAGCGGTCAAGGATATGCAGGCCTTTGCACAGCAGAAGGGTTGCTTTGCCTGTCATGACATAAACACCAGGAAGGTAGGTCCTGCCTTTAAAGAAGTTGCCGCTAAACTCGCTGGAAAGCCAGGCATAGAGGAACACCTTGCGGAAAGAATTAAAAAGGGCGGTGTGGGCGAGTGGGGTAACGTACCCATGCCACCTCAGAACGTAACGGATCAAGAAGCAAAGGACTTGGCAAAGTGGGTTCTCTCTCTTAAATGAGGGAATTTTTCAAGGGCTTTGTAGATCTTCACCTTAAAAAACCGGTGGAGCTATCCCAGTCTCACCTTAGGGATATGCTCCTTCTGATGCTTTTTCTTGACTACTTGGGCCTTGACAACCCATTAGGAGTTTATACCCTTGACCTCTATCCCCATCTCCTTGAAGAGTTTCACCTATGGCATAGAAGTTTGGGGCTCGAGAGGGCAGGAATAGACCTTCTGCCGTGTTGCTAAAAAGGCTCGTGTTTTTCGGTGGTAAGGGAGGCGTAGGCAAAAGCACCCTAGCCTGCGCTCTCTCTTTGGCACTTTCGGAGTTTGGTAAAACCCTCCTCCTGTCCATAGACCCAGCCCATTCCCTTTCACACATAATGCAGACAGAGCTAAACGTGAGCCCTAAGGAGGTCAAAGAAAACCTCTATGCGGCGGAACTTGACGGAGAAAGGCTCGTTATAGATTATGCGGAGCGTGTCCTTCGTTCCCTAAAAGAGCTCGTGCCCTCTTTGGGCTCAGGGCTAAGAGAATACGCCAGATATATGGCAAGCTCACCCACAGCATTGGATACGGCCATGCTGGACAGGGTGGTAGACTTCTTGTATGAAGGTTACGACTACGTGGTGTTAGACTCCGCACCCACGGGTCAGATGGTCAGACTCTTCCAGACCATGCATATGGTTTCTGCCTGGTTTGACCTTTTGCAGAAAGTGGCCAAAAGCAGGGCAAAGGTGGAGGCTTTCATGGGAAGGGAAGACAATCTCACTCGGTTAATAGCCAGCAGGAAAGAGAGGATAGAGCTCCTCATAAAGACCATAAGAGAAAGGGGCCTACTGCTTATCGTTGCCAACGAGGAACCCCTATCTTTGCAGGAAGCCAAGGAGCTCCAAGAGAAGCTAGAGGGCACGGTGAAAGTCATAAGGGTCATGAATCGCAGCATGTCCAAAGGGGCTCTCACTGTGGAGTATGTGGAAAGTCCCTACGGTCTTGAGGGTCTCAAAAGGCTAAAGCTTGAGAGGCTGATTCAGGAGGTTCTCACCTAAACAGCCACTTTCTCAACTCTATGCCCAGGAATATGGCAAAGGGAAGCACTAGGGCATAGGGGAGCTCCTCAAGAGAAAGCCTAACAGCATGAAAGTAGTGTGGCAAGAAGGTTATTGCAGTTAGCTGAAGGATAAAACCTAAGGATATGCCCATATATATGTAAGGGTTTAGCCTTATGTACTCTATGGGGTTCATGAAAAAGGGTCTTTCTCCAACCTCCTGAAGACCCACAGCCCACTGGCTTGCCACAGCGGAGGTAAAGCTTATGCTCAGGGCGGTTTCATAAGGGTATAGGGTAAGGAGGTACCTAAAAAAGAAGTAGTGCATAAGACCCATAAGAAGTCCGTTGTAGACTATCTTTAAGAACTGCTCCTTGCCTGTGAAAGTCCTTTCAGGTTTTTTTGGTTTTTCTCTCATGGGATTGCCCTCGTACTTGGTGAAGGGATAGGCCTTATCCTGAACACCGTCGGTAACAAGGTTTATCCAAAGTATCTGGGTGGCATAAAGGGGCAGGGGGAATCCTGTGATTATGGCCAGAGAGTTGTATATTATCTCAAAGGCGTTTGTAGATAGCAAATACCTTATAACCTTCGCTATATTTTTGGCTATGAGCCTACCCCTTCTTACCGCGTTAACTATGATGGCAAGGTTGTTGTCCAATATGACCATCTTGGCCGAATCCTTTGCCGCCTGAGAGCCCGAGCCCATGGCTATGCCGAGGTCCGCAACCCTCAGAGCGGGTGCATCGTTGGCTCCATCGCCTGTCACTGCCACCGTCTCGCCCTTTGACTGAAGTACCCTGACTATTCTGTACTTGTCCTCTGGGGTAGCTCTGGCTACGACAGTTACCCTTTTGAGCAGGTTGTAAAGCTCCTCATCGCTGAAATCTTCCAGATGTTTACCTTCTATGGCAAGGTCTTCCTCCGCGTATATGTCTACCATGCCTGCTACCGCCTTTGCGGTGAGTAGGTTGTCCCCCGTTATCATGATAACCCTGATACCTGCTTCTTTAGCGATCTTGACGGCCTCCTTCACACCCTCTTTGGGAGGGTCCAAAAAGCCAACAAGACCAATTATCCTTACGCTCACGTGGTCCACACTCTGGGGAAGGCTATCAAGCCTTGAATATCCAAAGGCAAGAACCCTCAGACCTTCCTTTGCCATAAGGTTATGCTCCTTCCATACGTGCTCAGGACAGCCGTCTGAACACATCTTAGAGATGCTCTCTAGGGCACCTTTCACATAAAAGTCATAGCCACCATAGGTAGGCACCAACACGGCCATTAATCTCCTTTTAGTGTCGAAGGGGTGTTCCCACACCCTTTCGTAAGCTTCTCTGAGAGCCTTCCAGTTTACCCTCTCACCCTCCAGCCATTCAAGGAGGGCAACCTCCAGAGGGTCACCCCTTAAGCCATCTGCATCGTTGCAAAGAGCGGAAGCAAGAAAGAGCCTCATCTTGTCGTAGGCTCTGTAGTCCTCCACCTTTAATCTACCTTGGGTTATGGTTCCCGTCTTGTCCGAACATATGTAAGTGGCGCTACCCAAGGTTTCAACCGCAGGAAGGTACTTGACCAAAACCTTCTCCCTAGAGAGCCTCATGGCACCGACCACTAAGGCTATTGTGACCACTATGGGAAGGCCTTCGGGCACTGCGGATACGAGCTGGGCTATGGCAAAAAAGATTATGTTCTTTGCCTCCCTTCCCTGTAGTATACCTATAAGAACCAAGAGCGAGAGAAGTAAAATGAGCACAAGTATCCATTTTTTACCGAAGGAGCTAAGGGCTTTTGTAAGCGGGCTTTCCGGCGACTTTTCCTGCATCCTCTGAGCTATCCTGCCAAGCTCCGTATTTTTGCCAGTTGCAAAGATAACGCCTATAGCCTTTCCTCTGACTGCCACCGTCCCCTTGTAAAGGCAGTTCACCCTATCATGCAAAGGTGTGTTTTCGGGGAGGACAACCTCTGAAGACTTCTCCACGGGCACAGACTCCCCCGTGAGCATGGCTTCATCTACCATAAGACCCACAGACTCCAAGAGCCTGATATCCGCGGGCACCACATCACCCTCAGATATTAAAACCACATCGCCGGGAACAAGCTCATCAACTCTAACCTCTCTCTCCTTACCATCTCTTATAACCTTAACCTTAAAAGCAGTTAATGTCTTTAGAGCTTCAATAGAGGCTATGGCCCTTAACTCCTGATAAAAACCTATAAGACCGTTCACTATCACAAGACTGTACACAACTACCGCATCCTTAACCTCACCAAACAACAGAGCTATAAGACCTGCAAGCATCAAGATGGCTATGAAAGGGCTCGTGAACTGCCTTATGAGGACCTTAAGCCTGCTCTCTCTTTCTTCCTTTAGTAGGTTGTAGCCATAAAGGCTTAGTCTCTTTAAGGCTTCCTCCTCAGAAAGCCCCTGCAGACTACTCTTGAGCTCTTTAAGGGCTTCTTCGGGACTCTTATCATGCATGGCTATATTTTAACCAGCTTATGGTATAATGTAAGAACCATGCAAGATATGAATCACGTCTACCTTGGAATTGTGGCTATGGGGCTGTCTTTGGGTCTTGTTGCCCTTGCGGGGAAACCATCCATAAAACCTACCAAGTTTCAAGCTTTCTGGGAAGGTTATGTAAGGTTCGTAAGGAGCATGGTCCTTGAAAACATGGGTCAGGAAGGGCTTCGCTACGTTCCCGTAATAGGAGCTATAGGCCTTTTTGTCTTCTTTTCCAACCTCCTTGGTATGATACCGGGGCTTGAGGCACCTACAGCCAATGTAAACACCAACCTAGCCTTAGCCTTGGCAGTTTTCCTACTCTACAATATAGAGGGCTTTAGGCTACACGGTCTTTCTTACCTTAAACACTTTATGGGTCCTAACCCTTATCTGGCTCCTGTCTTCTTTCTAATAGAAGTCATATCCCATCTGGCCAGACCCATAACCCTGACCTTGAGGCTTTTTGCAAACATGAAGGGGGGTGCTTTACTCCTCGTGGTTCTTGTAGGTCTTGTAGTTCAAAATCCCTTCACTATGGCAGTTTCCCCTGTTTTCCTTCTCTTCATAATAGCCATAAAGTTCCTTGCGGTTTTTATCCAAGCCTACATATTCATGATACTCTCGGTGGTTTATCTGGCTGGTGCAGTTGTCCATGAGGAACATTGAAAATAAAACAAAAGGAGGTTGGCTATGAAAACTAAACTCGCGTACCTTCTGGCACTTGTCGTGCCCGCATTAGCAATGGCTGCGGAACCTCAGCAAGGGGAAACTCTCAAGCAAGGGCTTATGTTCTTAGGGGCTGGTCTTGCCATAGGCCTTGCAGCGCTCGGCACAGGCATAGGGATGGGTCATGCGGTTAGGGGTACGCAAGAGGGCGTTGCCAGAAACCCCACCGTAGGCGGAAGGCTCCAGACCATAATGTTCATAGGTCTTGCCTTCATAGAGACCCTGGCCCTATACGCTCTACTTGTGGCTATAATACTCCTCTTTGTAAAGTAATGGGGCTTCGCCCCCCTTTAATTTAGGAGGTAAGGATGGCAACACAGAGAAACGTTACACATATATCCAATCTTAAGCGCAAGCGTAAAAGTGGATTCCTTGCGCGCATGTCTACCAAGAGCGGAAGGAATATAATAAAGAGGAGAAGGCAGAAGGGAAGGAAAAGGTTAACACCTTGAGGAAGTTGCTCATAGGTTTTATAAGATTTTGGCAGGTCTTTATCTCGCCCCTGTATCCTCCTTCCTGTAGGTACTACCCTACGTGCTCCCAGTATGCCATCATGTCTGTGGAAAAATACGGTCCAATTAAGGGCTCAATAAAAGCCCTGTGGCGAATAATAAGGTGCAATCCCCTATCAAGGGGTGGAGTGGACTATCCCTAATGGAAAGAAAGGACTTAGACCTTAAGGCACTCTTTATAATCTTCTTAGTTACGACCCTTTTTCTCTTTGGCTACCAGGCTTATCTGACCTTCTTTGTACCGCCGAAGGCTGAAAAGCCTCAGGAGCAGAGGCCTGAAATAAGGGAAGCTCCCCAGTTATTGCTTGGGACAGCAAGGGAAGGAAAAAAGCCTTCCAATCTAGTAACCTTTGAGTTTGAAAAGTTCAGGGTTGTGTTATCAGAGGAGGGAGCAAAAATAGTAAGCCTTCTGGACAAGAAATACGGCAAGGACCTTATAACAGAGGAAGAAAAGAGGCTAAATATATACCCTCTTGAACTCTTCACTGGCGACCCAGCATCAGATGAGCTCCTAAACTTCTCGAGGTATGAGGTCTCAAAGCAGGACAACACCATAACCGCAAAATTTAAGGCTGACGGTCTTGAGGTCCTAAAGGTGATCGAGAACAGAGGTGACCATTTTGTATTTAAGGTTAAAGTCAGCGGTATACCCATGCCCTTTGTGAACGCCGGCACCCATGTGAAGGAAGGGGAGTTTTACACCCATACCGGTCCAGTTCTTAGGATAGGCGAAGGCTTGCGTAGGTTAGACATAGGAGACATAGAAGGAAAGGAGCTGATAACTGGGGATATAAGCCTTGCAGGTGAGGAGAGTAGGTACTTCTTTAAAGGCTTTGCAGGTAAGATGGATGCGGTGGTGTTTTACCGCATAGATCAGAAGGATAGCTTTACCTTGGTAAAACCCAGCACTGGAGAGCTCCTATTGTACGCAGGTGCTAAGGAGTATGCGAGGCTCAAAAACATAGGACTTTCCGATGTGATAGATTATGGAAGTCTAAAGCTAATAGTTAAGCCCCTTTTTGTCTTTATGTACTGGATATACGAGCATCTTGGCTCTTGGGTGGTATCTATAATCGTCCTCACGCTTATAGTAAGGCTCCTTATGTTCCCCCTTACCTATAAGAGCACAGTGGCCATGGGTAAGATGGCCGAGCTTACCCCCAAGATGCAGGAGATAAGGGAGAAGTATAAAAACGACCCTGCCAAGTTTCAGGAAGAGATGATGAGGCTTTACCAAGAGGTGGGTTTTAACCCTATGTCTGGATGCCTTCCCCTTCTTTTGCAAATACCCATTTTCTTTGCCCTCTATAAGGTTCTTACCATAACCGCAGACCTCCAGCTGGCTAAGTTCTTGTGGGTTCAGAGCCTGGCGGAGAAAGACCCATACTACGTACTGCCCATTTTTATGGGCATAACCATGATAGCACAGCAGTTTGTAAGCCCAAGCCCTGAAAAGAGCCAAAACTACATCATGTTTATAACCTCTGTGGTTTTTACCTTCCTCTTTGCCAGCTTTCCCGCAGGCTTGGTTTTATACTGGACACTAAACAACGTAGTCAATCTACTGCAGACCTACGTGATAAAGAAGATGACCTTTAGAGGAAAGGCTCAGCCCGTAAAGAAAAAGGGTAAGAAAAGATGAAAGCTCTAGTAACGGGTGGTACGGGTTTTATAGGCTCCAACCTGGCAAAGGCTTTAGAGGCTAGAAAGTTTAAAGTTTGGGTGCTGGATGACTTCTCTTCTGGACACTTTAAAAACCTCATAGGCTTTAAAGGTGAGGTCATCACAGGAGATATCTCCCAAAGGGAACTCTGGGACTGGCTAAGAAGGGACTTCCAATTTGACGTAGTTTTTCACCAAGCTGCCATAACGGATACCACACTTCAGGACCAGAGGAGGATGATGCTGGTAAACGCAGATAGCATGAGGTTCATCCTTGAAAGCGTTTTTCATTGGAGGGCAAAGCTCATATACGCTTCCTCCGCCGGCGTTTACGGAAACTCAACACCACCAATGAGGGAAGAGGAGGGTCTTGTACCTGAAAATATATACGGCTTTTCCAAGCTTACCATGGACCGAATAGCTCTTAGCTTTATAGAGGAGCATCCAGAGGTTCAGGTGGTAGGTCTGAGATACTTCAACGTCTACGGACCTGGGGAAAGCTACAAGGGTAAAACCGCAAGCATGGTTTACCAACTCTATCTTCAGATGAAGGCAGGCAGAAGACCCAAGCTCTTCAAATGGGGTGAGCAAAGAAGGGATTTTGTTTACATAGAGGACATAATAAGGGCTAACCTCCTTGCCCTTGAGAAGGGGTTTTCGGGCATCTTCAACGTAGCCACGGGGCAGGCAAGGAGCTTTAACGAAATGGTAAGCATACTAAACAGATACCTTGGGACCAACTTAGAACCCGAATACTTTGACTGCCCTTACGACTTTTATCAGAACTACACACAGGCGGACCTTTCAAAGGCAAAGGAGAAGCTGGGTTATGAACCAGCTTACAACCTTGAGGAAGGCATAAGAGAATACCTTGAAAGGCTGGGAGAGAGTACTGGGGCTTGACCTTGCAGGAAGCCCTAAAAGAAAAACGGGATACGCATACTTTGACGGAAAGCTAAGGGTGGGAACGCTTCACACAGACGAGGAGATAATCAGTCTTGCACAAGGTTTTAGACTTGTTATGATAGATGCACCCCTTTCCCTGCCAGAGGGAAGGGAAAGTATAGAAGATAAGGGACCCCACTACAGAGAGTGCGACCTAAAACTGAAAAGTATGGGGATAAGGTTCTTTCCCATAAGCCTTGGACCTATGAGGCTTCTCACCGAAAGGGGTATACGCATAAGGGGGGAATTAGAGAAGAAAGGCATTCAGATACTTGAGACTTTTCCAGGTGGAGTTTACGACAGGCTTGGGGTTAAGAGGAAGGACAAAAGGGCTATAAGGGAGCTCTACTTAAGACTGGGCCTTCCTTTGGAGGAGAGGAACTACTCTCAGGACGAGCTGGACGCTATAGCATGCTTTCTGGTAGGTGTTTATCACCTTGAAGGTAGGTCAAAGATGGTTGATGGAAAGGATGGGCGAATTTTCCTGTTATGACTTGACTTTTTTACTATTGCGAATTATTATCATTTAGCAAGGAGGTCTGAAAATGGAAAAAGTTTACATCTTCGATACCACCTTAAGGGATGGTGAACAGGCACCGGGTTTCTCTATGACCACAGAGGAAAAGCTCCAGATGGCACTCCAACTTGCAAAGCTTGGCGTAGATGTTATAGAGGCAGGTTTTGCGGCCGCTTCTAAGGGGGACTTTGAGGCGGTAAACCTCATAGCCAGGGAAGTAAAGGGACCGGTCATATGCTCCTTGGCAAGGGCCTTGAATAAGGACATAGAGCTTGCGGGGGAGGCTCTACGTCCTGCAGAAAGGAAAAGGGTTCACACCTTTATAGCCACCTCTGAGATCCACATGAAGTACAAGCTTAGGATGTCGCCGGAGGAGGTGCTTCAAAGAGCTCAGAAAGCGGTCCAGTATGCCCGTAGTTTTACCGACGATGTAGAGTTCTCTTGCGAGGATGCCACAAGAAGTCAGAGGGATTTTCTCTACAAGGTGATAGAAATCGCCATAAAGGCTGGTGCTACTGTCATAAACATACCGGACACGGTGGGATACACGGTGCCCGAGGAGTTTGGTGATTTGATAGAGGGTATAAGGAACAATGTCCCCAACATAGATAAGGCTATAATAAGCGTCCACTGTCACGATGACCTTGGTATGGCAGTTGCCAACTCCCTTATGGCTGTGAAACACGGTGCAAGGCAGGTGGAGTGCACCATAAACGGTATAGGAGAAAGGGCAGGAAACGCCTCCCTTGAGGAGATAGTCATGGCCCTCAAGGTCAGAAGGGATTTCTTTGGGGGGATTTATACGAACGTAAACACAAGGGAGCTCTACAAGACGAGCAGGCTTCTCTGTAGAATAACGGGTAGCTTTGTCCAGCCCAACAAGGCAATAGTTGGGGACAATGCCTTTGCCCACGAGTCTGGCATACATCAGCACGGAGTCCTGACCCACCCACTTACCTATGAGATAATGTCACCAGAGGATGTGGGCTTCCCGTCCACGAGGATAGTGCTCGGTAAACATTCGGGCAGACACGCTCTAAAGAGCAAGTTAACGCAGATGGGCTATCAGTTCTCAGAGTTGGACATAGACCGGATATTTGAAAGGTTTAAGGCCCTTGCGGATAAAAAGAAGGAGGTTTACGAAGAGGACCTTGAGGCTATCATATACGAGGAGTTTCTAAAGGCGGAGGAGGAAGAGCCCGTTAAGGTCCTTCACTATCAGGTTCAAACGGGAGATAAACTTCTACCCACTGCAACCGTTGTGCTGAGCTATAGGGGAGAGGAAAGAACTGCCAGTGCCACGGGTAACGGTCCTGTAGATGCGGTAATAAGGGCTATACAGAAGGCTCTTGGGATCCAGCCAGAACTCCTAGACTTTTCCATAAAGGCGCTTACTCCTAATACCGACGCTCAAGCGGAGGCAAGGCTTGTGATAGAGCTTGAAGGTGTGAGGGCAAGCGGTAGGGGTGTGGACGTAGATATAATAAAGGCGAGCGTTTCCGGATTTGTGGATGCCCTGAACAGGGCCATACTAAGAAGAAGCTATATACTGTCAAAGGAGAGCATAAGGCAGGAGGGCACGGTCTAAAAGACCCTTAGCCCTTGCCCCTCTTCCACCTTTCCTATAATCCAGGCCCTAATCCCCAATTCCTTGCAAAGGCCATCCAGGTCCTTGGCCCTTTCCTCGGGGAAAGTAAAGAGAAGTCCACCAGAGGTCACAGGGTCTGTCAAAAGAAGGAGTTGCCACCATTCTAGGCCCTCATGCACCATGTGTTCCTTTACAAAGTTGTAGTTGTCCACTGCACCCTTTGGGTGTATCTTCTGCCTTACAAAGTGGACTGCCTCCTCATATATGGGAACCTTTGAAAAGTCTATGTGAAGGCTTACACCGGACCTCCTTGCTATGTTGTAGGCGTGCCCCAGAAGGCCAAAGCCCGTCACATCGGTGCAGGCGGTAGCCCCAAGCCCCTTTGCCAGCTTTGAGGCTCTGTTGTTAAGCATAAGCATGTATTCTATGGCCTCTCCTATATCCTTCTCCTTAATCTTTCCCTCCTTTATAGCCTTGGTTAGTATGCCCACACCCACGGGTTTGGTAAGGACCACAAGGTTTCCTGCCTTTGCCCCCGACTGGGATATGAAGCACCCATCCTGACACACCCCCATAACAGCAAGCCCAAACTTGGGCTCCTTATCGTCTACTGTGTGTCCACCCAAGAGCACAGTTTTTGCCTCTTTCAGCTTATCCACACACCCCTTCATAACCTCCTGAAGCACCGATGGCTGGAGCTCGCAGTTGTTAAAACCGACTATGGCCAGAGCGTTTAAGGGCAAGCACCCCATAGCGTAGACGTCACTGAGAGAGTTGGCCGCAGATATGCCACCCCAGAGGTAAGGGTCGTTTACCACAGGCGTTATAAAGTCCACCGTATGGACGAAGATACTGCCCTCGTAAAGGTAGACTCCCGCATCGTCGCCCACACCCAAAAGGGTCCTCTCGTCTATATAAAGGTCAAGACCCCTTATGAGCTGTTCTAGGTCCGCCGGACCCAGCTTGCTAGCTCAACCAGAAGCTCTAACAAGTCTCAAAAGCTCCACCATGTTTACTATGATACTTTAAAATGTTTTCTATGAAAGAAGTCCTGAAAAAACTCTCCGAGTTTGAAAACCTTACCAAAGAACAGATAAGACAGGTGCTTGAGGATATGGTAGAGGGAAGGGCAACCGACGCTCAGATAGGCGCTTTTATCATAGCGATGAAGATGAAGGGAGAAACGCCAGAAGAGATAGAAGGAGCGGCAAGCTTCTTCAGAGAGAGGGCAACCAAGGTAGAGGTGGAAAACAGGGAAGACCTAGTAGACACGTGTGGAACGGGTGGGGATATGTCTGAAACCTTTAACGTGTCCACGGTTGTATCCTTTGTGCTTGCTGGTGCAGGAGTGAGGGTAGCAAAGCATGGCAACAGGTCTGTCTCTTCTAAGAGTGGAAGTGCAGACCTCCTTGAGCATCTTGGAGCCAAGATAGACCTCGGTCCCTCTCAAGTAAAGAGGATGATAGAGGAGCTGGGTATAGGCTTTATGTTTGCTCCCATGTTCCACCCCGCCATGAAAAGGGTCATAGGTCCGAGGAAAGAGGTAGGAATAAGGTCTATCTTCAACCTCCTTGGCCCCCTTTCCAACCCAGCGGGTGCAAAGAGGCAACTTCTCGGCGTGTTTTCTGACGGTCTTGTAGAAAAGGTGGCCTTTGCCTTGAAGGGAATGGGAATTAAGAGGGCCTTTGTGGTACACGGAAAGGATGGATTGGATGAGGTCTCCATTAGCGCGCCAACCCGCATAGCGGAGCTAAAGAACAGTGAGGTTTTTATATACGAGTTCCATCCTGAGGAAATAGGCTTTAAAACCTATCCCATAGACTATATAAAGGCATCTTCGGTAGACGAAAGCGCAAAAATGGCAGTTTCTGTGTTAAAGGGTGAGGTTTCACCTGCCTATTACATGGTTTTATTAAACTCCATGTTTGGCCTTTTGGTTTCTGGCATAACCGAGGACAGAAGAGAGGCCCTTGAAATAGCTAAGGAATCAATCCACTCCGGCAAAGCCTACGAAAAACTTCAAAAGTTTATAGAGCTATCCAATAAACTCTGATGCTCCGAATTGGGAAGGTTTCCTATCTGAATACCTTACCCCTCTTTTTTTGTTGGGAAAGGGATGGGGTAGAATTTGTGGAGGATGTCCCCTCCAAACTCGTGGAGCTCCTAAGGGCTGGAAAGATACAGGCAGGAATAGTCTCCTCCGTTGAATACCTGAAACATCCAGAGAACTACAGGGTTGTACCGGGCCTTTCCATATCCTCCTCAAAAAGAGCGTGTTCCGTAGTCCTCTTTTCAAGAAAGCCCATCCAGCACATAAGGAACATCTATCTAACAGAGGCTTCTATAACCTCAAGAATCCTAGCCCTTCACATTTTAAGGGACTTATACGGCACTTCACCATCCTCCTCTAAAAGCAGTGAAGGGGCGGATGCCATCCTGCTGATAGGGGATGAAGCCATAGAGGAGAAGAGAAGAGGAAGATGGGAGCATGTTTACGACCTTGGTGAGGAGTGGTACAGAGCTTACAAAATGCCTTTCGTCTTTGCCCTTTTCCTTGTCAGAAGGGATGCACCCCCTTGGCTCGACGAGCTTATAGCACGAGAGTGTGGTAAATCCATGGAACTCTTCTATAAGACCCTTAGAGGGGGGAGCTTGGAGGTAGAAGGCTACGATAGGGCTTTTCTGGAGGAGTACTTTACCCAATGCCTTCAGTACAATTTAGGAGAGAGGGAGTGGCGGTCTCTGAATTTTTTTAATGAAATTCTAATTAAAGAGGAGTTATAATCAACAGATAAAAGGAGGTATAAAAGAATGAAAAAGTTGGCCATAGCAACGCTCTCAATTTTTGGTTTTTCTATGCTTATCTCCTGTGGGCAGGTTACCACTCAGAGAACCTATGAAGGTGCTGCAGTAGGAGCTATAGGCGGTGCGGTGGCAGGTGCCCTCATAGACAAGCACAACAGATGGCGTGGTGCGATAATAGGCGGTGCGTTGGGTGCGGTAATAGGTGGTACTATAACCGAAATTGCTGCAAGGGCTTCAAGAGAAGCTGCTGCAAGCAACAAGCCAGTGGAGTATAGATCTGAGGATGGAAGGGAGAGGGTGTATGCCGAGCCTGTAGCCTCGCGTGGCAACTGCAGAATAGTTAAGACAACCTACTATCAGGATGGAAAGGTGGTAAGGGTGGAAGAAAAAGAGATATGCCCCTGATGGGCATATCCTTTTTAAAGCCCTTTGCACTTAGTATCTATTACGCCGAAGTTTCCGCCACGCTTTCTGTAGACTATTTTCAAGTTTCCCGTTTCTATGTCTATAAAGGGAAAGAAGTAAACACCCGTATCCTGAAGCTCAAAGATGGCATCCTCAAGGCTCATAGGTTTTTCTATTACTAGCTCCTCCTCAACCACGGGGGGCCTTTCTCTTTCCTCGTGAGGCAGTATTTCCTCAAGCCTTAGCCCTTCCTTTATCTTTGCACCTTTGCGTCTAAACTCATGCCTCCTCTGTTTTAACTTTATAAGCTGACGCTCGAGCTCGTCCATTACCTTGTCCAACGCAGAGAAGGGATCTATGTCCTCGTCCCAGGCGTGAAGAGCTCCCCCACCCCAGGTTTTTAAATACATGTCCAGGTCCACCCTGTAAATTGTAGGTCTGCTCTCACCGGCAAAATCCTTTTGCTTCGCTCTGGTAGTAGAAAGGGTAACTACCACCTCTACCTGGTCCTCCTCAGCTTCCTTTAAAAATCTTGAAAACCTTTCGAGTTTACCCTCTACAAAGCCCTTCATGCTTTCTGTCCATTCAATACCCTTACCTATGAATTCAATGTTCATTTCTAGCTCCTCCTTTCAAGACTGAGATATACTATCATAGCATGAATCTTGGTGTACTGGTATCAGGTAGAGGTTCAAACCTTCAGGCCTTAATAGATGCTGTAGAAAGCGGAAAACTTAAAGCGCGCATATCTTTGGTTATATCTGATAGGGATGGAGTTCTTGCCATAGATAGGTGTAGAAGGCACGGGATCAACTACAGGGTTATTAAAAGGAAAGATTTTGAGAGTAAATCCTACTTTGAGAGAGCCATGGCTGAAAGTCTAAAGGAGTCCGGTGTAGAGCTTCTGATTCTTGCGGGCTTCATGAGGGTACTATCGGAAGAGTTTATTAGAGCCTTCCCAATGAGAATAATCAACATACATCCATCCCTTATACCAGCCTTTCAGGGGTTGAGAGCTCAAAAGCAAGCTATCGATTATGGTGCTAAGCTGACAGGATGTACCGTGCATTTTGTCACGGAGGAGCTGGATAACGGGCCGGTTATAGTTCAAGCCTGTGTGCCCGTATTACCAAAGGATACGGAAGAATCCCTTTCAGAGCGCATACTCGCCTACGAGCACAGAATACTACCGCAGGCTGTTAAGTGGATATGTGAAGGGAGGATAAGGATAGAGGGTCGCAATGTGGTGGTTGAGAGTGCAAAGTACGGAACACTGCCCGTGAACCCCGCGCTTGAGGATTTTTGATATAATAGTGCCAAAATCTTAAGGAGGTGGAGAAATGATAACATTCCTTAGAAAACCGGTTCTGGCTCTTGCAGTAGCAGGATGGTTGTTCACCTTTAACTCATCTCCTGCGTTGGCTGGCCTTGTAAGTTCAAAGCCCGCCAAGGAAGAGGTGGCCCCTCAGAGAGAAGAAGATATGGCTAAGGTGCAAAGGGCTCTCGAAAACAAACTCCTCCAGGAGAAGCTAAAAGCCTACGGCCTTACAAAGGAAGAGGTTGAAAAGAAGCTTTCCGAACTCAGCGATGAACAAGTGCACATGCTTGCCAAGGCCTCAGACAGAGTACTGGCGGGTGGGGATGGTGTTGGTATCGTCATTGCCGTTCTCGTTATCGCCATACTCATAGTCATACTTCTTAAGCTTCTCAACAAGGAGATAATTATAAGGTGAGATGCTTCTTCTGCTCCTCCTTTTCCCTTTTTTAGTATCTTTCAAGCTTCTGGATGTGCCCTTTGTTAGGCAAAAGGACCAGTTCTGTGGTCCTGCATCTCTAAGCTCCGTTTTAGCCTACTATGGTCTTCAAGTACCCCAGGAGGAGATAGCAGAGAAGACATACATACCTAAGCTTAAGGGGGCTCTTATAACTGACCTAGAAAACTATACAAAAGGACTTGGCCTTAGGACAAGGCTTGAGAGGGGGAGCCTTCAACACCTGCGTAAAGCCGTGGACGAGGGCATACCGTCCATAATCCTTGTAGACATTGGCCTTCTTTGGCAAAGTCTTCCCCATTACATGGTAGTTGTGGGCTACGAGGGGGAGGACTTCTATCTTCATACGGGATACGAGGAGAAAAAGCTCATGAGCTCAAAGGAGCTAGATAGAATATGGGGAAAGATGGGAAGGGCGATGCTTCTTGTCTACCCGCCTTGAACCCTTTGGAGGATTCTCCTATAACCCTCCATTAGGTCTCCGAGGTCAAATCTGAACCTATCCTTATCCAGCTTCTCCCCAGTTTTCATATCCCAGAGTCTGCAAGTGTCAGGCGATATCTCATCAATAACACCCACGCTTCTATCAGGAAGCAGTCCAAACTCTAGTTTGAAGTCTACAAGCAGTAACCCATGGTCCTCAAAAAAGTTTTTTAGAATACTATTTACCCTTAAAGCTATCCTACGGACCTCTTTGAGCTCACTGTCTTTCATAAGTCCAAGTAAAAAAAGGTGCTCGCGGCATATGAGCGGGTCGTGAAGTTTATCGTTTTTGTAAAATAGCTCCAAGAGAGGTCTTTTTAGTCTCTTACCTTCATCAAGACCGAGCCTTCTGCATAGGCTTCCTGCAGCCACGTTTCTAACAACAACCTCCACATCAAACCTTCTCGCTTTCCAAACCAGCATCTCCCTATCGGAAAGCTTTTTTATAAAGTGAGTTTTAATACCGCTATCCTCTAGCAAAGCAAAGAGTATGCTAGATAAGGCGTTGTTGACCGTCCCTTTGCCTTGAATCTCCGCCTTTTTAGTTGCATCAAAGGCTGTAGCTGTATCCTTAAAATAGATAATACAACGGTTCTCATCCAATTCGTACACTATCTTGGCCTTGCCTTCGTAAAGAAGTTTCATACTATATAATCTATTATAGGTCAGAGTATAAAGGAGGGAATAGATGACACCTATGGAGAGGCCTGGCACTACCATAACAGAAATAAAACTAGTTGATATACTTCAAAGAGCTGTTAGTCTGAATGCTTCGGATATACATTTAACTGCAGGTATGAGACCTTGTTTACGTATAGACGGTAAGATAACTCCACTTTTGGACTATCCCATTCTCACGCCCGAGATTAGCCAAAGGCTGGCCTATTCGGTAATGTCTGAAAAGCACAGAAAAACCCTTGAGGAAAGGGGACAGGCAGATTTCTCCTTTGGTGTTAGGGATGTGGGAAGGTTCAGAGCAAACGTGTTCTTCCAAAGAGGTACAATAGCTGCCGCCTTTCGCAGACTTCCCTTTGCCATAATGAGCGTTAGAGAGCTTGGCCTCACGGAAAAGGTGCTTGAGCTATGCCATAAGAGCATGGGTCTAGTGCTTGTGACTGGTCCAACGGGTTCTGGTAAGACTACTACACTTGCCTCCCTTATTAACTACATAAATCACAACTTTCAATATCACATAATCACAATAGAAGACCCAATAGAGTACATACTGCAGCATAAGAAGAGCATCGTTAACCAGAGGGAAGTAGGGGATGATGTGGATAGCTTTGCTGATGCATTGAGAGCAGCCCTTAGAGAGGACCCAGACGTAATACTGGTGGGTGAGATGAGAGACCTTGATACCATAGAAACAGCATTGCGTGCCGCCGAGACAGGACATCTTGTATTTGCAACACTACATACAAACACAGCCATATCAACTATAACGAGGATAATAGATGTCTTTCCTCCTCAGCAGCAGGAACAGATAAGGATTCAGCTCTCCTTTGTCCTGCAGGGTGTTATATCTCAGAGGCTTCTGCCCAAGATAGGTGGAGGGCGTGTGCTTGCTTATGAGCTGATGATACCCAATACTGCCATAAGAAACCTCATAAGGGAGAACAAGCTTCAGCAGATATACTCCATAATGCAAAGTGGACAGGCC
Source organism: Acidobacteriota bacterium (assembly GCA_003696155.1). GTDB lineage: Bacteria > Aquificota > Aquificia > Aquificales > Aquificaceae > Pampinifervens. The sequence continues at coordinate 60,264 of RFFP01000014.1, forward strand.
CAGACGGGTATGCAGACGATGAACCAATCCTTATTTGAACTATACAGAAGTGGTCTGATAGCTCTGGAGGAGGCTTATAAATATTCACCCGATATAAAGGAACTAGAAAGAATGCTAAAAGGTTCATAAAGATGCCAAAGTTCAAGTATAAGGCTTTTGACGAGTCAGGAACCTTTGTGGAAGATGTGGCCACTTTCCCAACGCAGGAGGCTCTAATAGTCGAGCTCCAAAACAGGGGGTTTAACATAGTTCAGATAGAAAGGATAGACAAAGAGGAGGAAAAGGCTCCTAGATTCCAAATCCCCTTCGGTGGTGTGAGCGATAGGGATCTTTCCATATTCTGCAGACAGTTGGGTACCATGATAAATGCGGGATTGCCTCTTATAGATGCCCTTGGCGTCATCGCAGAGCAACTTCCAAATAAGAAGCTTGCCAGCTCAGCTTGGGAAGTTGCAAGAATGGTTAGCGAAGGTGTACCTGTATCTACTGCCATGTCTAAGTTTCCAAAGTTATATCCCGAATTTGTGGTCAACCTCGTAAGGGTGGGCGAAGAGACGGGTAACCTCGATACAGCCTTGATAAGGGCAGCAGATTACTATGAAAAGATTGCTATGATAAAGAGTAAGATAAAGAGTGCAGCCTTCTATCCGACTTTTGTAATAATCATAGCCACTTTAATAGTTACTGGGATCCTTTACTTCCTGGTTCCAACCTTTGGGGAGATATACGCTTCCTTAGGGGGAGAGCTTCCTCTGCCCACTCAGATGCTCATAGGCGCTTCCAACGTTTTGAGACAGAACTTACTGCTGATTATAGCCTTTGTGGTATTTGCCGCAGTTCTATTCAAAGTGCTTATGGTACAGAGTTATAACTTCAGAAAGGGGGTACATTCCTTTATGTTGAAGGCTCCCAAGATGGGCGACCTGGTGATTAAGAGCACCATGGCAAAGTTTGCAAGAACCATGGCGACTCTCTTTTCAAGCGGAGTTACTTTAGAGAGGGCCTTTGAGATCGCAGGACAGGTAACGGGTAATGTACCTATAAAGGAGGCTCTAGAATCTGCTAAGAAGGCTGTAATAGAAGGCGAGGCAATGCACAAAGCCCTAGAAAAGACTGGTATGTTCCCCAAACTCATCCTTTCTATGATAAGGGTTGGAGAGGATACGGGAAGGTTGGACGAGATGTTGGATACCGTAGCCAGATTCTACGAAGACGAGTTCGATAAGGCGGTTGAAGGCATGATAAAGCTGATAGAACCCGCACTTATAGTCTTCATAGGCGGTATTGTAGGTCTTATACTTATAGCCCTATACATGCCCATATTCAAACTGGGAGAGTTGATAAAGTAACCTTTAAGCATATAATAATCAGCTTATGGGTTTAAGCGTAGGTATAGTTGGCTTGCCTAACGTGGGTAAGTCCACCCTTTTTAACGCCCTTCTTCAGTCCGCAAAGGCATCTGCGGCGAACTATCCCTTCTGCACCATAGAGCCCAATCTTGGAACGGTTGAAGTCCCAGACCCAAGGCTTTATAAAATAGCAGAGCTTGAGAAGTCTAAAAAGATTACCCCAACCTTTATAGAGTTTGTGGATATAGCCGGTCTGGTGAGAAATGCAAGCAAGGGAGAGGGGCTTGGAAACCAGTTTTTAGCACACATAAGGGAAGTAGACGCCATAGCCATGGTTCTGAGATGTTTTGAAGACCCTGACGTTGTTCATGTGGAGGGGGGCGTGGACCCAGTTAGAGATGCGCAGATTATAGATCTGGAGCTCATCGCAAAGGACATAGAAACGGTAGAAAAGAGGTTGGAAAAGGTAGGCAAGCTCTCCAGGCTAGGGGACAAAAGGGCTAAAGAGGAAGAAAGCAGGCTTTTGAAGCTAAAATCCCTTCTGGAGAATATGGAGCCTATAAGAAAGCATAGGGATAAGCTAAGTGAAGAAGATACCTTGTATGCTGAAAAGGCACTTTTCTTGCTAACCTCAAAACCACTCATGTATGTGGCAAATGTGGGAGAGAAGGACCTTCCCGAGGGTAACGAACACAGCACAAGGGTCTTAGAGTATGCAGAAAAGGAAGGTACGCCGGCGGTCGTCCTGTGCGCTAAACTTGAAGAGGAGCTCATAGGGCTTGAAAGGGAAGAAAAGGAGGAACTTCTCAGGTCTTACGGTCTTGAAGAGCCTGGCCTTAACAAGCTCATAAGAGAAGCATACAGGCTTTTAAAGCTTGTAACCTTCTTCACAGCGGGAGAGAAGGAAACAAGGGCATGGACAGTAAAGAAGGGTACAAAGGCACCCCAGGCCGCCGGTAGGATACACTCGGACTTTGAAAGGGGCTTTATAGCGGCAGAGGTCATAGGTTACGAGGATTACATAAGAGTGGGTTCTATGAGTAAGGCAAAGGAGATGGGTCTTCTGAGGCTTGAGGGTAGAGAGTACGAAGTAAGGGATGGGGATATAGTCTACTTTAGGTTTAACGTTTAAAGGTTCAGATAAGCCTCTCCTTTACCATATAGTTTAAAAGCTCCTTAGCGGTTTTAAACCTATTTCTGTGTTCCCGCTGAAGCATGAGCTCCATAAGCCTTGCAGCCTTATCAGAGAAGCCCCCTTCTAAGGAATAGACGCATTGCCTGTTCTTTATCAGCCTCTCCTCCCCTGAAAAGAGCTCCTCACCGGTGAGCATGTAATAGAAAAGACAACCCAAAGAAAACACATCACTGCTTCTATGCAGTTCACCATGGAATACCTCGGGCGCTATGTAACCTACAGTCCCTTTTATATCTATTACTCCGCTCTCTCCCCTTATCCTCATGAGTCCAAAGTCACCTATTTTCCAGAGTATGCTGTTTAAAACCCTTTTACCGAAAACATTTTCAGGTTTGACATCACCATGTATGTATCCCCTACTGTGAAGAAATTCCAAACCTCTTGCTACATGACTAAGTATCTTTATGGCTTCCTTCTCCTCCAGCTTACCCTTTTTGCTAACGTATTCTCTTAGATTCCCCATATCCATATACTCATACAGTACGTACAGTTCCCTCTTTTCCTTTTTGTAAAGGTAGCTTATCATGGACACTATGTGAGGATGGTTAAAGAGAATGAGGGTTTGAACCTCCTTCCAGAGGTACGGGATAAACTCTAGGTCTTTGGCCACCTTCATGGCCAACGTCTTACCTTTGTTTCTACCCTTGAGTACCCTTACCTTGTAGACCTTACCAAACCTTCCTTCACCCAGCTTTGATAAGATTTGGTATTGGCCAAGTAAAAGCTCACCTTCTTGGAAGTCTTCCATTCTTTAGTTATATTTTAATCCTAATGTATAAAGAGTTAGATGTCTCCGTAAAAGAGGATCTGAGAAACTACTTTGAAGATAGAGACTACATGGTTATATCCGTCCCAAAGAACGAGCCCATAAGGGTCTACACCCTCAGAGCGAGGCAAACTTTAGAAACCGCTAAAAGGGTTCACAAACCTGAAGGGCAAAGTCTCGAGCTTTTAAGTTATGGTCTTCTATCTTCACTCCTTCTCACATCTCTGGTAAAGCATGCTACATCTCAAAAGGTCCTTCTTAAAGTATCCAACAAGTGTGGCACTCTGGCCCTTGAGGCTGATGGTATGGGCAAATGCAGGGGTTTCATAGAAGGAAGACCCTCAGAATGCTGGGATAAAGGGACGCTCATGGTCGTGAAAGAGCTGAGGCTTGGTACACCTTACACGAGTATAGTTCCCGTAGTAGGCAGGAATATGAAGGAAGCCCTCTCCTACTATTTTGAGCAGTCTGAACAGACAAGGACATACCTCGATATGGGAATAAAGAGGGGAAAGGATGGAACGGTGTACGGTTCTGGATACCTTATACAAGTCTTATCGGGTACCTCTCCCCAAGCCATAGGGGCAGTTGAGAATAACCTCAGAAGATTAACCCCAGAATGGGTGGAGATGAGGCCTGAGGAGCTAGCCTTACAGATACTAGAGGGAATGGAGCCAAGGCTCATAGGTCTAAAAGAGGTTGAGTACTACTGTCCATGCAGTGAGGATGTGGCTAGGTCTAGTCTTTTGCTTTTAGAGCAGGAAGAGTTAGAAGAGCTTCTCAGCGAGGGCCCTGCAGAGGTTGTCTGTAAGTTCTGTGGAAGGGTTTACAGGTTCAGCAAGGAACAGCTTATGTTATAATTTATAAGGTTAAACCGCACCTTTCCCAGCTGGGTTGCCCAAAAGGGTACGGGAAAGGGAGGCAAAACCCAAGGAGGTTAGCATGGCAGTAGTTTTGATGAGAGACCTTTTGGAAGCGGGTGTCCATTTTGGACACTCAAAGGGGCGATGGAACCCCAAAATGGCGCCCTATCTATACGGTGTTCGTAATGGCATACATATAGTAGACCTAAACAAGACGGTGGTCTACCTTGAACAAGCCTACAACCTCATAGCGGACAGTGTAGCACAGGGTGCGGATGTGCTCTTTGTAGGCACCAAAAAGCAGGCTAAGGATGTAATAAAGGAGGAGGCAGAAAGGGCAGGTGTGCCTTACGTGAACGAAAGATGGGTGGGTGGACTTCTTACCAACTTTAGAACGGTAAGGAAGAGCATACTAAAGCTACATACCTTAGAGAGAATGGAGGCAGAGGGCGTGTTTGATGTGCTTCCCAAAAAGGAGGTTAGGGAGCTTAGAAGAACAATGGAGAGGCTAAGAAAGCTATACGGTGGCATTGTCAACATGGATAGGATTCCTTCTATAATGTGGGTTGTGGACACCGTAAGAGAAGCCATAGCAGTCCAGGAGGCTAAGAAGCTGGGTATAACCGTAGTGGCCATAGCAGACTCCAACTGTGACCCAGACCTTATAGACTATCCTATACCTGGAAACGACGACGCTATAAAGTCTATAAAGCTCCTTACCTCGAAAATTGCGGATGCGGTCCTTGAGGGCAAACAAAGGAGGGAGAGCCTTGGTGAAGCTGGCCTCCTTGAAGTGCCCAAGAGGAGGATAGTTGCCATTGAAGAGGAGGAAAAAGCACTGTTTGAGAAGGCTATGGAGATGTCTGAAAAGTACGAGTACATTGACAAGGGTGCAGAGGAGGAATGACTATGATAACCGCAGAGATGGTAAAAACCTTAAGAGAGATGACCGGTGCCGGTATGCTCGAATGTAAAAAGGCTCTTGAGGAAGCCAGTGGCGATATAGAAAGAGCAAAGGAGATACTGAGAGTGCGAGGTCTTGCCAAGGCGGACAAGAAAGCAGGAAGGGAAACAAAAGAAGGCGTGATCTACGCTTACGTTTCAGAGGACAGAAAGAGAGGGGTTATAATAGAGCTCAACTGCGAGACAGACTTTGTAGCAAAAAACGAGCACTTTGTGGAGCTCGCTCTCAACATAGCAAAACACATAGCCAACGTGCCGGAAAATGCCAACAGGTCAGAAGGTGGTGACTATGTACTCGGACAAGCCTACGAGGGAGATAGGAGCATAACGGTTGGGGAGCTCATAAAGAACGCCATAGCCAAGATAGGTGAAAACATACAACTCAGAAGGTTTACAAGGTTTGACACCAACGGTTTTGTACATGCCTACGTGCACGGTGTGGGAAAGATAGGTGTTCTCGTGGACTACACTTCACCAAAGGGTATAAACGACGATGTACTTAGAGTTGTTCAGGATGTGGTCCTGCAGATAGCTGCTATGAAACCCGAGTTTGTGGATGTGGCAAGCGTAGACCCCGAAGTTTTAGAAAGAGAAAAAAAGATACTCACGGAGCAGGCAAAACAAGAGGGTAAGCCCGAAAACATAATAGAAAAGGTAGTGGAGGGGAGACTTAAGAAGTTTTACCAGGAAAAGGTACTTCTTGAACAGAGTTTCATCAAGGATGAGAAAAAAACAGTTGGACAGTACCTAAGGGAAAGTGGTACAGATGTTAAGATAGAAAGGTTTGTGAGGTACGAGCTGGGTGGTGTCTAATGGAAGAAGTACCAGTATATAGGAGGGTACTTCTAAAACTTTCAGGCGAAGCTTTTTCTGGCGACCTAGAATTTGGCATAGATCCAAAGTTTCTTGAGTACATAAGCCTTGAGATAAAGAGGCTCGTAGATACTGGGGTTCAGGTTGCGGTGGTTATAGGCGGGGGTAACATATTCAGGGGTGTGGAAGGGCTCGAGCTGGGTATAGACAGGGCAACCGGGGACTACATGGGTATGCTGGCAACCGTTATAAATGCCCTTGCCCTTCAATCTGCCCTTGAGAAGATAGCAAATGTGCCCACAAGGGTTTTATCTGCAATAGAGATGAGGCAGGTCGCAGAACCTTACATAAGAAGGAGAGCTATAAGGCATTTGGAAAAGGGTAGGGTAGTCATATTTGCCGCAGGCACGGGCAACCCCTTTTTCTCCACAGACACCGCTGGAGCTCTAAGGGCTGTAGAGATTGGGGCGGACCTCTTTATAAAGGCTACAAAGGTAGATGGTATATACACGGAAGACCCAGTAAAGAACCCAAAAGCGGAGTTTATAGAGGAGATATCCTACCTACAGGTTATAAACATGGGCCTTAAGGTTATGGACCACACGGCCATGACCCTGTGCATGGAAAACAGACTGCCCATAATGGTTCTTAACATAAGGAGGCCGGGAAACCTCTTAAAGGCAGTAATGGGAGAAAGGATAGGCTCACTTGTCAGATAGAAGGAGGTTTAGACTATGATGGAGGAAATATTTAGGAGTGCGGAAGAAGATATGAAAAAGTCTGTCAACTACTTCAAAAACGAGATAGCAGGTCTAAGGACAGGAAGGGCAAGCACGGCCCTGGTAGAGGAGTTAAAGGTTGAGTATTACGGCTCGAAGGTGCCCCTCAAGCAGCTCGGCAGCATATCTGTGCCCGAAGCGAACCAGATACTTATACAGCTCTGGGACTCTAACGCAGTATCCAGTGTAGAAAAGGCCATAATGGAAAATCTCAACCTTAACCCCCAGAGGCAGGGAAACACCCTCAGGATAAACCTTCCACCCTTAACAGAGGAGAGAAGAAAGGAGCTTGTCAAGATGCTTCATAAGATGGCAGAGGAGAGTAGGGTCGCCATAAGGAGCATAAGGAGGGATACTAAGGAGATGATAGAAGAATTAGAGGGAATCTCAGAAGATGAGATAAAGAGAGCTTTGGAGAGGCTACAAAAGCTTACAGACAAGTATATAGAGGAGATAAACCAGCTCACCGAAGCAAAGGAGATGGAGATAATGGGAAGGTAAGGCCTCTATGAAAGGCAGGGACTTCTTAGCCCTTACCTTGGGTTTTAACCTGTTGGGTGGTATACTGGCAGGTCTTATCGTGGGCTATGGCTTTGACAAGTGGCTTATGGAAAGGCTCATGGGTATAAAAACCTTTCCTTTTGGGCTTCTTTTTTTCTTTTTCATAGGCATAATATCGGGCTTTCTCAACGCTTACAGGGACCTAAAAAGAATTCAGTGATAGCCCTCACAATAGCTGAGGGTAAAGAAACCAACTTGCCTTTACTCAGCACCGCATGCTTGGTTTTACCCTTAGCCTTTAGTATGGTGCCAGAATAGATCTCGTATCCAAAGGAGAAGAAGAAACGGTCCATATGGGAAAGATAAAGTCTTACCTCAAACTCCTCATCGTAGTAGAGAGGTTTTATAAACTCGCAGTCTGCATGCAAAAGTACCACCTCAATACCCTCCTTCCGTAGCTCCGAATAGGGAAGGCCGAGGCTTCTCAGCAACTCACCCCTTGCCTCCTCAAAGTATCTAAAGTAGTTAGAATGGTGAACTATGCCTTGGGCATCTGTTTCATAAAACTGAACTCTACGAGCGTATACGAACACATGAAATATATTATCCGAACCTGCCCGTTATATAGTCCTCTGTAAGCTTCTTTTCTGGCTTTGTGAATATCTTCTCCGTCTGCCCAAACTCCACAAGTTCGCCAAGGTACATAAAAGCGGTGTAGTCAGAAATCCTAGCTGCCTGTTGCATGTTGTGAGTGACTATAACTATGGTTACCCTCTGCTTTAGCTCTACTATTAGGTCCTCTATTTTTGCCGTCGATATGGGGTCAAGGGCGGAGGTGGGCTCGTCAAAAAGGAGAACCTCGGGCTCTACCGCTATGGCCCTTGCAATGCATAGCCTTTGCTGCTGTCCTCCCGAGAGGGAGTAGGCGTTGGCGCTTAGCCTGTCCTTTACCTCATCCCATAGGGCTGCACCCCTAAGAGCTTTTTCTACCGCTTCGTCTAATAGTCTTTTGCTACTTATTCCTCTTATCTTAAGACCGTAAGCCACGTTTTCGTAAATGCTCTTGGGAAAAGGGTTGGGTTTCTGAAAGACCATACCTATGCGCATACGAACCTTGAGCGGGTCTGTTCTCCTATCCACCAAGTTGAGCCCATCGGGATACAGGACTATCTCCCCCTCATACCTTGCACCTGGATACAGATCATGCATGCGGTTGAAAGCTCTAAGAAGCGTGGTCTTTCCACAACCTGATGGGCCTATAATGGCTGTTACCTTCTTCTCGTATATGGGAAAGTTTATGTTCTTGAGGGCATGGTAATCTCCATAGTAAAAATTAAAGTTCTTAACCTCTATCTTTGCGTTGTTTGTGGATGATACGGCTGCCATCTTTTCTTTCCTCTCCTCTAACATTTTAGCGGGGTTTACCATTGGTACCTCCTCCTTACTTTAAACCTGAGATAGAAGGCTATGGAGTTCATCAAAAGCGCCAGCATGAGTAATACAAAACCGGCAGCCGCTGCATTTGTATGAAACTCCTCCTGAGGTCTTGAAACCCAGTTGTACATCTGTATAGGAAGGACGGTAAAGGGAGACTTGAGCATGCCTACAAAGTCCTCCCAGGGTGCTGGGGGTAAAAAGGCAATAAAGGTTAAAGCTCCTATGGTTATGAGGGGAGCAGTCTCACCTATGGCCCTAGAGGCTGCTATTATTATCCCTGTGAATATACCACCTGCGGAGTAAGGGATTATGTGATGTAAAAGGGTCTCCCACCTTGTAGCACCGAGGGCATAGGAAGCCTCTCTTATAGAACGGGGTATCCTCCTTATAGACTCCCTTGTAGAGACCACCACAACGGGTAGCATCAAAAGTCCGAGGGTAAGGCCTGCAGTTAGCACACTTTCCCCTAACTTGAACCTGTATACAAATATACCCAAAGCCAAAAGACCGTAAATTATAGATGGAACTGCAGCAAGGTTGGCTATGTTTGCCTCTATTATACGTGCAACCTTCCCCTTTCCCCCATACTCCTCAAGGTATATGCCCGCGGGAACGCCTAGGGTAATGGACCAGAAGATGGCACCCGCCATCACGTAAAGGGTACCAACCCAAGAAGAGAGGATACCTGCCTGTTCTGGAAAGCGTGAAGGGTAGGAGGTATAAAAGGCAGGATCCTTTATCCTTGACCAGCCATCTATCAAAAGGTCTACGCTAATGGTAAAAAGGAAGATGAGGGTTAAAAAGGTGGCCACAAGACCGATGACACCAAAGACCCTATCCCTTAGCCTTACACTCCTTGCGTAGCTGTCTATGTCAAACTCTTTGAGCTTTTGGCTTGTCTCCTTTAATGCGGTCTGAGCTTCCATGTCAGTACCCTAAAGACTTGGATTTTAGATAAACCGCTATAGAGTTCAACACAAGGGTTATGGCAAACAGTGCAAAACCTGCGGCGAATATGGATAGGTATTCAAAGGAACCAAAGGGAAGGTCTCCAAGAGCAACCTGAACCACATAACCCGTTATGGTCTGCACTGGTTCAAGGGGATTGAGGGTAAGCTGAGGGTACATACCGGCTGCAACCGCAACAACCATGGTTTCACCTATAGCCCGAGAAAAACCGAGTAAATATGCGGAAAGTACACCAGACTTAGCCGCTGGTAGGACCACAAAAAGAGCAGTTCTGAGTTTTGATGCCCCGAGGGAATAGGAAGCCTCCCTAAGGTACTGAGGCACACCTTTAAAAGAGTCTTCTATCATAGAGGCTGTATAGGGTAGTATCATTATACCTATAACTATACCAGGAGATAGGGCGTTCATGCCTTCCATTTCAACGCCAAAGTATACAAAGAACTTCTGCAGGAGGGGAGTAACAAAAAGCAGAGCAAAATACCCATAGACAACGGTGGGAACAGCCTCCAGGAAGTCTATCCAGGGCTTGACTGCTTCCTTTGTTTTCCAACTTGCGTATTCACTCAGATATATGGCCACCACGAGGCCCAAGGGAACGGCAACAACCATAGATATGAAAGCTATAAGAAAGGTGCCGTTTAGAAGAGGCCATATGCCTATCTGTTTGTTATAAAAGGTAGGTGTCCAATGTTTATCCGTGAAAAACCTTATCAGAGAGGAAGGAAAGCCACCCCCATCGGGGTGGGTAAAGAACCTTATAGTGTCAACTAGCAACACCCAGACTATACCAAAGGTAACAAGTATGGACACAGCCCCCATGAGCATAAGGAACACATATAGGGCTATGTCCAACTTCTTTTTTAGCTCTATGCTCACTTCTTAAGTTCCCTCTTTACAAGCTCTTCTACGGTTAGACCTACCTCTGGCTCACCACCAAACACGGTGCCCGTCTTCATCTGCTGTGCCCTATTTAGCACCTCAGGGTAAAACTTTTCAGGAAGGGGTATGTAGCCCACCTGTTTTGATATCTTGCCTGCGTTCTTTATGTAGAACTCCACAAACTCTTTTACCTCTGGCTTTGTCTCCATGGACTTCTTGTTTACATATATAAAGAGGGGTCTTGAGAGGGGTTGGTATTCACCAGACTGCACCGTTTTCAAAGAAGGAAGCACGCATTTTCCTGTCTGTGGGTTCTTTACGGCAACAGGTTTTATCTTGCCTTTGTTTTCTTCTACATAGGCAAGTCCAAAGTAGCAAAGAGATCCCTTCTCCCTTGAGGCAAAGTTTACAAGCACATTGTCGTCCTCGGAGGCTGTGTAGTCACCCCTGCTGGATTTTGCCTTACCTACTATGGCTTCTGTAAAGTAGTCAAAGGTTCCCGAGTCCGAGCCAGCACCGCACAGCTTTATCGCTTCTTTGGGCCAGCTTGGGTCAAGGTCGCTCCACATAAAGGTCTTGCCTTGAGATTCAGGCTTCCATATCTCCTTGAGCTGTTCCACGCTCAAGCACTTTGCCCAGTTGTTTCTTGGGTTTACCACAACTGCAAGACCGTCGTAGGAAACAGGAAGTTCAATATACTCAACACCGTTTTTCTTGCACCCTTCCATTTCTTTCTTGAGTATGGGTCTTGATGCGTTGGATATATCCGTCTCACCGGCGCAGAACTTCTTAAAGCCACCGCCCGTTCCAGATATGCCCACGGTAACCTTGACCGTACCCTTCTTAGCCTTCTGAAACTCCTCCGCTATACCCTCGGTTATGGGATACACTGTAGAAGAGCCATCAATTTTAATGACCCTTTCCTGGGCGTTTAGTGGCATAGACAGGAACGCAAGTGCGCCTACAGACACAGCCGTAGTCTTTAAGACCATCCTTTTCATTTTACCACCTCCGTATAGGATTTTAATAGAATAGTTTACGGACTAATTGTTAAGATTTGGTTAAGGTCCTCTACTGCAATTGCGGTGCCAGTCTTAGATTTTGCTTCCCTCTTAAGCTTGGCAGACCTCTTGGATATGTCTAGCGGGTCAGAAGAGCCCTTTAAAATCGCTATGGAAACACTAGCCAAGGGAAACTCCTTTTTTACACCGTCCCTGCCTTCTCCGATAAGGTACCCTCTCTGTCTGTCCTCTTCCTTGTAGAACTCAAGAAGGGCTTGCTGTAGGTCCTTTGCGAACTCCTTTATCTTTTCCACAAGCTTTTCTAGCTTTATCCCCCAAAGCACTATTATAAAATCGTCGCCACCCACATGCCCAACAAAAAAGTTTTGGTTCTTTTTTTGCCTTGCCCAAAAAGAATTTTAGAGATAAAATGCCTACCCATGAGTAGGGACTGGAGTCAGTATAACAGAAGAGTTGGTAAAGAGAGGAGAGATCCCTATAGCACCACCGCTT
>RFFP01000015.1 GCA_003696155.1 Acidobacteriota bacterium
GCCCTGTAAGACCCCTGCACCAAGCACGCAGGTTATGGCAGAGGTGAGGGTGGATTTGCCATGGTCAACGTGCCCTATGGTCCCTACGTTTACGTGTTCCTTCTCTCTTACAAACTTCTCCTTTGCCATAAGTTTACCTCCTGTTTAAGCCCAGGACCGGACTTGAACCGGCGACCTCACCCTTACCAAGGGTGTGCTCTGCCTACTGAGCTACCTGGGCTATTTTTAAAAGCGGGCGATGGGACTCGAACCCACGACCTGCTGCTTGGAAGGCAGCTGCTCTACCACTGAGCTACGCCCGCTGGTGGAGGGGGCAGGATTCGAACCTGCGTAGGGCGAAGCCCGGGGGATTTACAGTCCCCTGCCTTTGGCCGCTCGGCCACCCCTCCTAAAGCCCTTAAGCTGGCGGTGGGGGTCGAACCCACGACCGCGGGATTACAAATCCCGCGCTCTACCACTGAGCTACGCCAGCTATAGAAGATAGTATTATATCATAAATTTATCCACCTTACGGTCAAACATCCACCTCTATAATATTCAGCATGAGACTGCTTATAACAGGAGGGGCAGGATATATAGGCTCGCATATGGTCAAACTGCTGGGAGAGGGTGGGCATAAGGTTCTAACTATTGATAACCTGTCCAACGGACACCCTCAAGCTGTTCTCTACGGTGAGCTGGAGATTGTTGACCTTCTCAACTACAAGGCTCTGGAGGAGGTTCTCTTAGATTTTAAACCTGAGGCCGTTATACACTTTGCTGCAAAGGTTGTCGTGCCCGAAAGCGTACAAAAGCCACTGCTCTACTATGAAAACAACTTCCAGGGCACGATAAACCTGCTTCAGGCTATGAAGAGGTCTGGGGTAAAGTATCTCATATTTTCCTCCACCGCCGCAGTATATGGCATACCAAAAAGCGTGCCCGTAAAAGAAGAAGACCCAAAGGAGCCCATAAACCCCTACGGCTGGAGCAAGCTCTTTTCAGAGCAAGCTATAAAGGATTTTTCCTACGCAGAAGGCTTAAAGTACGCTGTCCTCCGCTACTTCAACGTGGCGGGTGCAGACCCAGAGGGTAAGATAGGGCAGATAACAAAGAACCCGACCCATCTAATACTAAGAGCCTGCAAGGTTGCCATGGGAAAACTGCCTTACATAGAGGTCTTTGGAACAGACTATAACACACCCGACGGCACATGTATAAGGGATTACATACATGTCGTGGATCTGTGCCAGGCTCATCTAAGAGCATTGGAGTACCTTCTTGAAGGCGGTGAAAGCCATGTGTTCAACGTGGGCTACGGAAGGGGCTATTCAGTGCTCGAGGTAATAGAAAGGGTTAAAAAGGTTTCCGGCGTAGACTTTGAGGTGAGGTATGGACCAAGAAGAGAGGGAGACCCACCCATCATAGTTGCGGATAACACAAAGGTAAAGAGTTCCTTAGGATGGGCACCAAGATACGATGACCTTGACTTTATAATAAAAACCGCTTTGAGCTGGGAAAGGAGTTATAATTTATAAACTTAAGGCGCGTAGCTCAGTAGGCAGAGCGCCGCCCTTACAAGGCGGAGGTCGGCGGTTCGAGTCCGCCCGTGCCTATTTATAAAAGGATTTCTCATTTCCCCAATATAAAACGTTTTATATATCCTTCGCTGAGTTTACACTCTTTTGCACCCTGATAGACTATGTTCCTGTGGCTCTCGTGTGGTCTACCAACCTCCTGACCTTCACGATAGTACACAAGAGCTTCGTATATCTGAACACTTTCGCCAACTACAGACACGAATTTCTTTTGGTAAACTTTGGGATTACCCTCATAGCGGTCAAGATTTTTCTCATCCTCAAACTTTGAGTCTGGGCATCTTTCCTTCATTTGATTGTTGTTCATATTCGAGCCGTAGGCAAAGTAGTACTTCATGCCTGCTATTGTACAATGGATGCATATATTTTATCCTTATGCCCGTGGCAGAAAAAACATCATACTACTCTCTTAGGGATTATCTAAAGGAACGCTATGGCAGGCGTGTTCAGAAGATAACCCTTGCACTACCCTTTACCTGTCCAAACATAGACGGTACAAAGGCAAGGGGTGGATGCACTTACTGCTTTTCGGGCACAAGGCCGGCTCACTTAGAGCCCTACACACCCCTACGTCAACAAATAGAAGAAGGTATAAAAAGAGCAAAGGAAAGATACGGTAAAAACATCCTCTTTTTTCTTTACTACCAGTCCTATTCCAATACTTACGGAGATTATGACTTCCTAAAGTCTGCCTACGATACAGCCCTTGAATTTGATGAGGTAGTAGGCATAGATGTGGGCACAAGGCCCGACTGCGCCCCCGAGTGGGTCCTTGACCTTCTTGAGAGCTATACACAGAAGGGTCTTGAAGTATGGGTAGAGTATGGGCTTCAGAGCGCCAACTTCAAAACCTTGAGGGCTATAAACAGGGCACATGGGATTTCGGACTTCGTGGACGCCGTCTTAAGGACGAAGAGGAGAGAGCTCAAAGTATGTGCTCATGTTATACTTGGGCTTCCTGGAGAGGATAAGGAAGACATGTTGGAAACAGGAAAGCTTCTCGCAAGCCTTCCCGTAGATGGGGTAAAGATTCATCCTCTGCATGTTATAAAGAACACAAAACTGGCAGAGCAGTATTTGGCTGGGGAGTTTAAGGTTCTGTCTCTGGAAGAGTACGCACAAAGGGCTGTGGACCTTCTTGAGGTGCTCCCCTCTCATGTTGTAGTTCACAGACTGACGGGGGAGGTAGAACCAGAAAGGCTTATAGCACCCGACTATTGCACCTACGCCAGAAAGCACGATGTTGTTTCCGCCATAGTTAAGGAACTCCAAAGCCGCGGAAGCTACCAAGGCTGTAAAGTACCTTTTAACCGATGAGTAAGGCACACTGGGCCCTTGTTTCTCTTGGCGTTAACCTTCTTCAATCCCTTCTGAAGTTTTTAGCGGGAGCTCTTACAGGAAGCCTCTCCATGCTTGGCGAGGCGGTTCATTCTCTTTCAGACAGCTTTGCATCCTTTGTTGCCTTTGCAACCATTAAGTTTTCCGATAAGAAAACTAAGAAGTTTCCTTATGGTCTATACAGGCTTGAGAACTTCGGCTCCATAGTTATAGCCTTTTTTTTACTCTTGGCTGCCTATGAGATGGCAAAGCGAGCTCTTAGCAAGCCAGTGGAACTCAAAGAAGAATACCTGGGCATAGGTCTTGGTGTGGTCCTCTTTTCCTTGCTTAGCTCCCTAACCCTTTCCCTTCTTGAAAGAAGAGCGGGTAAAAAGCTTAACTCTCCAACCTTGGTGGCAGACTCCTATCATACACTGACCGATGCCTTTGGTTCTTCCCTTGTGCTTATAAGCCTTATAGGTGCCTATATGGGTTATCAGGTGGACAGATACTTTGCCCTCGGAGTAGCCATGCTTATCACCTACACGGCGGTAAGCATACTTTGGAAGGAGGTTTCCGTTCTTTTGGATGTGAGCGTTGATGAGGAAGTTTTGCAAAAAGTAAGGGAAGTTATTCTGTCCTTCCCCGAGGTTAGGGAGATAAGGGGTCTTTTTATAAGGAGCTCTGGGGGTAAAATGTTTGCGGATATGGTACTTGCCTTAGAGGGTAGGGACTTTGTGCAGATACACCGCCTAGTGGACATTATGGAAGATACCCTCAAGAAAGAGGTGCCCGGCTTAGACCTTGTGTTCATACACTACGAACCGGTGGATGGCTACAGGCAAAAGGTGGGTGTTCTGATAGACAGTGATGGAAACGTGAGCCCAACCTTTGGGGGAGCAAAAGAGCTTTTGGTATTTGGTGGAAAGGAGCCAGAGAGGACCATAATGCCCCACTGTAAGGAAGAGGAGATTTCAAAGCTTATAAGCGAAAAGAACCTATGCGTTATAATCTGCGGACATCATCCCCTTTCCCGAGATGCAAAGGGTATGCTAAGTCAAAAGGGTGTTTTTGTATGGGAAACGGAAGAGAAGAACCCGTACATAGCTCTTAAAGAGGTAGTTTATAATCTTCAGAATGTCGAAGCTGCTTATAAGAAGGGCGAGGATAATAGATCCCTCTCAAAATCTTGACAAGGTTGGAGATGTCCTAATAGAAAAGGGAAGGATAAAAGCCATAGGAGAGGAGCTCTTTGAGTTAGAAGCTCAGGTAATAGACGCGGAGGGAACTATCCTTTGTCCATCTTTTGTGGATATGCACGTTCATACCAGAGACCCAGGGCAGGAATACAAGGAGGATATGAAGAGCGTAAGCAAAGCAGCGACCGCAGGGGGTTTTACCACCTTAGTTTGCATGCCAAACACCAATCCACCCATAGACTCCCCAGAAGTTGCACAGTACATAGTGCAGAAAGCAGAGCAGATAGGTATCTGCAGGGCCATACCCGCAGGTGCCCTAACGAAAGGGAGAAAGGGAAAAGAGCTTACAGACTTTTACAGGCTAAAGGAAGCAGGATGTATAGCCCTTACTGACGACGGCTCTCCCCTTATGGACTCTCTCCTGATGGAAAGGGCTCTTAAACTTGCAAAACAGCTTGGCATGCTTGTCATGAACCACTGTGAGGATGACAGGTTAGCTTACGGACATATAAACGAGGGCTATGTGAGTTCCCTACTTGGCATAAGCTCCCGGCCACCCTCTGCAGAGGAAGTGCTGGTTGCCAGAGACTGCATACTCTCTTACCGCACAGGGGGAAGGCTTCATGTACAGCATGTTAGCACAGCCCTAAGCCTTGAGATGATTAGGTTCTTCAAGGAAAAGGGAGCTCCAATTTCCTGCGAGGTAAACCCCTATCATCTTCTATTTACTGAGGAAGAGCTTCTTAGTTCGGGCTCTAACGCCAAGGTAAACCCGCCCTTCAGAAAGGAAGAGGACAGAAGAGCTTTAATAGAGGGCTTAAAGGATGGTACCATAGACTGCATTGCCACAGACCACGCACCCCACGCACCCTGGGAGAAGGGACTTTTAGAGAGCTCCATGCCGGGCATGATAGGATTGCAGACAGCCCTGCCCATGGCTTTGGAGCTTATAAGAGAGGGACATATAAGCTATATGAGGATGATAGAGCTCATGTCCTGCAGACCAGCTAAGCTTTTGGGCTTGGAGGACTGTGGAAATCTAAAGGTGGGATCTAAGGCAAACCTGGTCCTTTTTGACCCAGATAGGGAATGGTATCTAAAAGAAGATACTAACCTTTCCAAGTCAAGGAACACACCCCTATGGAACAAAAAGCTAAGGGGTAAAGTCTTATACACCATATACGAAGGAAGGATAGTCTATAGGGATGTTTGAAAGGGTTGGAGTTATCGGTGTGGGTTTTATGGGAGGCTCCTTTGCCCTGGCATGTAAAGAGTCTGCCTTTTGCAAGGTCTTTGGCGTGGACATAAACCCAGAGGCTATAAGAAAGGGAAAGGAGCTTGGTGTGATAGATGAGGGGTCCACAAGGATTGAAGAC
This sequence comes from Acidobacteriota bacterium, assembly GCA_003696155.1. Taxonomy (GTDB): domain Bacteria; phylum Aquificota; class Aquificia; order Aquificales; family Aquificaceae; genus Pampinifervens. Next base: position 5,470 of record RFFP01000015.1, read on the forward strand.
CTTAAAGAATTTGACACTCAGCTTGTGGTCATAGCCACACCCGTCAGGACCTTCTACAGCATAGGCAAAGCTCTTAGGGAAATCCTTGACGAGAGCTGTGTGGTCTCCGACATTGGAAGCGTAAAGGGACACCTTGTCTATGCCCTCGAGGATTTTCTGGGTCCTAGGTTTGTAGGAGCCCACCCTATAGCGGGTACGGAAAAAGCGGGTGTAGAAAATGTCCTAAAGGGTCTTTACAGAGGCAAGAAATGCATTATCACACCCACGGAGAGAACAGATAGGGAAGCAAAGAAAAAAGTAGTCCAGCTATGGGAGAGCTTTGGGTCCCTCGTGGAGGAGATGGACCCTTACCTTCACGACCATGTCTTTGGTGCAGTTTCCCATCTTCCCCACGCAGTGGCCTTTGCCCTTATGGAAACTATAGAAGCACTAAGTCAAAATAGTGTGGACCTGTTTAAGTATCCCGGTGCTGGCTTTAAGGACTTCACACGCATAGCAGCTTCAGACCCGGTGATGTGGAGGGACATATTTTTGGAAAACTCTAATAACTTAGACATAGCTATAGAAGCCTTTATAAATGCCTTCAGTAGGTTAAGAAGGCTTATAAAAGAAAAAAGGGAGGATGAGCTAACTCAGTATCTAAGAAGTGCAAGCTACAAGAGAAAAAGTTTAGACTGATCTCTTGCTTGCGCATAAGTATTTAACGCCCGTCTCTGTCTTTGCCCAGTGCCTTGTACCCGCCTTAACCTCAAGAAGGTCTCCAGGACCTAAGGTGTAAGTGCCTTCTTCCGTCCCTATGGTTATAAAGCCCTCAAGCACTAACCTTACCTCGTCTTCTGTATGGGTGTGCCAACCGTAGTAAGTTCCCGGTGGGTCTTCCCAAGGGTAAAAGCCCTCATATCCCATCTTCCTAAGCTTTTCCTTATATTCCTCAAGCATGTAATAAAATTATAGCCATGTTAGACTTGGACCTCATAAGGAAAAGACCAGAATTTGTGAAGGAAAGGCTTTCTACGAGAAACAAGAACCTCTCAAGCCTAATAGATGAGATTCTAACGCTTGACGAAAAAAGGAGGGGTATTCTAAGAGAGCTTGAAAAGGTCAGAGCGGAGAGGAACACAAAGAGCAAAGAGGTGGGAGCCTTAAAAAAGAGTGGTAAGGACACAAGGGTCCTAGAGGAAGAAGTAAAAGGACTGAAGCTACAGATAGAAAGGTACGAGGTTGAACTTCAGAGAGTAGAGGAAAATCTCAGAGGACTGCTCCTTAACATCCCTAATCTACCCGCCTTGGATGTGCCCTTGGGTGAGGATGAGAGGGATAACTTGGAGGTGAGAAGATGGGGAGAACCAAGAAATTTTGGCTTTGAGGCAAGGGCTCATTGGGATATAGGGTTTCACCTTGGCATTTTTGATTTTGAAAGAGCCGGCAAGATATCGGGCAGTAGGTTTGTCTTTACCAAAGGCTTGGGTGCCAGGCTTGAGAGAGCCCTCATAAACTTTATGCTTGACCTTCACACATCAAAGGGCTACGAGGAGATAATCCCACCTCACCTCGTGAGGTCAGAGGTACTCACGGGAACGGGACAGCTTCCAAAGTTTGAAGAAGAGCTTTACAAGTGCGAAAGGGACGAGCTCTACCTTATACCCACCGCCGAGGTTCCCCTTACAAACCTTTACAGAGATGAAATACTCTCCGAGGAGGACCTGCCCATATATATGACATCCTACACACCCTGTTACAGAAGGGAGGCTGGTTCTTACGGAAAGGACATAAGGGGCATAATAAGACAGCACCAGTTTAACAAGGTGGAACTTGTAAAGATTGTAAAACCTGAAAGCTCTTATGAGGAGCTTGAAAGGCTAACAGCGGATGCAGAGGAGGTTTTAAAGCTTTTGGGACTTCCTTATAGGGTTGTGCTTCTGTGCACTGGAGATATGGGTTTTTCTTCTGCTAAAACCTACGACATAGAAGTTTGGTTTCCCTCTCAGGGGCGCTACAGGGAAATATCTTCCTGCTCCAACTGTGAGGACTTTCAGGCAAGAAGGATGAACACACGCTACAGGGACGCTCAGGGCAAGCTCCACTTTGTTCATACTCTGAACGGTTCAGGTCTGGCCGTTGGAAGAACGCTGGCAGCCATACTTGAAAACTATCAAAGAGAGGATGGCTCGGTAGAGGTACCAGAAGTTTTGAGGGACTACGTGAAGGCGGATGCTTTAAAGCACTTATAATAATTCCTCATGCGAAACTACACAGAAACCTTGAACCTTCCCAAGACCGACTTTCCTATGAAGGCAGACCTTCCAAGCAAGGAGCCCCTTATATTAAAAAGATGGGAAAAGCTCTATAAAAAGGTAAAAGAAAACAGAAAGGGCAAACCACTCTTTGTGCTACACGATGGACCACCCTATGCCAACGGGCACATACACATAGGACACGCCCTTAACAAGGTCCTCAAAGACGTTATAGTTAAGTACAAACTACTTTCTGGCTTTGATGTAGACTTTATTCCAGGTTGGGACTGTCATGGACTTCCTATAGAACAGCAGGTGGAGAAGGAGCTCAAGGCAAAAAAGCTGACAAAGGAGCAGGTGGGGAAGGTGGAGTTCAGAAGACTTTGTAGGGATTACGCCCAGAGGTTTGTCCATGTTCAAAGGGAGGAGTTTATAAGACTTGGCGTGCTCGCAGATTGGGAAAATCCTTACCTAACTATGGACCCAGCCTACCAAGCTCAGGAGATAAGGGAGCTGGGAAGGATATTTAAGAAGGGTCTTGTGGTAAGAAGTAAAAAGCCCGTCTATTGGTGTATCTATGACAAAACTGCCGAGGCAGAGGCGGAAGTAGAGTACTACGAAAAGGAGGACCCAAGCGTATACGTGAAGTTTCCTCTCAAGGACCAGCAGAGAGTTTACCTGATCATATGGACTACCACACCTTGGACCCTTCCTGCAAACCTTGGCCTTATGGTGGGCAAAGACTACGAGTACGTATTCTTAAGGGTAGGGGAAGATACATACATACTCGCCAAGCTCACTCTTGATAACTTCAAAAAGGACACGGGTATTGATGGAGAGGTAGTCAAGGAGGTAAAAGGTGAAGAGCTTGTAGGACTTGAGTATATAGCACCTTACGGTAATAGGGTTTGCAAAGTTTACCCATCGGAGTTTGTAGAAACGTCAACGGGTACAGGACTTGTCCATATGGCACCAGGGCATGGTAGGGAGGACTATATAGTAGGGCTGAGATATGGGCTTGAGCCCTTTGCACCCGTCAACGACGAGGGCAGGTTTATGGAAGAAGCTCCAGAGTTTCTAAGAGGTCTACGGGTCTTTGAGGCCAACCCCTTAATATTGGAAGATCTGAGGAGTAGGAATCTTCTCCTTTGGGAGGGGAAGCTAAGGCACTCTTACCCACACTGCTGGAGATGTAAGAACCCCGTTATATTCAGGGCTACACCTCAGTGGTTTATAAGCATGGAGGGGCTAAGGGAACGAAGCCTTGAGGAGATAGAAAAGGTAAGATGGATACCACCCCACGGTAAGAACCGCATAGGCTCTATGGTGGAAAACAGACCAGACTGGTGCATATCAAGGCAGAGGTACTGGGGTGTGCCCATAACCGTCTTCTACTGCAAAAACTGCGGTCATACTACGGCGGATGAAGAGCTCTTTGAAAGGATAGCCCATATGGTAGAGAGCTCTAAAGAGGGTGCAGACCTTTGGTTTGAGCTTACAGAAAAGGAGCTTCTGCCCGAGGGCTACACCTGTCCCAAGTGCGGATCTGAGGAATTTAGAAAAGAGGAGGACATACTGGACGTGTGGTTTGACTCAGGCTCTTCCCATGCCCACGTGCTGAGGAAGAGAGGTATACAGAGGGCAGACCTCTACCTTGAGGGCTCTGACCAGCATAGGGGATGGTTTCAGGCATCCCTTCTTGAGTCTGTTGCAAGCTACGGGCATGCACCTTATGACTCAGTCCTTACCCATGGCTTTACGGTGGATGAAAAGGGCAGGAAGATGTCCAAGTCCTTAGGCAACGTGGTATCACCCCAAGAGGTCATATCCCAGTACGGAGCGGACCTTCTAAGGCTTTGGGTGGTATCTGAGGACTACACAGAGGATGTAAAGCTTGGCAAAGGCATACTCCACAGGCTTGTGGAGGACTACAAGAAGATACGCAACACCGTAAGGTTTATCCTTGGAAACCTTTACGATTTTAGCCTCGAAAAAAGTTTACCCACTAAGGAGCTTCACCATTTTGACCGTTGGATGTTGTCCTACCTTCAGGATATTCTTTCGGAGCTCCACAGGCACTACGAAAACTATGCCTTCCACAGGGTATATCATCTCTTGAGAAACTTCTGCTCGGCAGAGCTCTCAAGTCTTTACCTTGACGTTCTCAAGGACAGGCTCTACGTATACGCACCAGACAGCTATGAGAGAAGGTCAGCCCAGACTGTCCTTTACGAAATAGCTATAGCTCTCATAACTGGCATAGCACCCTTTTTAAGCTACACCGCAGAGGAAGCCTGGGAGCACTTAAGGTGCATAGACCCTTCCCTTCCAGAGAGCGTATTTTTGTATGAGATACCCAAACCAGACCTAGGAAAGAGAGATGAAGAGCTCCTAAAGGACTACGAAAGGCTCATAAAGGTCAGGGATGATGTGCTCAAGACTATAGAGCTTGCAAGAAAGGACAAGGTAATAAGCCATCCCTACGAGGCGCAGGTGTTTCTCTGGGGACAGTTGCCTACAGAAAGGCTGAAGGATTATGAGGACTATCTAAAGTACTTCTTCACAGTCAGCTTGGTTGTCTTTCAGGAAGGGGGAGACTATAGACTGCCATCGGAAAGTTGGGAGGGCCTTTATGTGGGTGTGTCCAAAGTGGAAGGTCTAAAGTGTCCACGATGCTGGCTTTACTATCCCCAAAAGGACTTTGAGGGAGAGGTATGTGGCAGGTGTGCAAAGGTGCTGGAAGCCATGAAATCAGGGGAATATATTAAATAGGCTTAGGAGGTATAGCATGGTAGAGGAATCCATACCTATCATAGAACTACTTAGGAAGGAAGAAGGTCCCATACTTATAGCGAGTCATGAAAACCCAGATGCTGACACCTTAGGCAGTGCCCTCGCCCTATATCTCTTCTTAAAGAAAAAAGGAAAAAGGGTCTGTGTTGGCTGTAAAGATGAGGTGCCCCATTTTCTTGACTTTTTACCTGGTGCAGGAGAGGTTATAAGGCTTCCCACCGATCAAGTCTTCAGCCTTTCCATAGTTGTGGATGCAAGCGGTTTTCACAGGATAGGAGCGGAGGTAAAGACCTTTAAGAGGGCTAGGATAGACCACCATATAGGTGGTGAGTTTTACGATATAACCGACTATATAGACCCCTCTGCACCCTCTACCACCGCCCTTGTATACAAACTCCTCTGCAGCTGGGATAGGTCTGCTATAGACAAGGATATAGCCCAGAACCTCTACGCAGGGCTTGCCACGGATACGGGCTTTTTCAAATACTCCAACACGGATGCCCGCACCTTTGAGCTAGCCAAAGAACTTGTTGAGTTTGGTGCGGAGCCTCATTGGACCTTTGTTATGTTCGCAGAGAGGGAGTCCATAAACAAGCTCAGGCTACTTTCAAAGGTTCTGGACACCCTGCAGGTTTACCATGATGGTCTGGTGGCCGGCATAACCATATTTGACCGGTTTTTCAAAGAAACTGGCTGTAAGTACGCAGATAGCGAGGGGCTTGTGAACTATCCAAGGTCCCTAGAGGGTGTGGAGGTAGCCTACGCCCTTATAGAAAAACCCGACGAAGGGCTGTGGAAAGTATCCCTGCGCTCTAAAGGAACGGTTGATGTTGCAAAGATAGCGGAGTCTCTGGGCGGTGGGGGGCACAAGCACGCCTCGGGCTGTAAGATAAAGGCAAGAAGCTATGAAGAGGCAGTGGACAGGTTAATAACCGCTATAAGAGAGGGGCTTGAGAAGAATGGTTTAGTAAAGCAAGCTGTAGGCCAAGCTACCTAAGTGCTCCCTTAAAGCTTTGTAGCTATCGTTTAAAACAGACATACGGGGCATATAGCTAAATAGGTTGTACCTTTTATCCTGTTTAAAGTCCGTGGGATAGGGCACCACATCCACGCCCAACCTTTTGAAGGCTTCCATCGCCCTGGGCATATGGTAGGCAGATGTTATCAGAGCAATCCTTTTAAAACCCCTTTTTTCGCAGAGCTCTTTTACGTAGAAGGCATTTTCTAACGTGTTCCTGCTCCTGACCTCGGATATTACCGCAGACTTCTCTATACCAAGCTCTTGGAGCATAGCCTTCATTATCTCAGCCTCTGGAAGGTTACCAACCGCAGATCCACCGGAGAGCACTATAGGCAGGCCGGTCTTTTTATGTAAGACGAAGGCTGTGAGCAGTCTTTTCATAGAGTCCTCCTTGAGTATGCCCGTGCTGTAGGCACCACCACCTAAAACCACAAGGGCGTCAACCTTTAGCTCCTTGGGAACTGGGTAGGCTTCCTCCAATGGTCTGTAAAGAAGGTCTTTGACAGGCTCTATGGATAGCAGGTACAGACTGAGGGCTGACATGATAGAGAGGGTTTTAGCAAGGGTTCTCCTATGGGAAAAGATCCCTATTAGCAAAAAGGCCAGTATAAACAGGGTAGGGGGAAGGATAAGGGGCAAAACAAGCTTTTTTAAAAAAAAGCTCATCTCCTCTTTCTTACGCCTATGAGCACATCCTCAACCCTGTTCCTTTTAGCCAAATCCATCAGAGCGACCACAAACTTATGAGGGGCATCCTCATCAGCCTCTATCAGAATAATCTTAGGTGGATTTTCCCTTATCCTTGATTCTATATCTTGCAGGCTAATGTCCTTACCTTCCAGACCGTACCTTCCATCGGGGAAAACCTGAACTCTAAAGATGGAAAGACTTGACCTTTCGCCCTCTTTGGCGAAGGGGAGCTTTACAGCCAAGAAGGTTATGGGAGATTGGAAAGCTAGAACCGCAAGGAAGAGAAAGACTGCTAGCAGGGTGTCCACCAGCGGAACCACATCTATGTAAGCCCTCTCGTCGTAGCTCAGCCTTCTGCGTCTTCTCATAGCAGTCTCAGAAGGTCAAAAACCTCCTCCTCGATCTTTGCCATTATGCTGTTGCCCCATATCTTGAAGAGCCAGTAAGCCAAAAGAGCCGGTATGGCTACTGCAAGACCCACGGCGGCAGCCACAAGGGCCTCACCTATACCCATGGAGAGCATGCTCATTGCCTCCTCTGGGTTTGCTATGGCAAAGGCTGAGAAGACCTTTATAAGCCCCGTAATCGTACCGAAGAGGCCTATTAGGGGTGCGGTGCTAGCTACGGTCGAAAGAAGGGCTAGGTTCTTCTCAAGCTTGGGAAGCATAAGGGAGAGCTCTAGGTCCACCTCCCTAAGCAAGTCTGCCCTCGTTAACTTTCCTTCTTTATAGCTCTGAATAAGCACCTTAAGCATATTTCCTACTGGGGAGCTGTCAACAGATAGGAGTTTTATGGCTCCGTCTATGTCTTTGCTTGCAAGCAGAGCCTTTGCATCCTTGACCGCCTTCCCAGTAAAGTTAGAAGCTCTCATGCTAAACAACCTCTCCACTATCACCGCCCAAGAGAGAAGGGACAAGAAAAACAGGGGATAGATGGCCAACCCTCCCTTTTGAAGCAGTTCAAATATACCTTCCATGCTATCTCACCTCACACTTAGGTAGTTCTTGTTTAAACCTTCTGTAAAGGCTTAACTCCTCGGGTTTTGCTCTCTTCTCATCGAAGCGCTCCAAGAAACAGCTCGCATCCTTTCTTGCTTTCCTTTCCACAAGGAGCCTCGTTCCTTCAAGTATAGCTTGGTTATAACGCTCATAATCCCTATGGTTTACCGATATGTCTACAAGCTCCTCCAAAGCCTTGGACTTATCACCTCTGCGCATGTGGTCAAGGGCAGAAAGGTAAAGGGCCTCTGCTCTTGTATTCTTCTCTGGGCTGTCTTTCAAATAGTCAAGGTACAACCTGTTGTTGGTACCCTTATAGAGTTCCAATAGGTATCTTTCAAATTCTTGACTTCTGTATCCTACGGACATGAGTTCCTGAGCCAAGGACTGGGAAGCCCCCAGCTCCTTTATTCCTAGATAGATTCCCATAGCCTTCACCTTATCCTCCCTCGAGCCTTCACTTAGCAGACCCGCAAGGCTCTTCGCATCTCCTGCCTGAGTGTAGAGTTTAACAAGCTCCTCCCTTGCAAGCCTGCTCTCCTCAGGACCTCCCTCCTTATAGACCTTATACAGCAGAACAGCCTTCTTAGGAGGCTCCTTTTCAATCTCCGCAAGCTTAAGTATGGCTTTAAACCTTAGGGGCGTTTCTAAAAGCTCTAAGAGCTCCCTTTCTGCTTCCCTCGTTCTACCATCCTTTATGTAAAGAAGGGCGAGCTGATATCTTAGCTCGTTGGAAATGGGAGAGCTCTTACCTTCCTTTGAAAGGTAGTCTTTTATAAGCCCTTCCATCTCCTTGTCGCTGAGCTCCTTCTCTCCGATCTCAAGCAGTGCAAGGGTTGCGGACCTTGCCTCTTTGCTGTCTGGAAACCTCCTAAGAACCTGGTAATACCTGTCCTTTGCGGACTGTATGTCTCCCATGTTGTAGAGACTGTCTCCAGCTTTAATAAGAGCTTTAGGTTTCATGGGGCTCTGGTCCGAAACCTTGTCAAAGTATAACAAAGCTTTTGTGTAGTTTCCCTCAAGAAAGTAGGATAGACCTAAGAGATAGCTCTCTTCATCGCTCTTGTCAGTTAGAAAGGTTCTTGCAAGCCTTTGGTCCCCCATCATAAGGGCAGCGCGTGCTTGAAGGAGGCGACTGCCGTGGTCTGCTCTGCCACGCAGTATGTTAAGAACTTCGCCGTACCTCTTTAAGTTGTAGAGAGCTAAGGCTCTATGGTATGGGTCTTCAAAAAAGCTAAGAGCTCCAAGCCAATCTCCCCTTCTAAACCTTTCCCATCCAGAGTATTCCTTGTACAGGTCAAGGTAAGAGCGTGATACCTCATTTAGGGCTTCCGTCATATCTCTTCCACTCCAGTAGAGAGCTTCTAAAAGCCAGAGGTAGTCCTCCCTGCTCTTTTCCCTTTTATCCTTTATTATTCCGTAAACCTTATCGTAGTTTCCCAACCTAATGGCGGAGTAGACCGCATATCTGGAGCTTCCCGCCTGAAGGAAGTTATAAAGAGCCAGACTGTAGTCTCCAGAGTTGTAAGCTATTATGCCCGCCTTCTCAAGAAATCTAGGATTTCTTGTAAGGGAATAAACATAACGTGATAGGACCACATCCTTGGAGGACAGTATGCCATATAGGTTATCCGCAAGCCTTCGGTTTACAGTTTCAAGCAGTCCAGCAAGCCTAAGAGCTTCCTCCACTTTGCCTTCCTTAATATCCGTAAGAGCCATGTAGTACAGAGCTATATCCCTGTAAGGTCTAGCCGGTTTTGAGTAGTCAGATAGTATAGGTTTAGCTTCTCTGAGGTTCCCTTCCCTGTATAACCTCAGAGCCCTAGCGAGCCTTGTGCTATCCCTGTATTGGGAGTTTTCCTTACCCATTAAAAAGTCTTTTATATATCCACAGTACTGGATGAAAACAGCTTCTTCACATTCAGGGCTTGTTAACACCCCCCTCTTTATGTTAAACACCGCCCTCCACATGGGGTCCTGGTTTTCGGGAACTGAGTTTCTAATCCTAAAGTTCAAGGCGTAGTATGCCTCACAGGAAGCCTTTTGATACATATGGGTTGTACCGCAGGAAGTCTTAAAGAGCTCAAGAGCACTTTCTTGCTGTCCTCGGGAGTAGGATATGACTCCGAGCACGTACTCGGCCATGGGCTTGAAGGGGGAGTTCATGACAATAACCTTTTTTAGTTCCTCCTCCGCCAGGTCGTACTTTCCCCTCAGGTAGTAATCTACACCAAGCCTATAAGAGATAGCATCCTTCGGCTCCCCACAGCTCACCCCTGTGTTCCTCTCAATGGGCTTTATCTGAGTAAACTCCATTAACTTTGGAGCTTCCAAAAGCTCGCCCAAGAGGTCAAGCTCTCTATCCTCCTGCATCTCCAACCTTGCGGGAGCATAGAGTTTGGGCTTTTCTTCTAAGAGCTTGCCTGTGAGCTCCACATCAACGTCAAACTCCCTTCTTATCTGCTGAGCAAAGGATAAAAAAAGGAACAGGCTAAAGAGCCCTATGAGCTTCCACATAAAATTCCCCCAGGTGGCATGTTATGTTCAGCCTAATTATAACATTTCTGTCCCCTTCCATATGGACAAGGGAAAAGCTGGCATTATCGCAACCGAAGGACCAAAACTTAGAAAGGTCAACCTTTAGAAGGGCACAGTACATAGCTCTTATGGGCACCGTGTGGGAAACCACAACTAGGGATTGACCCCAATGCTTTTCTTTTATCTCCTCAAGAAAGCTCTTTACCCTAAGGTAAACGTCCTGAAGGCTCTCCCCACCTTCAAAGCTGACCTTATGAGGCTCTTCAAGCCAGAGCCTAAACTCCTCAGGATACAGTCTCTGCACCTCATTCACGAGAAGACCGGACCACTTACCGTGGTCTATCTCTATTACCCTCCTTTCCTCCATCACAGGAAGCCCCTTAACCCTCCCAATTTCAAGGGCTGTTTGATAGGTTCTCTTAAGTGGGGAGGAGTAAACAACGTCTATATGCACATCTCTGAAGAAGTCCCCAAGTCTTGTAGCTTGCATCCTTCCGAGCTCTGAAAGCTCTGGGTCAAGTAAACCCTGGTATCTACCGATGGGGTTCCACTCGCTTTCTGCGTGTCTTACTATGTATAGCTTTACCATATGCCGTGTTCCATTAGGGTCTGTGTGTATGACCTCACCGCCTGCCCCATTTCAACGGGAAGACCAAGCCTCTTAAGAGCCACCTCAAGCATGCCGACGAGCATAAGTCCATCCTTCGGGTCCACACCCATATGGGATATGCGGAATATCTTACCCTTTAACTCATCCTGCCCACCTGCTACCCTTATGCCCAACCTTAAGAGTTCCTTTCTTATCTCCTCTGCTCTGCTACTGCTTATGGCACTTACCGAAAGGGATGGAATTTTTGCAAACTTTTCAAGACCTAAGGCTTGAACAGCTTTCAACGTTCCCTCCGAGAGGGCCCTGTGCCTTTTCTCCACCCTCTCCATACCCTCTTCCAAAAGTATTTCCAAGGACTCTTTTAGTGCCAGTATGAGGCTTATGGCAGGGGTCCAAGCGGTTTGCCCTTCCCTTTGCTTTGAAAGCTCCCTTTTGATGCTGAAGTAAAAGGCTCTTTCTTTTAAACTCCTTTCAGCCTTCTGGGAAAACCAGAGTATGGAAAGACCTGGTGGCAACAGAAAACCCTTCTGAGAGCCTCCTATGAGCACATCTACAGCCCACTCTGAGGGCTTTATGTTGTAAACACCTAGGGCAGTTATGGCATCTGCCACGCAGAGCACATCTCTATCTTGGCATAGCTTACCTATCTCCGGCGTAGGGTGGTAAGCACCCGTGGAGGTCTCAGAAACCTGAAGGAGCACACCCCTGCAGTCTGGGTTTTCCTTCAGAAGCCTCTCTACTGCCTCTGGGTCTGCAGACTCACCCCAGGGCACCTTGTACTCTACAGGTCTTAACCCCCAATGCTGGGAGAGTTTGAGCCAGCGCTCCCCAAACTTGCCACCGTTTATAACCAGGACCTTGTCACCTTCCTCAAAAAAGCTGAGCACCGCAGACTCCATGGCACCCGTGCCTGAGGAGGCAAAGAAGACAAAGCTATCTGAAGGCTCATCCAAGAACCTTTTGAAGAGCTCTCTGACCTCCAAAAAAGCAGTCCTGAACTCCTCTGTCCTATGGTGTATTATCTGTTTTCCTAGGACCTGCCTTACCCTTTCGGGAAGTTCCACGGGTCCCGGCGTGAATATCCTCTCCTGAGCCATGGTAGACTATTTTACCCTATGCTCGGCCCTTTCCCTTGGCTGAGGTATAGGTTCTTATAGGCTATATAATTCTGGGCAGAGTTTTTTATGAGCTCTATCTCCTCCTCTTTTAGCTCCCTTACCACCTTGGCGGGAAAGCCTGCCACCAAAACCCCTGAAGGAAACCTTTTACCGGGTGTGAGCAGAGCCCCCGCACCCACCAGAACGAAATCCTCAATCTCCACGCCGTCCATGACTACCGCACCCATGCCCACAAGAACGTAGTTTCCTATCTTACAGCCGTGCAGGATTACCCTATGGCCCACGGTAACGTAATCGCCTATAAGCGTAGGATGGGTACGGTGGGTGACGTGGATAACAGAGCAGTCCTGTATGTTGGTACCCTTGCCCATACGTATAAAGTTCACATCTCCCCTCACCACAGTACCAAACCATAGAGATGAGTCCTCACCTATCTCTACATCACCTATTACCACAACATTTTCTGCGAGGAAAACGGAGGTGTGTATATGGGGTCTTTTCTCGCCATAGGGTAGTATCAGGGCCATGTTTTCCCTCTATTTTAACCTAAAGATGGTTTAAATTATATAGACCCATGTATGGTGAGATTTCCGAGCTTATAAACATAGGAAGGGAGCTCCACCTTAGGGGGTGGCTTCCTGCCACGGGTGGGAACCTCTCTGCAAGGCTCAAGGAGGAACTTATATGCATAACTGCCTCTGGGAGCCACAAGGGACATCTTACCATGGAAGACTTTGTCTTTGTGGACCTGCGGGGCAATGTGCTAGAAGGAAGAGGAAAGCCCTCTGCGGAGACGGAGCTTCATCTTCTGGTGTACAGACTCTTTCCAGAGGTGAGGTCTGTACTGCACGTGCATTCACTAAACTCTACACTTATATCACGGCTTTCTGGGGATAAGGTGGTTCTTGAGGGATACGAGCTTCTCAAGGCTTTCAACGGTATAAGGACCCACCAAACCACCATAGAGGTGCCCGTGCTGGAAAACTCCCAGGATATGCGGGAGCTTTCCAAGAAAGTTGAAGAAGCTCTAAGGGAAGGTCCGGGAACTTATGGCTTTCTCCTTAGATCTCACGGTCTTTACACCTGGGGTGGGAGCATAAGGGAAGCCTACATAAGACTTGAAGCCTTTGACTTTCTCTTTGAATGTGAGCTAAAACTTCTGCTAGGAGGTAAGAGATGAGCCTTTTGCTGGTCTACAAAGAAGATGGAGAGCTCTTAGAAAGGGTTGAAGACCACAAGCAGATAGCCAAAAGGCTTGACAGCATAGGTGTGCGCTTTGAAAGGTGGAAAACAGACAGGGAACTTCCCTTCTCCGCAACGCAGGAGGAGGTGCTCCAGGTCTACAGGGAAGAGGTGGATAGGATAGTTGAGGAGTTTGACTTCAAATCCATAGATGTGGTGAGCTTAACTCCAGAGCATCCCAAAAGGGAGGAGCTCCGCGGTATGTTCCTCTCCGAGCACACCCATTCGGACTTTGAGGTTAGGTTCTTTGTTGATGGTCGTGGCACCTTTTACCTTCATCCCGATGACAAGGTCTACGTAGTCCTCTGCGAGAAAGGAGACTTCATAAGCGTGCCTGCCCACACAAAACACTGGTTTGACATGGGCTCCAAGCCCTTCTTCAAAGCCATAAGGTTCTTCTCCATACCCGAGGGCTGGGTTGGAAACTTCACAGGATCGGACATATCCAAGAGGTTCCCAGAACACGACGCCCTTCTCCAGATGCTATGATAAGGACTATACTGACGGACATAGAGGGGACAACTTCATCCCTCTCCTACGTAAAAGAGGTTATGTTCCCCTACTCAAGGAAGAGGTTAAGGGGATTTCTACAGGAGCATTGGGAAGAGGAGAGGGTAAAGTCCATAGTGGAGAGGCTTTCAGAAAGGCTCGGAAGGAAGGTGGACTTAGAGTTAGCTACAAAAACCTTTGAGGAATGGATAGATAAGGACCTAAAGGAGGGGCTCCTCAAGGAGCTCCAGGGGCACATATGGGAAGAGGGCTTTCTCTCGGGTGAGTTGAAGGGGCACGTCTATGAAGACGCCTACGTAAAGCTAAAAGAATGGAAAGAGAAGGGCTACAGGCTATATGTGTACTCCTCGGGTTCTGTGAAGGCTCAAAGGCTCTTCTTCGGGCACACAGACTACGGCGATATAACACCGCTCTTTGACGGCCTTTTTGACACCTCAATAGGCAGCAAAAGGAGCCCAGAATCCTACAGAAGGATAGCTGAGACCATTGGCGTTCCACCTCAAGAGATATTATTTCTCTCTGACCTTGAAGAGGAGCTGGATAGCGCAAAGTCCATATGTATTGAGGTAGTCAGAGTCTGCAGGGAGGACCATTGCAACTCAAGGCATAGGGTTATAAGTAGCTTCTACGAGCTTGACCTTTGAAGGGTAAGGGCTCTCAAAGAGTAAAGGACGAAGAGTATACCACCAAACACCGCAAGGAGGGTTCCCAAGAGCATAAGCCCTAGGGAGAGCAGGACGGTGGGGTCGTCGGTGTAGGCTGTGCCGTAGGTCTTTCTGGGTGCGTTTCTCAAACCCGCAAAGAAAAGACCAAGCACAAATAGGACCATACCCACACCGTACATATAAACCTGGGAAAGGGGAAGTAGACTAAGCCTTTTTGTATAACCGAGCTCCTTAAGTAGGCTGTAGCCCAAAGCCATAAAGGCGAGGGTCTGGCTTGTTATAACGCCATGGTAATGGGCTGGTATGCTCAGGGTTGAGCTCATACCCTTGTAGCCAGTAGTAGGGTCCAAAAAATACTCCACAAAGGAAGGAAGGAGCCCCGCGTAGGCTATGCCCACACCAAGAAGGTACAAAACCACGGAGAGCACCAGAGCTATAAAATAAATGCCTCTCTGAGCTTGCCTCATGTTTTTGAGTATCACGTAAAGGTGGAAGAAGATGGGTAAACCAAGACCTAAGGCATAGCCCACGTCTGTGATGGTCCTCGCAGAGCGTGAAACGGGGTCTTCAAAGACCACGGGCAGTAGCACATAGAGGGAGCAAAAAAGTAGGGAGGCGGAGCTGAGGTATCTAAGCCTGTCCAGGTAGACCTTTACACCGCTCAGCTTCAGAAGAGAGTACCAGGCAAAGAGGAGCATGGTGCCGTTTATAAACTGGTGCACATGCCCGGGAGCCCAATAAAGCCTTTCGTAGAAAAGGTAGAGCTCCTCTCTTGAGCCAGCCTTTGGTAAGGAGGTAAAGGTCGCCAGAAGCATAAGGAGCGATAGGAAAACCGCCAAACTAACAAGGTGCTCCTCAAAGTTCTTAGATGTCAACCCTCTGAGGGCGTGCCTCCAAAGACTAAAGCCGCCCACCCAAAAACCCAAGAAAAAGAGGATGGCTCCAAGCCAAAAAAGGGGGTGGTCAATGGTGGGAAGGTAGTTGTTGGAAACAGCCTTGCCAAGACCAGAGAGAGAAAGGAAGGCAATAAGAAGGATACCCGTAAGGGAAAGGTAGAAGGGTGTTTTTAGCTCTACTTTAAAGGTCCTGCTCCAGAGTAGTAGGGTAAAGGTCAGGAAGAAGCCCACTATGGCAAGGTCCACATGGCCTATTATGGCATGGTAGAAGTATTCGGGGGGAACGAGCTTGTAGACCATGGGAGCCCTTGCCACCGCAGCAACCAGAGCCAGAAAACCACCAAGACCCAAGGAAACAACAGAAAGGGTAAGCCAGGACCTCTGCATTCTCTTTACCTCACCATGTCAAAGACCATTATGGAAAAGAGGAGAGCTATGTAGAGCACGGAGTAGAAAAAGAGAAACATGCCGTTGGGCTTTCTTGAGAAGACAAACCTCAGAGTTAGAAGGAGGTAAACGCCACTCAGAACCAAGGCGGAAAAGAAGTAAAGGCTTCCAGCAAGCCCGTAGAGTGAAGGAAGGAGGCTAAGAGGTAGAAGGCTAGCAGTGTATATGAGAGTTTTTATCTTCGTATGATCTATGCCCTTGGAGACGGGAAGGGTAGGCACGCCTGCCCTCTTGTAGTCCTCCACGTACTTTATGGCCAAGACCCAAAAGTGGGGAGGTTGCCATAGGAACATGATGATAAAGAGTATGAGAGCCTCAGGATTTACCTCTCCTTTTACAGAGGCGTAGCCTATAACCGGTGGAAGGGCACCGGACACACCACCTATCTCCGTTGCTATGGGACTGACCCTCTTCAGTGCAAGGGTGTACACCACCACATAAAAAAGGGATGCAAGGAGCACCAAAGAGGTAGCCAAGAGGTTCACTTTTAAGAGCAAAATAAGAAGAGAGAGCAAGAGAAGAAAAACGCCAAAAAAAAGAGCATTCCTTGGACCTATTGAACCACTGGGCAAGGGTCTTTCCCTTGTCCTACCCATGAGAGCATCTATGTCCCTGTCAAAAAACTGGTTCAGAACTGCAGAGCCGGCGGAGGCTAAACCCGTACCCAACAAGGTCCAGAAGACGAGCCAAGGTTCAGGAAAGCCCCTCTGGGCGAAGTACATACCAGTAAGGGTGGTTATAAGAACCAAGAGGACAATACCGGGCTTGGTAAGAATTATGTAATCCTTTATAAGGTTTCTGTATGCCACAGCCCTATCTACCATGCGGGTTTTAGTTTTGCCTCTGGAGTGCCTTTGAGCTGAAGGTTATAGGTAAGCCATGCAAAGAGGAAGAAGCCAGAGGCGGTATCAAGAAATACAATGGGAAGGAAAAAGCCCGTCAGCACCATGGATATGGCAAAGAGAAACTGAAGGTTTATAAAGAGGAAGGTGGCTAGCGTGGTCCTATTGAAGTTGGACAAAAGTACAAGTAAAAAGGCTAGCCAGGTAACATAGGATATGTTCCTATGAGCAAACTGAAGGGCAACCTGCCAGTTGGATAGGTCTGGAAGGAGGGTTCCGTTGCAGGTGGGCCACTCATGCCCGCAGGCCTCTCCAGAACCCGTATACCTCACAAGCACACCGGTGACCATGGTAATGAGGGCAAAGAGGTATGCCCACCAGGGAATGCTACCCTCAAGCCTATGGCTTAAAAACCTGTAGGTCAGTACAAGCGCTCCCATTATAGCCATAGACTCGTATATGTGGAAGGACTCCAAGAACATGTGGGAGACATACTTGAGGTTTGGAGCCTCGGAGGTTATCATCTTCATACCTGTAAGAGCAGCAGAAAGGGTAAAAAGGAGGGCAACTGCAGAGGTTATCTTTGCAGACTTTGGGAAAGCCCTGTATTTAAACCATAGAAGAAAGAAGGTAACAAAGACAAAGATGCCCGCAAGACCGCTCACCGTCCTATGTCCCATCTCCAGCTTTGCAGATGTGTCTTTGGGAAGCTGAAAGTCTCCGTAACAGAGGGGCCATTGGGGACAGGCAAGACCCGACTCTGTTGACCTTACCGCACCCCCCCAAATCATCACTATGTAGGTAAATACTATGGCAAGCCCAATAGAAAGCCTAAGCATAAGGTTAGATTATACTTCAGAGAGTTCAATTTTCAAACCCCTAAGAAACCTCATCATCCCATCACGGGTGTCCTCCCTCTGAAGGGCAAACTCTATTAGGGTCTGAAGGTATCCTATGGGCGTGCCCGTGTCGTAAACCCTTGCATCTATCTTTATGGCATAGACCGCCTCATCTTCAAGTAAAAGCTTTATAGCATCGGTGAGCTGCACCTCCCCACCCTTTCCCGGTGGTGTCACCTTTAGCTTATCAAATATCCTGGGTGTAAAGAGGTACCTACCCACTATGGCAAGCCTGGATGGGGCTTCTTCGGGTTTTGGCTTTTCTATCAGATCATCTATTATGTATATGTCCTTCTCTATATGTCTTCCATCTATTACACCGTACTTGGAAACCTCTTTCTGCTCCACTTCAAAGACCGCTATAACACTCTTCCCAAACCTCTGATATACCTCTATCATCCTGGATATAACATTCTGCTCGTTTCTTATTATTACGTCACCAAGACAGACTACAAAGGGCTCATAACCGACCACAGGCTCTGCAACCAGAACTGCGTGACCAAGACCCAGCTGTTCCTTCTGCCTTATGTATATGGGATTTACTAGCCTGCTTATCTCCATTATATTCTTTAGAAGCTCGGTTTTCCCACAGTTTTCAAGATGCTTTTCAAGGTCCGTGTTTATGTCAAAGTGGTGCTCTATGGGCCTTTTGTGCCTTCCTGTGACAAAGACCATATTTTCAATGCCAGCATCTAAACACTCTTCCACTATGAACTGTATGACAGGCTTGTCGATAATGGGAAACATCTCCTTGGGCATGGCCTTTGTCGCTGGCAAAAAGCGTGTACCCCATCCTGCTACTGGAAAGACTGCCTTTCTTACCTCCATGGAACCCTCCTTTATGCTTTCATTCTTTTAAAAGGTATTTTACTATGTCTTGACAGGCAAGAGGGTTAGCGAAGGTTGAAATGCTCTTTGAATATCCATCTCTGTCTGAAATCATCTTCTCCAAGTTTTCTAGGACCCTCTCAAGGCTTGCATCCCCTTGTCTAAGGGTTATACCACCCCCAAGCTCCTCTATCTCCTTTGCGTTGTAATACTGATGGTCATGGATTGCATAGGGGAAGGGTATAAAAAGAGTGGGTATGCCGTAGAGGGAGAGCTCGGTGATGGAGCTTGCACCCGCCCTGCTTATAGCTAAGTCGCTGGCTTTATAGATAAGTTCCATCCTATCACTAAAGGGAAGGGTGTACACCCTCAAAGCCTTCTCTCTGTAAAAGGAGCTTACCTTCTCAAAGTCCCTCTCGCCAGTTATGTGAATGCCCTGCCAGCCCGTTTTGTAAAAGACCTCCATAGCCAAGGAGTTTAGAAAGCTTGCTCCTTGACTTCCACCCATTATAAGTAGAGTAAAATTCTCATCAAGCCCTAGAATTCTACTTGCCTCCACTTTGGAAATTCTAAGACCTTCAATTAGGCTTTTCCTTATGGGAAGTCCAGTTTTTATAGTCCTTTCCTTATGGAAAAACCCCCTTGAGTGTTCAAAGGTTATGAAGACCATCCTTGCAAACCTGCCAAGGAGTCTATTTGTCTGACTGGGCACCGAGTTCTGTTCATGCACAAAGAGGGGTAACCTACCAAATAAGCAGGCGAGCCCCAAGGGTAGTGTGGTGTATCCGCCGAAAACTATTCCCACATCACCCGAGCGCAGTCTGCCCCTTAGCTTCATAGCACCGGAAAGGGCTCCATAGATAGCCCTTAGCTTGTCCCAAAGACCTCTTCCCATGAAGGGATGGGATGGGAGAAACAGACTTTCCGTTGGTATTCTGTCCCTGAGTTTGAACTCTATGCCTCTCTCCGAACCCACAAAGAGGGTAGAAAAACCCCTCTCCAAGAGACACTCGAGGAGGGCAAGGGCTGGGAAGAAGTGCCCACCTGTACCACCGCCGGATATAAAAAAATTCATGCTGATCTATACTATAGTAATACAATGAAGGTATCCGTACTCACCTTAGGCTGTAGGAGTAACTTTTTTGATACGGAGCTAATAGCCCAGAGCTTTAGACAGGAAGGTTATGAGATAGTTTCCTTTGATGATGTGGCGGATGTCTATATAGTCAACACGTGCACCGTCACTGCAGGTGCGGACCGCTCCTCAAGACAGGCTATACACAGGGCAAAGAGGAAAAACCCCAATGCCCTCGTGGTTGCCACAGGCTGTTACGCTCAGGTCAATCCACAAACTCTTGCAAGCATGGAGGAAGTGGACCTTGTGGTTGGCAACACACACAAACGAAGAATACTGGAGCTGGTAAAAGAGTTCTTAGAGAGTAAGAGGGAAAAAGTTTACGTAGGCAACGTATTTAAGCAGTCGGAGCTCCAAAACTTTGACATAGTAACCTATTTTGAAAAGGCAAGACCTTTCGTAAAGGTTCAAGAAGGGTGCAACCGCTTCTGCACCTTCTGCGTCATACCCTTTGCCAGGGGTAAGGTAAGGAGCGTTCCTGAGGATAGGGTCCTTAGGGAGATAGAGCTTCTAGCAGATAGGGGCTTTCAAGAAGTGGTGCTTACGGGCACACAGCTAAGCCAGTACGGATGGGATTTGGGAAGTAGCCTTTACAAACTTCTGAAAAGGCTCTTAGAGATCAAGGGTATAGAGCTCATAAGGCTCTCTTCCCTCTATCCCTCCGAGATAGATGGGGGGCTCTTAGAGCTCATATGCTCAGAAGATAGGATAGCGCCCCATTTTCACCTCTCCTTACAGAGTGGATCTGACCGTATTTTAGAGCTTATGGGACGGGACTACAGGGTAGAAAATTACGTAAAGCTAGTGGAGTTTATACTAAGTAGAAGACCCCATTCCTCTATAGGCACCGACATAATAGTGGGCTTCCCTTCAGAAAGCGAAGAGGACTTTTTACAAACCCGCAGACTCCTTGAAGAGCTTCCTATAGCTTACATGCACCCTTTCCCATACTCTGATAGACCCTTTACAAAGGCAAGCCGGATGAAGGAGAAGGTACACCCAGGTGTAAAGGAGGAGAGGGTAAGGGCTCTCAAGGAGCTTGATGAGAAAAAAAGGGAAGAGTTCTTAGAGAGAAACAGAGGCAAAAGCCTTAGGGCTGTTGTCCTGGAGAAAGGTATACTTCTAACCGAAAACTACATCCACATAGAAAGGGAGGTAAACGAAAGCATAGGCAAGGTTGTCAGGATCGTGCTTTAAGGGAGTTTTATAATAATAAAAGAGTAAAATAAAGGAGGTTATTGGGATGAAGAGAGGAGTGTTTATCCTTCTTGCCCTTTCCCCTATTCTGTATGCACAGGAGAGCGGGACAAAAGTGGAGGAAAGGCAAATACCAGTGGTTAAATGTTCAGAACCCACCCACTCTGTCATGGTCATGGAGTTGGATTGCAAGGCAAACGCCTGCCAGCAGGCAAACCCGGGAACCCCCCACATTGCTTACCTCTACGAGGTCCTATCAGGTTCGGGCGGTGTAAGGGGTATAGGTTCTGGAATTACAACCATGCTCGTAAGTGCACTAAAGGCTACGAACTGCTTTAGAATAGTGGACTTAGAACAGTTCGAAAAGATGAAAAGGCTTCTGGCTGCTACGGGACAGCAGGTACAACCACCAAAGGTTGATTACGTGATAAGCGGTTCTATAACTGCCCTTGAACTGGAGAGAAGCGGTGGAGCTCTGGGGGGTGGTTTTATACCCATTCTTGGAGCTATAAACGTAAGGAAGGATAGGGCAAAGTTGGGTGCGGATATAAACGTAATAAACCCCCAGACCCTTGAGGTTGCCTTCTCTAAATCTTTTAACGCAGACTCTGAAAGATCATCCTGGGGGCTTTTCGGTGCAGGATGGGGTGGCAGTGGTGCCGGTGGGGGTGGTTGGAGTGTGAGTAAGAACCTTTCCCTAGATATGGTAGCAAGGGATGTAGTGGTTCAAGTCGCTAACTCTATAGCTGAAAAGCTGGCTTCGGGGAAAATAGTAGAGCGTCCAGCTCCACCACAAAAGGAAAAGAGGGAAGAAGGCGCCTCCAACTAGAGGGAGGGCCTCTCTTTTTCTATAATATCTGCAACGGAAGCTAACTCTTTACCCAGAAGGTAGAGCATATCGTCAAGGGAAAGAAAACCTGTAAGCTTACCACTAGAGTCAACTACGGGATACCTCCTAACGCCTTCCTCCCTCATAAAACTCAAAGCTTCAAAGAGTCCCATACCCTCTTCCAACACTGAGAGCCCCCTTGTCATAACCTTATTCAAAGCGGTTGCCTTTGGATCGAGCCCCTCATAGACAACTCTCAAGACCACATCTCTGTCGGTTATTATACCCACAGGACGATTTTCATCATCTACGATTACCACAGAGCCTATGTTTTTCTCCTTCATGAGCTTAACGGCATCAAAAACGCTGTCAGAAGGTTTAAGTGTAATTACCTCCTTTCTTGCCAAGCTCTCTACGCTCATTTTTCTCCACCTCCTTTTTTCTAAAATTTATACCTCTTTCACGTTATAACAATAAAATTGAAAGATTATGAGGCACCTATACCTCTTAAGACACGCTCAGAGCGAGTACAATGAAAAGGGTATATTTCAAGGCAGGCTGGACAGTGACCTAACACCCCTAGGGTTTGTGCAAGCAAGATTATCAGCCCAGGAACTTCAAAACAAGGGCATAGAGGTTATCTACTCATCACCACAGAGGAGGGCCTACAAAACTGCCCTAGTAATTGCTGATGTTCTCGGTCTTGATGTCCATGTGGATGAGCGCATAAGGGAGATGTCCTTTGGGGATTACGAAGGTAGACGCTTTTGGGCCATAATGGAGGAAGAGGGGGAGAGATTGAGAGCTTGGCTTTCCAACCCTGTAAAAAACCCATTACCTACACAGGAGGACATGGGCAAGTTTGAGGAGAGGGTGAGGAGCTTTCTCAGAGATGTAATAGACACCCCTCATCAAAATCTTCTAATAGTGGCTCACGGTGGTACACTACACGCTATTGTATGCCTCTCCCTTGGGTTGGGACTTGAAAACCTATGGAACGTACACATGGATAATACGGGTCTTACCGTGCTTAAGTACAATGATGGAAGGTTTGAGCTTAAAAACCTCAACAAGCTGTGCCATATGACAGTTTCTTAGCTATATCCTCACAGCCTTGGAGGCTGATGACCCTTCGGTCCTTATCGAAATCTATTCTTATGGTGCATGTGCAGAAGCTTAGCTCCTCTGCCCACTCTACTACTAAGACACCCTTACCTACAAACTCTTCAAGGTTTAGTTCTCTTACCCTGTAGAGGTCGCCGTGGATAAGCTTGCCTTTTTTTGTTGGATACTCGTTAAGCAGGGTAAAAGTTGGACTTCTAACCTGATAACCTTCAAAAATTCCCATACCCTTAGCTATACCCTTTATTAGAGTTGTCTTGCCCGCCCCCAGATCACCACAAAGACATATCACCTCCTTACCCTCTAAGACTTTACCTATCTCCTCTCCAAGCCTTAAAGTTTCTTCTTCAGAGCTGGAAATTATCTTCACAGCTGTTATATTATAAAGACCATGGAGTTTTACTTTTTTCCAGATGTCTACGCGGACAGGTTTTTAGTGGATTACTACATAGTAGCCTTTAAGCTTAAAGATAAGGGCTGTGTAGAGACAAGAGAATGGGAAGGCAGGGAGTACATAACTAGAGTTCTGGATTGGGAGTGCTTTAAAAGGAGTGCTTACGACATAGTTATTTACGAGTTTGGTGATGAATTGGCAAGGTTTTCAGACATAGAAACAGCCCTATCAGATGCCTACAAGATGGCATGTTTAGAGGCTTCAAGACGTGTGCCCAGCAGTATTGTGCCCGCAACGGGTATAGGAAGCCCTCCCGTTGAAGTCATCAAGAAGGTTTTCCCCATGCCCTTTGATTTTGAACCCTTCCCAGAGGATGTGGATAGCTTCCTCGACCAACTGGTTAAAAAGGTTGAGGTTCAAACCATAGAAAAAGAGCATACCGATGATGACGAAATACCTTTCTGAACTGCTAGAAGACCTCACACCAAGGCGCATAGTTGAGGAGCTTGACAAGTATATAGTTGGCCAAGAGGAGGCAAAAAGAGCGGTTGCCATAGCACTTAGGAACCGCTGGAGAAGACAAAACCTGCCCGAAAGCATAAAGGATGAGGTAGCCCCAAAGAACCTTCTCATGATAGGCCCCACGGGTGTGGGCAAGACGGAGATAGCCAGGAGGATAGCCCAGCTGATAAAAGCCCCCTTTGTAAAGGTGGAGGCAACCAAGTACACGGAGATAGGTTATGTGGGAAGAGATGTGGAGTCCATGATAAGGGAGCTCGTGGAGGTTTCCTACCAGATGGTAAAGAGCGAAAAGATGCAGGAGGTAAGGGAGAGGGCAAAGAGGCTTGCCGAAGAGAAACTCCTTGATTACCTGGTACCTCAACAGCTCAGCTTTGGAATGAGAGGAGCACAGGATACGTCCAAAAGAGAAGAGTACAAGGAGAAGCTCAGAAGGGGGGAGTTGGATGACAAGGTCATAGAGGTAGAAGTTCAAGAAAAGCTCACTCCCGTAATTGGTATAGCTGGTCCACCGGGATTTGAAGAACTGGAAGAGCAGATAAGAAACATGCTGGGTGGACTCGGTACTGGGAGAAGGAGAAGGAAACTGAAGGTCAAGGAAGCACTGTATGCTTTTGAATTGGAGGAGGCGGAAAAGCTCATAGACCAGGAAGAGGTTGCCCGGGAAGCCATACAGAGAGCGGAAAACTTTGGAATCGTGTTCATAGACGAAGTAGACAAGATAGCGGTAAAAACGCCGGGAGTGGGTCCGGGCGTTTCGAGGGAGGGCGTACAGAGGGACCTTCTGCCCATAGTGGAGGGTACGGTGGTAAAGACAAAGTATGGACCAGTAAGGACAGACCACATTCTATTCATAGCTGCGGGTGCCTTTCATATCTCTAAACCCTCAGACCTTATGCCCGAGTTGCAGGGAAGGTTCCCCATAAGGGTGGAGCTCCATCCACTTACCAAAGAAGACTTTGTGAGGATACTCAAAGAGCCTAAAAATGCACTTACAGTTCAATACATAGAGCTCCTTAAGAGTGAAGGCGTGGAGCTTGAATTTACAGAGGATTCTCTGGAGGAGATAGCTCGCATAGCAGAAGAGGCAAACAACAGGACGGAGAACATAGGTGCCAGAAGGCTTCACACCGTTATGGAAAAGCTTCTTGAAGATATATCCTTTAACGCACCAGAGCTTTCAGGGCAGAGGATAATAATAGATGCCAGGTTTGTTAAAGCGAAGCTCGAAGGAATTGTAAAGGATGTGGAGGTAGCCAAGTACATACTATGAAAGAGTTTGTTGAAAGAATAGAAGAGCTCCTTCTTCTTCAAGAAAAGCTAGTAAACCTGATGCTCCTTTCGGGCACTAGGAAGTTTAGCTTTAGCGTGAGCTCCGCTTTTGATGTACTTTACTATAACGTGGAGCTCTTAGACTTGATAGGAGAGGTGCTAAGCGCCTACGAAAGATATCAGGAGGAGTATGGAAAGGAGTATCTACTCAATCTCAGCGCAGAAGCTCTATCCTGGATGGGTATTCTACTTCCAGCCATAGAAGACGTTTGTCCCATATTTTTCAAAGAGGAACCGATAAGGGACATTATGAACCTACTACAGGCTTTAGAAAGGCTTTTAAGAGGTGAGCCTTATCCCATAAGCCCCATAGCCCAGGGTGTGCAGAATCTCTCTAATTTCCTAAAGCATCAGATATACCTAGCACGTAGGTCCTACCTAAACCTTGCCTGATGTTTTAATAGACCTTATAAAGAGGAGCACTTTGGCAACTGCCCTGTAAAGTTCTGGTGGTATCTCCTCGTAAACTTCAACCCTCATGAGTGCAGATATCAGGTCCTTATCCTCCACAATTGGTACTCCGTATCTTTTTGCAATGTCTATTATCCTCTGCGCAAGCTCGCCCGTGCCCTTAGCTACCACCACAGGAGCTTTATCCTTACCCTCGTACCTTAAAGCTAAGGCCTTCTTCTTTTCTTCCATGGCTAAGCTATGAGGGAAAAGCCCTCTCTCAGTATTTCTATGGTTACCTCTTCCTTTGCCTCTTCTATTTTCTTTAGCTCAACCCTAAACTTCCCAAGCTTCAAACCTTCCTCCTCTATCATCCTTACCATACTATCCCTATGAATACCGATAGCCTGCGCCAATTCTCTAATGTCTGTAAGTATGCTTATATCTAGAGCTTTGCCAGCCTTCGGCAATCTTAATATACCTATAACAAAGCCCTCACTGTATTGAAGCTTTAGTACCACCAAATATTCCTTTCCAAGTTTAAAGAGCAAAGACCCCTTCCCCCCATCTAGGTACACAGGTATATACAGAAGATTGTCGTATCTTAGCATAGTGTACTGAAGAGCCGTTATGAAATCAAGCCTACTCAGGAGTTGCTCTGTTCTGTGTCCGTACCGCTGAAAAAAGTCATGGAGCGCCTTTCCCCTTTCCATAAACCCTTCTAACTCCTTGTAGGCTTCCTTTATGGACTCTTCACTTCCCCCTTTGAGAGCATCTAAAAAGTTTCTCACCAAAAGACCTACATCCCCCTCTTCAACTGCTATCTCTTTTAACCTGACAAAAGCGCGCGCAAAGTTTTCCAAGGTTGGATTGTTCTGAGGTCCCTTTTCTACGATAGTCCACAGTTTTCCGGCAAACATATGCAGCTTCTTTTCCTCCAGAAACTTTAAGGCTTGCATGTCACCCCTTGATTCAAAAAACCTAACCAAGCCTGCATATTCCTCATGACCTAAACCTTCCAACTTTATGACCTTAAACAACTCCCACAGTCTTTTGTAATCTTGAACAAGTTGCTTGGCGGTTTCGAATAACCCCTTCATGTTCCCAAGGTCTGAACTGTAGACCACTCCCAACTTTGCCGAAAGGTCTTTCATAATTGGTATGAGCTCCTTTAAAACCTGAGCCTTAACGTCCTCCATAAGCTCCTCAGGCCTGAGCTTTCCAATGAAAAGCTCAAAAAGCTTCCTTTCATAAAAAATCCCAGAGTTGCGCACCGTTTCCCAGAGCCCCTTTTGAGATAATGGAAGGTAATAGTATCCCTCTGGTTCAAAGACCATGTTTATAATCTCCTCCGAAACAACCCTCCTATATACACCTACCACCTTTAAAGTGAGAGGTGATGTGTTCTCCACTTTAAGTTCTATCATGTCACCTGCCTTCAGTATAAGGGATGACCTATTTTCCGCATTTATCTCTGTGCCATCTTCTAGCATAAGACCTAACTTACCACCTTCCGAATGGCTAACCCTTGCCCTTATGGGTCCCTCTTTGTTTAGAGACGCTTCCAAAAGAATCTGAGGAACGGTGGATAGAAGTCTAACTTTAAGATTCTCGTGGGTTCTCTGGGTTCTGTTAGATTGGGATTGTTCAGTGGCATGCTGTAAGAGGACGCCTTCAATCCTCCTTATCTCCATATGTTTAAATATCGTCCTCTAACACCATAGCTAAAGCTCCTCTCGCCATGCAGTATTCGGCACAATCGGAAAGATGAACGCCTAGGCACTCTGCAGGAAGCTTCTCACAAACAGCCTTTAGCCTTGCCTCAATATCCCCAAGCATACCTTTCAAAGCATCTATAAGCCCACCGCCTAAAACAACCCTATCTGGGTTAAAAAGGTGCACCATATTCATCAGCCCAAGGAGAAGGTAGCTTTTAAACTCTTCCACAGACCTTAAAGCCACACCATCGCCCTCATAGGCTCTTTTCACTATTTCAAAGTCGCTTAGCCTTTGCTCTGAGAGTCTATGGTAAAGCCTCTCAAGACCGTAAGAGGAGCAGTAAGCCTCCCAACATCCGCACCTTCCACAACTGCAGAGCTCACCCCCTTTCACTATAGTATGATGTCCCGCCTCTAAACTGCTACCGCACGCTCCGAGAAAGGGTTTGCCCCCTATTACAAGACCTGCACCAAGTCCTGTGCCAACGGCGATAAATAGAAGTACTCTACTTTCTCTGTGGCTATAGAACCACTCACCGTAGGCTCCTGCGGAAACATCGTTAACAATCTTAGCTCTCACATCTGTCAATAATTCAGAGAGGTTTACACTATCCAGGGCTCTTATGTTAGGAGACTTGTAAACCACCCCATCAAGGGATGTGAAACCCGCTACAGCCACTCCAACCTGGGATGGATCTCCGTCCAGTACTATCTCCCTCACCTTATTGAGGAAGAGCTCCTTGTGCTCTACTATGTGCCTTATGTAGTGCTTTTCTGTCCTTCCATCTTCCCAGTATACCTTTATAAAGCTTCCTCCTATGTCAACTCCCTTTTTCATACTCCACACGAGTTATCTTTAAACCTCCGTCCTCCTTATGGTAGCTTAGGCTAATAGAGAGCAACCTCTGGGTCATACCCTTTTCCTTCTTAACAAGGTCTACCACCAGATAACCATTCCTTACCACCCTCTCCTCCGCCCTTGCTGGTGCATAGGTCCTTCTGTTGAGCTGACAAGTGCTGACCATTCCCTCCACATCCTTCATCTCCCTTAGCAAGTTCTCGCTCAGCATATGCGCAAGCTCCTGTGCCCTTTCTCTTTTGCACTCCTCAAGACCAAGGATAAAGCTATAAAAGGACCTAACCTGAGACATCTCGCTTCTCTTCTCTTTGACATCCTCGAAGAATATGATAAGAGCGATTATAAGGGGGTAGGATATGCCAAAGACAACAAAGAAACCAAGAAGGACATCTTCCTTGTTAAGCCTCACAGCCAACCTTTCCTCTTTACCCAGTATATTAGCACCAAGGTGGTGGAAACCATAAGGAGTAAGGAGTAAGGATATCCGTATTTCCAGTGGAGCTCGGGCATGAACTCGAAGTTCATACCGAAGATGCTAGCAATAAGGGTTGCAGGCAAGAAGATGGTTGCCAGTACGGTAAATACCTTAACAGCCTCGTTCTGTCTTATGGATATGAGTCCAAGCAAACTGTTCTGTATGCTGTCTATCTTGTCCATGTAAAAACTCGTGTAGTCAAGGAGGGTATAAAGGTCATCAAGGGCAACCTTTATATCCCTCTTTGTCTGTGCATTTACCTTAGGACTCTTTATAAAGTGGCTAAGAATCCTCAGCTTTTCGTTTACACTCTCCCTTAAGGTTATGTTAAGCTCATCGTAGTAGGATATCTCCTTTATGATTTCCTCCGACTGCTCTACAAACACCTCCTTTCGTAGGTTTCTTATACGCCTACCAAGTATTTCCAACCTATCACCTATCCTATCTACCTCAATGTTCACAATCTGGGCAAATATGGCCTCAGGGAATTGAAAACCCACTGGGGACCTCTCCATCCTCTTCTGGAATATCATTATGGTTGGTATGTCTCTGTATCTTATGCTCACCATGAACCTCCCCTTTATAAAGAAGAGCACAGGTTCAACGCTTATGTCTTCCTTTTGTTGTATTACAAAGGATAGGTTCATGTATATGGCTTCCCCCTCTTCCTTATACTTACTGCTTATCTCTATATCACCAAAAACCTCACGGGGTGGCATTTCAAATCCAACGGCGCTTTTTAACCAATCTATCTCCGCATCGCTGGGTTTTTCTACGTCAAGCCATACTACAGACTCTCTCTTTATTTCACCAAAATGGTCAAGCCCGTACTTGCTAAGCCCCCTATCAAGGCTTGCATAGACATGTATCATAAAGGAGTATTTTAATCTGAAGTAAGGTCCCTTATGAGCTGCTCTCTTACCTCCTCTGGGATGGTTGTAATTGCCCTGTAATTGGGATGGTTTATCTCCACCTTTATAGGCTCCCTCTTGAAATCCTCCACCTGCTCATCGCTGAGCTTAACCTTCAAAAAGTGAACCACAGCTGCCTTACCGTATTCATAATCCTCTTTGCTTCTCTCGTCAGCAACTGCTCTCACCGTATGCTTGTTGCCTATATGAAAGTAAAGGTGATCATGTATGCCTACAAGTTGGGGAAGAAGTTTCTTTCTTTCGCTAGCCTCTGGTATTTCTATAAACATAGTTATTGAAATTTCCCCTCTTTCTGGGATGAGCTCATTGTAAACATCTATCTCCTGCTGCACTTCCTCTTCTCTTACCATCCTCTCTGACCTTATCATCTCCTGTATTTGAAACCATACGGTATCCCTGTTTTCAAAAACAAGATGGACCCATGGTTCTATGAAAACCCTTCTGTTTTTCTTCAGCTGTATTATCTCCTGAACCTTTTGAGGTCTTACCTTTTCGTACTCGTAGATGTTTAGTATCTCATCCCTTGTTATCTTTCTCATGTTGGCACCTCCTCTTTTTATTATATGTTTATTATATGCAAACTGTTCTCATTTGTCAAGCCATCTCCTTAAGCACTCCCTCAAGAGCCTCAAGAAAGGCATCGTTCTCCTCAGGCTTGCCTATACTAACCCTGAGACATCCTTCGAGCCCCTCCATATAGGAGAAGTTCCTTACTAAAACACCCTTTTCAATCAGCTTTTTATGCAGAAGGTCGGCTGGAATGTAAGTTCTGAAAAGTATGAAGTTGGCAGAGGATGGGAAGGGCTCTACCCCTTCCATACTCAGGAGCGCGGAGTATACTCTTTCCCTCTCCCTTATGACCCTTTCCACCTCCTCCTCGATTAGAGGGTAAAATTCTGTCAGCATGAGCCTGGCTATTACCTGGGATGGGTAAGTTATATTAAAGGGAAGCCTTATCTTCTCTATATCCTTTATGACCTCCTCCTTACCTATCATTATCCCAACCCTTAGGCCTGCCATACCTATCTTGGATAGGGTACGCAGGACTACCGTATCCTCTCTTTCTAGGGCGTCTTTTAGAAAGGTTCTCTTAGAATAGTGAAAGTAAGCCTCGTCCAGCACAGTAAAGACACCCTGCGACCTTATGGAAACTATACTCTTCTCGCTGAAGAGGTTACCCGTTGGGTTGTTGGGGTAAGAAAAGTAAGCAAGAGCAGGTTTTTTTTCTTGTACAAGCCTTAGACTTTCTTCAAGGTCTATGTCAAAGAAGCTATTCAGCCTTATTTCAACCCTTTCCCTTCCAAAGACCTGGGCAGATATACCGTACATGGAAAAGGTGGGCACCGGATAGAAAATCCCCCTGTTTTGGTCTCCTATGGCTACGGATAGATAGTATATGAGTTCATCAGAGCCATTCCCAAGCATGAGGTTTTCCGTTCTTACTCCGAACCTCTGCGCTACGACCTCCTTTAGCTCCTGTACCTGCGGGTCTGGATATCTGTTAAATGGGAGCTCGGATAAAACCTCGGCTATTCTCTTTCTTACATCCCCGGGGAATTCTATGGAGAGCTCGTTGGAGGAGAGCTTTACCCTTGCAGAAGTCCTTTCTGTCTTATAGGCAGAAAGGGACTTTATCCTCGGGTTTACCATACTATCCCTGTGGGCTCTCTTCCTCTACTTCTTCCTCCTCCTCACCCCTGCCAAGGTAGAGCTCCAGCTCCGCAACGGTGGACTCCATAAGTTTGTCTTCTAGTATGCCCTTTATGAGTCTGTTAAGCTTCCTTTCATCCCCCATAGCTATACCATTCAGAACGTAGTATAGCCTTTTGGGTAGTGAAAGAGCCACTCTTTTATATCTTGGACCACCCTTTTTTCTTGCCTTTCTTGCCATTTTCATACCTCCTCTTTTATATGTTCTTTAAAATTATATCATGCTTATCGCTATGCTATTAGTTATCTTAATGACTTCAATCATAGAAGGCAAAAACTTATTTCCACAGGATGCTGATGTTTTATTTATTACGGAAGAGCATACGAGTAAAGAAGACCATAGGTTCCAACTTGAGATGATTAAACTCCTTTATGAAAAGCATAAAAGGGTTGTGATAGCTATGGAGATGTTTCAGCAAAGCTTTCAAGGAGTTTTAGACAAATATGTAAGCTGTGAAATAGAAGAGGAGGAAATGTTAAGAAGGACAGAATATAGTAAGAGATGGGGCTATGATCCAGAACTCTACAGAGATATATGGAGGTTTGCAAAGGAAAAGGGTATAAGAATCTTCGCCATAAACTTGCCATCGGAACTGTTGCAGGCCATAAGGTCCAACGGCCTGAAAGACACCAAAAGTCCAATGATTCCACAACCAATAATATCACAGACAGAAAAAGAGAGGGAAAGACTGCGACAGGTGCTCAAGAATCATCCAAAGGTTGATGAGGAACGTTTCTTTGATGTGCAGAATGCTTGGGATAACGGCATGGCCCTGGCCATCGCAAGGATTTTAGAAAGTTATCCTGAGTACAAGGTGGTGGTTTTACTCGGAAGGGGCCATGCGGAGGATTACGATGAAGGGGTGCCAAGAAGGTTGAGAGCTTTAAGGCCCAACGTGAGGATGGTAATACTGCGGAGGGAAGGCTCCTAGAGGGATTTCCTATTTTCAATGGATTTTTCAAGGGACAGTTCATCCGCAAGCTCAATCATGGAGCCAAACTGAAGGCCATAAGATATGCGGGTTATCTTTACATTGGGAAAGCGTTTTCTTATGAGCTTTGCAAGATAGTTGGCGGTAGCCTCACCCTCAAGGTTGGGATTGGTTGCCAGTATAACTTCCTTTACCGTGTACCTCTCAATTCTATCCATAAGGGGTTCTATGTTTAAGTCTTTGGGGGACACGCCTTCGAGGGGTGCAATCCTACCACCGAGCACATGGTATACGCCCGTATACCTCTCAAGCCTCTCTATGGCAAAAGCATCTTGAGATTCCTCCACCACACATATGAATCTTCTGTTTCTCTTGGAGTCTGCGCACACTTTACACAGCTCCTCCTCCGTGTAAAGCCCGCACTCGGAGCACGGTCTTATCTTCTGGCTCACAACTCGGAGGGCATCCACGAGGGATAGCCTATCCTCCTGTTTAAGTTTAAGGAGGTTGTAAAGAAACCTCATAGCCCCTCTCTCACCGTATGTTGGTATCTGGGTAAGCCTCTGAAGGGACTCTTTTATGGATGGTGGGACAACCTCTTCGAAGGACATTGTATTATTATGCCACCTTAAGGGAAGCTATTTTCTTTAAAAGACCGTCCAGCTCATCCCTGGTTCTCTTTTCGGTAACCGCAAGCAGGGTTGTATCCTTATATCCGAAGTTCTTTAGCAAGACCCCAAAGAGTATGCCCTCCCTAAGAAGGGTTTTGTGTAAATCCTCCATGTTGGGGTGTTTTACGGGAAACTCCCACAGATGCTTACCTGCAAAAACCTCAGAGAAGCCCATTCTTAGCAGCTCTCTTTTCATATACATGGCCTTGGAAAGGCTATGCAGAGCAACCTCCCTTAAGCCTTCTTTACCAAGCAGAACCATGTAAAGGAGGTTAGCAAGTGCAGTAAGGTTTTGATTGGTGCATATGTTAGAGGTAGCCCTCTCCCTTCTGATGTGCTGCTCCCTTGCCTGAAGTATGAGCGTAAAGGCCCTTTTCCCCTCTATATCCTCACCAAGCCCCACAATCCTTCCTGGCATCTTCCTAACATACCTCTCTCTTGTGGCAAAGAAGCCAGCGTACGGACCCCCAAAGTTGAGGGGAAGGCCCATCTGCTGACCCTCGCCAACCACCACATCAGCATCAAAATCCCCCGGCGGCTTTAGGACCGAAAGCGCTATAGGGTCCGCAACCACCACAAGGGGCACCTCGTACATGTTCTTTAGCTTTGCTATATCCTCCAGGGGTTCTAGATAACCCAAAAAGTTGGGATACTGAACCCCAATAGCGTGCGTCTGTCCGTCCTTTAAAAGCTCCTCAAGGCGGTTCAGGTCTGTGTGCCCATCTTGGTCAATGGGACAGTAAACTATCTCATCGCCATAACCTAATAGATAGGTTTCTACCACCCGTGCGTAAAGTGGGTTTACACCCCTTGAAAGCACTACCCTTTTACCTTTATCCTTTATGGCCCTTGCCATGAGAATACCTTCTGCAAGGGCACTCGCCCCATCGTATAGACTTGCGTTAGCAACTTCCATACCAGTAAGCTCACATATAAGGCTCTGATATTCAAAGAGGGCCTGTAGAGTCCCCTGGGAAGCCTCCGGTTGATAGGGAGTATAGGCTGTTAGGAACTCCCCTCTGTTTAATAATTGCCATAAGGCCGACGGTATTATCCTGTCATAAGCACCAAAACCGGCAAGACATAAGAGTTCCCTATTTACCCTGCTTGCCTTGCCAAAGTATCTCCTTAATTCTTCCTCGCTCTTTGGCTCCGGGAGTTTAGGTTTTGAAAGGAGAGATGGGTCTATATGAGAAAAGAGATCCTCTAAAGTCTCGAGCCCCAAAAAGCTGAGTATGTCTCTCCTTTCTTCCTCTGAATGGGGTATGTACATTAACGTTCCCTTTCCTCGTAGCCCAGCTCCTCCTCCGGAAGGGCTTCTAGGGACTCTTCCACACCTTCGCTAAGCTCTTCCTCTGGAAGGTTTAGCCTAACAGTTTCTCCTTTCTCGTCTTTTATGACTTCCACAAGCAATTGGGCGTAGTCCTGGGCAGGCATGAGGTCTTCCACTTCCATGGGGTCGGAGAGCTCTATCACCGCAATCCAACCATCTTCGTAAGGTGATTCATTTACAAGGTGGGGCTCGTCGTTTAGAACCTCGTTAACCTCAACCACAACACCCGATAGAGGTGCGTATATGGGCGACACGCTCTTGACCGATTCTATGTTCGCCACAGCATCACCGCTTTCATAGCTTTCCCCCACCGATGGTAGGTCCACATAAACCACATCACCTAGCTCCTTTTGAGCATAGTCTGTTATGCCTATCCAAGCTTTGTTCCCCCTTATAAGAGCCCATTCATGCTCCTTTGTGTAGTACCTATCCCCTTTGACTATGTACTTACCAACCATTATGTCTTCCATAGCATGCCTCCTTATAACGTTTCATACTCTATCCCATAGTCTCCCTTTAATCTTTCTATGACATTCAAAAAATCCACCTCTTCACCGATGTAGCCCTCAATGGTTCTTATAAGATAATCAAGGTCCACCAGCCTGAAAAGTGCCACTCCTTTCCACTTACTGTTAATAGCGTATATGATATTCTTTCTTCTCTTACTTATAAACTCCTTTAACTTATCGTTGCTTAACTCCTCTGCTGCATTTAACACCAAAACATCGTTGCCCCTAAGCTTTCTAAGACCTTTGTATATGCCGTAAAGTAGCGTTCCTTTGTCATTCCTTATAAAAACAAGGTCCGGGAAAAGGTCAATGAGGTTCTTCATCTCCGAGGTTATAACCGCATAGATACTGTCTGGCCCTATAAGCCTCTTTAAGGTGCTTACCTTATTAGAGAGCTTTTGCACCCAGTCTTTTTCCTGTATTAGTTTGGAATGAAGCACAAGAAGCGCCTTCATACTGCTATAATATTATAAGCTTCTTCGGAGGTTAAAATGTCAAAGATAAGATTGGCAATAGCGGGCGTTGGAAACTGTGCAAGTAGTCTAATCCAAGGGATTTATTACTATGCGAGGAAGAGAGAAGAGGTTAGCGGTTTGATGTTTGAAGACGTGGGCGGCTACAAGCCGTGGGATATTGAAGTTGTGGCAGCCTGGGACATAGACGAGAGGAAGGTTGGGAAAGATGTAGCTGAAGCTATATTTTCAGAGCCAAACTGTACGGCGGTCTTTGAGCCTAGCGTTCCAAAGACGGGTGTTAGGGTAAGGATGGGCAAGGTTCTTGACGGCTATGCAAGCCATATGGCCAATTACCCACCGGAGAGAAGCTTTGTTCTGGCAAGAGAAAAAGAGGACGAGCTTGAGGACGTGGTCAGGGTTTTAAAGGAATCAGGGGCAGAGGTTCTGATAAACTACGTTCCCGTTGGTTCTGAAGAGGCAGCAAGGTTTTATGCGGAAGCATGCCTAAGGGCTGGCGTGTCCTTTATAAACGGCATGCCCACCTTCATAGTCTCCGACCCACAGTGGGCAAAGAGGTTTGAAGAGGAGGGTATACCTGCTGTAGGAGACGATATAAAGTCTCAGGTTGGAGCGACCATAGTTCACAGGACTTTGGTACAACTTTTCCTCGAGAGGGGCGTAAAGATAGACAGGACCTACCAACTGAACTTCGGCGGTAACACAGACTTTCTTAACATGTTAGAAAGGGATAGACTAAGAACAAAGAAGATATCAAAGACACAGGCCGTCTCTTCCCTTATACCTTATCAGATGGACCCCTTTAGCATACACATAGGACCTTCCGACTGGGTTCCGTGGCTAAAGGATAGGAAGATAGCCTACATCAGGATAGAAGGTAGGCTTTTCGGCGATGTACCCATGTACGTGGAACTAAAGCTTGACGTGGAGGATTCTCCCAACAGCGCAGGTTCTATGATAGATGCTATAAGGTGTTGCAAGCTTGCCAGGGATAGGGGTATAGCAGGACCTCTCTACTCCATAAGCGCTTACACCATGAAACACCCACCTGTCCAGTATCCCGACTGGCAGGCGAGGAAAATGGTAGAAGAGTTCATAAGTGGAGAGCGCGAAAGGTAGCCTGTGGTTTCATGTTGCAAGCGTAGGGGAATTTAACACTGCCAAACCCATACTTAAATGGCTCCAGAAAAGATACAAGATAGTCTTAACTTACTTCTCCCCGAGGGCAAAGGAGTACATAAGCAAACAGGAGGGTTATTACCATAGTTTAGAGAGGCTCCCTCTGGACCTTCCTACTACAATTAGGTCCTTTGAAAGAAGGATAGAACCGCTTGCCATAATGGTTATGGAAAGGGAACTTTGGCCATCACTGCTACTTTTTACACGTTCTCCAAAGGTTTGGCTCAACGCCTACTCCAGGGGAGGCTTAAGGGAGAGGCTCCTAAGTAAAAGGTTTGAGCTGATACTCACAAAAGGGCAGAAGGATAGGGAAAGGCTCCTATCCTACGGTTGCAGGCATGTTGCAGTATGTGGAAATCTCAAGTTTGTCCTTGAGGAACCCCCACCAACAGGCTTGAGGTTAAGTCCTTCTAAAGTTATCCTTGCAGGTAGCACCCATCCTGGGGAAGAGGAGCTCCTTAGATGGGTATTTACAAGGCTTAGAGAAGAGTTCAAAGACCTAAGGCTTATAGTAGCACCTAGGCATACGGCAAGGGCTATGGAAGTCTTCCAGATCTTTGAGGGCTTCAGAAGGTCATTAAGAAGCAAAGAGGAAGAAGACTGGGACATTCTCGTGGTTGACACCTTAGGAGAGCTCTTCTCCATATACCGACATGCCACGGTGGCCTTCGTGGGGGGCACCTTTGTACCCGTTGGTGGGCATAACATCTTAGAACCTGCCTACTTTGGCAAGCCTGTAGTCTATGGACCTTACACCCAAAAGGTGGAAGACATGAGAGAGTTTCTCGAAGATGCAAACCTTGGCTTTCAGGTGAAGGATGGAGAAGAGCTTTACAGAACTTTAAAAGCACTGCTAAAAGAAAAAAAATCGTGCATAAGTCACAACCTAAAGGAGTACTCTGAAAGGATAATGTCCTGCTATCTTGCCCATCTAGAAGGATTTCTTGAGAGATATAATACTAAGGAATGAAAGACTTGAGACTTAACCTTTTTCTACTTGTAGCTCTTGTGGCTCTGTGTATAGGTGCGGTGGCTCTAAGACCTATAAACCTGGGACTGGACCTAAGGGGTGGCATGTCTATGGTTATCGAGCCAGACATGAACTATGCCCTAAAGCAGGAGTACGAGAGATACGCAAAAGATATAGAGCTCAAGCTAAGGGAGTCGGGAATAAGAATCCTTGACACCTTAGGTGAAGAGAGGGGTATATGGATAGAGCTCTTAGAGGTGTCCGACTATGAAAAGCTCCTTAAGGTTATTGAAAAGGACTTTCCGCGCTTTGAAATAGGAGAAAGGGAAAAGGAAAGGGTGCTTATAAAACTGAAAGAGGTTGAACTCCAGCAGCTAAGGGAGGGGACCCTAACTCAGACCATGGAGGTCTTGCGCAAGAGGGTAGACGAGCTTGGCGTAGTCCAGCCCGTCATAACCAAGATAGGTGCGGACAGGATACTGGTTGAACTGCCAGGTGTGTTGGACATACAAAGGGCAAAGTCCATAGTTGGAAGGACAGCACTCTTGGAGCTAAAGCTGGTTGTGGAAAGCGGACCTAGGGAAGCCCTTGAGGGCAAACTTTCAAAGGATACAGAACTGCTACCGAGCATGGACAACTCCGAATGGTTCTTACTTGAGAAGCTGCCCGTCATAACGGGAGCAGACCTAAAGACTGCTTACACATCCACCGACGAGTTTGGTATGCCGGCGGTCACTTTTGAGCTTACAGACATAGGCTCCAAGAAGTTTGGGGAGGCAACGGAGAAAAACATTGGCAGAAGGTTGGCCATAGTTTTAGACAAAAGGGTGATGTCCGCACCTGTCATAAGGAGTAGGATAACGGATAGGGGGCAGATAAGTGGGAACTTTAAGCCAGAGGAGGCAAAGGAACTGGCTATAGTCCTAAGGGCTGGAGCCTTACCCACAAAGGTTGAGTTTCTTCAGGAGACGGTAGTAGGTCCCGCTCTAGGAAAGGACGCCATACAGCAGGGCATAAAAGCTGGTATTTTAGGTTTCTTGCTTCTGGTAATGCTGTTAGTTGTAAGGTACAAGTTTGCAGGGGTGACCGCAACCTTCTCAATCCTTTTAAACGCCCTAATGCTTTGGGCTGGACTCGTTCTGCTTGGTGGAACCCTCACCCTCCCCGGTATAGCCGGCATAATACTTAACATGGGCATAGCGGTGGACTCAAACGTGCTCATATTTGAAAGGGTAAGGGAGGAGCTAAGACTGGGAAACAGCATAAGAAAATCTATAGAGCTGGGCTACAGGAGGACACTGAGCGCTGTATGGGACACCCACATAACCTTGTTGGTTGCTGCGCTTATCCTCTTTCAGTTTGGTAGCGGTCCAGTGAAAGGCTTTGCCACAACCCTAACCATAGGCACTATTGCATCCTTTATATCCAACGTCTACTTTGCTAAGCAACTATTGGATACTCTCGCTAGGGTTAGGCTTTTCAAAGTCTAGAGGTAAAGGGTAAAAGGTTTATGCGTATATTCTATATCCTCCACAAATCTTAGGAAATCTTGCTTACCATCCCTTTGTTCCTTTTTGCTGTTTTGCCTC
This sequence comes from Acidobacteriota bacterium, assembly GCA_003696155.1. Lineage (GTDB taxonomy): Bacteria > Aquificota > Aquificia > Aquificales > Aquificaceae > Pampinifervens. The sequence continues at coordinate 44,069 of RFFP01000015.1, forward strand.
TGGTCAAAACTGTAAAGGTTGCTGCCGTTCATCATCAGAACCTCTATATTGTATCCCAGACTTTGCAAAGAATGTACCAACCTCTGAACCTCGAGAGGTGTGGGTTGTCTGTAGAGTTCTTCGTTTATCTCCAGAGAGAGCCACAACCTGTTCTTTAAGAAGGACAGCCTAACCTGTGCATCCTCAAGTTTTACATTCAAAATCCTCCGCTCGTTGAAAACCTGCCTTTTCCCGACTCCGCTTACCTCATAAACCATTTCCTCCTGCCCATCGTGGAAGGTAATCCCAGCTGGGTTTTCACCCCTTCTCAGCTCTTGTCCCTCATAAGAGGTAGAATTCTTATCTGAGGTATCTACCTCCTGCAGCTCTAACGGATGGCTATGTAAGCTTTCTCCATGTTCTTCTTTACCTTTCCACCTTCCCCATAGGGGACCTTTTACTTTGTCTTCACCTGTAAAATCGTAGAGAACAGGCTTTTCAGGAATAAATCTATCCTCAATGTCCTCCCCTTTACCTTTCAGAGCCTTAGGTGTAGAATCCTTGGCTCTGTTAATTAGAAAATCACCGTTTTCTAAAGAATCTCCAATGGAACCCCTTATTAAATAGGCTTTGTAGTCACTTAAGGGTTCTCGCAAACTACCAGTCTCATCTCTGCTGAAAAAACTGTTTAAACTTCTATCAGTGTTTAGCTTGGTGGAAGCTTCATGCTCCATAAGATTTTTGTGTTCGTAGAGGTTATGGAAAGTTCCCTTTTCTGCATCGTTATGGGAGGTTTCTGTTTTCTGTACTTCAGCGTATCCTTCCGGATAATTTTCTCCATCAATAGGAGAAACTATCTGCGATTTAACATTTATGAGGTGAACTAGGTGGGCTTGGGGGTTGAGTTCATAACCCAGCATGGGCATATTAGGGGAAATGGTGGACATAAAAACATCCTGCTCGATGGAGTCATTTTCATTAATCGTGTTTAATCCTTCGAGATTTTCGGGTGTGCCTAAGACGATGGATGTAAGAACATCTTCAAAACTTTCATTAACCTTATCAATCCTTACCAATGGAGAATAGTTAGCAATGCATATGCCTTGACATAGGTTTAGGAGTTTTTGTTCCATCCCTATCCCCTTTCTATAATTTTAGAAACTTTTTTCAATTTTGCAATAGTCCAACATACGCGTGGTTTAGCTTTATACTAATGTTCATGGAAGTAAGGGCCTTTAAATGGCTAGGCTCCCACCTACAGTTACTAGACCAGCGCGAGCTTCCGGAAAGAGAGGTGTGGCTAGATTTAAAGGACTACAGAAAAGTGGCTGAGGCTATAAAGAACATGGCGGTCAGAGGAGCTCCGGCCATAGGGTGCGTTGCCGCTTACGGCTTTGTACTGGGCATAAAGCAAGGACACGAGCCCACTGAGGTATACAGAACCCTGAGGGAGACCAGGCCAACCGCCTATAACCTGTTCTGGGCGCTGGACAGAGTTATGAAGGCTCTAAAAGAAGGCGGAGACGTTGAAGGGGAAGCGGTAAAAATAGAAGAAGAGGACTACAGGGCTAACAGAAGAATGGGAGAGATTGGAAAGGAGCTTATACCTAAGGGTGCAAGGGTGCTCACCCATTGCAATACGGGAGCCTTAGCCACCGCAGGATGGGGTACAGCCCTTGGTATTGTGAGGTCTGCTCACTACTCTGGCAAGGACATATTTGTCTGGGTTGATGAGACGAGACCCTTTCTTCAGGGGTCTAGGCTTACCGCGTGGGAGCTCTCCAAGGAAGGTATACCCCATAGGATAATAACAGATTCAACCGCGGGCTTCCTCATGAAGAAAGGACTGGTAGACTGTGTGGTGGTGGGTGCGGATAGGATAACCAGGGACTATTACGTAGCCAACAAGATAGGAACCTACTCCCTATCGGTCCTGACAAAGGTACATGGCATACCCTTCTATGTGGTTGCACCCACGTCCACCTTTGACCATGAATGTATGGGAGAGGAGGGTATAAGGATTGAGGAAAGGTCTGAAGATGAGATAAAGAGCATAAAGGGGGTAAGGATTGCACCTTCCGATTCTCCAGCTCTTCACCTTGCCTTTGATGTGACACCACCAGAGAATATAACAGCCATAATAACAGAGGAGGGTATAATAAAAATTAATGCTGGAGGACTTGTTGAAAGAATTAAAAAGGGATGACCATTGTGAAATACTGACATCTTGGAAGGAAATACCCATAAGGGTAAGTCTGCCCATAAGGTGGGTATCTCCGCAGGAAAGGTTTGTAAGTTTCGACTTTAAGGAGTGTAAGCTAAAGAGCGTATTCGGTAATGCCCCTATATATCTGAAGTTTAACGAACTGTTTATACTTTGCAGGCTTTTTAGCAATGTAAGGGATGAGCTTGTGCTCGAGGTTGAGGCACCCGTACCGGCTCCATCCATAGTTCTTAGAGAGTTCATAAGGGTTGAACCCACTGAAAAGGAGCCCGTCTATGTATCCTTTCGCATGGATGAAGGGTTTTCCATTAGAACAAAAGCGGCAGATGTAAGTGAATCTGGTATAGGGCTTTACCTTTCTAAAGATGATGCTAAAGCGCTTCTCGATACGATTGTAGGCATTCCAGAATATGGGGAAAAAATACATATGCCCTTTGAGCTAGAGATAGAACTCCCCCAAGAGGGTTTAATAAGAGCGGAAGGAGAATTAAAGAACGTGCTGAGCAAAGAAGATGAACTTTATGTTAGGTTTGGCTTCAAGATAAGGTTGGATGAGAACCAAGCTAAGAAAATAAGAAGGTACGTTATGAAAAGGCAGAGGGAGATACTGGAGCAGCTAAAATCTTTATGAGGCTTTTGTTCAACATAGCCTTAAGGTACCTTTTATCGAGTAAAGGCTCCACACTGCTTGTATCCCTTATAGCCCTATGTGGGGTTGCCCTCAGTGTGGTTGCAGTGCTTTTGACCATGGGTGTCTTTGCAGGCTTTCAGAAGGCCCTAAAAGAGAAGATACTGTCCTCCTCCCCACATATCATAGTCAGTCTTTTAAACCCACAAGAGGAAAACTCACACAACCTCCTAAGCTTTCAAAGGGACATAGAAAGGATATACTTCGTGGTTTTGTATCAGGGTCTATTGTCCAAGGAGGGAAAGCTATCGAGCGTAAGTGTGAGGGGTATGAAAGTAAGGGATATAAAAGATAACTACGCAGTAAGAGTAGAAGAGGGAGTAGCTCTAGGGGCTGGACTTGCAGATATAATGGGAGTTAAGGTGGGTGACGAGGTTGTGCTTCTGTCGCCCATGGGCATAAAAACACCCTTTGGCTTTATACCGAAGGCTCAAAGCTTTAAGGTTGAAGGTGTATTCCAAAAGGGCGTCTTCGATCAGGACTATGCCACAGTGATTATGAGAAGGGAGAGAGCGGAAGAGCTCTTTGGCAACACCTACCAAGTGGTGGGCTACGAGGTATATCTAAAGGACCCCTATAAGGCGCAGGAGGTCAGAAGCAGTATGGAAAAGAGCTTAGGCTACAGCGCCATAGTCAGGTCATGGATAGACCTGAACAAACCCCTCTTTAACGCTCTACAGCTTGAAAAGGTGGGTATATTTTTCGTACTGCTACTGATGGTGCTTATAGCCTCCTTCAACATAACTAGCCTACTCTTCATGAAGGTCAAGGAGAAGACAAAGGATATAGCCATACTGAGAACCTACGGGCTCAAAAGAGGGGGTGTGCTATTGATCTTTCTTTTACAGGGCACTATATTAGGGCTAACAGGAACCTTGCTGGGACTATTCCTTTCCCTTATCGGTGGATATCTCATAAACACCTACAAACTGGTAAGAGTGCCCGCCGACGTGTACCTTATGGACCATATTCCAGTGCATTTTGAAACTGGGGACCTAATTTTTACGTTGGTTGGTGCACTGCTCCTTTCCCTTCTTGCAGGACTCCTTCCAGCTTACAAAGCAAGCAAGGAAAGCATTGTAAGGGTTCTAAGAAATGAGTGAAGTTCTGAAAACGGAGAATCTATGGAAGGTTTACCCAAATGGCGTGGAGGCCCTCAAGGGTGTTAACCTTGAGCTCTACGAGGGTGAGATGGTTGGCCTCATGGGTCCATCGGGCTCGGGCAAAAGCACCCTTCTTCATATGGTTGCTGGGCTTGAAAAGCCCACCAAAGGAAAGATATACCTATTCGGTCAGGATATAGGTGATTTTGATGAGGACCGTCTGTCGGAGATAAGACAGAAATACATAGGTTTTATATTCCAGTTTTACTATCTTCTTGAAGACTTTACCGTTTTTGAAAATCTTACCCTCATAGGCAGGATGGCTGGACAAAGGGAACCGGAGAAGAAAGCTCTGGATATACTTAACTATCTGAGGCTTAGCCACAGGCTAAAACACAGACCATCAGAGCTTTCCGGTGGCGAACAGCAAAGGGTTGCCATAGGAAGGGCTCTTATACTTGAGCCAAGGCTACTGCTTGCGGATGAGCCTACTGGGAATTTAGACATTGAAGAGGGCAAGAGGATATTTGAACTCTTTTTACGTTTGAAAGAAGAAAAGGGGCTTAGTTTGTTAGTTGCCACGCATAACGAGGAACTTAGGACATACTTTGACCGTATATACAGGCTAAGGGACGGTGTCCTCGATGTATAATTTTGAGCATGTATTACTTCTTTCTTATATTGTTTATAACAGTTGCCTTGCTTTTGATAGTGGTAGTTCTTATGCAGAGGAGCAGGGGGGATGTGGGAAGTGCCTTCGGTGGTATGGGTCAGGGTGTATTCGGTCCTGGTGGAGTGGACACTATACTTACCAAGTTTACCTACTGGCTTGGCTTTTCTCTCATGATTGTGGCTATTATTTTGGCTCTAACCCATCCCTCGAAAAGGGGCTCCTTAATAGAAGATGAAGGTAAAACAGCTCCTCCAAAGACCCAGCAGGGTCTCCCTCAGGGACAGAGTGCTCCTGCTAGCACACCTACTCAAAAGGGACCATAAGGAGCTCCTTCTTAGGTTGGAAGAGGAGATTCCTAAGGAGTGTGAGAAGCTTTACCTTTCTTCCCTTAGGAAGCTCGAGGAGGGCTATCCCCTACAGTACCTAATAGGTGAATGGGATTTCTACGGCAGGAGTTTCTATGTGGAAGAGGGTGTACTCATACCCAGGCCGGAGACAGAGCTCTTGGTGGAGGAGGTTCTTAAAAGGGTTCACAAAGAAAAGCCTGTAGTAGGTCTAGAGATCGGTGTGGGGAGTGGATGTATAAGCATTACCCTTCTCCTCGAAAGAGAAAGGTTAAAGATGTTCGCCAATGACATAAACCTAAAGGCTCTTAAGCTGGCAAAGAATAATGCTCTCAGATACGGTGTGGAAGGCAGACTCTTACTTTTTGCCTCTGACCTCTTTTCTAGCATAAGACCCTTTCCCTTTGATTTTATAGTCTCCAATCCACCATACATACCTGAAGAATACTGGGATAGGCTTTCTACGGGTGTAAAGCTCGAAGGTTATCCTTCTCTTATAGCCGGTAAAAAGGGCTACGAGCTTTTTGAGAGGCTCTCAGAGGAGATTGGGGTATATCTGAGTAGGGGTGGCTTTTTCGCCCTTGAGATAGGGCATGACCAAGGCCAAGTGGTGAAGGATATATTTCATAAAAGGGGTTTTCATGCACAGGTTTATAAGGACTACTCAGGTCAGGACAGGGTGGTAGTGGGATGGAAATCATAGGCTTTCTTCTCGGGACCTTGTTTTTTATACTACTAGAGGCCTTCTTTGCAGGCTCTGAGATAGCGCTTGTTAGCACTGACAGAAGTAGAATCTCCATACTCCATAGAAGGACGGGTTACGGCTTTTTAAGGGACTTCTACGAAAATCCAGAAGAGTACATAACCCTTACCATGCTTGGATACACCATAAGCATAGTTCTCGCCTCTACCTTTTACACCCTTGCAGTGCTTAAACTCGGTGAGTACTTACCCCTCCTAAGAGGTGCGGAGGTCCTTTTTTCCGCAACCCTTGTGATATTCACCCTTATGCTAGGAGAGATAGTACCAAAAAGTCTCTTTCAGAAACACAAGGAAAGGCTCATAGTCCCCTCCCTGTGGTTTCTTAGCAAGATGAAAATTCCAGCCAAGCCTCTCTTGGTTGCATCAAGGAAGATGAGCAGAGTAATCACAGAAAACCTAAGGTCTAAGCATAGGGAAGATGTGGAAAAGGAAAGCCTTCTAAAGTTTATGGAAGAGCTATCTCAAAGGGAAGAGAAGCTCAAGCTTGCCCTTAGGATACTTAGCATGAAGGACCTTCTTGCAACCGAGGAGATAAAACCCATCACAGAGGTGGTAATGGCTGAGGAGAAAGCCACCATAGAGCAGGTGATGTCCATAATGAAGGAAAGCGGGTACAGAAGACTTCCTGTTTACAGGAGGAGGGTCGACCAGATAGTGGGCTACGTCGACCTTTTCGACCTTATATCCAACAGACATGCAAGGTTCATAAGGGAGCTCATAAGACCAGTTCACTACTTTTCAGAGTTTACAACCTTAGAAAGGGTATTTGAGGCTTTCACAAATGGCAAGGAGCAGATGGGTGTGGTGGTGGATGAAAGGGGGAACATCATAGGTATAATCACGTGGGATGATTTGCAGAGTTACGTGCTTGGTCTTTCTGAGGGGCACGGTATAGAGGAAGAAGAGCTCTTAGAAGTGGAGAAGGATAAATGGATAGTAGACGGGGGCTTGGAAAGAGAGAGGTTTGAAAAAATTCTAGGCATTGACCTTCCCGATGGTCCTTACACAACGGTAGGGGGTTTTCTCTCCTTTTACATGAAAAGGATACCCAACAAGGGGGAGGTAATAGAATACATGGGATACCGCTTCAAGGTAATCCAGAGGGACGAAAGAAGGATAACAAAGGTACTGGTGGAGAAAAATGTACAGGAGCAGTAAAAAACTGAAGGACATACCACAGGAACTGAGGCCTAGAGAGAAGCTCCAGAGGCTGGGTGCGGAAAACCTCTCCGAAGAGGAGCTCCTTGCGGTGATCTTGGGTTCTGGTACCAAGGAGATGGATGTGCTGAGCCTTGCCAAAGCTCTCACAGAAGTTGGTTGGAAAAGGCTTCAGAGTATGACGATAGAGGAGGTAGAAAAAACCTTCAAAGGCATAGGTAAGGTAAAGGCATGCCAGATAAGGGCCATGATAGAGCTCTCAAGAAGGTTAAGAGACCCATACGGTGGCATAAGCATATTAAGTCCTGAGGATGCATATAGGTTTCTGAGGGATAAGGTGGACAACAGAAGGGAGTATTTGATAGCCCTCTATCTGAGCCCCCTTGGGAAGCTCCTAGAGTATCAGGTAATAGCCATAGGTAGAATGAACGCCCTCTTTGCAGAGCCCAGAGAGATACTTTACCATGCCATAAACCTAGCTTGTCATTCAATACTGGTAGCCCACAACCATCCGAAGGGTCAGCTTAAACCTTCAAAGGAGGACTTAGAGTTTACCCAAAGGCTAAAAGTAGCCTGCGAAATTATGGGTTTTGAGCTCCTCGACCACATAATAGTAAACAGTGAGGGCTTTGTTTCTCTCAGAAGGGAGGGCTATATGGGATAGGCATCTTACAGCTTTTTGGCATCGCAGAAGACATATGCAAATCCTGTGGTGAGAAGTTTAGAGGCAGTGATCAGGGCTTTCTTTGTGAGAGATGTCTAAACTCCATAAAACCCTATCATCCCATGGACTACTCCAAAAGGATAGACTTTGTCCTCTCTTATCGTATCTTTGGACTCTACGAGGGGGCTCTAAGAGATTGCCTCCTTGCCATAAAGTTCCACAACTCTAAAGGGCTTGCTCTTAGGCTCGGCGGCATATTAAAGAGGCATCTTACCCAATACGTAGAGGAGCTCTCCCCAGACCTTATAACCTTCCCCGCCCTTAATCTGAGACGCTATTGGTCAAGGGGGTTTAACCATATGGAGTACGTATTAAAGGGTGCAGGACTTCCTCACTTGCAGGTCTTTGAAAGGAAGGACCTTAGCCCACCTCTAGCAAGGTTGAAAGGCAGGAGAAGGGAAAAGGCGGTGATGGGGTATAGCCTAAGGAAGGAGTTCATAGACTTTCTACATGGTAAAAGGGTCCTCATAGTGGATGATGTTCTTACAACGGGCTCAACCCTCTCAAGGCTTGCAAGCTTGTTGCTTTCAGTGGGTGTAAAGGAGGTTCACGTCTACCTTATCGCTAAAGACTAAACCCTTTGGGCAAGGCTTTCAAAAGCCTTCTTTATGCCCCTAACCGCCTGCCTTATGCGGTGTTCATTCTCCACAAGGGCAAACCTCACATAACCCTCTCCGTATTCTCCAAAACCTATGCCAGGGGAGACAGCAACCTTAGCCTCCCTTAGGAGAAATAGGGAAAAGTCCAAGGAGTTCATACCTACCCATGAGGGTATCTTTGCCCATAGAAACATGCTCCCCTTGGGCTTCTCTACTTGCCAGCCTACACGGTTTAGACCGTCAACTAGAACATCCCTGCGTCTTTGATAAATCTCTCTGTTTCTTTCCACGATTTCATAAGGGCTATCTAGGGCTATTATAGAGGCAACCTGAATAGGTGTAAAAACACCGTAGTCTAGGTAGCTCTTTAGGTGGGCAAGGTTCTTTATGAGTAGCTCGTTGCCCACAAGGAAGGCAACCCTCCAGCCTGCCATAGAAAAGCCCTTGGACATGGAATAGAGCTCTACAGCCACATCCTTTGCACCCTCGACCTGAAGGATGCTGGGGGGTGTATAACCGTCAAATCCAAGGTCCGCATAGGCAAAGTCGTGCACAACCCATATGTTTTCCCTCTTTGCCAACTTTATAACTTCTTTGAAGAAGTCTATAGAAACGCAGAGGGTGGTAGGATTATGGGGAAAGCTGATAACAAGGGCCTTGGGCTTTCTAAAGGTCCCCTTGAGAATATCATAAACTCTTCTTAGAAAGCTATCCTCAAAGTCCTCTCCATAGTCTGGAATTATAGGTACGGGTATGGCATCGCCACCGGCTATTATGGGGGCGTAGTAGTGGATGGGATAGGTTGGGTTGGAGACCAGCACCGTATCACCAGGCTCAAGCATGGCAAGCATAAGGTGGGAATAACCTTCCTTTGCCCCTATGGTGAGTATGGCTTCCCTTTCGGGGTCAAGCTCAACATCATAACGTCTTCTGTAAAAGTCGCATATGGCCTTCCTCAACCTTGGTATACCCTTGGAAGCGGAGTATCCGTGCACGTTCTGACGCTTTGCCACCTCGCATAGTTTGTCCACTATATGGTCCGCGGGGGGGAGGTCTGGGTTGCCCATACCTAGGTCTACTATATCCTCACCATCACGCCTGAGCTTGTACTTGAGCTCGTTTACCATGGCAAAAACGTACTTGGGTAGCCTGCTTACTCTTGGAAACATCCAGCTCTCAGCCATTTTCTCCTTCCTCTTCAACCTCTTTGCAGTTTATACACATGGTAGTTACAGGTCTTGCCTTTAGCCTCTCAAAGGGGATAGGGGCACCACAGCTTTCGCATATGCCGTAAGTGTCCTGATCCATCTTCGTGAGGGCATACTCTATCTTTCTGAGGAGCTTTAACTCCCTAGTCTTCAGCCTCTGAAGGTTTATATACCTTTCCGTTTCTATGTTTGCCCTGTCTATTTCATCTCCACCTTCAAAGGCTACGTTTGATGGGTCCCTTATTTGTTCACCCGCAGACCTTAGCACTCTATCCCTCATTTTTAGGAGCTCATCTCTGAGCTCGGCTATCTGTTTTTCTGTTAGATGATGCATAATCTTAAAATTATAAGCCATGGATAGGGAAGGTTTTAAGAGGGAGCTCGGCGAGCACTTTGACCTCCTTAAGGTAGAGGGTGGGAGGTTTGTAGAAGAGGAGAACATAACCATTGGAAGGGGTGGGAAGAAACTCCTGTATATAAAGGCCTTCTACGGTAGGAGACCGTACTGGAAAGAGTGGGTTGAACTCTTTCACATAGAACCCTACTTTTTCAACTCTGAAGAGGAGGATACTCTTTACTCCATACTTGCCAAACACTTTAGAAGGTTGTTCGTAGAGTACTACGAAGACAGTGAGACGCTCAGGGAGCTAAAGTTGGGTAAAAGTCCCGAGAATACAAGGATAGGCTCAAAGCTAAGAGGTCTGGGGTATAACTACTTTAGAGACTGGTACTATCCCGAGGGCTGGATGGAAGGTGGCTACAAACTACAAGCTGAAAAGTAGCCCCTGTATGATATAATAAATACTTTCAAATCTGGAAAAGGAGTTTGGCATGAAGACTTATCACCTTAGAAAGGAGGATGTGGTAAGGAACTGGTGGGTTGTGAATGCAGAGGGTAAGACCTTAGGAAGGCTTGCATCACAGATAGCCAAGGTTCTTATGGGCAAGCACAAACCCTACTACCAACCGGACGTAGACTGTGGAGACTTTATTATAGTCTTGAACGCGGATAAGGTGCATTTCACCGGTAAGAAGGGTGAGCAAAAGAGATATAGCTTCCACACCAACTACCCCGGTGGCTTGAAGAATCGTACCCTTAATTGGATGATGGAGCACAAGCCAGAAGAGGTTATAAGGCTTGCAGTAAAGAGGATGCTACCTAAGAACAGGTTAGGTCATAGAATGATCAAAAGGCTGAAGATATACAGGGGCAATGAGCACCCCCATGTAGCACAGCAACCAAAGCCCATGGAGGTTAAGGCATGATTATAAAGCTTAAGGATTTCAAACTAGGCTTTGATAACTCCTACTATGGTACGGGAAGAAGAAAGGAGAGCGTGGCGAGGGTGTGGCTTGTAAGAAATACGGATAAGCAGGTGATCAAGGTTAAGGAAAGCGGAAAAGAGTATGACTTGAAGGGCTACCTTCAGAGGGAAACACTTTACAACAAGGCTCTATATCCTATAAGGCTTACAGGTCTTGAGGGAAGGTTTGGAGTATATGCAACCGTTGAAGGAGGAGGGATAAGTGGTCAGGCAGAGGCCATAATGTACGGGGTGGCGAGGGCTCTACTAAAGTACAATCCCGAACTGAGAACTCAGCTTAAAAAGGCCGGGCTACTCAAGAGGGATGCAAGGGAGAAGGAAAGAAAGAAGTACGGACTCATGAAGGCAAGAAAAGCATACAGATGGAGCAAGAGGTAAGGGTCTGTGTATTCGGTGCGACTGGATACACAGGTGCAGAGCTCCTAAGGGTTCTTGTCAACCATCCCCATGTCAGAATAGCCTCTCTTCTATCCAAGTCTCACTTTGGAAAGAAGCTTAAGGAGATTTTACCAAGCTTCTACGGCTTTCCATTGGGAGATATTAAGCTTTCATGGGAACCTGAGGAAGATTTTGACCTTGCCTTTTTGTGCCTTCCCCATGAGACATCCTTGGAGCTTGTACCAGAGCTAATAAAACTGGGCAAAAGGGTTATAGACCTTTCAGGAGCTTACAGGATAGGGAAACCAGATGTATATCTGGAGTTCTACGGCTTTGAGCATAAGCACTCGGACCTTTTGGAGGAAGCTGTCTACGGCCTTCCGGAGATATTTAGAGAGCATATAAAGGGAGCAAGGCTTGTTGCCAATCCTGGATGCTATCCCACAGCCACCCTTTTGGCTCTTTATCCCTTACTTAAGGAAAGAATGGAGATAGAAAGCCCTATAGTGGACGCCCTATCCGGAGTTTCTGGTGCAGGCAGGAAAACCACGCAGAAGTTCCACTATCCAGAAATGGAAGGTAACGCTTTTGCTTACTCTGTAGAAAAGCACAGACATGTTCCGGAGATAGAGCATATAGTCCAAAAGGTGTACGGAAAAGAGGTAAAAGTGAGGTTCACGCCCCAGGTCATACCACTAGCAAGGGGTATGATGGTAAAGCTTTATGTGAAGTGTAAGGAGCACGACTTTAAAGAGCTCTACAGGGAGACCTACAAGGATGAGCCCTTTGTAGTTCTCTTGGATGAACCACCTTCTATAAAGCAAGTTCTCGGTAGCAACCTGTGCCTTTTATATCCTTATTATGATAAGGAACGGTCTCTTTTGCAGGTCATAGGCGTTATAGACAACCTTGGCAAGGGTGCATCCACGCAAGCAGTTCAGAACTTTAACCTGATGATGGGTTTTGACGAAGGTCTTTCTATAAGGATGCTCCCTATCTTCCCTTAACCCGTTAGCTCCTTCTTTACCAGCTCTAGCAGGGTAAGAAGTACCCTCTTTACATCCTCTTTGTTAAGGGCTGAAAGACCGAGCACAGGTATGTCCTCATCTTCGCCTATGTCTAAGGCGGTAGAAACATCCTCTGGTGGCCATGCGTTGGGAAGGTCCTGCTTGTTCACACCAACTACCATAGAAACGGGAAATCTTGACTGAAAGAAGTTTATTATCCGTCTTGCCTCGTGGAAGGTGGAGGGGTCTGTGCTATCAACTAGGATTATTATTCCGAGGGCGCCCTCACCTAGTATCTCCCACATAAAATCAAACCTCGACTGTCCAGGTGTGCCAAAAAGGTAAAGCTCATGCTCATCATCTATCCTTATCTTACCAAAATCCATGGCAACGGTAGTGTATTCTTTCACATTCTTTTCACCCTCTGCGGTTATCTTCCTTTCCGTCTTGACCGTTTTTATATCGCTTACAGTGTTTATAAACTGCGTCTTTCCCGCGGCAAAGGGCCCGGCCACTACCACCTTTATCTTCTTTATAGGCTTCATTATTTCTCCCTTATCCTTTCAATTATCTTCATGAGAAGGTCCAAGGCAATGGATGGTTTCTGCTTTTTTTCCCTTTTCTTCCTCTTTATGATACCAAGAGCAAGGAAGCCGTAAAGAGTTCTATCGACGGTAAGGTTATCCATTTTGGCCTCTCTCCTTATATCCGCAACCGTTTTATCCCCGTTTACTAAAGAGAATATCCTTCTTTCAGCCTCGTTTGTATCCGCCTTGTCTAAAATTTCCAGGCCGTTAGGAGAAGGCTCAAAAACCAAAAGCTCATCGGATATCTTTCTTTCTACCTCTTCCTTTGTTAGATTTCTCGATGCTAGCATTATGAGCTTTTCTACCGGGTGGACGACCGGATAGCTCGAGCCGTACCTTATAAAACCAGGAGTAAAGGAAAAAACACCCTCCCTGTCGTCTAACCTCTCTATTAAAAACCTCTCTACTGTCTTGTGAAGCTTTTCCCCAGGTATTCTTAGCTTTTCTATAAGGGTGTCAAAATCCCTGTCCGAATACACCCTAAAAACTCTATCCACTGGGCGGGCAAAGATTACCTCACCTTCTTTCACATAGTAGGCAACGGTAAGGTCTTTCCACTCAACAAGAAGTATACCACTTTTCCTATCTTTTGCTATTACCTGCAGGATATCAACCAAATTAAGAGTTTTTAGGTCTCCTATGAGGGTCATATGGCCTTACATCATACCCTTAAGTTTCTCCTGAGCCTTTCTTATCTCCATAAGCAAGAGCCCGAGCTTAGCATTATTATCTGCAAGCACCACCATAACCGCATCCCTCCCTACACCTGTAAGTACAACATAACCATTATGTCCCTTTACCGTTATCTGTTCCAAAGTGCCTTTTGCCAGCTCCTCGGAAACCCTCTCACCAAGGGACAGTATGGCAGCGCTCATGGCGGCTATCCTATCCTCTTCCATACCCGGTTTTAACACAGAGGATATGGGCAGGCCGTCTGCCGAGACAAGAGTAGCACCCTCAAGCCCCGTGTTTCTAATAAGCTCCTGTAGTACCTGAGTGTACCTATCCATGTTTCCCTCCTGAGTTCAATTATACAACACCTCTTACCACATAAACCTATCGTACAGGAATCCAATAAAGGTAGAGAAGACAAACCAAGCTAACAGGTAAAGTAAAACGAGGTTTTTTGGAAGGAATTTAAAGGTGGCAAAAACTGTGGGTAGACATATACCAGTGCTTGCAAGCATAAAGGTTAGAGAGTTACCGCCTGTAAAACCGATTTCGGAAAGAGCACGAGCTACGGGTACCTCCTCACCAGAACATACGTACATGGGTATGGCTACTAAGGATATGAATGGATAGGAAAGGGGAGTACCAGATAGGGGAGCGATCAAGCCAGGTGGTACAAAGGTTTTAACCAGGGATGCTATAAATATGCCTATAAGTAAGTATCTTCCCACACCAAGAAGTTGGTCCTTTATAGCCTTTTTAAAATCCGCCCACCTATTTCTTCTATGTTTTGCGCCGCCGATGGCAAAGGGAAGGCCTTTGGGCTTTTTAAAGAGGAGCTCTGCAAGTAAGGCAAGCAGAAGGGCAAAAAGAAAGGTCCCTAGCAGTCTAAAAAGTGTCATGGGAAGTCCAAAGAAGCCATAGGTTAGAATTAGATTGATGGGTGAAATAACGGGTGCAACCATAAGGAAGGAAACTACGGGAGCATAGCTTCTTGACAAACTGTTTATGAAGTTTGCAACGGGCAACATGGAACAGGAACATAGGGGCAAAAGGCCAGCCAAGAAGGCAGTGTTCATGGGTGCTATGTAAGGGTTTTTAAGGAGCTTGGTAAACCAGCTAAGACTTGTGTAAGCTTGCAGCAGTGAGGTTATGAACACGGCCAGGATAAAGAAAGGAAGTATCTCAACGGAGTATTCATAGAAGCTTTGGGTAAACTTGTACAGTAGTTGCACCTGGTTAAATCTATCCAAAAAGGAAATAGAGAACCATGGCGTTTATCAGACCAGCAACTACATCGTCCGCTACCACGCCGTGCCCCTTGGGCAGTTCCTGGAAAAGGTTTATAGGATAGGGCTTTACTATATCTAATAGTCTAAAGGTGATAAACCCTACCAACATGACCTTGAAAGTGGTTTCAACAAAGAGAAAGGAGACGAAGTACCCTAAGACTTCATCTATAACTACCATCTCTGGGTCCTTATCACCCGTTAGCTCTACCATATAGTCCGATACCCAGACCGCGAGGATGTATAGCAATATAGCAATAAAGAGGGTAAACCACCATTTGTGAACAAGTAGATAAACAAGGGGTATGCCCCAGAGGGTTCCCAGGGTACCGGGTGCATACCTGGACCTACCAACATAGAAACCCGTGGCTAGGAGCTCCCTCATATATCTATCCTTGCGAACCTCTTTCTGCCCTCTTCAAATATATCCCCACCGTATATATCGTTGGCAACTATCACAGGAAAGTCCTCCACGTAAAGCCGCCTTATGGCTTCCGTGCCGAGGTCTTCATAAGCAACGACCTCCGAGGATTTTATACACCTTGACAGCAATACAGCTACGCCGCCAACTGCGGCAAAGTAGACAGCCTTGTACTTTTTGAGGAGCTCCCTCACTTGAGGGCTCCTGTATCCCTTACCTATCATCCCCTTAAGCCCGAGCTTTAAGAGATCCTCCACGTACTTGTCCATCCTT
Source organism: Acidobacteriota bacterium (assembly GCA_003696155.1). Lineage (GTDB taxonomy): Bacteria > Aquificota > Aquificia > Aquificales > Aquificaceae > Pampinifervens. The sequence continues at coordinate 59,480 of RFFP01000015.1, forward strand.
ATGGAGGTTGTTGGCCCTGCAGAGCCTATAACCTGACCAGGCTTTGGGGGAGTGGGACCTACGTAGTATATGACCTGACCCTTCACATCTATGGGCAGGGGCTCACCCCTTTTTAGGGCTTCAACCATCCTCTTGTGGGCTGCATCCCTTGCGGTGTATACGTAGCCCGTGAGAAGAACCTTATCTCCGGCCCTTAGCTTTTCTATTACATCATCTGTCAAAGGCGTACTTATCCTCTTCTCCATGATAGGAAAATTATAACCTGTCCCTATCGTCTACTCAGAAGCAACACGGAAGGGATTCCCCAGAGCAGGGAAGAAAAGAGTAAAAAGCTGTGAAAGACAAAGCCAAGCTTTAGCCACTCCTTTAGACTCTCTCCAAGAAGCTTAAGTGGTAGGCCGAAGGCAAACTCGTAGGTCCCCAATCCCATAAAACTGTGGATGGGCAATACAGAACTCAGCTCACCCCCAGAAAAGGCAAGGAAAGTTCTGTAAAGGTCCTCGTGCCAAAGGTTTAAAAGAATCAGAAAGCTAAGAAACTTAGAAATTTGAGAAAGAAGGGACAAAAGGAGAAGGTTAAGGCTCAAACCTAGGGTTAGCTCCCTCTTTAGAAAGCTTTTCAGCTCTCCTAGCTTTCCCGCCTTTGGAAGGAATTTGTGTGCACCGTGCATTAAGGGTAGTGTAAGAAAGAGGGCAAGGGTGGGCATAAAAAAAGAGAGCTCGACCAGAGACAGACTAAAAAGCAGTAGAAAAAGAAGGGAAAGAAGGTCATAAAGCCTACCTAAAAGGAAATACCACATGGAAAGCTTGAAGTTTACACCAAGCCTTTTTGCGTAATAAAACCAGCTGAGTTCACCGGTCCTTGCAGGAAATATATTGTTTAGCATAATGTGGGCTGAGTTTATCAAAAACACCTGCACAAAGCCTAGCCCTTTCAGAAGGAGCTTCCAGCGGTATGCCCTAACGACTTGGCTTAAGCTGTAAAGGAGGAAGGCAAGAAGGAGACTGCTAGGAGCTATACCTCTAAAGAGGATTATCAACTCTCTGAAGGGAACAAGGTAAAGGATTAAGCCCAAAAGTAAAAGGGTAAAAGAGAGGGAGAGAAGGTATGTTTTCAATCTTCTGGTGGCACGTCGTGAATAACTACGGGCTTGCCAGCCATACGAGAAAGTATGACGGCAGCTACCTCTACACCAGAGCCAGCGCAGGATGTAAAGTGGGAAGAAAGACCGGCAAGGGTACCAACAACAAAGAGGTTTTTCTCAACTTGGTAGTCTTCATGCCTTATCATAACCCTTCCAGGCTTGGGAGACTTGGGGTTATCTATAACTTGAACCTCTATCCCCTTTATGTCAAACCTGTGAAAACCACTTGCAAGCACCACGTACTCCGCCTCAAAGAGTCTACCCTGCACCGTTTCCAGCTCAAAAAGCTCTCCTCTCCTTTCTACCTTTAGGACCTCCTCTTCTACAAAGTCTACACCACCCCAGTCTTCAATCTGCCTTCTTATATTCTGCAGGAGCTCCACACCCGTCATGGGTTCAATACCTGGCACGTTTTTCAAATAGGCTCTGTGGAGGTCTGACCTGCCTGTGTCAAAAAGGATATACCTTCTACCTTCCGCCCATTCCCAGCCCCTACCCTTTGAAGAGGCTAGGGTCAAAGCACAGGAAAGACCACTAGCACCACCACCAACTATAGCAACGTCGTACCTCATGGTTATATGATTATAACCTTAAGAATGGCAGTTCTGATAGGGTTGGGTGGGGTAGGGGAGCCCTGCTCATAAACTCAAGGGTTAGCTCTCCGTGGAGGCTTAGGACCAGGCCAGATAGGACCTCTTGGGCGTCCCTGCAGAAAACCTCACCACCCAAGAAAAAACCCTTCTTGTCAAAGTATAAAAAGAGCATACCCTCTTCCGTATGGTACATGCTACCTACCGCAAAGGGTCTTAGTGGCAGGCTCCTCTCGCTATGTTCTATTCCCTTCTCCTCAAGTTCTATCTTTGTAAAGCCTACCTTTGCATAGGAAAGGGGCTGTGTATATAGCACGTAAGGCACTTTATGTGGGCTTAAGTAAAAACCCTTACCCTGGGTTATCCTTCTGGCTACGGAAAGGGCCTGAAGTCTTGCCGCTTGGGCCGTCTCCGAAAGTCCGTTTACATCACCCACTGCATAGTGGTCTTTTACGGAGGTCTCATAGTTCTTGTCCACAAGTATATGACCCTTCTCGTCAAGGGAAAGCTCCACATTTATGCATTGGCTGTTAGGCTTCCTCCTGTAAAGAAAGTAGGCATCACCGCCTTTGAAGTCCCTAAGGTCTAGAAGGCTAATACCCAAACCCTTTAAGACCTTCAATAGCCTCTCTCTTATGGATGGGTTTACAAAGCCCAGGACTTTAAAATCAAAGCAGAGCTCCACAGGTGTACCTAGAAGGGCAAAAAGGGTGGCAAACTCAAGGGCTATGGGGTCATCACCCACAAGGATGAGCTTCTGGGGTAGCTCCTGAAGCTGAAGAAGGTCATCGCCGTTAGGCTTCTGAGGGTAAGACTTACCTGTGTTTATGATAATGTACTTCCCGCTTATCCTTTTCCCTTCCACCTGCACCACATTGGGCTCCACGAGCTCCCCATAGCCGTATATAAAGTCCACACCTTTTAGCAGTCTTTCTATATCGTCCCTAAGTCTCTTTGTGAGTTTATCTTTTTTCTCCTTCAGCGCTCTTAGGTTGAGCTTTGGCTTGCACTCTATCAGGGGAGAGTTATTCAGGTCAAAGAGCTTTCTTACCTCAAAAAGGTAAAGCTTGGTAGGTATACAGCCCTCGTGAAGACAAACACCACCTAGATGCCCGCTTTCCCTTTCCACTATGGCAACTTTAAGGCCTGCCCTCCTTAAGAGCTCTACCCCCGTATAGGCAAGTCCACCACCCAGCACCACCACATGGTAGTCAAACATGGGTAGACCTCTTTAGAAACTTTATATATTCCCTGTCAAGTACCTTCTCTTTAAGGTGCTTCACAAATAGGGCTCCATGGAGCCCGTTCACAACCCTATGGTCAAAGGTGAAGGTTATATGGGTTTTTCCGTCTTCTTCTTGCATACCGACTGCTATGATGCACACATGTCCATAAGGAAGGATTGCATCAAAGGACCTTATGCCAAACATGCCAAGGTTTGAGATGGTAAGGGTTCCCCCCTGCATATCATCAAGGCTTAACCTTCCCTCTTCCGCCTTCTTCCTTAGACTTCTCACCTCCTCCCTTATCTCCTTCAGGCTTTTTTTGTTTACCCCCTTTATAACCGGGTTGTAGAGCTCCTCACCCACTGCCATGGCTATGCCCACGTTGGAGTCTGGAAAGACAAGGTAATGGTCCTCTCTGTATACTGCCCTTAACCTTTCAAAGTGTTGCATGGCATCCCCCACCACCTTTATAAGCCAGTGGGTAAGGGTAAAGTCCTTGTCCCAAGGTACAAGGGAGAGGTCAAAGACCTCGTATATGTGGTAGTGGGGCAGGGGAAAGCTTTTAGACAGGTTTGCTATCAGAGTCTTCTGTACTTGGCTTATGGGTAGCCTTTTGGGAATGCCCCTCTTTTCCACAAAGGCAAGGAGCATATCCTCATCCACCTTCTGAGAGGGAAACTCCTCAAGGATTTCCCTAAGGTCAATCTCGTACTCCTTCAGAAGCTCTAAAGCCTTTGGTGTGAACTGTCTTTCAAGTAGAAGCTCCTCTACGTCCCTTGCATGGGTTGGTGAGGGTAGCCTCTCTTCCCTCTGGAGCTCTTCCAGGTTTAGACCGTAGTCCTTTGCAAGTATCCTTGCGTAGGGTGAGGCAAAACCCGGTGGGAGCCCTACCCTTTCCACCTTGACCTCAGGCTTGGGCAGGGGTTGAGGTTTTAACTCCTCCTTAGGCTTAGGTGGTGGAGGCTTTACCTCCCTTACCTCTCCTAGTTCTAAAAGGGCTATGGGTTTTCCTACTGGCACCTCTTCCCCTTCCTTTACTAGTATCCTTTTGAGAACACCGCGCTTAAAACTCTGGAGTTCCATAACCGCCTTCTCTGCCTCTATCTCGGCGATGACCTCCCCCTTCTCAACCATGTCCCCCTCCTTCTTGAGCCAGCGAACAATCTTGCCCCTCTCCATGGTGTCGGAAAACTGGGGCATGCTTATCTCATAGTCCATGGCTCTTGCTCCAGCTGAGTATCTGGGAGTATATCCTCTCGGGTGTGGGTATGGCCAGGAGTTCCAGCCTTCTGTTGTAAGGTATGGGAACCTCCCCACCCGCTATCCTCAGAGGTGGTGCATCCAAAAAGTAAAAGAGCTCCTCACAAACCCTTGCAGAAACCTCAGCACCAAGCCCAAAGCTCTTTGGTGCCTCGTAAACAACCACAAGCCTTTTGGTCTTTTTCACTGAGCTGTATATGGTCTCAAAGTCTATAGGTCTGAGGGAAACCAAATCTATGACCTCGCAATAAAGCCCCTCCTCTTCAAGCCATTGGCAAGCCTTTAGAACATCGTGAACCATCTTAAGGTAAGACACTACCGTTATATCCTTGCCCTCCTTTAACACCCTTGCCTGAAAAGGGTTAAAATCCTTTGAGTTTTCAAGGGGGAAGTCCACACCGTAAAGGAGCACGTGTTCTAAGAATATAACGGGATCATCCAGCTTAATGGCATAGAGAAGCCCGTGGTAGGCGCTCGTGGAATCTGAGGCGCAAAAAACGTAAAGCCCTGGCACAGAGGCAAATAGGTGCTCCAGGCTCTGGGAGTGCTGAGCTGCCAGCTGTTTTGCCACACCCTGTGGCATGCGCACGACCAAGGGAAGGAATATCTTACCCCCACTCATGTACCGAAGCTTTGCCATCTGGTTTACCACCTGGTCCATGGCGAGCATGGCAAAGTTTGCGGTCATGATCTCCGCAACAGGTCTTAAACCCATCATAGCCATACCTATGGCTGTGCCCACTATGGAGTTCTCCGCTATAGGTGTATCAATGACCCTTTTTGGTCCGTATTTCACGTAGAGTCCGTCGGTTACTTTGTAGTTCCCTCCGTAAAAACCCACATCCTCACCCAAAAGAAGAACCCTTGGGTCCTGCTCCATGGCATGGTCAAGGGCAAGGTTTAGGGCATCACGGTATAACATCGGAGCAAACCCCGCAGTAAAGGTCTGTGTAAAGCTCCCCTTCGGAAGGTTCTGGAGAGTTAAGGGCGAACTCTACAGCCTCCTCTATGACCTTTTCTATCTTCTGGTCCATAAGCCTTATCTGCTCTTCCGTGAGCCATCCCATTTGAAGGGACTTATCCACGAGGAGTTTTATAGGGTCTCTCCTTTTAAAGCTCTCTATTTCCCTTGGCGAGCGGTAATCCCCCTTGTCTGCCATGGAATGGCCCTCAAAGCGATAGGTTAAAGCCTCTATAAAGTAAGGCTTTCCGTACTCCTCTATGTACTCCTTCGCTTTTACCACCGCTTCATAAACCACAAAAACGTCCATACCGTCTACCTGAACTGAGGGCATGTAATCCCTAGCCTTTAGGTAAAGGTCCTTCAGAGCCGATGACCTTGATATGTGCGTCCCGATGGCATACTGGTTGTTTTCGCAGAGGAATAAGACGGGCACCTCCCAAAGGGATGCCATGTTTATGGACTCAAAGAAGGTACCGCTGTTCGTAGCACCGTCCCCAAAGATGGCAAGAACACCAGCCTTTTCACCCATGAGCTTTCTTGCGTAAGCTGCACCCACAGCATGGGGAAGATGGGCAGCCACTATGGCATTACCACCGTAAAAATCCATTTTTGGCTCGTAAAGGTGCATAGAACCCCCCTTACCCTTTGAAACACCCGTCACCTTACCGAAGAGCTCAGCCATTATATACTTGGCTTCTATACCCCTTGCGAGGGCAAGCACGTGCTCCCTGTAAGGGCAGAAAAGGTCTCCCTTACCAAAACCTATTACCGCTCCCACATGCACCGCCTCCTCTCCAATGGCAAGGTGTAAAAAGCCCGATATGTTACCCTTCAAATACTCCTCCTTGCATCTGACCTCTAACTCCCTTCCCAGCTTCATAAGGTAGTAAAACTTTTCCGCTAAGGTCTGGCTCACGGTTAAAATTTTAAACCAATGGTTGAGAACCTATCCAAAGAACTGGGAGCAAAGCTTGTCCAAACCCACACAAGCTGGGTTTTACTTCTTGAGGATGTGGTTTACAAGATAAAAAAGCCTGTAAACTTTGGCTTTTTAGACTACTCAACCCTTGAAAAAAGGAAGGAGAATTGCGAGAGAGAGGTATTGCTAAACAGGAGGCTCTGTCCGTGGGTCTACTTAGGTGTTATTCCGATAAGTGAGAGGGAAGGAAGTTGGATCTTGGAAGATGGCTCAAACCCAGTTGAGTATGCAGTTAAGATGAGAAGGGTACCAGAGGAAAGGCTGTTGAAAAACATGCTACAGAGGGTTGGTGAGGAGGAGATGAGATGGCTTGCAAGGCATATAGGGGAGTTTCATCTAAGGGCGGAAAAGAGGGATGATTTTGGAAGGATTGAGGTCATGAAGTTCAACACCGATGAAAACTTCATTCAGACTGAGAAGTACATAGGGATAACCATAGAACCCGAGGACTACCATTTTATAAGGGCTAAAACAGAGGATTTCTACAAAAGGTTTGCTGACCTTTTTAATAAACGTATTAAAGATGGGCGAATAGTTGATGGCCACGGGGATATAAGGTTAGAGCACGTGGCCTTTTTTGATGAAGGCATATGCGTTTTTGATTGCATTGAGTTTAACGAACGCTTCCGCTGTGGAGATATGCTAAACGACATGTGCTTCCTTTCAATGGAATTGGAGCTGGAGGGGGTAGAGGACCTTTCAAAGATTTATGAAGAGGAGTACAGAAGGGTGGTGGCAGATGAAGAGTTTGACCTTTTCCTTCCCTTTTTTAAATGCTACAGAGCTTACGTCAGGGGCAAGGTAAACAGCTTCCTTCTTGACGACCCTCACTATGGGGAAAAAGAAAGGGCAAAGGAGTTGGCAAAAAGGCTTTTTAGACTCAGTAGGGAATACGCAAAACTGTTACCTTAGTCCATCCAACGCAAGGTTATCTCAAAGCCTTCTCTATCCTTCGGTTTTTTCTTTATCCTTCCCTTTTTATGTCCTTTACCATCTCCTTCGTAGTAGGCTATGAGTATTTCATTCTTAGAGTCTATAAGCCTTGCCCTTTCAAAATATACAATGGCCTCATCTTCTCTGTCCATGTAGAGTAGTGTGATCCCTATTGTAGCATAAACTTTCGCCTTCCAACCCTCACCGGGGACGTACTTTAAAGATAGGATAAACCTATCGTAAGCCTTTCTGTAGTATCCGCACATTCCTTCCGCCACACCAAGCCAGTAAAGAGCTTCAAAGTTTGAAGGATTTTTATCCAAGGCTTTGTTAAACTCCTTAATGGCTTTGCCGCAGTTGCCCTTCCTTAAGTGCTTTTTGCCATTTTCTACCGCTTTTTCAGAGGCTACAACTAGACCTGGAGGCTCAGGTTGTGCTCTGTCTCCTATAACTACGGTAGTGTGCTCAGCACAGGAAAAACTAAAGAAAAGTAGCAGCAAAAGACCCTTTAGTGCACTCCATGTGGAATCACCCTTCTTGTATATGTCCTCTATCTTCAAGAAGTTTAACTTCCTAAGGCTCTTATACTCCTTAAAGTTCTCAAGGAAGCTCTGAAGGTGCTCTTCACTGTCAAAGTATAGTAGGTCTTTACCCTCTCTGGCCACACAATAATCATCTTCAGGCTTTACAAAGCTACCACACACTGGACATCTTGCGCCCCTTGGGGGCTGGGGCGGGGGTTTTATCTTAAACTCCCTCTTTTCCATAAGGGCATAAAAAGCTATGGCAAGCACCACGAAGAAGACAAACAGGTCCACAGAGAGTGAGGCTATGGGGCTCAAAAAATTGCCCAAATACCCGAAGATGGACACAAGTATGCCCCCAACGGTAATACCCGCAGTCAAAAAAACGTGCTTCAACGCCACACCCTTAAAGACAAAGAAAAGAACAATACCAAAGCTGAACATCTCCAGCAGCCTCGCAAGGAATATAAGAATGTGTCCTACGTTTACTGGGTCCATCATTTTGTAGGGTCCTTTTCGTGTCTAATAAAGGGTACACTTTTTATGTTTTTAATCCTATTGATAAAATGCTCTCTGTTCTTCTCCGAATAGATCATGCCCAAAAGGCCTGTCAAAAAACTTCCTAAAACAATAAGCCCAACTATGATACCCGTCAGCTTCTTTTTCCGGTCTTGAGTCATATAATTAACCTCCAGAGTATAAATATAAAAAAATGCCCCCAAGAGGGGGCAGGAAAAATACGAAGGTGCACCACCTTTTTATATGTGTGCGTGGTATCCCTTGTAGTAAGCATAGGGGTGCCAGTCATCGGGGACTTCTACGGGGAACTTCTTGAAGTTGTTGGGACCCACTGGGGTTGTGGTCATGCTCCACTCAAGGGATGGAGACTTCCATGGGTTATCATCAGCCTTTGGACCCCACAGGCTCTTGACCCAGTTTATCAGAGAGAGAAGTATAGCAACTGACATTATAAGGGCTCCAACTGTTTGTATTTGCATTAGCTGAACCCATTCGGGTATGGGTGGATAGTCGGGGTACCTTCTTGGCATACCATTAGCCATGCCCATGTACATTTGGAAGAAAAACATAATGTTTGCACCTATGAGCATAAGCCAGAAGCTTAGCTTTCCAAGACCCTCTGAATACATCCTACCGGTGACCTTTGGATACCAGAAGTATATACCGCTGAAGGCAGCAAAAGTTAAAGCCATTCCAAGAACATAGTGAAAGTGACCCACTATAAAGAGGGAGTCAGAAATTCCAAGGTCTATGGAAACCATGGCGTTGGGTATGCCTGTAAGTCCACCTATCAAGAACATAAGTATGCCACCAAAGGTGAAAAGCATGGGTGTGTTATAACGTATGGATGCTTTGTGAAGGGTTGCAACCCAGTTGAATATTTTTATTCCGGTGGGCACTGCAACGAAGAGTGTAGTATAGGAGAAAAGAACCCTTGTCCAGTCTGGCACACCGGAGACAAACATGTGATGGACCCATGTTTCAAAGCCTACAAAAGCTATGGCGTATATGGCAAGAGCCATGGATATGTATCCAAATATGGGCTTCCTTGCCATGGTGGATATGACCTCGGAGAAGACACCAAATGCAGGCAGTATCATCACATACACAACAGGGTGAGAGTAGAACCACAGAAGGTGTTGATAAAGTAGTGGGTCTCCACCGAGCATAGGATTGTAGAAGTTGGTTCCTAAGTATTTGTCGGTAAAGAGAAGTATCACGCTACCCATTAGAGCAGGAACACCAAAAAGTTGTATAAGGCTCGCTGCCATTATTGCGTGCACAAAGAGGTTTAGCTTTGTCCAACCAATGCCCTTTGCCCTCATGCTTACTATGGTGGTTATCATGTTAACCGAACCGCCTGTGGAGGATATGCTGTAAAGGAGCACTATAAGAACATAAAGAGATGTAGGACCAGCGTTGTCGTTCATAGAGTAAGGTGCATAACCTGTCCAGAGCATCTTAATCCAGTTGGGGGGAAGCAGGGTAAGCAGAACTAAAAGACTTGCACCAAAAAAGGACCAGTAGCTGAAGGAATTAAGCCTTGGGAAAGCCACATCCCTAGCACCTATCATAAGGGGGACCAAAAAGTTGGCAAATCCACCACCCCATACAACGACCGCCCACCATAGAAGCATAATTGCACCGTGACCGGTAAGTATGTAGTTGTAAAGGTCTGCTCCCTCCTGTCCGAACATACCGGGCAAGTGTATGCCGGGGGCTGTCTGCTCAAACCTTATGATGAGACCAAAAAGCCCTGCAACCACAAAGAAGACCAGGGATGTGATAAAGTAGAGCATCCCTACCTTTTTGTGGTCTGTGGTAAATATCCACTCCTTTAGAGTGGCACCGTACCATGTTCCCGATGGTGGCACATGTGCTACAGCCATCTTTGCACCTCCTTTATATTATTGTGTTGCTTGCTGGGGAGCTTGCTCCGCAGGAGCTGGCTGCTGAGCCCCCTGAGTAGGACCCAGCCACTTGTTGAACTCTTCCTCAGATACAGCCTTCAGGACAGTTGCCATCCTTGAGTGCCATGTACCGCAGTACTCTCTGCAGAATACCCAGTACTCACCGGGTTTGTTAAACTGGAACCAAAGCTTGGTAATCCTACCAGGAACGCAGTCTTCTGTAACCCTCGCCTCGTGAACAAAGAAGGAGTGTATAACATCCCTTGAAGTGCAGTAGACCTTTACAGGTTTTCCGGCTGGTATATAAGCCTTCACGCTGTCATCTATCTTCTCTGGCATAAGGTAGATGTTCTTTTCTGGGTCTGCTACCTGGTTGAAGAAGGTGTAGACCTTTTTACCGTTGGGATACTCTATCTCCCAACCCCACATAAAGGCGGTAACCTTTAGCTCCAGGGCACCCTCGGGTGCTTGTCTTTGCTTTACAAAGTTTGCAAAGGAGTAAGTACCCAAAAAGAGGACTATTATGGTAGGTATGACAGTCCAAACTATCTCTAAGGCTGTATTTCCTTCTATGTGTTCTCCCTCCTCATTTTTGCCAGGCTTGTAATGGTATTTGACCATGAAATAAACAGATGGGATGGCTACTATTAGGTATATGGCTACCGCAACCCAAAACCAAACGGTTACCGAGTTTTCCCAGTATGCTCTTGGATAGGCGAATATATCCTCCGCCATGGCACCGCTGGAGAGTGCCAACAGCACAAGAATCTTTCTCATGTTCTAACCTCCTTCCTTCTTTTTACAAGCAAAAGGGCATGTAATAGGGTAAGGCCTGTGAGCACTACCCCACCAAGGGCAAAGACAAGCACAGGATTCAGTCCGTACTTCCCCGTGTTTGGGTCGTACTTGAAGCACACCATGTAAGCAACGTCCACTAGGGTGTTTTTGGTTATTCTAAAGGTCTCGGCTTCCGCAAGAGCTATTCTAAATTCCCTTTCCCTTGGAGATATACCGTAGAGGTACCTGACTATCTTGCCATCCGGGGCAATGAAGATGACCACATTGGGATGGACAAAAACTCTATCCTGCCTTGAGTAGAAGAACCTATAGCCCAAGGATTGGGTAAGCTTCTGTATGTCTTTCTCTCTCATTATGCCAAAGGTCCACTTTGGATTAGAAACACCCAGCTGTGATTTGAACCTTCTTATGTCCTGAAGGGTGTCCTCTCTGTCAAAGGATAGCACCAGAAGGTTTGCATCCTTACCCAAATTCTTCGTAGCTTCAAGGGAAGACTTGACTATTAAAGGACATGCGGAATCGCAGGTAAAGTAGGCAAGAATCAGAGCTGTGGGTCTGTTCCTTATAAGCTCATAAAGCCTTAATACCTTACCATCTTCTGTGGTTATGCTCACGTCTGCTACCTTGTTGCCTAGGTACTTCTCCTCTTCTATACGCATTATTTCCGCGTTGAACATGCTAGGAGAGCTCTTGGGCTGTGGTGTGCCAAAGGCAAAGACCCAAAGCAGAAGAAGTAGGACTAACCCTCTCATGGCTTAAAACTTCCCGTAAGAACCCACTATGTAAGCTGTGCCTGCAACCAAAAGCCAAGCCAGGTCAACAAAGTGCCAGTAATAGCTTGCCGCCCTTGCGGGTGTTTTCTTACCTAAAGCCTTACCGCTGTTTATCAGAAGTACAAACTGCATACCAATACCTACAAGCACGTGAGAAGCATGTATACCCGTTAGAGTGTAAAAGCCCGTCCCGTACATGTTAGAGCTTATGGTAAAGCCCTTTGCCCACAGATGGAGCCACTCCCATGCGTGAAGCACTAAGAACACGGTCCCCAAGATTATGGTAGCAATAAGCCAGAGCCTGTAACCTCCAAGGTCGTTGTGTTCTATGCTATGCTCCGCCTTCCAGATGGTGAAGCTAGAAGTCCAAAGGATAAGGGTTAAAAGGGCTACCAGGGCTAAGTTCATACCACCGGGTGGTATCCATTCCCTTACCCACACATCCGCATGGTTTACCCTTGCCATCCAAAAGCCAGCAAAGACGGTACCGAATATGACCACCTCCGCAAAAACAAACCAAACTATACCCTGAAAGCCAAGCCCCTCGTCATGACCCTTTGAGAAGTACTCGTTGGCCCAGCCGGCTATACCAAGAATGAAGAGGACCAGCCCTATACCCCCTGTAACCACAGCCACCATAGCCATCTTCCATGTAAAGTAGGCTATGGCTGCAAGGGATAGGAAAAAGGGCGACAGACCTACTGGCAAAGCCCAGGGACTAACCTCATGATGGACCGCGTGGCTTCCCTCATGCGCCATCTTTCACCTCCTTATGATTTTATAAATGACATATATCAAATGATATAAATCATTCTTATGTCTTTGTCAAGAGGCTTTATAACCTAAATCCAAGAACTGGGCTAAAATTATTAGCAAAAAGCTAAAGGAGGTATGCCATGGGAAGGATGGTATCCTTTACTAAGGATGGAGTGGATGTCTCTGGCTACCTTGCAGAGCCTGAGTTTGGCAAAGGTCCCATTGTATTTGTATTCCATGAGTGGTGGGGGCTTGTGGACCACATAAAAGATGTGTGCGACCGGTATGCTAAAGAGGGCTTTTTTGCCTTTGGTATTGACCTTTACAAAGGTAAGACTGCCAGCGACCCAGAGAACGCGGGTAGGCTCATGCAGGACCTTTTTCAAAACAGGCTTTCAGAGGCTGAGAAGATGGTTGAGGCTTCCATAAGGCACTTTAAAGAACAGGATATAGGCTATGTGGCGAGGGTAGGAGAGTTTATGCTGGGAGCTACGGGCTTTTGTTGTGGGGGCACCTGCACCTGGTACTTTGGAGCCAAGTTCTTTGAGGACTTTAAAGCCTTAGTGCCTTACTATGGTCTTTACAACATAGTACCCATAGACTTTTCAAAGATAGAGGCACCGGTGCTTGCAGTACATGCGGGTATGGATGCCTTCATACCTCTATCTGAGGTTACCAAAGCCATAGAGGAGTGCAATAAAAACAAGGTAAACGCCCAATTTGTCATATATTCGGGTGTGGACCATGCCTTCTTTAACGACGCAAGACCTGAGGTTTACCATGAGGAGTATGCTAACGACGTATGGGAAAAGACTGTAGCCTTCTTCAACAAGCACCTTAAATGACGTGGCGTGAGAGGACTGTTTTAATAGCGGTTTCTTCAGTAGGTGCCGTAGCTTTTGGTGTATTAGCCCTCAGTAGGGGCGAGTCCGTTGGAGCCATATGGCTCCTTATAGCCACCGTATGCATTTACTTTATAGGCTACAGATTTTACAGCCACTTTATAGCTTACAGGGTCTTTGAGGTTGATGACTCCTATCCCACACCCGCCCACAGGTTTTACAACAAACTAGACTACGTGCCCACAAATAGATGGGTTCTATTTGGACATCACTTTGCATCCATATCGGGTGCTGGTCCTTTGGTAGGACCTGTGCTTGCTGCTCAGATGGGATATCTGCCGGGGATTCTTTGGATATTGGTGGGTGCTGTGCTGGCGGGATGTGTTCAGGACATGGTGGTGCTCGCCGTTTCTATGCGTAAGGGTGGCAAAAGTTTAGGTCAGATAGCAAGAGAAGAGCTTGGAAGGGCCGGAGGCTTTATAACCCTCCTTGTGATTTATAGCATACTCATAATACTTCTTGCGGTCCTCGGGCTTGTGGTTATAAAAGCCCTTGCCCAGAGTCCATGGGCAACCTTTTCCGTGTTTATGACCATACCTATAGCCATGCTTATGGGTGTTTACATGTGGCATATAAGGCCTGGGGCGGTGATGCAGTCTTTTATCTTTGGATCTCTTGCTCTAATGGTTAGTCTATATCTGGGTAGATTGGTAGCTAAGCACGAGACCCTTAGCAAGGTCTTCACCCTCTCCGAACCCCAGCTTGCTATAGCTCTTATGATATATGGCTTTTTTGCCTCCGTTCTGCCTGTGTGGCTACTCCTTGCCCCGAGGGACTACCTTAGCACCTTTTTAAAGCTTGGGACCGTCTTTTTTATAGCCCTTGCGGTAGCTGTAGTAAACCCAGAGGTTAAGATGCCCGCACTCACTCAGTTTGCTTACACAGGGTATGGTCCCGTGTGGAAAGGGGACCTTTTTCCCTTTCTCTTTATAACCATAGCCTGCGGTGCAGTGTCTGGCTTTCATTCTCTTATATCTTCTGGCACTACACCCAAGATGATAGATAAGGAGGGTGACATAAGGTTAGTAGGCTATGGGGGTATGCTTGGCGAGTCCTTTGTGGCTGTTATGGCTCTTATTGCAGCAGTATCCATGGAACCGGGTGTTTACTTTGCCATAAACAGCCCAGCCTCGGAGATAGGCAAGACGGTTCAAGAGGCTGCTGCCAAAATATCCAGCTGGGGCTTTCATATAACCCCAGAGGAGCTCCAAAATATGGCAAAGAGGATAGAGGAAGGGACCATACTTTCAAGGACTGGAGGAGCTCCTGCCCTGGCAATAGGTATGGCTCTCATATTCGCTAAACTGACAGGAGAAGTTCTTTTGGCCTTCTGGTACCACTTTGCCATACTCTTTGAGGCGGTCTTTATCCTTACCACCATAGACACGGGGACAAGGGTAGGAAGGTATATACTTCAAGATCTTCTTTCAGGCTTGTCCCAAGGTTTTAGAAACTACAGAAATATCTGGGTGAACATGCTCACAAGCGGTATAACCGTGCTTGGTTGGGGTTATTTCCTCTACGTGGGGGTAGTAGACCCATACGGCGGCATAAAAACCCTATGGCCCCTTTTTGGCATAGCAAACCAGCTCTTGGCTACCACAGCCCTTGTGGTAGTTACCGTATATCTTATAAACCTGGATAAGCTAAGGTACGCATGGGTTACGGGCATTCCAGCTCTCTTTCTTTCTATAAACACCATAACCGCAGGTCTTTTAAGGGTCTTTCATGAGGACAAAGCTATAGGATTTCTCGCCCAGGCGGAGTTTTTGAGAAGGGCTATAGAAATGGGAAACTTACCCCCTGCAGTGCCAAGCCTTGAGATAGCTAATAGGCTTGTTTTCAACAACTACGTAAATGCATTTATGGCTATTCTTTATGTGTCACTCGTAACTGCAGTGATAGTCCTAGCCATATACAGGGCTTACATTAGACTAAAAAAAACACTTAGGGGGAAACCTGTTTAGCAAGTTCAATAATAGAATAAAAAGCCCCCTCAGGGGCAGGAGGCAAAAGATGGGCGCACGAGGGATTTCTAAACGTAGTTTCTCACTATCACTATAAGACCAACACCTATAAAGACCATAGCCCAAAGGGTAACGAGGAAAACGGACAGATCTCCAAGCCTGTGCTCTGTCTCGCTAGCCTCGTACACCTTGCCTTTTGGAGTCCTTCCGGCTTGATAAGCCATCCACCAAGCGTAGGCGTAAAGCAAAAGCCCACCTAGAGTGGTGCCCAGGAAGAGCATGGGAGAGAGGAGCTCAAGGTTCACCTTGTACTCGTATATGGAGTATCCAAACCTTGCGGTAGAAGCCACCCTTATGTACTCCCTTAAGATGGCGATAAAGAGGGTGTTGACAGTGCAGGCAAGGAGCAAGGGTATGGACGTGGAAACGGGGCTTTTCTGAGCCATAAAGGCAACGCCCACAAATAGAGCCATAACAACTATGGAAAGGATAGAGAAGACACTACCCTTCACACCCCATTCGGAGGGTATGGTGGCAATATGTAGGATATGGCTCACAAACCAAAGAGCACTACCGTAGAAAGCAACCCTAGAGCCAAGCCTCGCAACCCAGCTGGCATACTCCTTTCCTATGTCCTCCCTTTTGCCAAAGTACCAACCATAGAGCATCATGAATATGCCGGTGACCGTCAGAGAGGGAAAGACAAGCAGGGACAGGTACCTAAAGGGATGGAAGGCGTATATGCCCCATCCGTGGTGGTTCATAGTGGTTCCACCGGAGGTGTACCACTGAACCCACCTTTCGGGGAAGAGGGACTGGTAGTTAACCACATGGATGATAAAGCCTACAAAAAGCAAGAGTACCACACTACCTATGGAAAAGAGCATGGATTGAGATGTGCTAGCCCTTCTGAAGTAGGCAAACCACAGCAGATAGTAGCCTACAAGCAAAAGGACTATGAACATGATGTACCAGCTTGCGGAGAGGTTTGCGGAACTGTACCAAAGTGGATCGTAGATAACCTGATAGAAGAGCAAGGGAGCCACACCTATCACTATGGCTAAAGACACAGATACCTTGGAGAGCTCTATAAGACCCCTGGCAAGCCTTTGATAGTTGTCTTCCTTTTTGGTAAGGGCGTATATGGACAAGAGGAGCCCACCTACAGAAGTCCATACAAAAACCATATGGAGAGCCCATGTTAGGACTTGGAGGAGTTGCATGACCACTGGAAAGAAGGGAGCCCCTGCCGGGTCAGCCATTGTCTTCAGCATTCTGCCCACGTCCTGAGCAGCAAAGACGACCTTACCCAAGAGGAGCATACTACCCAAAATACCAAGCAGTGACCACCTTACGAGGTTTTGTTGCACTGCATAGTTCTGCATGGCCTTACCTCCCGTCTATTCTCGCTTGATTTTGTGCGGGTACCTCTATCCTCGCAGACACCCTACCACCTTTGGATACGAGGTCCGCTACGTAGGCAGATAGGGCTCTAAGCTCCTCATCCTTACCCACAAAGTAGGGCATATAGGGTGGATGGTTCTCAGGTGTGAGGTAATTGGCGAGGAAGTTATAGACCGCATTTTTATCGGTCATGCCCTCAAACTTCTTGGCAAAGGGTCTTAGACCGGAGTTGCCCGTTACATTATGACAGCCGGAGCACTGAAGAATAGCTATAGCCTTACCGGCCATTATCTCGTTCTCAGGCGTTATCCTCTTTAGCCCCTCAGGAACAAAGGGGTTGACAGCCAGAAAACCAGCCTGCTGTATGGTAGGCACTTCAGACTTTATACCCTTTGCAGGCACGTCCTTGGCTATGACCTGATTTACCCATACAAACTCACCGGCTATATAGGGCTTTCTTATAGTTTCTCTGATTTTTTCCTCTGGGTATATACCAAGGAAAAATATGAGTAGGTATACAGGGTATGCCGTATGTACCTTTACAAACCTTGGGCTTATAGCTGTTAGCACAAAGTGTGCAAGCACCAGCAGAAGTAAAGCAAAGATTAGGGCATAGTACCATGTTGGGACTATGGAGGTGAGCATTGCAATACTACGCTCTGGCAAAGTGGAGAAGTACCACCCAAAGAAGACAGAACCCAAGATAACACCGCCTATGCCCCAGTAGGACATGGTCTTAACTATGTCCTTGTAAACTTTTTCGCTTATGTCCTTCTTCATGAGGCTTGCTATTACAAGCCCTATGGTGCCCGCTATGGCAAACATGTAGGCGCTTCTCATAAAGAGATGGGGAAAGTAGTTTTTGTTGTAAAAGGCGTCTAGGATGTTGCCTGTGGTGAACCACTTTTCATGCCCCGGTGAGAGCATAAAGGATAGTATGCCCACTATGATGTACATGGTTGCCCATGAACCTATGGCAAAGGTCCAGGCAAGCCTAAGCCAGCTCTTCTGGTCTATCCTCCCAAGGGTGTAGTAAAGTATGTAAACAAGGGTCACCTCAGCTACAAACCATATCCACTCTGCAGCCCATACCCAGACGAAGTTGTGTATCAGTGCCGATATACCCCTGGGGTTGGCCACCGTAGCGGAGAACCATATACCGGGACCTGTGATAGAACCAGAAACGTAGGAAAAGACCAACAGAGCCAGCAGGTACTTCTTTATGTAGTCGTATATCTGGGGCTGGTTCTCCCTGTGGGCTTTGGTGGCAAGATAGGCAAGGAGTATGGATGCTCCAACCGAGGTGTGGGATGCGAGCACGTGGATCGTGGCTATGATGGCTATGACCGTGGCACTACCAACGGACGGCACATACCACATGGGGTAGAAACCTATCAGGTGCTCCATTTTAACACCTCCTTGTGTTAATCATAACGATAAATTATAGTAAAAATTAAAACACAGTCAAGCCATTGAAAAAGTGCTTATGGGCTATAATTTTTAAGGAGCTAAAGGAGAGGTGGCCGAGAGGCCGAAGGCGGCTCCCTGCTAAGGAGTTGTAGGGTTAATAGCCCTACCGCGGGTTCGAATCCCGCCCTCTCCGTAGGAAAAAGCATGAAAAAAGCCATATTAGCCCTTGAGGATGGAAGCTACTTTGTAGGCTACTCCTTCGGTGCAGAAGGAGAGGCTTTGGGAGAGGTGGTCTTTAACACCTCCATGACGGGCTACCAGGAGATAGTCACTGACCCATCCTACAAAGGTCAGATAGTGGTCATGACCTACCCCCAGATAGGAAACTACGGAGTTAACGACGAGGATGTGGAGTCAGGAGAGGTTCAGGTAAACGGCTTTGTAATAAGAGAGCTCTCCCCTATAGTCAGCAACTGGAGGGCTAAAAAGAGTCTCCATGAGTACCTTTTGGAAAGGGGTGTGGTGGGTATATGGGGTATAGATACCAGGGCTCTGGTAAAACGTATTAGGACAAAGGGTGCTCTAAGGGGGGTCATATCTACGGAGGGGCTAGACCCTATTAAACTGGTAGAAAAGGCAAGGAGCCTCCCAGACATTTCAGAGCTCAACCTTGTTCAAGAGGTAGCCACGAGGGAGGTCTACTACTGGAACGAGGGAGATTGGGATCTAAAGAAGGGCTACATACTTAAAAACAACGAAAAGCCACTCATAGCGCTAGTGGACTACGGGGTGAAGAGAAACATATTAAGAAGGCTTACCCAAGAGGGTGCAAGGGTTGTGGTCTTACCTCCCTATGAAACAGAGAGGTACATAGAAGATCTAAAGCCCAATGCCATCTTTCTCTCCAACGGACCCGGAGACCCTCAGAGAGTGGTTGAAGGTATAAGGCTTGTAAGGAAGTATATGGAAAAGGCACCCATTATGGGCATATGTTTGGGGCATCAGATAATAGGTCTTGCTCTGGGTGGAAGGACCTACAAGCTCAAGTTTGGACACCATGGTGGGAACCACCCCGTAAAAGACCTCAGAGACGGACACATAGAGATAACAGCACAGAACCACAACTTTGCTGTAGACCCAGACACATTAAGGGACGTGGAGATAACCCACATAAACCTGCTGGACGAAACGCTGGAGGGGTTTAAACATAGGTACCTTCCCATATACTGCGTCCAATACCATCCCGAAGCATCACCTGGACCCCACGATTCTAAGGGCATATTCAAGGAGTTTGTAGCCATGGCTCTCGAGCATGCAAGGGCATGAGCCTACGAACAAGAAGATAACCCTCCTATTTATACTCTTTCTATTAGGTTTCCTCCTAGTCTTAGGTAGATATACTTACATACAGCTTATCGGGAGGGAATCCTATGTGGAGAGGGTGGTGGAGAAGTTTCCCAAGGCAACTGTGGTAAAGCTTTCAGCCCCAAGAGGAGCTATAAAGGATAGGAATGGAAAAGACCTAGCTATGAGTATACCGACCCTTTCCGTATACGCCTTCCCACACTTGGTTAAAAATAGGGAAGAGTTAGCCAGAAGGATTTCTGCAGTTGCAGGGGTGGGAGAAAGCCATATCCTCAGTCTACTTGAGGACAACAGAAAATTCGTATGGTTGGTCAGACACGTAAACAAGGATTACGCTCCCTATATAAGGGCGGTCATAAATGAAACAGATAATTCAAAGGCAGTGGGACTGCATGAGGATTTTAAGAGGATATATCCCCACGGTATGCTTGCCAGCAACCTACTGGGTTTTGTAGGTTCCGATGGAAAGGGGCTCGAGGGTCTTGAACATCTCTTTAACCCTATACTTCAGCCTAAAGAGGTAAAGGCCATATTTTATAGCACCCAATACATGGGTAGGTTAGCCAAGAACCCCATATCCGAAGATGTAAAACAGAACGACCTACATACCACCATAGACCTTGGCGTGCAAATCATCCTTGAGGATATAAGGGACAAGATAGTAAAGCAGTGGAGACCGGATAGAGTGGGTATCTTAGTTATAGACGCAAAAACAGGAGATATCTTGGGACTCACCACTTATCCCAACTTTGACCCAAACAACTACTGGAAGTACCCTCAAAATTATCGAAGAAACTACGTGGTTTCCGACCTTTTTGAGCCAGGCTCGGTTATGAAGCCCTTTTTCATCGGAGAAGCTTTGGCAAGGGGCTACATAAAACCGGGCATGATTATAGATACGGAGGGAGGGCTTACGGAAGTCTTTGGAAAAACCGTCAAAGACGTTCATCCATACAAAAGCCTCAGCATTGAACAGGTCCTTATAAAGTCCTCTAACGTTGGCACCATAAAGGTAGCCAGGTTCCTATCAAGGAAGGATGTGGAAGAGATGATGCAAAAGCTCTACCTGAAAGATGAGTTTCATTTGCTCCCTGGGGAAATAAAACCCAAGCTTCCCAACTTTAGCTATCCAGCCAACATACTCTACGCTAGTATAGGTCAGGGGCTCGGGGTAAACCTCCTGAATCTATGCACCAGCTTTAACGCTTTAGCAACCAACAGGATAGTGAAACCTAGAATACTTTTAGAAGAAGAGGTAAAGGTGCTAAGGGAAAAGGTCTTCCCCCCTAAGGTATATGGATGGCTCCATGAAAATCTTGTAAAGGTTGTAGAGGAAGGGACAGCAAGGCAGGCCAGATCCGATTACTTTACCATAGCGGGTAAAACGGGAACCTCCCAGAAATTTGACTTCAGAGCGGGGAGGTATTCAAGAGAGGAGCTTGTAACCTACTTTGTGGGCTACTTCCCAGCTACAGACCCAAGATTTATAGCGGGGATAATGGTGGACAGACCAAGAGGACCAAATCCCTATGGAGGAACGGTAGCAGCACCACATTTTAGGGAGCTAGTGGAAAGGATAGCCTTCTATTACAGGTTAGAGCAAGACAAGCTCAGCAAGTGAAGAGCGGAGCTCTTTGGGAATTAGCATACCATCAACCTTTGGAATGCACAAAACCTCTAACCCCGTTAGTTCCCTTACTATTGTATGATTTGTCCTCTCCGATGGGTCCTTACCTTCAAAGCCACTCATAACAATCCCTACAACCTCTATGCCCCTAGATGTAAGATAGTGCCAGGTGAGAAAGGTATGATTGATGGTACCAAGCCCCGCCCTCGCAACTATCAGGACCCTAAGTCCCCAATCCTTAGCCAGGTCTGCGTAGTTATACGACCGCTTTATCGGTACTGCAACGCCACCTGCACCTTCCACCACAAGAAATTCGTATTTATTTATTAACCTATAATAGTGCTCTCTCAATCTTTCCAAGGAAAAGTCCTTACCTTCTTCCAAAATGCCCGCGTAAGGGGCTAAGGGAAGCCTGTAGCGCACGGGAACCACCTCATCTATAGATTGTCCCGTCAGCGAAGAAAGAAGAGAACCATCCGCTGGAACACTTTCAACCCCCGTCTCCACAGGCTTTAAATAACCTACCTTCACACCTTTCTCCATAAGTGCATACACAAGGTTATAGCTTATAAAGGTCTTGCCCACGCCCGTATCCGTCCCCGTTATAAATAGGGAAGCCATGGCCTATAATTATAGCGTGTATGAAAAAAGCAATAATAACTGGCATAAGAAGGATTGGATACAACATAGCCCTTGAGCTTCTAAAAGAGGGTTGGCTGGTTGGACTTGTCTATCTTGGCTCAGAGCGGATACACAGAGAACTCTCTAAAGCCTACCCGGGAAAGGTCTGGGGCTTTAGGGCAAACCTTTCAAGGGCTGAGGAGTGCACAAGAGCTGTGGAAGAGCTCCTCAAAAACATGGAAGGCGTGGATGCCTTTGTCCATCTTGCTAGCCCTTACGAGCCCACACCCATACATGAACTTAAGGAAGAGCTTATAGACTACCACTTCAAACCCATAGCACAGGCTTTTATTCTTATAGCTAAGGAGCTTTACCCTGTTATGCTGAAAAACGAAGGGATAGTAAAAGGCAGAATGGTTGCCTTTGGAGATTGGGCAACTAACACCACACCTTATAGGAACTACGCCGCATATTTTATTGCCAAGGGGGCACTTCACACTGCGGTCAAGGTGTTAGCCAAGGAGTTTGCACCCCATGTGATTGTGAACGGTATAGCTCTGGGTCCAACGGTTAAGCCTGAAGGTTTTTCCTCAGAAAAGTGGCAAGAGTACATAAACAAAACCCCACTCAAAAGACCCGTATCTTTAGAAGACGTTATAAAAGTCACAAAGCTCTTGCTAGACGTGGAAAGTATAACCGGAGAGCTTATAAACCTCGACAGCGGGAGGCATATATCCGGTGAGTGTAGTTAAGGTTAGTGTTCTCTTCAGCGGTGGCGTGGAGAGCACATGTCTGCTTTACTATCTACTAAGGAAAGGTTATCTGGTATACCCCATATACGTCAAAGCAGGTTATCCATGGGAAAGCCTGGAGCTAGAGAACGCCTTAAACCTGTGGAAATACATAAGGAGAAAGAAGAAAGGGCTTATGCCTCTTAAGGTGGTAAGGGTCATAGCAGCAGAAAGGGTTTACATGGTAAACCACTCTAAAGACCTTTTTATACCCCTTAGAAACCTGAGTCTAATACTTTCCGCTCTCAGCCTCTGCGTCCAGAGGGGTATATACCAGGTCGCCGTAGGTAGTCTTGGCATATACCCCTTTCCAGATAACAATGCAGATTACATGAAAAGGCTCGAAGGGCTCCTTTCTCTCGGGACGGGAAGGGATGTAAGGATACTCATTCCCTTCATGGGCCTTGAGAAAGAGGAGGTAGTAAGGGTTTACGGAAAGGGTGTGCCTCTTCATATGACCTTGTCCTGTGTAAAGCCTATAAGGTCTAAAAGTAAAATAATCCCCTGTGGAGAATGTGAAAAATGTAAGGAGAGGGAGTCTGTTATAGGCCTATCACCTTAACCACAACCCGCTTTTTCCTCTTCCCGTCAAACTCCGCGTAGAATATCTCCTGCCATGGTCCGAGGTCAAGCCTGCCCTCCGTGACGGGCAAGACCACCTGAAGGTGGGTCAGAAGGTTCTTAAGATGGGCATCTCCGTTATCCTCACCCGTTCTATGGTGTAGATAATTTTCCCTGTAAGGTGCCAGCCTCTCAAGCCATTCCCATATATCTCTATGAAGCCCCTCCTCATCATCCTGAACAATCACGGAAGCGGTGAGGTGCATAGAGGATACGAGGCATAGGCCTTCCCTTACACCTGAAGACTTCACAACTTTGTTTACCTCGTCCGTTATCTTGATTAGCTCCCTTCTCTCCTTTGTATTAAAGGTAAGGTATTCGGTGTAGTACTTCATGCATGAGCTTTCATATAGCCCTGTATCAACACCTCTATCATATCCTTGTGATAGAGCCTTTCCCTCTTTAGCCTCTCTATCTCCATCTCAAGCTCATGGGTCATGGGATGGTGCCTTTCAAGCTTGTCTATCTGGTCGTCCAGTTCTTTATGTCTCTCGTAATGGTACCTGAACTCCTTACTCTCTTCGAGAAGCCTCTTTATTATCTCCTCTCTGTTCATGACAGGTCCTCCTCTTTAGGTCTTACTAATATTAAACCACAAAGGCCCAATAGGTAGCCCAAAATAAGCACAGATAGGGGGGCAAAGAGGATGTATATTAGAAAAGAGAGGCCAAAGGGTGTTAGGGAAAGAGCATAAAGCCAAAAGTATCTTCTGGTTGCCGTGTAGCTCCAGTAGTCATCCCGAAGGGTACTTATGGGAAATAGCCTCCTTCTTAGAAAAAGTGCAAGGGAAAGGGACAGTAGCCCAACAACAAATATTATAAGAAGGGAGTAAGATACAAGGCTGCTGGATAGAGGAAGTCTAAAATAAGGATAGAGGACCAGACAAGCGACAAAAAGGATGTTCAGGGAAAGGATAAAGGCGTAGTAAAGGTGTTTTGACCTTTTCTTAAACAATATTACCTTTTGCATTTTTCCTTATGGTAGAATATAAATATATAAGAGGCGAAAAATGGAAATGGTTGATGACGAAAGGTTGGAAGAGTGGGCGGAGTTTTTAAAGGCCTTGGCCCATCCTATAAGACTTAAGATCGTATTGGCGCTCATCGAAGGAAGACAGTGTGTAAAAAACCTGAGCGATCTTCTACATACTTCTCAGCCCAACGTTTCCCAACACCTTGGCATTCTTAGAAATAGGGGAATAGTGGGATGTAAGAGGGACGGCTCCATAGTGTGCTACTATATAAAGGACGAGCGAGCTGTAAAGATATATGAGGCACTCAGAAAGGAGGTAAACAGATGGCTGGAGGTGTGATGGTCTTTACGGAAAGCAACTGGCAAACGGAGGTCCTAAATTCGGATAAGCCTGTGGTTGTTGACTTCTGGGCTCCCTGGTGTGGTCCATGCAGAATAATAGCACCCATAATTGAAGAGCTCGCAATGGAGCTCGGTGATAGGGTTAAATTTGGAAAGCTCAATACTGACGAGAATCCCAACATAGCTATGCGTTACGGGATAAGGGCCATACCTACCATAATGCTGTTTAAAAACGGGGATGTGGTGGATACTCGTATAGGCGTGCAGCCTAAGGAAGCGTTGAAACAGATGATTAACAGCCACCTCTAATGGTGGAGCTTTCCGAGGACATACTCTACGACTGCATAATAGTGGGTGGTGGGCCAGCCGGTCTTACGGCCGGTTTGTACTGTGCAAGAGCCAAGTTAAACACCCTTCTATTTGAAAAGGGTACCTTGGGTGGGCAAATAGCCATAACAGACCTTGTGGAAAACTATCCAGGTTTTCCTGAAGGCATAAGCGGTAAGGAGCTTACCCAGAGGTTCAAACAGCAGGCGGAAAGGTTTGGTTTGAAGATCCTTAGAAGAGAGGTTTCCAAGGTAGAGAGGGTTGGCACGGAGATATTTGTACATCTCAGAACTGGTGAGCTGTTAAGAAGCAAAACCCTAATACTTACCCCAGGCTCAACACCCAGGAGACTCGGAGTTCCAGGTGAAGAGGAGTTCATAAACAGAGGTGTCTCCTACTGTGCGACCTGTGACGGGGCTCTCTTTGATGGTGTACCCATCGCAGTTGTGGGCGGTGGTGACTCTGCAACTCAGGAAAGTCTATTTTTGACCAGGTTTGCCAGCAATGTATACCTTATACATAGGAGGGAACAACTAAGAGCCCAAAAGCATCTCCAAGAAAAGGTCTTAGCGCATCCAAAGATAACCTTTATACCGAATAAGGTGGTAGAGGAGATACGTGGTGGCGATTTTGTAGAGGGTTTGAAACTGAGAGACACAAAAACGGGCGAGCTCTCCGAGCTTGCAGTTGAAGGTGTCTTCATATTTATAGGCCTGGAACCGAACACGGGTTTTCTTAAAGGAAGTGTAAAGCTTGACGATAAGGGTTATATAGTAACAGATGAGAGGATGAGAACATCCATGGATGGCGTTTTTGCCGCAGGAGATTGTAGAAGTGGTGCCACAGGTCAGGTAGCTGTGGCTGTTGGAGAGGGTTGCATTGCAGCTATAGAGGCAGAAAAGTATATAGAGGCTAACTTTTAAATAGATTATGAAGAGTCAGGGAGGGTTTGAAACCTTTAGAGAGGCCACCAGGTATATGTTTGAGGCTCCAAGCCTCTATGATGTGTTTTACGTTATACTGGGGTTCGCGTTAGCCATAGGGTTTTTAATACTTTTCCCATATCTTTGGTCAAGGTACAAGCTCACCCTCGAGACTAAGAGAGAGTTCTTTAAGATGGGTAAGAACCTTGGACTTAACACTGATGAGATAGAGGTTCTCTGGAAATATGCATCGGATAAAAAGGAACCTGTAAAGGTCTTTCAGAGTAAGGGAATATTTGAACGTTGTGTCTCTGAGATTGTAAGGGAGAATTCCTCAAAGATAGATATGATAAGCACCATCAGAAGTAAGCTCAGATTTAATACACTGCCCTGGTTCCTTCCCTTGAGCACAACAAGGGAAATAGACATATATCAGACAGGTTTTGTAACTTATAAGGGAAATGCTTATAGCGCTGCAGTTTGGGATAAGAACGAAAGAGAACTACACATAGCGCTTCTAGATAAACCCATTGAAGGAATAGGCCAAGGGGAACAGATCAAGTTTTCCTTTCTTAGGGAAGGAGATGGAAGGTATTACTTCCAGAGCGAGGTTCAGGAAGTATACAGAGAGGGTTCCAAGCTGGTTGTGGTGGTTCCCCACTTAGAAAAGCTCTCAAAAATACAGCTAAGGGAAAGCCTCAGATGGAAGGTTCATATACCTGCAAAGTTATACGTGTATACGGACAGTAGGGTAACTTACCTAGAGGAACCAAGGGAGGAAGAGCTACTGGACTGCACGGTGGAGGATATTAGCACGTCCGGTTTAAATGTTTGTACACGCGCTTCAGTCTTCGTAATGGAAGGTTATAAGGTATTTCTCTGTTTTGAGCTAAAGGGTTATCCCATAAGGGTCTTTGCTACTGTAAGAAATCTGAGAGAAGGATATGACAAAAGATGCATGGGTGTAAAGTTTGATAATCTTAGCAAGGCGAATGAAGGATTTATAAGGAAGTTTATAATCGAAGAACAGCAAGAACTTCTTAGAGCTTACAAGATGGGAGAAACTAAAGGACACTCCTCCTCTTCAGAGCCTTTATAATTCTCTTCCTTGCCGCCCTCTCCTTTCTTTTCTTCTTTTCACTGGGCTTTTCATAAAATTGCCTCCTCTTTACCTCGGTAAGTATACCTTCCCTTTCTACTATTCTCTTAAACCTTTTAAAGGCCTTTTCAAAGGGTTCGTTATCGTATACCTCTACTATAGCCAAACTGCACCTCCTTAACTAGGTTTGTTGTTATTATTATAACCCAATCTCCTCAAAAACTATCTTAAAAACCTCATCAAGGTTTTCTACAAAGTGCAGGTTCATCTTTTCCCTTACATAGCTCGGTAGGTCTTCGAGCACTTCTTCTTTGTTCTTGGATGGGAGTATAACCTCGTATATACCGGCCCTTTTGGCAGCAAGTATCTTCTCCTTTAGACCGCCTACGGGAAGCACTCTACCTCTAAGGGTTATCTCTCCAGTCATTGCTACGTTGGTTCTCGTGTCTCTTCCCGTAAAAAGAGAAAACAGAGCTGTGGCTATGGTTATACCGGCGGAGGGACCGTCCTTAGGAACTGCCCCCTCAGGGACGTGTATGTGCACATCTACGCTCGAGAACACATCAGGGTCTATGCCGTAATCCTCTGCTTTGGACTTTATGTAAGAGAGGGCAGCTTGGGCAGATTCTTTCATCACATCTCCAAGAGAACCGGTAAGTATAAGAGAGCCTTTCCCCTTGAACTTGGTAGCCTCTATTATCATTACCTCACCCCCTATCTCGGTCCAAGCAAGCCCCACAGCTATACCAACCATGGGCCTTTCCTCAGAGATTCCATGCCTCTTGGAGACCCCAAGGAAGCTT
Organism: Acidobacteriota bacterium; assembly: GCA_003696155.1. Taxonomy (GTDB): domain Bacteria; phylum Aquificota; class Aquificia; order Aquificales; family Aquificaceae; genus Pampinifervens. Next base: position 87,030 of record RFFP01000015.1, read on the forward strand.
TTGATATCTGAAGCATGGACCCTAAAGGGGAGTTCTTCACCTTTTAATCTCCTAAGGGCGAGCTTTCTGAGGATACTGCTGAGTTGTCTGTAAAGATTTCTAACACCCGACTCCCTCGCGTAACCTCTTATGACCTCGAGTATGGCTTCATCTGTGAAGAGGACCTGACCATCCTTAAAGCCGTGTTCTGGCAGTAGTTTTGGAAGCAGATGGCTCTTGGCTATGAAGACTTTTTCCTCCTCCGAATAACCCGAGAGGTAGATTACTTCCATTCTGTCTAGGAGGGGTCTGGGTATGGTATCAACCCTGTTGGCCGTGCATATGAAGAATACATCAGATAGGTCAAAAGGAAGACCTATGTATAGGTCTACAAAGTTCTTATTCTGCTCAGGGTCAAGAACCTCAAGGAGAGCCGCGGAAGGGTCACCTTGGAAGGATACGGATATTTTATCCACCTCATCGAGCACTATAAGGGGGTTTTTTGTTCCTGCCTGCTTTACCGCTTGCACGATTCTGCCGGGCATAGCACCCACATAGGTCCTTCTGTGCCCCCTTATCTCCGCTTCGTCCCTTATGCCACCTAAGGATATACGAACAAACTTACGTCCCAGGGATTCTGCTATGGACCTTCCTAAGGAGGTCTTACCTACACCTGGTGGTCCAACAAAGCAGAGTATCTGGACTGCATGGCTTTTGCCCCTTGTAAGCTTTTTTACCGCCAGATACTCCACTATCCTGTCCTTCACCTTTTCTAGGTTGTAGTGGTCTCTGTCCAGTATCTCTCTAGCCTTTTCCAGGTCATACCTGTCCTTTGTAGCCTTATTCCAGGGCAGTTCTAAGACCCATTCTATCCAAGTCCTCAGCACACCAGCCTCTGCAGACTCGGGATGTAATTTTTCAAGTCTCTTTATCTGCTTTTCTATCTCTTCCCTCACCTCTTTAGACAGTTTGAGCTTCAGGAGCTTTTTCCTGTACTCCTCTATCTCCGCCTTCCTTTCATCACTTTCTCCCAGCTCTTCAAGAATGGCTTTTAGCTGTTGACGTAAGAAGTACTCCCTCTGCTCTTTTTCTATCTTCTCCCTTGCCACACCTCTTATCTTGCTCTGAACCTCTAAAAGCCCCACCTCGCTCTGAAGATACTGATGTACCAGCTTTAACCTTTCAAGATGGTCCACCGTTTCAAGAGCCTTCTGTGCCTCTTGAGACTTTATCTCCAATATGGATGCTGTTAGGTCTGCAAGCCTTCCGGGCTCTTCCAAATCTCTTATGAGCATAAGGAGGTCTGGAAGGACCTGCTTTCCGAGGGAGACGGCTGTGTCCAGCTGCTCCTTGACGGACCTTATGTAAGCCTTTGCCTCACTGGAAAGTTTCTCTGGGGCAATCTCTTCCTCCTGTATAATCTCCACTACTGCAGAGTAATAATCGCCACTTTTCTTGTATTCTATAAGCCTTGCCCTCTTGATGCCTTGAACCAAGACCTTAAGCCTGTTCTCTTCTATCGATGCGGACCTTATAATGTGGGCAACGGTGCCAACACCGTAAAGGTCTTCCTGTGTGGGTTCTTCTTTATCCCTATCCCTTTGGAGTACCAAAAATATCAACCTATCTCTTTTTAACGCCTCCTCAACAGACCTAATGGAAAAACTCCTTCCAACGAAGATGGGTATGACCATGGTAGGAAAGATCACCAGGTCCCTAAGGGGCATGAGGGGCATTTCAACTCTTCCTTCTGGTACCTCTGGCACCTTTAAGAACTCCTCTGGCAGCATAGAAACCTCCTAAGATGTTAACTCTTCCACAAAAACCTGAGCGTCAAAAGGTTGTAAGTCCTCTATCCCCTCCCCTACGCCTATGAGTTTTATAGGAACCCTGAGCTCCTTGCATATGGGTATGACCGCACCACCTTTGGCGGAGCCATCCAGCTTGGTAAGCACTATACCCGTTATGTCTACAGCCTCTTTAAACACCCTTGCCTGCGCTATGGAGTTCTGTCCTATGGTGGCATCTAGCACCAGAAGGGTCTCGGTAGGCTCCTCTGGTAAAAACCTCTTTATAACGTCCCTCACTTTTCTCAACTCTTTTACCAGCGGTTCCTTGGTGTGAAGTCTGCCAGCTGTGTCTATCATAACTACCTGATAGCCTTCATCTTTTGCCCTCTGCAGGGTTTCATAGACCACGGAGGCTGGGTCTGCACCCTCATGCTTCTTATGCAAACCTGCACCACTTCTTTGAGCCCAGACTTCCAGCTGTTCTATGGCCGCCGACCTGAAGGTATCTGCGGCGCAGAGAAGCACCCTATGACCGTCCCTCACAAACCTGTGTGCCATCTTGCCTATGGTAGTTGTCTTACCGGAGCCATTTACACCCAAGAAGAGATATACACTTATTCCCTCGTGGGGATCTGCAAGCTTTCCACTGCAACCGTTAAGATAGGATAGTAGCTCCTGTCTTAGGAGCTTAAGGAGCTCATCAGAGGTCTTGATGTTTCTTCTTATCGCCTCCTTTCTCAGACTGTCAGCTATAACCAGAGAGGTTTTGCTCCCCACGTCTGCCCTTATAAGCTTCTCTTCCAACTCTTCAAAGAGAGTTTCGTCTACTTTTCTGCCAGCAAATAGAAGCCCAAACTCCACAGCCTCCTTTGTTTTTTTCAATCCCCTTCTTAACCTCTCTATCAGACTCTCCTTCTGAACAAAGCCCAGCTCTTCCCTTATCCTGTTTATATGCTCCTCTAACTCTTGTCTTTTAATGGCTGGCACGACCTTCAGCGCTCTGTTAAGAACTTCTAGAGCCTGTTCATACCTGCTCACCTGTTTAAGAAGAAGCCCTGCCTTTAGGAGGCTTTCCCAGTCTCCAAGCTTTGCGTATTCGGCAGCGGACTTTTCCAGCTCACCGACCCTTTCGTATATGAGTGCCTTTTCCTTAGTGGTAGCCAAATTGGGATCATAATGCTCTATAAGCTGATAGGCGTAGTAATATTTACCTTCTTCCATGTAAAGCCTATAGAGGATAGGCCTTAGCTCGGGGTTCTCCTTAAAGTTCTCAAGTATGTGTATGGCTTTCTCTCTTTTACCCTTCTCTATCAGAGAGAGAATGGCGTTCTTATCCCCCTGTTCTGCTAGCTTTTCTTCCTGAGTTTTTCTCCAGAATAGGACCATAGATGTAATATTTTAAAATAAGTGGGATGAGGCTAGGCGTTAATATAGACCATGTGGCAACCATTAGAGAGGCTAGAAAGACCTTTGAACCCAGCCCCCTATTTGCAGCCTTAATAGCACAGCAGGCTGGGGCAGACCAGATAACCCTCCACCTGAGGGAAGACAGAAGGCATATACAGGATAGAGATTTAGAGCTCATAAAGAGCTCGGTCCACATACCCATCAACTTAGAGATGGCACCAACGGAGGAGATGAGAGATATAGCTTTAAAGCTTGTTCCTCACCGTGTTACCTTAGTGCCCGAGAGGAGAGAGGAGATAACTACAGAGGGTGGTTTGGATGTGGTAAAGCTCAGTAGCTACCTTAAGGAGTTCATAAGACCCATAAGGGAGGCTGACATCGAGGTGTCCCTTTTTGTAGAGCCAGAGGAAGAGCAGATAGAGGTAAGCAAGGAGGTGGGAGCCAATGCTGTTGAGCTCCATACGGGAAGGTATGCAAACCTTTACAACGAACATGATATGGAAGGTGCAATGAGGGAACTTCAGAGGCTTGCAAGGGCCGGAAGCGTGGCAAAGCTTTTAGGTCTTAGGGTTTATGCAGGCCACGGGCTTACCTATTGGAACGTTTCCATGCTCGTAGAACACCTCAAAGATGTGGTGGAAGAGCTCAACGTGGGACATTCTATAGTTTCAAATGCCCTCATCTGGGGAATGGAGAGGGCAGTAAAAGAATTCTTGAAGTTAATAGGGAGATAAGTATATTTAGTACCATGAAGAAGGAGGAGCTTAAAGAGGAAAGCCTACAGCAGGAAGTTGAGGAGTTAAGAAGAGAGTTTTTTAAGCTCTTTGAGCTCATACTACCACCTAGGGAAGTTAGGAATGAGGTTATGAAAAACATATACAACATAGAACTCTCTTTCCTGAGAATAATAAAGACGCTGGTAGACTACAAAGTGGAAAGGCTGGAAAAGAAAGTTGGGAAAAGGGAAGGTGAGAAGAGAGGGGTAAAGAAGGTTGAGGTGGAATAGAATATTAACGTGCTTAGGGATAAGAACCTTATCTTCCTTACAGTAAGGGTCCTTCTTTTTCTCTTCTTTCTCTCCCTGTCTATAAACAAACCTATAAACCAGAAGGCAACCATAATAGTCCTATCCTCCATATACCTATCCCTTTCTATGTATCTTTACCTGTACCCAGGAAGGCTAAAGCTCTTTAAAAACTATGGGGATTTAGCCCTATTAGCACTTCTTACCTTCGTCTCCGGTCAAAAGGAAGCGGTCTTCGCCATGGCGGCACCCATATCCTTATACGCCAACAGAAGCCCAACTAAGGCTCTTTTGGCCCTGTGGGTAGCTCTAGGGACTGTGTTCTACTACTATGGAACTGGCGGTATACTTTTAGCTCCCCTGCTTTTTGCCCTTTACCTTTCCCCCATATACCCAGAGCTTGTGGAAGGTATGAGAAAGGAAAGATATTACATAAGGAATTTGAGGAATTCCTATAGGGAGCTTGCGAAGGAACAGGCAAGAATTGAAAAGGAACTAGAAGAGAATATGGACATGCGTGGGCTCATTGAGGACCTGTTAAATAGCAGAAACCTCGAAGAGTATTTGAAAGCGGTTAAAGGTAGGTTCAATTTGAAGGCTATAAATATAGTGCAGAAGACAGACTTGCAAAAGGACACCCTACTAGATAGGTCTTCCCTATCCGTACACGTTCCAATTAGCCTTGATAAGGGGCGTGCGTGCGTAATCTTCTATCTTAACAACCCCCTTGAGTTATACGACCAAAAGTTAATAAAATCCCTTGAAAGGTCTGCGCGGTTCATAAATTTATATGTAGAGGGTTTTGAAGAGCCCAGTAAGGGCTCGGTTAAGATAGCCCTATGAGGTGAAGGCTATGGAAGCGGTAAAAGATAAAGAGCAGGAGGTTCTGGACCTCACCGGTCTTATGTGCCCCCTCCCCATAGTAATAACCTCCGAGAAGATAAGGAGGTTAAGAGAGGGGCAGACCTTGACGGTTATATCCACAGACCCAGGCTTTGAAAGGGATATATACAATTGGTGTTCTCAGTCTGGTAACGAGCTCCTTAATTTGAAAAAAGAGGGAGACAAAACAGTAGCGGTTATAAGAAAATCCTCTGGTGCCGTAGAGCCAAGTCTATGGTACTGGATAAGGTTTCACTCCTTGGGAGTAAAGCTTCACGTAAGACACATCCTCATGCAATTAAACCCCCTTGTCAAAAAGCCAGACCACTTTATAACCTTCAGTGCCATATCAGAGGGAACAAAAGCAGAAAAGTTCCTTAAGGGAAGGGCAAAGCTCATCCCCATACCTGATGAGATAGACCCAAGGTGTGGTGTGGTGCTCGCTGTAAAGGGGTATGATAGGGCAAGGGAGATATACGAGGAGCTAAGAAGGGAGGGTTTTGGTGTAGAAGCCATATACAGAAAGGAAGAAAAAAGCTATAGGAGGGTTTACCCATAGCTCTGCTGGAAAGAATAGTAGAGCAGAAAAGAAGGGAGTTAAACCTTTCCAAGGACTACGAAAGGGAGCTTTGGGAGTGGGCAAGGGGTGAGTGTGTGTCCTTTGAAAAGGCTCTAACAAGCTGCAGGACGCGGATAATAGCGGAAGTAAAGAGGGCTTCCCCTTCTGAAGGATTTATGAAAAGTGTTTCTGCAGGTGAGCAAGCAAGCCTTTACGAAATGGGTGGAGCCTGTGCCATCTCCGTGCTTACCGATAGGCAGTTCTTCGGGGGTTCTTTGGAAGACTTGAGGGAGGTCAAAGCAAAAGTTGGTCTTCCAGTTCTCAGAAAGGATTTTATAATCCATCCTATACAGGTCCTCGAAGCTAAGGCTTACGGAGCGGACATAGTCCTCCTGATAGTTAGAATACTGGAGAACAGCCTGCTAAAGGACCTCCTTGAGTTTTCAGAGGAACTCGGTCTTTATCACCTTGTGGAGGTCTTCAACCTCAAGGAAGCAGAAAGGGCGATCAAGGCAGGGGCTAGAGTTATAGGTATAAACAACAGGGATCTTGATACACTGAAGGTGGATATAAGCCTTTCAAAAGAGCTTACACCTCGGATAAAGGAAATGGGTACGAGATTTGTTGTTGCAGAGAGCGGTATTGAAAACAGAAGACAGATTGTAGAGCTTGAAGGGATCGGTGTAGATGCCTTTTTGGTAGGAACTAGCCTTATGAAAAGCAAAGACCCCGTAGAAAAGCTAAAGGAGTTGCTGGGATATAATATGAACATAGGAGGTATCTCATGAAAAACACCCTTGATATAACCCTTATGGAAGAACTCTCTAACCTTGAGTATTTCGTGGTGAAGGCTCCGGTTAATACGGCAGATTTCTGGAGAGAGTGGCAGGAAAAGTACTCGCGCGCTTTCATGTCAAAGACGGCCATAAAGAAGATACTAAAAACTAAAAAGCTTAACTACGAGGAACTGAAAAGATACAAAGCCTTGCTCAAAACCTATGAGGATACAGTGCTTTACCTTGAAAACATAAAGAGGCTAGCACTCAGCCTCAGAGGCGTATTTGACCCTGAGGGTACCAACGACTTCAACGATGAGAGTACAGACTTTGACCCCTAACCACTAGGGGTATCTCCACCTCTATCCTTATCTCTTTCAGGTTGACTCTGCATCTATAAGCTCTTGCCTCAAGCCCCATGTTGATGTAAAGCTCTAAGGCTTGTGAAAAGTCCCCGTCCACTTCCCAATTAGGAGAGAAAAGCTTGCAATCCTCCCTCTGCACTACAAAAACCAACAGTGGCCTGTAGCCTTCTTTTGAAAGTTCAATGAGTTTAAGAATGTGTTCCTTTCCCCTCTTGGTGGGTGCATCGGGGAAGAGGGCAACATCCTCCTTCACAAGGTTAACCGATTTGACCTCCACAGGCCTACCATCTATAAGAAGGTCAAACCTTCTATCTCCAAATGTTGGCTCAAAGACCACTGGACTACCAATTAATTCCGCATAGAGCTTGGGAGCAATATGAGAATCTATACATACAAGGTGGTTATCGTAGCTTGCGAGAACTATCTCAAGGGGATGTTTTCCGAGAGTCCTCTCCTTTACGTATACCCTATTTCCCCTAAAAAGGAGCTCACTGAGCCTTCCCGTGTTCCTTATGTAAGCGGTGAGCTCTTTCCCTTCATACAAGACCTTAGCTACAAAGCGGTTCAACCTATCAAGTAGGGTTGCAGGTTTCAACTCTGGAAAGCTCATTTTTAGAAAGGCCCCACCGGGCGGTGGGGCAAAACAATTAGGGGAGGGAGGGGGAGGGAGTTTCTAACTTTCCCTAACCTATCTATGGTTATTATTATATAGAAAAAAATTTTTTTGTCAAGGGGCAGTGTTAAAATATTTTCCCTTATGAGATTACTGGTACTTAAGTTTGGCGGCACCTCTGTAGGAAACCTGGAGAGGATAAGCAACGCGGCAAAGAGGGTAATTCAAAAGTTAAAGGAAGGCTACAAACCGGTGGTAGTATCCTCTGCTATGGCTGGCGAAACGGACAGGCTTATAAAGCTAGCCAAAGAGATAGACCCGATGCCCCCCGAAAGGGAGCTAGATATGCTTGTATCTACGGGAGAGCAACAGGCTATAGCTCTCTTCGCCATAACACTGCAGAAGCTTGGTTATCCAGCGGTGAGCCTCTGCGGCTGGCAGGTGCCGGTGGTAACCGATAAAGTGCATACAAAGGCTAAGGTGAAAAAGATAGGCGTGCAGAGGCTCAAAAACCTTATAGAAGAAGGTTATATACCCATAGTTGCCGGCTTTCAGGGTGTAACAGAAGACTGGGAGATAACCACCTTAGGAAGGGGTGGGTCTGATCTGTCTGCAGTTGCCCTTGCCTATGCCCTCGGTGCGGATTGTGAGATATATACGGATGTGGAGGGTGTTTTTACCGCAGACCCAAGGATAGTGCCTACAGCCAAGAAGATACCTCTCATATCTTACGAGGAGATGCTGGAGATGGCATCTTTGGGTGCCAAGGTAATGCAGGCAAGGAGCATAGAGTTTGCCATGAAATACAACGTAAGAATACATGTAAGAAGCTCCTTTAACGATAATGAAGGCACATGGATCGTTCCAGAGGAGGAAGTCATGGAGAAGATGGCAGTTAGGGCTATAACCCTAGACAGAAATGAATCAAGGATTACAGTGGTTAGGGTGCCAGACAGGCCGGGTATAGCCTATCAGATATTTAAGGCTCTTGGGGATGCTCATATAGTGGTGGATATGATAGTGCAAAACGTATCCCATCAGGGCTATACGGATATGTCTTTTACGGTGAATAAGACGGACGCACCCAAGGCAGAGGAGATAGTCAGGAAAGTGGCAAAGGAGATAAACGCTCAGGAAGTGGTAAGGGACGACAAGATAGCCAAAGTCTCTATAGTGGGTATAGGGATGAAAAGCTCCTATGGGACCGCTGCCAAGATGTTTGAGGTGCTTTACAAAAACGGGATAAACATAATGGCCATATCCACCTCTGAGATTAAAATATCCTGTCTAATAGAGGATAAGTACGGGGAGCTGGCGGTTAGAGAGCTTCACTCTGCCTTTATAGAAGAGGGGCAAGAGGTGGAGGTATCCAATGCATCTTGACAGAGAGGGACTTTCAGCTATTCTTGAGAGGTTTAAAGACCTAAGGGTACTTGTAGTCGGAGACCTTATGCTAGACAGATACATATTTGGGAAGGTGGAGAGGATATCACCAGAGGCACCTGTGCCAGTTTTAGAAGTTGAGAGGGAGGAGTTTAGACTTGGTGGAGCTGGGAACGTGGCAAGCAACCTCTCAAGCCTTGGTGTAAAAACCTATCTATGCGGTGTGGTGGGACAGGACTACGGAAGGCACATAGTTAGGGGACTCTTAAAGGAGAAGGGTATCTACGACCTCACGGTGGAAGACCAAGAAAGACCTACGACGGAAAAGACAAGGGTAGTAGCCCAATCTCAGCAGCTTCTTAGAATGGACAGCGAGCGGAAGGAAAGGGTAGGTGGCAGGGTCTTAAGGGAGCTCATAGATCGGCTTGACCTCGATGTAGATGGTATAGTGGTTTCCGATTACGCAAAAGGTGTGGTATGCAGGGAACTTATGGACAGGATAAGGGAGAGGAAGGTATTTTTCTCCGTAGACCCAAGGCCTGTGAACTCAGTCCTTTATTTGGGTGCGAACCTCATGACACCTAACGAAAAGGAAGCAAGGAGCATGCAGGAGGGCGATAGCCTTCAGAGCTTAGGCTGGACTCTAAAAAACAGGCTAAGGATTCGTACACTTGTTATAACCCTAGGAGCTAAGGGGATGGCTCTCTTTGACAGGGAGTTTAAGGTCTTCCCAGCTAGGGCAAGGCAAGTCTACGACGTGTCCGGTGCGGGGGATACGGTGATTGCAGTTTTAAGCGCCTGTGCCCTTGCAGGTGTGGACTGGGACACGGCGTGTGAGTTTGCCAACATATGCGCAGGCATAGTGGTGAGTAAGCTAGGAACTGCGGAGGTAAGCCCTCAGGAGATTGAAGAGTACCTTGAGGAAAGGTGCAGAGTTTGAAGAGCGGGTCGTAGAATACCTACTCTCCATAGGCTATAAAATCCTGCATCGCAACTTCCACTGCTGGTTTGGAGAGATAGACATAGTAGCTTTAGAGGGCGAGACAACCGTCTTTGTTGAAGTAAAAGGTGGCAGGAGTTTAAAATTTGGAGACCCAACGGAGAGGTTTGACCGAAGAAAAAGATGGAGGCTTCTTCAATGCATAGAATATTACCTTCAGAGCTATCCCACGGAAAACTACAGACTTGACCTTATATTGGTCAGGAGGGGAGAGATTGAGCACCTTAAAGGTGTGGATCTTTGAAAAGCTTCCCTTTGACCAAATACATAAGCCTTTTTTGTCTCTTTTCTCCCTTTGGTATCCTTTCCCTTATAGACTCAAGCTCCCTGAGGAGTTCCTCCACGTCTTCTGGAATGCATCTTTGAATATACTCTCTTAGGCCTGCGGAAAGGGCTGGAGCTATACCAGAGGTAGATATTCCTATCACAAGCTCGTATCTGACAATTAGGGCTGGAAAGGGAAAGGTGCAAAAGTCTGGGCTGTCAACCGCATTACAATGTATACCCTTTTTTAGGCAGTACCTGTATACCCGTTCTTGAAGTTTCACATCATCAACGGCCACTATAACCATGAAGGCTCCTAAGAGGCCCTTGAGTTTTAGCTTCCTTCTGACAAGCTCAAGCCTTCCAAGAGTTGCAAGCTCTTCTATGTAAGCAGTTGCCTTTGGGGATATGACCTTTATTCTCGGAGAGAAAGGCAGTAGCTTTTCAACCTTCCTGCTTGCCACCTTACCACCACATCTTTATCTCTAAGGTCAACAAAAAGAGGAAAGTGTGGCATCAAAGCCCCTTCAGTATCCTTTGAATGTCCTTAAGGTCCTCTGGGAACATGGTCCTAAGGTCAAGAAGCACCCTGTCCTCCCTTATCCTTGCAACCACAGGGGGGTCAGATTCCCTCAGTTTTTTTTCCAGCTCCTTTGCGCTCATAGACCTATGTTTTATGGCTATACAGTAGGTCTCAAGGGATAGCTGGGGAAGAGCACCACCACCGCAACGGGAGTATTCCCTTACTATATGGACCTCTAGGTTTTTTAGCCTCTTGAGGTACCTTGAGAGCTTTTTTGCCTTAATCTCCAAATCTTCGGGCTTCTGAAGAAGCATGCTAAGGACGGGTATGTCCTCATGACATCCTTCCATGTACAGCCTTAATGTCATCTCCATACCTGCAAGGGTTAGCTTGTCAATTCTTAGAGCTCTGCTCATGGGATTTTTCCTAATCCTTTCTATGTAGTCCTTACAACCCAAGATTATAC